>JAZSDL010000047.1:0-57997 GCA_045531135.1 Eubacteriales bacterium | reverse complement strand
ACCCGATCTTACCGCATATTCGGGATAGTCCACTGCGCTGCCGCAGGGGAAATTGCCGTCGGCGCTTACGCTCTGCACAACGGTGATACCGCCGTACAAAAGTCCCGTATCGGTTGCCGCCTTGATCGTTATCTTATTGGTCGTCGCCTCAAGCGTATATCCCTCCTCGCCTACCGTTGAGAGCAAGGTGGTGTCGAGATCGAAAACTATTGCGTTGCCCGAAACGTTGCTAAGCGTTATGCCAAGCTCAAGCCCGAGCATGTCCTTGAAATAGGTCTGAACCTTTGCGACCGCACCTGTCTGATCAAGATCAACAAGCGCAGTGCTTGCGGTGGGGGTAAAGCTTCCGCTGCTGCCTGTCCAGCTGCGGATAGCGGGAAGCACGGTAGGCGCTGCGTTCACCGCCGAGGCGGTCAGGCCGAGTGGCAATATTGCGGTTGCGGTCAAAATCACCGTCAACAGCAGGGCAAGTGTTTTTTTCATAATAATCCTCCTTGTTAACGCTTGTTATGCAACATACGAGCCAAAAGCAAGTCGCTTGATAAGAGTATAATCCACCGAATCGACAAGCTCATCCGCGTTTAAGTCGGCGCGCCTGAACTCATCCTCGGAAAGCTCGTAGGAATTAAAGCAATAACGCTTTACAAGCAAGTAGTCGGTCGCGGCAATCTCGCCGTCGCCGTCAACGTCGCCTGCGGAATAAAGCGGTTCTGTTGCACGGGTGTCGATAATATATCCGCAGACGGTGCATTTAAGCGATTCCTCGCCCGCAACGCCGAGCTCGGCATTCTTTGTGACCTCCCATGCGCCGTCATCGTGTGCCGAAGCATCGCATTTTTCGCCGCATTCGCAGTTTTTCCAATGGCTGTCGGCATCGCTCTGCCAATCGCCTATACCCACGCACTCGTGCGGGGTGTTATCGAAATTCGGGTTTTCGGCACCCTCAAAAGCCGATACCTCGGCAACCATTATCCAATTCTTTTCACCTGTGAATCGGTAATCGATATATCTGCCCGCAACGCTCTCGGTAAGCGAAAGGGTTGATTTTGCACAGTTGACGGAGGCGGAATTGTTGACCGTCATATCGCCCGCCTTGTACCAGCTGACCTTGTCGTCGGAAACGTATACCGATATGCCCGCGGGGGCGGAAATACCGTATTCCAGATTATAGTCGGTGCCGTGATGCGCCGTGAACTCGTCTATCCAACAGCGCTCGCCGAGATCGACGAGGATCGATGCGTATCCGTTGGTCTCGTAAAAAGCGGTGCCCTTATTGAAGCCGACAAATGCGAGATCGGCGTAATTGGTATCGTTCTTTGCAAAAATACCGTCGGTAAGCGATTTATTATCCTCATCGGGATAGGGAATATTGCCCTCGCCATCGGCATATATTCCCGATGCGGTGTAAGCTTTTTCATAGGTCAAGCTCTCGTCGGGGATGACCGTTCCGCCCGCATAATCCTCATCCAGCGAGACCGAGACCTCATCGATCCAGATGTGGTTCGAGCCGGCATCAACGGTGAATTTTACATAACGGTAATCGGAGGTATCCGCCTGAACGGTAAGCGTGTGCGTGGCCCATGCATCGGTGCTCGAGCTTGCGGTCTGCTCCGAAACAAGCGCCTTGCCCACAACGGTAAAATCGGTGCCGTTATCCGAAACCGAAACGGTAAGCGATGCGGGCTCGGAAATTCCCCACTCGGTATTTTTGCCCGCGTAGAGAGTGTAGGTGTTGTGGTCTGTCACATTCGTGCCGAGATCAACGGTTATATCAACCGTCTTTGTATTCCAGCCCGAATAAGCATCGGTGCCGCCTGCGAGCGAGCCCCTTCTGCCGTCGGTAAGACGCGCTCCGTCATCGTCCCATATATCGCCTCTGTTGGGGGCGGTGGCGGTGTAGCTCTTGCCCGCCGCGAGATTGGGAGCGCCGCAATTGTTGTATCCGTAGGTTGCCATTATAGACGGATAATCCTTGTAGCAAACGTCCAGATCGAGATCCTGTGTCTTGGTCGTACCGTAGCTGTAAACTCCGTCGTAGATATATTCGTAATCGGGAGTGAGGTTGAACCAGGAATATTGCCACATTCCGTAGCCATCCTCGTTATACGGTCTGCTGGTATGTGTAAAATGGTTGCCGTCTGCAGCCACAGTGCCTACGTTGGGAACCCAGAGATCGTATTTATCTACAAAATCATCGTCCTTTTTAAGATCGTTCATAACGTCCAAAAGCGCGTAAACACCGGGGAAATAGCCCGCTGCCTCAAGCGTTTCGCACCAGCCCTCGCAAAGCGCAACCGTCTCGGTAACCGAAAGAGCAAGCTGGTCCTCGCGCTCAACGTCTATGTAGATGGGATACTCGAAATACATACCGTACCGCTCGAAAATATCTATACAGAACTGCGCCTCGGCGGCCGCGCCCGACCATGTGAGCGCATGGCTGTAAAGATATACGCCCAGAGGCATCCCCGCCGCACGAGCGTTGTTATAGTTGGTGATAAAGCACTCATCGATAGTGGTGGCATAGCCGACGCGGATAATAACGTATTCGCATCCCGATGCCTTGAGCTTTGCATAATCTATGCTGTCGCCCTGCCACTCCGATACGTCGATGCCGAGAACGTAATAGTTCATATCGGTCGGCGCACCCGCGCCCGCTATTGCCGATGCGTTGAAAACGGCAAGCGGAAAGCACGCAAGTATCATCGCTGACGAAAGTATAAGAGTGATAATTCTTTTAAAACTCATAGCTTGTCCCCCCACAAAGTTAAACTAATTAATTAATTATACCTCTTTAGTCCAATCGTGTCAACAAATTTTAATATGTTAACGCATTTTTGGTTGATTTTTATATACGGTGTGCGGCTTTTTTGTGCACATTTCAAAAACAAAACGATATGCCGTGTAAATCCACAAGACATATCGTTTGTTTGTGTTATTTAAGATCAGAACGATCCGAACGCGATTCTCTTTACAAGAACGTAGTCAACCGAATCGACCTTGTCGGAGCCGTCAACGTTTGCGCGGACCGTCTCGTCCTCGGTGAGAGTATAGGAGCCGAAGCACGCGCGCTTTACAAGCAGGTAGTCAGCCGAATCGACCGAGCCGTCGGCATTTACGTCGCCTGTTACATAATAGGGCTTGGGATCGGGATCGGTAACCTCATCACCCTCAAACACCTCGACCTCGGAAACGAACATCCAGTTCTTGCCCTCAGCCGCAACGATGCGGAACTGCACGTATCTTGCCGAAACGCCGGTATCGAGAGTTATCACGGTATCGATAATACCGACACTCGAGTCATCCGCGGGGACCGCACTGCCCGCAAGCACCCAATCGGCGCCGTCGGCAGAAACGTATGCGGATATCTTGCTCGGAGCATAAATGCCGGCATCGGCGTTCATACACGTAGCGGTATTTACCGAGAATTTATTAACCCAATAGGTGTCGCCGAGATCGACCGTGATCGAGGAATAGCCGCTGCTAACATAATCCTCGGAATTGCAGTTGAAGCCGACAAATGCGGTATCGGAGAACTTGCAATCGCTTGCCGCAACCTTACCGTCGGTAAGAGTAATGCCGTTTTCGTCGGGGTAAAGCGGGGTTCCGTCGGTGCCGTAGATCTCGGAGGTGATATAGCTCTTCCCTGTTGCGAGATTGTTTCTAAGCTCGGGATCGGTATCGGGAGTTGTGCTTTCCTTCTGAGGAACCGACAAATATGCCGCGGGGGCAACCGTTGCCTTTGAGGTATCGATGCCGCTTAACGCAACCTCATCTCCTACCGCGAGAGTAGAGAGAAGCTTATAGTTTGCGGTACTTCCGATAACGGCGTTATCGCCCTCCTCCCAGGAGTGAGCCGAGATAAGAAGCTCGTCGCTTGCGAGAGTGACCGAAAGCGCATCGGAGCCGATGTTGCCGAGAACGTCCTTTACCTCATAAAGCGATTTTGTGCTGTTCCATTTAATTACTATATTCTTTGTCCAGGTGATGTTTGCATTGGCAGAGGTGATCTCACCGAATGCGGGAGTGAACACGTGGCAATCGCCCGCCGTTATAATTTGGTTGATACCGTTGATATAAACCGCATTTTTAACGGTGTCTTCTGCGTTGGAAACGCTTACCTCATCAAGCCATATGTGACCTTCGCCCGCCGCAATCGAGAACTTGACGTATCGCTCGCCGAAGGTATATTCGGCAGTATGTGCATTTAGGAAATAAGTAGTCCAGGCGCCGCTTTGGTTGACAGCGTAGGAGACCGAAGTTGTCGCAACCTCGGTAAAGTTTACGTTATCGCTTGAAACGGAAACGGTGACCTTTTTGGGAGGAGTGATACCCCACGATGAGTTGACAGCCGCATAAACGCTGTAATTATCGTGCGTGCCGTTGCCTGCACCGAGGTCGATCACAAGCTCGATATCCGAGGTTCCCAAGCCGACATACGCCGTGGTATCTCCGGGGAGAGTGCCCTTTTTGCCGTCGGTAAGACGTTTTCCGTCATCCGCCCAGTCATCCGTACGGGGATTAGAAGAAACCGTGTAGTTCTTGCCGACCGAGAGAACGTTTTTATTGTCATTAAGTGCTGTCTGATATGCCGTGAGCGCGGAGGTATAGCTTGCATCGGTGGAGGAGGAGCTTTCCAAAACCGATACCATATTGTTATACGCACTGCGAATAGTGCTTATACCTCCGGGATTGTAGGGATAAGGACGTACGCTTGCACCCGCCTCGATAGCGTTCTTTAATGCGGTCTTTGCCGCCGAATCGCCGCAGTTGTTGTAGCCGTACTGCTTCATTATAGCGGGATAATCCTTGTAGCAGACGTTGACGTCAAGCGATGCGCTTGCGGGAACGCCGTCGTAATTATAGCCGGATGCCGCAAACTGCCACATTCCGCAGTAATCACTCTTATCGGTAGTAAGATGAGGATTTGCCGCGCTGGGATAAGCCGCGTACCAAAGGTCGTATTTGGATTTGAAATCGTCGGAAAGCTTATCGAGAACCGACCAGCCGCCGCCGTAAATGCCGGGGAAATAGCCCGCCGCCGCAAGCGTTTCGCACCAGCCGAGACAAAGCTGCTCCATCGCCGCTTTGCCGAGACCTACAGGATTATCACCGAGGTCGCCCATATCCTCAATATCATAATAGATAGGATATTCAAAATACATATCATACTGCTCGATGATGCTGATTACCCATTGTGCATCCTCGACAGCCGAATCGTATGTAGTGCCGAGCTGATAGAAATATACACCCAAAGGCATACCTGCCGCACGTGCACGCTTGTAATATTCAACAAACGCGGTATCCAAAGTGTTTTGACGGGTTGCGCTCTTCTCGTAGCCGAGACGCAAAATGACGTAATCGCAACCGTCCGCCTTCATTTTTGCGAAATCAACAAGCGAGTAATCGTTTCCGCTCGAGGAATATACGTTCCAGAACGAAAGATCCGCACCGTAGGAACGGAAGCTCGTTTGCTGTAAGCCGGCGCCCGCAAGAGCAGATGCCGTTGTCACGCCCGATGCGACGATCATCGAGAATATCATCGCAACCGAAAGACACAGCGTTAAAATTCTTTTAATGTGCTTCATAAAGCCCCTCCATATATATTACAAAAAATTACCCATAAGGACTTATATGATACCACACCCCCTGCCCATTTGTCAACTGCATTAAAAATAAATTCGCGCATAAAAATTCTTTTGGCATTTTGCACAAATGCATAGCCGCGTTTTTGTTCAATGCATACCGAATAAAACGGTATGGACGCGATAATTACAGGGTGTATTGTTTATGGATTGCGCAATTCAAATCCGCAGAACCGAAGACCGATAGAAATGAGGCGATTTTGGGCAAAAAACGAGCGTCGCCCTACAACCGTAGGGCGGTCGAAGTTTTTTGTCCAAGCAATTGAAAATATAATAAAAAATAAATTCCTTATAAAACAAATCAAGCTCCAAAGTTAATTGAAGCTTGATTGATACGTTTTATTATATTTTTTTCAATTGCGTAAATCGACCATTTATACTCGGTCTTCACAACGTGGCTGCCATTACGGCTTTTATGGTATGCATACGGTTTTCCGCCTCGTCAAATACGATGCTTCGGTCGCTCTCGATCACCTCATCGGTAACCTCCATACAGTCGATACCGAATTTTTCGTATATCTCTCTGCCGATGACCGTCTTAAGATCGTGGAATGCGGGCAGGCAATGCATAAATCTGCACTGAGGACCTGCGTTGTCCATAAGCTCCATGGTTACGCGGTAGGGCGAAAGCTCGTTAATGCGCTCCTGCCATACCTCGTCGGGCTCGCCCATAGACACCCAAACGTCTGTATAAATAACGTCTGCGCCCTTGGTGGCGGCAATCGGATCCTCGATAAACTCAAGCGTTGCACCTGTTTGCTTTGCAATTTCAAGGCAGGCGGATATAAGCTTTTCGTCGGGGAAATATTTTGCGTTTGTGCAGGCAACGAAATGCATGCCCATTTTCGCACAGCCGACCATAAGCGAGTTGCCCATATTATAGCGCGCGTCGCCCATATACACGAGCTTTTTGCCCGAAAGTGTGCCGAAATGCTCGATGATCGTCATAAAATCGGCAAGTATCTGGGTGGGGTGGAACTCGTTTGTCAATCCGTTCCAGACAGGAACGCCCGCGTATTCGGCAAGCTCCTCCACGATGTCCTGAGCGAATCCGCGGTACTCGATACCGTCGAACATTCTGCCCAGAACCCTTGCGGTGTCCGGAATACTCTCCTTTTTGCCCATCTGCGAGCCGCTCGGACCGAGATAAACGGGATGCATGCCGAGATCGGCGCCCGCCACCTCAAACGCACAGCGGGTACGGGTGCTGTCCTTCTCGAAAAGGAGCGCGATGTTCTTGCCCTCACAAAGCTTGTGGGGGATACCCGCCTTCTTTTTCGATTTAAAATCGATAGCGGAATCTATTAAGTACTGAATCTCCTCGGGGGTAAAATCAAGGAGCTTTAAAAAGCTTTTTCCTTTAAGCATAACCTTTTCTCCTTAAAGAACTTTTGCAAGAAAGCTTTGCAAACGCTCGCACTTGGGGTTGCCGAACAGCTCGTCGGGCGCACCCTCCTCGGCGATAACGCCGTCATCGAGGAACAGAACGCGGTTTGATACCTCACGCGCAAAGCCCATCTCGTGAGTAACGACGACCATAGTCATACCCTCGCCCGCAAGCTCGCGCATAACGTCAAGCACCTCGCCGACCATTTCGGGATCGAGCGCGCTCGTCGGCTCGTCAAAAAGCATTACCTCGGGCTCCATACAAAGCGCACGCACGATAGCAACGCGCTGCTTTTGTCCGCCCGAAAGCTGATTGGGATAGGAATCGGCTCTGTCGGCAAGACCGACACGTGCCAAAAGCTCCAGCGCCTTTGCCTCTGCCTGCTCCTTGGGAATCTTTTTGAGCATTATCGGAGCACAGGTAAGGTTATCAAGTATGGTCATATGCGGAAACAGATTGAACTGCTGGAACACCATACCCATTTTTTGTCGGTGGAGATTAAGATCGACCTTTTCGTTGGTGAGATCGTCACCCTCGAAGATGATACTGCCCGAGGTGGGCTTTTCGAGCATATTAAGGCAACGCAGGAAGGTGGATTTGCCCGAGCCGGATGCGCCGATAACGCAAACGACGTCGCCCTTGTTGATATCGACCGTAACGCCCTTTAAAACGGCGTTATCATCAAATTTCTTTTCAAGATCCTTTACACTGATAATCGTTTCGTTCATACTTTACCTCCCGTCGCTCTTGCGGAGACGCTTTTCGAGCACAGCCAGAAGCTTTGTCATAATAATGACAAGCGTAAGGTAAACAAGCGCAAGAAGAATAAGCGGATTAACGGCGTCGTTTGTGTTTGTACGGATAAGGTTTGCCGCACGGGTAAGATCGACGACCGTGACGTAGCCCGCAACCGAGGTCTCCTTTAAAAGCGCTATACACTCGTTACCGATAGCGGGAAGAATGTTCTTTATCGCCTGCGGAAAAATAACCTTTCTCATCGCCTGCGATTTGGACATGCCCAAGCTTCTTGCCGCCTCCATCTGACCTCTGTCCACCGCGTTGATACCGCTGCGGATAAGCTCTGCCATATATGCACCCGAATTGATACCGAATGCGATTATCGCAGTCATTATTCCCGTTGTGTCCGAAACTATAATGATAAAATAAAATATCATCAAAAGAACGGTAACGGGTATGCCGCGGATGGCGGTCGTATAAATATCGCAAATAACGTTTACTATCTTTAATCTTTTGTTATCCTCGGCATAATACTTTGCGATAGCTATAACCGAGCCGATCACAATACCGATCAAAAGAGCGCATATGGTAATTAAAAGTGTATTTCCAAAACCCTTTATAAGCATCATATAGTTATCGTCAACTATAAAGGTTTTGTAAAGTTTATCAAGCCAAGCGTTCATTCGTGTTCCTTTCAAAAAGAATTTTAGAGGTTGCGAAATAAGCAACCTCTAAAATGGTTTTGAGAAATCCTTAGGGTTTGGTGTAGGGTGCTTCGTATTTTTCGAAGATGGATTTTACGGTACCGTCAGCGATGAGCTCTTCGATGATCTTATCGATCTCCTCAACGAGATCCTCGGAACCGAATGCAAATGCAAACGCATAGGGCTCGGTGGTCATAGACTCGTCAAGGATCTTAACGCTGTCGTCGCCCTTGCACATTTCAGCTGCAGTAAGATCGTCAACTACCCAAGCGTCTACCTTGCCCTGAGTAAGAGCGAGCTTTGCATCCTGGTTTGCTTCGTACTGGCTGAGCTCATAGCCCTCGCCGCTGCAGAATTCAGCCGCGGTGGTGCCGGTCTGAACTGCGATCTTCTTGCCCTCGAGGTCTGCCTTGCTCTTGATAGCGCTGTCGGACTTAACAACGATGCACTGTGCTGCCAAGCAGTATTCCTTGGTAAAGAGGGTGTTTTCCTTACGCTTATCGGTAACAGAGATACCGGACATACCGCAATCGTACTTACCGGTCTGAACGCCGGTGAGAACCGCATCAAAGTTGATCTGCTCGTAAACGGGCTCAACGCCGAGCTTTTCGCAGATGATCGCCATAAGATCTACCTCGATACCTACGATCTTTTCGCCCTCAAGCGATTCAAAGGGAGGAAAGTCGGGAGAGGTTGCGATAACGAGCTTGCCTGCTTCCTTAACCTCGTCAAGAGTCTTGCCCTTGGCGCCGCAGCCGGTGAAGCATACCGCTACGAAAAGAACAGAGAGTAAAAGTGCAATGATTTTTTTCATTTTCTTAAATACCTTTCAAAATTTTAATTTATGTTTTTGATTTTATATATTAAGTCCGTTTTCGACGAACGTTATTTGTTTTTCTATTGACGAGAGAGAGGTTCCGCCGACGGAAATGCGCTTTGCTACGCAGGTCTCGAGCGATATCTCCTCATACACGTCCTTATCAAACAGCTCGGAATATGTCTTGTACTCATCAAGAGTGACGTCCTCCAAAACACATCGTCGCTTGATACACTCGGCAACGACAGTTCCCGATATTTTATAAGCGGTTCTGAACGGCATACCCTTTTTCACAAGATAATCGGCAAGGTCGGTAGCGTTTATAAAGCCCTCCTGTGCCGCACGCTTCATGTTGTCGGGGATAACTCGCATCGTCTCGATCATGGGTATCATGACCTCAAGACACATCTTTACGGTATCGACGGCATCAAAAACGCCTTCCTTGTCCTCCTGCATATCCTTGTTATACGCAAGCGGAAGTCCCTTGAGAACCGTTAAGATCCCCATAAGGTCGCCGTAAACACGTCCTGTTTTACCTCTTATAAGCTCTGCCATATCGGGATTCTTTTTCTGGGGCATTATCGAGCTTCCCGTGGTGAACGCATCCGAAAGCTCAACAAACTTAAATTCCCAGCTCGACCAGAGGATCATCTCCTCTGAAAATCTCGAAAGATGCATCATAAGTATCGAGCAGCAGGAAACGAATTCCACACAGAAATCGCGGTCGGAAACACCGTCGATGCTGTTCATACAGATGCCCGAAAAGCCAAGCCGATCTGCCTCGAAATATCTGTCGGTATCGTAGGTGGTGCCCGCGAGAGCGCAGCATCCGATGGGAGACATATTCATACGTCTTGCCATATCCTTAAACCTATCGATATCCCGCAAAAGCATCATACAGTATGCAAGCAGATGCTGTGCAAACGTGATCGGCTGAGCACGCTGGAGGTGGGTATATCCCGGCATTATCGTGGTTTTGTTATCCTTTATCTGCAACAGCAGCGCCGACACGAGCGAGCGTATAAGCGAAACTATCGTCTCGGTCTCCTCGCGGAGATTCATTCTTATATCAAGCGCGACCTGATCGTTACGGCTTCTTGCGGTGTGGAGCTTTTTGCCGACGTCTCCGATGCGATCGGTAAGCACCTGCTCGACAAACATATGAATGTCCTCGCAGGTCATGTCTATTTCCAATTTGCCCGACTCGATATCATCAAGTATGCCCTTAAGACCGTCTATCAGCTTGTCGGCATCCTCTTTTCCGATGATGCCCTTTTCCCCGAGCATAGCCGCATGAGCGACAGAGCCCTTGATATCCTGAGCATACATACGGCTGTCAAATCTTATAGAGGAGTTAAAGTCGTCTGCGATGCTGCTTGTTTCGCCGGAGGTTCTTCCGGCCCACATTTTCGCCATTTCGGTTTCTCCGTTATAGGAATATTAAAGCTTACCCTGCTCGCGAAGCGCCTGAACCTGAGTAGGAAGTCCCCAGAGGTTGATAAAGCCCTCTGCCTGCTTCTGATCGTAGTCGCTCTCGTCAAAGGTGACCAAGGTCTCGGAGTAGAGCGAGTAGGGGGATGTGGTACCTGCGGGGATGATGTTGCCCTTATAAAGCTTGAGCTTTACGGTACCGGTTACGTATTTATTGCTCTCGTTTGCAAAAGCGGTAAGCGCCTCCTGCAAGGGAGAGTACCATTTGCCGTTGTAAATAAGATCGGCATAGTCGACAGCGAGCTTTTGCTTAACGTGGAGTGTATCCTTATCGACGGTAAGCATCTCAAGCATCTCGTGTGCGAAATAGAGAATGGTTCCGCCGGGAGTCTCATAAACGCCGCGGTCCTTCATACCTACAAGACGGTTCTCAACAATATCGATGATACCGATGCCGTTTGCACCGCCGACCTTGTTAAGCTCGGCAATGATCTTGGATGCTTTCATCTTCTCGCCGTTGAATGCAACGGGAGCGCCCGCCTCGAAATCGATGGAAATATAAGTGGGCTCATCGGGAGCCATCATTGGCGATACGCCCATTTCCAAAAAGCCGGGCTTATCGTACATCGGCTCGTTTGCGGGATCCTCGAGATCCAAGCCCTCGTGGCTTAAATGCCAGAGGTTCTTATCCTTGGAGTAATTGGTCTCACGCGATATCTTAAGAGGAACGTTGTGTGCCTCTGCGTAATCGATCTCTTCATCGCGGGATTTGATATCCCACTCACGCCAGGGTGCGATGATCTTCATCTCGGGAGCGAAGCGCTTGATAGCAAGCTCAAAACGGACCTGATCGTTACCCTTACCCGTAGCACCGTGGCAGATAGCATCCGCGCCCTCTGCGATAGCGATCTCGGCAAGCTTTTTGCCGATAACGGGACGGGCAAATGCGGTACCGAGCAAATATGTCTCGTACTTTGCATCCATCTTAAGTGCGGGGATGATGATCTCATCAACCATTTCGTCAACCAGATCGGCAACGATAAGCTTGCTTGCGCCGGTGGCTATCGCCTTTTCCTCAAGACCGTCAAGCTCGTCTGCCTGACCTACGTTACCCGCAACCGCGATGATCTCGGGGTTATTGTAATTCTCCTTTAACCACGGAATGATTATCGAAGTATCAAGACCGCCCGAATAGGCAAGTACTACTTTTTTGATTTCTGCTTTGCTCATTTCGATTCACCTCGTGAACTGTTTTCTCATTTTGCGTTGCCCATTATAAACCCGTTTTTTCGGTTTGTCAATAGGAAAATGAAAAAATATTCAATATTTTTGAATTGTTTTTGCCGTTTTCTGCATATTTTTTTGAATACACCGCATATTTATACATTTATTCGTGATTTTTATGCATAAATGCATCCGCCGCCGAAAAATCAAAAAAGAGAGAAACCGTTTTTAAGCGATTTCCCTCTTTTTTACATCAATTAAAATCTGCCGCCGCCACCGCGCGAGCCGCCTCCGCCCGAGCGCGAGCCGCCCGAGCTTGTGTTGTTCTTCGGCTTTGCAACACGTGTAACGTTGGAATAGAGATAAAGATCGCGGCTGTGATCAAGGACAAAGCTGCCCTCGCGCACGTACGCACGCGCGTTATCCTGAAAATGAACGCTCTTGAGCTTGCCCTTCATCACCGACACGACGATAAACGCGACAACAAATCCGATAACAAGGCAGACGAGAAGCGTAGAAACGGGAGAAAACTCCAATTCCCCTCTCACCGCAGTTACAAACGAATCAAACGCGCCGTAATAATCGCCGTCGGAAAGGTCATCGAGGAAATAATCGGACAATGCAGTGCCCTCGGTAACGCGCTCGTCACCGAAAAATTCTATGTACCATTCGCGGTCCTGTATCGAAACGATAAGTATTACGCCCGATTTCTCGTCGCCCATACCGTAGCCGCCGTTTTTAAAGGTATCCTGCGCGAATTTCATCGCGCTTTTCGCGCCGAGACTTTTGGTGGTGACGACAACGACGTCGTACTCAAACTCCTCGCTTATTTCATCAAGGCGGTCAAGCAACGCCGTTTCTTCGCTTTCGGTAAGCAGCTCGGCACCGTCAACAAGACGCTCTTTTTCGCTCTCTGCCGAAACAGCGGATAACGAAAGTGCAAATATAAGCAGTACGGTGATAAATGCAACGATTTTCTTCATATCCGCACCTCCTTATATCAGCCACGCGATATAGGAAACGGCAAATGCAACCGCCCCTATCGCCGCGGTAAGACCGAACAGCCAGCGCCGATACGCCTTTTTGTCAAGCGGAAGATCGCCGACAAATTTGCCCGACTGACCGTTCATCGCAAAGGTATATTTCTTTCCCTCATAGGTGGTGTTCAACAGCCACACGGGACAAAGCGCATATTTTGTGCTGCCGTTGGAAAGGCGGACCTTTACCGATTCGGGCATGACCGAGCTGTAGCCGACCACCGTAGAGGCGAGAGTCTGCTCGGTAGAGTGCTTTACGCGCTCGTTTGCGCGGGTTATGCTCTGCTCGGCATCGACATCGTACTTATCGGCAAAATAGCCGGCAAGATACGCTGTCTGAAAATCCTCCGCACAGGAAAAATCAAACGGCTCAAGCGATTCCATAAGATCGTTGGGCATTTTTTCGCTGCCGTCAACGGGAATACGGTCAAAGCCCATGCTTCCCTGACGCGTGACCGAGTAAAAGCTTGTTTTCGTATAAATATAATTACTGTCCGACCAGCTTGTGACCTTTGTTGCACGGTAACGTGCATCGGCATCGGCATCGGCATCGAAAAGCCAGAACGGAACATACAAGCCCCTTATCTCATCGATATGGTTCTTGTCCTTAAACACCTTCGGAAGAAGACGTTTGCCCGTGATATGCTTAAGATATGCCGCCTTTGCATCCTCCTTGCCGAGCTTGAAGGGAATCACGAAATCGGGCTTTAACGTGCCCGAGAGCTGACCTTTCATAACCACAGGGTTATCGCAGAAAGGGCATTTGGTTGCGGCAAGCGTCTCATCGCCTACGATCTCGCCGCCGCAGGAATTACAGATATATATCCTTATTCCGTCGGTCTCGCCCTCTCTCCACTCGTTCCCCGCCGATTGCTCCCAATCGAGCTGATCCTCGCCCTCGGCCTTAAGATCGTCATCGTAGGATCTCAGCGTTTCGGGCTCAAACTCGGTGTCGCAATAGGGACACTTGAGGTTCTGACTCTCAAAATCAAATTCTATCGCGCCTCCGCAGCAAGGACATTTATATTGCTTTAATTCAGACATATAATACCCCTCTTTGCATTATTTTGCGGAATAAAACGCTATCAGACCTTGTCTCCGCACTCGGGACAGAATTTGGGTGTTTCGCCCTCTGCAAACTTATATCCGCATTTATCGCAGACGGATACCGGCTTTTTTGCACCGCATTCAGCGCAGAACTTGCCGCTGTTCACAGCTCCGCAAGCACATTTCCAGCCGTCTTTTTCGGGCTTCTTTGCGCCGCACTCGGCACAGAACTTGCCGCTGTTTACCGCACCGCAGGCGCATTTCCAGCCGTCTGCTGCTTGTCGAGGTGCTTGTTGAGGCTGTTGAGCTTGTTGCTGTGCGCCCATGCCGTAAAGCTGTTGTGCCGCGTTGAATCCGCCGCCGCCCATAGCGTTAGCTGCCATACCGAAGCCCATAAAACCTGTCATTGCGCCTGCTTCGTTATTTGCTGCCGCTTCCATAGCGTTCGCAGATGCGTCGGTCATTCTGCCTGCCATCATAAACGGATTGCTGCCAAGCGTTGCGGCATCTTCCATTTGATTGATTTTCTTCATATCCTCTTCGGTGAGAGTGATAGGATTCAAGGCAATCGAGCCAACCGAAATACCTCTGTTTTCAGACCAATCGGTCTTCAACGCCTCATTCATCGCGTCTTTGAGCTCTTTCGCTTTTGCAGGAAGCTGTGCAGGGCGCAAGCCGAGTTCGGACATAGCACCGAGCGCAGGTTGAAGCGCGTCGATAAATTCGGTCTTCAACTGTTCGTCGATTTGGTCGCGAGTATACTCATATTCAACGTTACCGCAAACCTTGGTATAGAAAAGAAGCGGGTCGGAAATGGTGTAGGAATAGATACCGTTACATCTAACCTGAACGGTTCTTCTCATGCCGATTTCCTTATTGACAACGTCGAACATAATGGGGTTCGGAGTGCCGAACTTATTGTTAAGGATTTCTTTGGTGTTGAAATAATAAACTCTTTGGTCTTTGCCGGTGTCGCCGCCGTAGGTAAATCTCTTACCTATGGTCTTGAAGGTGTTTTTAAGAGATTCGCCGAACGAACCTGCAAAAATGCTGGGTTCTGTCGAGGAGTCATAGGTAAATTCACCGGGTTCGGCGCAAACTTCAACTATCTTGCCCTGTTCGACGATAATCATACATTGTCCGTCGGCTACGGCAATACCCGAACCGTTGGAGATGATGTTATCCTCGCCCTTTGTGTTGGAAGAACGGGAAGATGAACGCTTTTGTCCCTTTTTCACCAATACGTTGTTATCAAGCGCATCGCAGTAGAAAAACTCTTTCCATTGGTCTGCCAACGTTCCGCCCAATGCGCCTATGCCTGCTTTAATAAGTCCCATTTTTCAAAAAATCTCCTTTTTATGTAATTGAAATTATTTGCCTGTCAGTTTTGAGATCGCACTGTTGCTGCCGGCGATAACAAGAAGCTCATTCTCACAAAACGCTCGGTTAGGATCGGCAAGCAGTGTGAATTCGTCCTCCGAATCGGCTACTGCAATAATATTTACGTTATATTTTCTTCGTACGTCAAGTTCGGTAACAGTTTTTCCCACCCACGACTTAGGCGTAACTATTTCGGCGATCGCAAATCCCTCCGAGGGTGCAAAATAATCGACCATTCCGCGCCGCGAAAGCGTGTATGCGAGTTTCGTGCCCGATTCTTTCTCCGGCAATACAACAAAATCGGCACCCACCTTCTGCAAGACTCTTTTCTGTCTTTCATCGGTCGCGCGGACAACTATCTTTTTTATCCCGAGCTCTTTCATAAGCAAGGTTATAAGTATCGTTTCCGAAAGATTGTTTTCCATACAGATGACGGCACAATCACAATTCTTTATACCCGAAGCACGAAGCACTGCCTCGTTCGTCGCATCGCCGCAGACCGCATTGGTAACAATGTCGGCTATAGCGTCGATCTTATACTGCGATTGATCTATGACGAGCACCTGTTGTCTTGATTTTGCAAGCGTTACGGCAAGATTCGTGCCGAAATTTCCGAGTCCGATAACACAAATGCCTTTTGATGAGCTCATAAAAATTCCTCCTTTTTTCTACCCTATCGGCATACCCATACGAGGGTAACTGATAGGCGGTTTTTCGCGGTTGGTACGAACCATTACCGCATACATTACCGAAGTTATACCTATCCGCCCGAAGAACATCAGGCAGATTATCATGATTTTTCCGACAACCGAAAGCATCGGGGTTATGCCAACGGTGATGCCGACTGTCCCGAACGCCGAGAACACCTCGAAAAAGGCATCCGACAGCGGCAGGGAATCAATAGCCGCGAGCGCAAATCCGAATACCGCGACGACTATCAATCCGATAACAAACAGCGAAAACGCACGACGAACGACATCGTTATCGAGACGTCTTTTACGAAAGACAATGTCCCTCTCGCCGCGTATTATGCTCACGGTGCCGGCGAGCACGACTGCTATCGTTCCGACCTTGATTCCGCCTGCGGTAGAACCGGAGTTTCCGCCGATGAACATAAGCATCATACAAAACAGCTTGCTTCCCTCGGTCAATGCCGATTGATCTATCGCCGAAAAGCCCGCCGTACGCAGAGTAACCGACTGAAACAACGATCGGATGATCTTGCTGCCTGCGCTGCCTGAGCCGAGCAAAGCCGCATTATCCCATTCCGAAACGGCGATCACAACGGCACCGCCGAAAACAAGCACTGCCGAAACAACAAGCATAGTTTTAGTATACAGTGATATTCGCGAGCGATTCACTATATAATCACGCAGATCGTCCCAGACGATAAATCCGATGCCTCCCGCGAAGATGAGAAACATAAACACAAGGTTCACGTACACATCGTCTGCATACGCCGATACACTTGCAAATTCGCCGTAGTGCTCGCCGAGAATATCAAATCCCGCGTTGCAAAAGGCGCTTACCGAATGAAAAATACTGTATAAAACACCCCGTGAAAATCCAAACTGCGGCACGAATCTAAAGGAGAGCAAAACCGCGCCCAGACCCTCTGCCGTAAAGGCGAATTCGGTTACGCGATGAGCAAATTCGGATAGGTTGGAGTAAGGGTCAAGATTCATGCTTTGGGTAAAAAGTACTTGCTCGCGAGGGGACACGCGGCGCTTTAGCAAAGTCGAGAACACCATCGCAAGCGACATAAAACCAAGTCCGCCCACCTGTATCATAAACAAAACGACACCTTTACCGAATGCCGACCAATACGCTCCCGTATCGACGGTTACGAGACCGGTGACACAGGTAGCGCTGGTGGCGGTAAAAAGTGCCGTCAAAGGATCGGTAAAACTCCCCTCTGACGAGGAAAACGGCATAACGAGAAGAAGCGTTCCGACGAGAATGATCGTCAGAAAGCCCAAAATTATCATATTCGTCGGCGGCATTCGCTTTTTCAACATTATCGATCCTGAATTTTTATAAATATTTGAAAATCTCGTCCCTTAACGCCGCGACGTCGGGCACAGGGATTTTTTTGCATTTTTCGTAAAGACGCTCGGGGTCAGTATATCCGTATCCTATCGGAATATACTCGATTCCGCAGTTTTTTGAAACCTCGCAGTCCGCCGTACCGTCGCCGACAAACAGCGCATTATCGGGAGTAACGCCGAGCTCCGAAAGCACCGAAAGCGTGAGCGCGGGGTTTGGCTTTCGCTCGTTATCGGCGCGGACTCCCCGCACTATCGCAAACCGGTCTCCGAAATAATGCTTTATCATCGGAACCGCCGAGCGATCGTCCTTGTTGGTGACCACTGCAGATGCTATTCCCAAGCCGTTCAGCTCGTCAACAAGCCCGATAATTCCATCGTACACGCAAGTCGCATCGAGCATATGCAATTGATATTCCTCGCGGAAGCGGGCACGCACCTCTTTCACAAAACCGTCGCTGTATTTCTCGCCCGATTCGTCGGAAAGAGCACGTCTGATAAGCATAAGCGAGCCGTTTCCGATAAAACGCTTTACCTCGTCTGCCGTGCGGCGCCCGAATCCGTATGCAGAAAGTGCGTAATTTACGGCGGAGGCAATATCGCCTATCGTATCTAAAACGGTGCCGTCGAGATCAAACACGACGGCCTTTTTCTTATTAGGCAATTTCGTTTTCAATAAAGGTTGCAATATCCTTTACGGTTTTAAGACCGGTTGCATCATCGGGGATGATTATGTTCATCTCGTCCTCAAGAGTCATAAGCATTTCAACGATATCAAGACTGTCTGCACCGAGATCCTCAACGACAGCGGAATCATCCGCGATCTCGGACACGTCGATACGGAGCTGCTTTGCGATTACCTCTTTTACCTTGTCGATCATCTGCATAATAAAATTGTCCTTTCATATCGACCGCTTTTGCGGTGTATTTCATAATCTATTCCGTGCACAACGCGCACTTAACACTTACATAATAATGCATGACGGCAAAAATTACAAGCATTTTTTTATTTTTTTACAATTTATATGGTAATTGCCATCCAAATTTGTTGACGAAAATAAAAAAATATGTTATCATATACTGATTTAATATGGGGGTGCTGTATGCTTATATTGGGTATCGATCCGGGGCTTGCGACGATAGGGTTCGGATTGGTTTTGAAAAACGGCGACAAATACCGCGCAACAGAATACGGTGCGATAACCACGGCACCCAAGCAGATGATAGAAAAGCGCTTAGGCGAGATATACGATTCCATGGTCGAGCTGATAACCAAAACCAAGCCCGACTGCATGGTGATAGAGGAGATATTCTTTAACAACAACATCACCACCGCCATCGACGTTTCGATGGCAAGAGGGGTTATTTTGCTTGCCGCTTACAAATGCGGTGTCGATATCTACGAGTACACTCCGCTTGAGGTAAAGAGCTCGGTGGTCGGCTACGGCAGAGCCGAGAAGCAGCAGGTGCAATATATGGTTCGGCTTATGCTCGGACTGAGCGAGACACCAAAACCCGATGACACCGCCGATGCGCTGGCGCTGGCGCTCTGTCACGGCACAAGGATAGGACAGGGATACTAAAAAAGGAGAGGCAACAAAATGATACATTTCGTTCACGGAACGCTTGCCAAGGTAACAAGCGACTGCGCCGTTATCGATTGCGGCGGAGTGGGTTTTAAAATGGGCATTTCGATATCGACCTGCTCGAAGATATCTATGAAAAGCGGAAAAGACGTGCTTCTCTACACCTATATGGCGGTAAGCGAGGACAATATCTCGCTTTACGGCTTTTACGACGAGGACGAGCTTTCGCTGTTTACCCGTCTTATATCGGTATCCGGTATCGGTCCCAAGGCGGCTATGTCGATACTCGGCACCTTTTCGCCCGATGATCTGCGCGCGGCTATCGCAAACGGCGATGCAAAGACCATCGCGCAGGCACAGGGGATCGGCCTTAAGACCGCACAAAAATTGATAATCGAGCTGAAGGACAAGGTCGGCGCCTCCGATATAGGCGATATTGCCGTTTCGGGAAAATCGGGCGGCAATTCCGAAAAAATGGTACAGGTCGTAGATACTCTTTCGCTTTACGGCTTCCCGCGGGCAAAGGTCACCGAGGTGTTAAAAAAGCTCGATACCTCGCTTCCGCTCGAGGAGCTTATTGCGCAGACTCTGCGAATTTTGGGAAAGGAGTCGGGACGATAAATGCCTATTAATTCCAAGATCCCCGAATATAACGACGATTTTGATTTCGAGAGCCGTATCACAGGCGCCGAGTTTTCGGCGGAGGATGTGGAAAACGAGCTTTCGCTCCGTCCCAAAACGCTTTCGGAATACGTCGGTCAGCAAAAGGTAAAGGACAACCTTTCGGTGTTTATAAAGGCGGCGGCAAGCAGAGGCGATTCGCTTGATCACGTTCTGCTCCACGGCCCTCCCGGCCTGGGTAAGACCACGCTGTCCTGCATAATCGCATCCGAGCTGGGTGTTAACCTGAAAATAACCAGCGGTCCGGCTATCGAGAAGGCGGGCGACCTCGCCGCGCTTTTGACAACGCTGGAGCGCAACGATATTCTGTTTATCGACGAGATACACCGTCTGCCCCGTCAGGTAGAGGAGGTGTTGTATCCCGCGATGGAGGATTACGCGCTTGATCTTATGATGGGCAAGGGACCGTCGGCAAGGTCGATACGTATTCCCTTAAAGCCGTTTACTCTCATCGGTGCGACAACAAGGGCGGGTCAGCTCTCGTCTCCCCTGCGCGACAGGTTTGGAATGGCTTTCAGATTGGAGCTTTACACCCCCGAGGAGCTTGCGCTTATCATCACGCGCTCGGCAGGCATTTTGGGTGTTCCGATAACCGCCGACGGCGCGTATGAGATCGCGCTCAGATCACGCGGGACACCGCGTATCGCAAACCGTTTTTTAAAGCGTGTGCGCGATTTTGCAACCGTCGAGGGCAACGGAGTTATAGATTTTCATATCACCCGCACCGCGCTTGATGCGCTTGAGGTCGATGCCTTGGGGCTCGATTCGGTCGATAGGCGTATGCTCACTGCGATCATAAAGCATTTCGGCGGCGGTCCTGTGGGACTTGAAACGCTTGCGGCGGTCATCGGCGAGGAATCGGTAACGCTTGAGGACGTTTACGAGCCGTATCTGCTTCAGCTCGGATTTATCAACCGCACTCCGCGCGGAAGATGCGCCACCGCAGGCGCATATCGCCATTTGGGACTCGAGGTTCCGAGCAATATGACCGAGCAGATCGGATTTGACGAGATATAGAAACCCATTCGCGCAAAGCGCGCGATATGCCTCCGGTGCGATATGCGCTGTGCGCACAGAAAGGAAATTCACAATGTATTCAGCCGACAATTGGAAGGACTACCGTCTGATAGACGCAAACAACGGCGAACGGCTTGAAAAATGGGGTGACTACACCCTTATACGTCCCGATCCGCAGGTCATATGGGGCGGCGAGCGCGGCTCGGAATGGAAAAAAGCAAACGGTATCTACCGTCGCTCACGCTCGGGCGGCGGCGAATGGATAAAAAAGGACGTGCCGGAGGAATGGGTAATTTCCTACGGCGACCTGAAATTCGGTATATCGCCTATGGGCTTTAAGCACACGGGACTGTTTCCCGAGCAGGCGGCAAACTGGGATTGGTTTACCAAGCTGATAAAGAACGCGGGGCGTGAGATAAAGCTTTTGAACCTTTTTGCATACACGGGCGGCGCAAGCGTTGCCGCGGCAAAGGCGGGCGCGTTTGTCTGCCACGTCGATGCATCAAAGGGCATCGTTGCAAAGGCAAAACGCAACGCCGAGCTGTCGGAGATCCCGCAAAACAAGATAAGATACATCGTGGATGACTGCTTTAAGTTCGTCGCACGCGAAATAAGGCGCGGCAACAAATACGATGCGGTCATACTCGATCCCCCCTCGTTCGGACGCGGTCCGGGCGGCGAGAAATGGGTTATCGAGGAATGTCTTGACGAGCTTGTAAATCTTGTTTGTCAGGTGTTGTCCGACGAGCCGCTTTTTGTGCTTTTGAATTCATACACAACAGGGCTTTCGCCCGCCGCAAACGGCTACGTGCTCCGCAAGAACACGCGCGCCTTCGGCGGTCACGTTGAGAGCCAAGAGATAGGTATTCCCGTAGAGAGCAGCGGAGAGATACTCCCCTGCGGCGCGGCATCGAGATGGGTGCCGTAAGTTATCACGCTTGAGGTATTAAATGTCATTTATCGAAGCTCGCGGTGTCGAATTTTTCTATTCGCCCGAGGAAGACAAGGTAATAAAAGGAATCGACCTGAAGATCGAAAAGGGCTCTTACGTTTCGATAATCGGTCATAACGGATGCGGAAAAAGCACGCTGGCAAAGCTGCTTTGCGGTATTCTTTTGCCGAGCAAGGGCGAGGTGCTTGTTGACGGAATCAGCACGTCCGACGAGGAGCGCGCGTTTGATATCCGTAAAAAGTGCGGAATGGTTTTCCAAAACCCCGACAACCAGCTTGTAGCGAGCGTGGTGGAGGAGGATATCGCCTTTGCGCCCGAGAATTTAGGTCTGCCGCGTGAGGAGATAAGAAGGCGCGTGGATGCGGCGCTTGCCACCGTTGATATGTCGGAATACGCCAAGCACGCAACCTATAAGCTATCGGGCGGACAGAAGCAGAGGATAGCTATCGCGGGTATTCTTGCGATGAGCCCCGAGTGCATCGTGTTTGACGAGGCAACGGCAATGCTCGATCCCACGGGCAGAAAAGAGATCGTTGCGGCGATGAAGCGGCTCAACAAGGAGATAGGCATAACCGTTATCGCCATAACGCATTATATGAACGAGGCGGTGGAATCCGACCGCATAATCGTGATGAACCAAGGCGGGATAATGCTCGACGGTGCTCCCGATAAGATATTTTCGGAGGTGGAAAAGCTGCAAGCCGTCTCGCTCGCGGTTCCGCAGGTGACAGAGCTTATGTACCTACTGGAGCAGGATGGTCACAGCTTTCCGCGCGGGGTTTTGCACGCGATGGATGCCGCCGACGTTATAGAAAATTTTACGAAGGGCATAAAAAACAATGGCTAACGCTCTTGAGCTGAAAAACATCAGCGTTGTTTACGGTGAGGGAACTCCCTTTCGCAAGGCGGCGCTTGACAATATAAATACCGTGTTCGAGCAGGGCAGGATAACCGGCATTATCGGTCACACCGGCAGCGGAAAAAGCACGCTGGCATCTCTGCTCAACGGACTTTCGAAGCCCACCGAGGGCGAGGTTTTGCTTTTCGGCGAGAATATATGGGCAAAGCCGAAAGAAATGGTAAAAATAAGAAGCCGTGTCGGATTGGTATTTCAGTATCCCGAATACCAGCTTTTTGACGAAACGGCGGAGGCCGATATAGCGTTCGGACCTAAAAATATGGGACTGCCCGACGACGAGATAAAGAGCCGTGTAAAGCTCGCGGCGGAATTTTGCGGAATAAGCGAAAGAGATCTCAAACGCTCTCCGTTTGAGCTTTCGGGCGGGCAGAAGCGCCGCGCCGCTATTGCGGGCGTGCTTGCCATGCGCCCCGAGATTTTGGTGCTTGACGAGCCGGCGGCGGGATTGGATCCCAAGGGCAGAGAGGAAATTCTGGGCGGTCTTACCGAATACAAGAACACCTACGGTGCGACGTTGATAATTATTTCGCACAGTATGGAGGATATCGCAAGCTATGCCGACAACATACTTGTTATGAAGGACGGCCGCGTATATATGCAGGGCGGTGTGCACGATATTTTTATGCAAGCCGAAAAGCTTTTTGATGCAAAGCTCGACCTGCCGCAGATAACCAAGCTCTTTATCGAGCTTAAAAAACGGAATTTATGCGAAAGCACCGACGTTTATACTGTCGGATACGCAAAAAAGGAAATCGAGAAGAACCTGTAAAGCAAGAGGTAAAAATGCTTAAAGACGTGACCTTTGGTCAATATTATCCGGGGAATTCGCTGCTTCACCGCACCGACCCGAGAATAAAGTTAATAATCCTCATCGAATATCTTGTGCTCGTGCTGGTTGCAAAAAGCGAGCTTGCGGCACTTGTATCGCTTGCCTTTACCGTGTTTCTTATCGCGGTCTCGGGGGTGCGCTTTTCTACGCTTATCAAATCGGCAAAGCCGCTTATATTCGTGCTGATCTTTACTGCGGCGATGAACCTGTTTTTCACGGTGAGCGAGGGCGATCCGATATTCGCTTGGAAATTCATAAAGATATACGAATCGGGCATACGCAACGCGGTTATGATGCTTTTGCGACTGCTTTCGCTGGTGCTCGGAACAAGCGTTATCATTTCGTTTACAACAAGCCCGCTTGAGCTTACCGATGCTATCGAGAGCGTGCTGTCCCCTCTGAAAAAGCTAAAGGTGCCGGTGCACGAGTTTGCGATGATGATGTCTATCGCGCTTAGGTTTATCCCCACTCTTATCGAGGAGACGAACAAGATCATCTCGGCACAAAAGGCGAGATGCGCCGATTTTGAGAGCGGCAATCTGTTGAAGCGCTTAAAGGCGCTTATTCCGATACTGATACCTCTTTTTGTCTCGGCGGTACGCCGCGCCGAGGAGCTTGCCGATGCGATGGAGTGCCGTTGCTATCACGGCGGCGAGGGCAGGACTAAATTAAAGGTAATGAAATCGAGCATCGGCGACTGTATATTTTTGTTGCTCGTAACGGCGCTGACCGTATCGGTATTCTTTTTAAATAACCTTACTTTCGGGGAGGTTGTCGGGCTTTGCACGGATATATTCTGAAAATAGCATACAAGGGCACAAATTATTGCGGCTGGCAGGTCCAGCCGGGCAAGCCGACGGTGCAGGCGGCGGTTCAGAGGGCGTGCGAGGAGATTTTCGGTGTCAAGACCGATATTACCGGCTGCAGCAGGACCGATTCCGGCGTGCACGCAAAGGGGTTTGTCGCGCTGGCAAGCGGCGAGCTGCCCGATATCCCAACCGAATCGCTCCCCTTGGCGCTTAACACCAAGCTGCCGGAGGATATTGCAATTATCGGGGCAAGCGTGGCGGGCGACGGATTTCATCCGAGATACGATGCGCTCGGAAAGGAATACGTTTATACAATACGAAACAGCAAAACAAGAAGTCCGTTTGACAACGATATTTCATGGCTGTTTACGCGGAGCATCGATATAGACAAGGCAAACGAGCTTTGTCGGGAGTTTGTGGGAAAACACGATTTCTGCGCATTTATGGCGGCGGGATCAAAAATAACCGACACGGTGCGCGAGGTAAAGTATTTCCGCGCCGAGCGCGAGGGCGAAAGCATTGTGTTTACGGTTGCCGCCGACGGTTTTTTGTACAATATGGTGCGGATAATGGTCGGCACGGTTGCCGAGGCGGCATCGGGCACCGATATGATGCCGATATCCGATATTTTAAGCTCGCGCGACCGAGCAAACGCGGGTGTAACCGCCCCCGCAAAGGGATTAACTTTGAACAAGGTGTTTTATCCCGAATAACAAAAGATAAAAACACCACCGAGAGTTTTTTGGTGGAGAACGGAGTAACACATTGAGCGCTTTTTCGGGTTTTAAGGAAAAAAGCTTTAAAAAGAATAAACAGGAAATTCCTACGGTCGAATCGCACTATGGCAAGCTGGCAAAAAGAGCTTCTACGGTGCGATATGCGGTGCTGCTTTTTCTGATATTGTTTGCCGTCTACTCGTTTTCCTTCCACGGAAGCGAGATAACGGTGGATAATTTTGAGTATATGATGAAATTCTTAAACGTCGGCGAGGAGACCGAGAGCAACGTGGGAAGTATTCTCGCGTTTGACGGAAGCAAGGGCAACCGCGGTCTTATGTACAAGGGCGATCTTGCGGTTCTTAACGAAAACGGTCTTACCGTTTCGGGCTGGGACGGCGAGGTCATACTGCGCGAGACGTTTACGTTTGACCATCCGAAGATGATCGAAAACGGCATAAATATATTCTGCTATGACCTCGGCGGCAAGGAGGTGCGGATATTCAACTCCTACTCACAGCTTTCGAGAATGCAGTTTGATTATCCCGTATATTACCTCTCCGCCGCAACAAGCGGTGAGTTTGCGGTTTTAAGCTCGGCAAAGGGCTATCGCTCGGCGGTGTTTGTTTACGATAAGGATTTCCGTATAAGATACACCCACCATTTCGGCGGCGAGTATGCCGATTTTGCATCCATTTCACCCGATGGGCAGATGCTTATCACCGCATCGCACTTTTCCAAAAACGGTAACCTTGTTACCCGCGTTTCGAAGTTTGATCTCAACAGCGATTCAAACGATCCCGTATTTTCTGCCGAATTTTCGGGCGAGATCCCGCTTAGCATAAGCTACACCGACGAGGGCTACTGTCTGATGACCACCGATGCCCTTCGCAGCTTTAATAACGAAAACGAAAAGGTGTCCGAGATCTCGTTTGCCGATAAGGAGCTTCTGTCGGGCAAGGTATACGGCAGCAGAGCGCTTGTCAACTACGGCTTGGACGGACTCTCCGGCGGTACCGAATCGGTTATTTACAGTCCCGACGGAAGTGTTGAGTTTTCGAGAACCTTTGACACCTCGCTGTCCGATGCCATAATTTGCGGCAACAAGCTTTATACCCTCTCCCCCGGTGTGCTTACCGAGTGTGACATAACCGGCGGACAGGATATCATATATATCATACCGACATCCTATTCCGCACTCGTCGCAGACGGCGAGGAGCTGATACTTTTCTCGGAGAATCAGGCGGAGTATTTTGATGCCGATGCTTTTGAAAAAAGGGTGAAATAAATGAGTTTTATTCTTGATCTTGCTGTTATTGCCATCATAGCGGTCACGGTTTATTTTGCTTATAAAAACGGTTTTGTCAAAACCGCGGTAAGCGCCGTGTCGTTTATTCTGGCGATAGTGATAACCGCCATGTTTGCTTCTCCGACAGCCGAGTTTTTAAAGCAGACCGCGATTGCCGAGGCGGTAGAGACGGCAACGGAAAATATAATAAACGATATTTTAAACGAGAGCGCGCTCGGCGTAAAGGAGCTTTTAAACGGAGAATCCGATAGGTTCAATACGCTGATCTCGGCAACCGGACAGGATATAGATGCTTTGTCGGACGGGCTTAATAACCCCTTCGGCAGCGAAAACACGGTCGATTCGCTTGCATCGCATATTGCTCATCCGATAACCGATGCGGTTGCAACAGTAATCGCGGTGGTGCTTTTGTTTATCGGATCGCAGATCGCGGTGGCGTTGATCGCACGCGCGCTCGATATCGTTGCAAAGCTGCCTCTGCTGCGCTTTGCAAACAAGTGGCTGGGTGTCGCGCTGGGTGTTGTGCTTGCTTTTTTGCGGGTTACGCTGTTCTGCTTTGTGATGAGCCGGCTTATCAACAGCTCGGCGTTTCTGGACAGCGGATTTTTGTCACAGCTTAACTCGGATGACACTCTGATTTTTAAATTCGTTTCCGAAATAGACATATTTTCTTTCTTTTTCTGACGTAATATAACGTCAACGGTCGTGCAAAATAAAAAAGGATCCTTTTGAAAAATGAAACAGATACCCAATATTCTTTCAACCCTGCGGTTGTTGATGATACCGCTGTTTGTGTATTCCTACTTTGAATACGACGAATATCCCAAATGTCTTATCGCGGCGGGAATATACGCGCTCGCGTGGCTGACAGATGCGCTCGACGGATATCTTGCGCGGAAATACAATTGGATAACCGACGTGGGCAAGATACTCGATCCGCTTGCGGATAAGCTGATGCAGATAGCCGCGGCTGTTTGCTTTACGGTGGACAACATCATCTTCCTCGCGTTGCTTATCCCGATAGTTATAAAAGAGACTGCGATGCTTATCGGCGGAATATTGGTTATTAAACGCCAAAAGGTCGTAACACAGGCAAAGTGGTACGGCAAGCTTGCTACCGTGATTCTTTTCCTTTGTGCGTTTTTGAGGATAATAATACGCGGAAGTACTGCTTTGGATATAATTATATGTGCAGTAATGATATCAATGCTGATTTTCTCGTTTTTGATGTATTACTTAAAAGTATATAGAGCTGAACAATGAGGTGGATAAATGGAATTAAAAAGATGCTCGCGCTGTAAGGTGCGACCTGCCGTAATATTTCTTCAGAAAAACATCGGCGGAAAGATAACCAGCGAGGGCTTTTGCATAAAATGCGCTCAGGAGCTCGGTGTTAAGCCCCTGGAGGATGTACTGAATCAAATGAATATAACTCCCGAGGAGCTCGATGCGCTTAACGACGGTATGATGAACGATCTTATGCCGCTTTCCGACGAAGACGAGAGCGACGACGAGGGCAGAGCGCCTTCGATCGATCTCGGATCGTTCTTCGGGCTGAACAGACCGACGGGAAATCACGATAACAGACCCGAAAGCGAGCAAAAGGGCGAGCCGAGGCAAAAGCAAAAGCGCGGAACGAGCTTCCTGCGTGATTTCTGCATCTGCCTTACCGAGCGCGCAAGAGAAGGCAAGCTCGATAACATCGTAGGCAGAGACAGCGAGCTCGAGCGGGTTATACAGATACTCACAAGACGTCAGAAAAACAATCCCTGCCTTATCGGCGAGCCGGGTGTCGGCAAGACCGCCGTGGCAGAGGCACTTGCACAGAAGATCGCAAGCGGCGACGTTCCTTATAAGTTAAAGGACAAGGAAATATATCTTGTCGATATGACAGCTATCGTGGCGGGCACTCAGTTCAGAGGTCAGTTTGAAAACCGTATGCGCGGTCTTATCGAGGAGGCAAAAAAATCCGGCAAGGCGGTGCTTGTTATCGACGAGGTACATTCTATCGTCGGCGCAGGTAATGCCGAAGGCGGTATGAACGCCGCAAATATTTTAAAGCCCGCACTCTCAAGAGGCGAAATACAGCTTATCGGCGCAACAACGCTTAAGGAATACCGCCAATATATCGAAAAGGATGCCGCGCTCGAGCGCAGGTTCCAGCCGGTTATGATCGGCGAGCCGTCGGTTGAGGATACGGTAAAGATCCTTAAGGGCATTAAAAAGTATTATGAATCTCACCACGGCATAACCATCCCCGAGCATCTGCTTCGCCGTATGGTTACGCTTTCCGAGCGCTATATCACCGACAGATTTCTGCCCGACAAGGCAATAGACCTTATGGACGAGGCGTGCTCGCATATGGCGATGCACTCCCCCGTTATCAACGAGCTTGCGCTTGTCACCGAGGAGGTGGCAAAGCTCCGCGAGGAGTTAAAAGCGGTCGAGAGCAAGGAAACTCCCGCCGAGGAAGATTTTAAGAGGATCGCGGACATAAAGACCTCGCTTATGCGAAGCGAGGCGAGGTTTGATACGCTTTCGGCAGAGCGCGACGGACTTGAGCTGACCGATGCCGAGATAGCAAGAGTTATCGAGGTATGGACCGGTATCCCCGCAACCAATATAAGCGAAAACGAATTTGTTAAGATAGAGCGGCTCGAATGCGAGGTAAAAAAGCGCATCATCGGTCAGGACGATGCGGTCAACGCCGTTGCAAGAGCGATAAAGCGCTCGCGCGCGGGTATTTCATATAAGAAAAAGCCGGTATCGTTTATCTTTGCGGGCAGTACGGGTGTCGGCAAGACCGAGCTCGTAAAGGTTTTGTCGGGATATCTGTTCGATTCGCCCGAGGCGTTTATCCGCCTTGATATGAGCGAATTTATGGAAAAGCACTCGGTATCGCGCATAATCGGCTCGCCTCCCGGATATATCGGCTATGACGATGCGGGACAGCTTACCGAGAAGATAAGAAGAAAGCCCTATACCGTAGTACTGTTTGACGAGATAGAAAAGGCGCATCCCGACGTGATGAATATTCTGCTGCAGATACTCGACGACGGCAGAATAACCGATTCCCACGGGAAAGAGGTCAATTTCGAGAACACTGTCATAATTATGACCACCAACGCCGGCAGTAACGAATCGGGCTCGATAGCCGGATTCGGCGACAGCGTGCAGAGCACCGATAAGGCACGTGTTATGAAGGCGCTGGAGGCATTCCTCCGCCCCGAATTTATCAACCGTGTTGACGAGATAGTGGTGTTCAACCGCCTGACACGCGAAAATTTTGTGGAGATATGCCGTATTATGCTTGGCGATCTTCAGAGCGTGCTTGCCGAAAAGGGTATGATGCTCGAATACACCGATGCGCTGATAGATTATCTCTCCGAAAAGGGCTATTCCGAAAAATACGGTGCGCGTAATTTAAGACGTCTTATACAGACCGACGTTGAGGATGTTCTCGCCACCGAGATCGTTTCCTCCTATCAATCGCCCAAAAGCAAGCTGTTTGTCGATGTGAAGGACGGAAAAGTGGTAGTAACGACCGAAAAATAAAACCCACAGAGGTTTAAAATGGCAGAAAACGGAAATCAAAAATTAAAAATAAAAACCGTTTCCGGCAAAGCAAACGAGCAATCGCTCACATTCTCGCCCGAGGAGATGCAACCGTTTGAGGTTGCCGAGGCGTTGGAGAGCGATCTGATACTCGGAAAAACGCCAAAGCAGGTAAAAAAAGCGCGCAGGATGTTCGGCGCGAACGAGATAAGGGGCGAATTCCGCCTGTCGTTCCGCGAGAGCTTGAGAAATCAGTGCAAGGGACTTATGGGGCTGTTTCTCGTGCTTTCCTCGCTTGCGATGTATCTTTTCCGCCCCGATGAGCCGACCTATATCGTTTTGGCGTTTACCGTTACGGCAATAATGCTTTTGAACGCATTTGCCGAATACCGTGCGAATATCGCGCTGAGGTTGCCGAAAAAGTATTCGTCGCTCAAGGCAAAGGTAATAAGAAACGGCACAGAGGAGCTTATAGATTCACGTCTGCTGGTTCCGGGCGACGTTATAATGCTTGAGGAGGGGATGATGGTCCCTGCCGATTGCCGTCTTATCGATGATATAAGCTTATCGGTTCTCGAATCGCACGTCAGCGGAGACAGCGCAAGCGTGCGCAAGGACAGCCGTTATCTCTCGCGGGACGGAAACGAGCCGATATGCGACAATATGGTGTATGCCGGAAGTATCGTCACATCGGGCCACGCGAGCGCGATCGTTTGCCGTATCGGAAAGGATACTCTGCTTCGCCGTATGCGTGCAGGCAGCGACGAGCATGTCCCCGAAATAATGAAATACGTGCAAGCACTTTGCCGTTATATCTCAATTGCCTCCATAATAGTTGCTTTTGCGCTTTTGGTTATCGGTGTCGGCGCGGGTGCCGACGTGACCGATTGGTTTATCGTTTCGATAGCGGTCGGTGCGAGCTCGCTTTGCGACAGTATGGTGTCGCTTTGCTCATCGTCGCTCGCGTTCGGTGCAAAGAAAATGGCAGAGGACGGTATGGTGGTAAAGAATTACAGCCGTATCGGCACGCTTGCCAAGACAAACACGGTAATGTGCGGCAAGAACCTTGCTTTTCCTCCAAAAAGGATATCGTTGACAGGGCTTTATTTCTCGGGCAGGAATTACGACCGAGAAAAGCGTCCCGACGAGGCGGCGGAGGAGCTTGTAAAATTAATGCTCGTCTGCTCGGATGCGCGCAAGGTCACCGCCGCGGAAAAGAAAAAAACACGCGGACTGCCCGAATATATCGGAAATCCGCTTGATAACGCGATCGTAGACTATTTCGGCGAATGGAACAAGCCGATAGGCATGATACGCGACGAATATATCCGTATGGATGCCGAGTATGCGCTGTCGGGCGATATTTCACGTATGCTGGTGCTGAAAAACGGCAAAAATACCGTTATAGTGCGCGGCTCTCCCGAGAATATCTTATCGCGGTGTGTCGGCTATACGCTTGACGGAAGCGACTACAAGCTAAGCGATTTCACACGCAAAAAGATACTCTCCGCCGCCGAGGATGCGGCAAGGACGTCGAGCTTTTTGGTGGCTGTCGCGGTCGGCGAGACCGAGGCGGAAACGCTTAGGGATATCGAAGCCGAGCACAGATTGATATTTAAGGGCTTCGTTTCGTTTGCAAGTTCGCTCGATGCGGGTATTGCCGAGGCGGTCTACCGCTGTGATGCGGCGGGGATCGAAACCGTGCTCAACTCCAACGATGCATATTATACCGCGCTCAACTCTGCAAGAAGCGCGGGCATTATCACCGACGAATCACAGATAATCACAGCCGAGCAGTTGCGCTCCTGCTCACGCGGGCTGCTTATCGCAAACGCGCCCTTTTACCGTCTGTTCTTAAACGTCGATGACAGAGAGTGGCAGGATATAGTTCATCTCAGGCGCGAAGGCGGACGTGTTACGGCGGTCACCGCCGAGCGTATAAACGAGCTGCCCACAATGAGCGAGGCAGACGTTTCTATAGTTCCCGATACCGCGTGCGATACCCTGCGTATGTCGAGCGACGTTATGATGCTCGGCAGCGGCATAAACCTTATCACCGACGGAATACTTAACGCAAAAACGATATGCCGAAGGATCTACTCGGTTGTAAGCTATCTCCCTGCGGGCGCGATAATGATGCTTGTTGCATCGATATTTGCGCTGTGCTACAATCAGGTGCCCGCATTCCGCACGCAAGACGTGCTTTTCGGCGGTATAATTTTTAACCTGCTGTTTGCGTTTGCGCTCGCATTCGAGCCGCGCAACCCCAAAAATCTCCGCGATACCTATCCGTTCACACACGGAAAACCGAACCTAAACGATTTTATGTATCCGCTTATGTTCGGCATCGGCGGCGGTATAATGCTGTTTATGTGCGCGGTGGCGACACAAAGCCCCACAAGCACGATGCTCGCGCTTACCGTTACGCTGTTCCTGTATGCCGGCTCTATTGCGGGACACGGAGGTATATTTGCCTCCAAGCGCTTCGGCAACCGATTGCTCTATCTCTGCGGAATCGTTGTTCTGCTGTTGATCGCTATGCTTCTCTGCACAACGTTCGGACACACCGCGTTCGGATACGGCATCCCCGAGGCATCCTCGGTTATAATCGCGCTCGTGCTTAGCGTTGCATACTTTATCGTATCGCAGATCGGACGCTTCTTCCTCTCCCCCGCCTCCAAAAAGCCGGGCACCGAGCCCGAGGAGGAGCCCGAGCAGGAAAACGAATCGGATACGGTGCGCACCGCCTCCGAGATCTACGACGTTGAAAACGAAACCGATGACTGCGTTGAGGATGACGAAACCGAAGAAGACGATGACGAAGAATAAAAAAATATAAAATTACTACAACGAAAGGAGCAACTTTTTATGACTGCTATCACCAAGGATATGCTCGTAGGAGACGTGCTTGATGCACATCCCGAGCTGGCAAAGTATTTTCTTGAGATCGGTATGCATTGTCTCGGCTGTCCCATGTCACGCGGCGAGAGCATAGCCGATGCCTGCTCGGCACACGGTCAGAACGCCGACGAGCTTCTCGCAAAGCTTAACGGCGCGCTTTGATCAAGCTTTTGTGTCTGTAATCACAGACACGCACAAAAAATGTCAAATCAAGGAGAAAACAAATGAAAAAGGTAAAATTAGTATCCGAATTTAAGGAGTTCATCACCAAGGGCAACATACTCGATATGGCTGTCGGCGTTATCATCGGCGGTGCGTTCGGTAAGATCGTGTCCTCGCTCGTTGCAGATATCATCATGCCCGCTGTCAGCGCGCTCTGCAACACCAAATCGATGGCTGATATGAAGTACGTTATCACCGAGGCGGTTCCCGCAAGTGAGGACGGTGCCGTTGCCGCAGTAGCCGAGGTTGCTATCAAGTACGGCCAGTTTATTATGTACATAGTTGACTTCCTTGTAGTTGCTCTCTGTATGTTCCTCGTTATCAAGGTGTTTGTCGGTATGCGCACCAAGATGGAAGCTATGAAGAAGAAGGAAGAAGAGGTTGCAGAGGAGGCCGCACCCGCAGAGCCCACCGTTGAGGAAAAGACGCTCGCAACCCTTAACGATATCAAAGAGCTTCTTGAAAAGAACCAAAAATAATGGCTGATTATATCGTCGGCATAGACGGAGGAGGAAGTAAGACCGACTTCCTCCTCTGCGATTTTCAATATAACACGGTCTGTCGGCGCGTTGCCCCGAGATCGAACCCGTTTGATATCGGCATAGACGCGCTTTGCGAGCTTATTACCGAGAATATCAATGCCCTGCTCACCGATGGAAATATCGACAGGCGCGATATAAAAGCCGCTTTTGCGGGGATCGCGGGGTTGACGAGCAGTAACCACACAAAAACGGTTGCATCGCTCCTGAAAGAATTACTCCCGAACGCAAGCACCGATGCCTCGCACGACGGTATCAACGTGCTTTACGGCGCGTTTCCCGACAGCGACGGAGTGAGCATCATCTGCGGGACCGGCTCAAGCTGCTTTGTAAAACGCGGAAACGCCATACACCGTATCGGCGGTTACGGCGGCTTTGACCTTTTGGGCAACGGCTGCGAGATAGGCAAAGCGTGTGTCGCACACGCGCTGAAAACGGCAGACGGCAGAGCAAAAGCGGGCGTTATGGAGGAATTGCTTTCCGAACGCATCGGCAGTGACGATTTTGTCGGATATCTCGATAAATTTCTGTCGATGTCAAAGAACGAGATCGCCTCCCTCGCGCCGGTCGTCTTTTCGGCGTGTGAAAGAGGCGACACGGCGGCGCTTGCCATTATCGACGATAATATGAATTATATTGCCGAATTGATAAATTGCGCGGCAAAATATTTCGATTCCTGTTATTCGGCAGCTCTTGCGGGCGGAATTTTTAAATCAAGCATCTCGATAAATCTGCTTCGAAACAAGATCTCCGAAAAAGTCACTCTTATAACCAACGAGCGCGCACCCTCTTTCGGCGCCGCCGCGTACGCAAAGCAGTTGGTGTAATAAAACAAACGAATCCCCACCGAGCGATCGATGGGGATTTTTGTATGTATCGCGATGATTTTGTGTGAGGTTGAAAATCGATGGACATTATGTTATAATATATAAACAGCTGACACACATACTTAATAAGGAGTTGCCTATATGTCAAATATGAAATTATTTCAAACTGAAAAACGTAAAAAATGCGCTATTCTTGTTTTGATTTTATGTATATTCTTTGTTTTGTGTACGATATATTTTCTGTTGGACGATCGTCATTCCGGAAATCTTGGTCCTGTTTCGGCAATTACATTTTTATTTATCGCTCCGGTTTTTGCGATGATTTATGGAGTGGTTTCGTATTTGCTCACTCGTGAAATTTTATTACCAAGTGTAATATACTACGTGTCCCAATACTTGTTTGCATTATTTTCCACTTTGATTTTAGATGTTCCCATAGGTATGATCGGAGGCATAGCTGTTGTTTTTTCTGTGATTTTTGCATACATCACAAAAGGAATCATATTTCTGAAAAACAAACGCAAATCCGCACAAAAATGAGTTATACCTTACTTGTAACGAAATAAGACAAAACTACCCGAAAAAGAGTTTTAACCTTTCTTCGGGTAGTTGTTTTTTTATTAAAAATTTTTGGGAGTCAAAGAACCCTTTTTATAAAAAGGGTTCTTTGTAAAAATCGTTTCTTATTATCTCGCTTTTGTAGCAATCTCGGTTACAAACTTAGCGAGCATATCGTTGATAGCCATCGAGCCGAGGTCTTCGCCCTTGCGGGTACGGACAGATGCGGTTCCCTCTGCCTGCTCCTTTGCACCGACGATGACCATATAGGGCACCTTTTCCATCTGTGCCTCGCGGATACGCTTGCCCATGGTCTCGTTACGGTCGTCAAGACGGACACGGATGCCGCCTGCAGTCATTGCCTTTGCAACCTCTGCGGCGTAGCCGTTCATATCGGCGTTGACGGGAATAACGGTAACCTGAGTGGGCGAGAGCCACATCGGTAATGCGCCTGCATATTTCTCAAGCAGGAGCGCGAGAGTTCTCTCGTAGCAGCCCATGCTGGTGCGGTGAATGATATAGGGGTTGACAAGCTTGTTTTCGCTGTCAACGTATTCCATACCGAATTTCTTTGCAAGGAGCATATCGATCTGAATAGTAACGATAGTATCCTCCTTGCCGAATACGTTTTTACACTGGATATCGAGCTTAGGTCCGTAGAATGCTGCCTCGTCGATACCGATCTCGTAATTTATGCCGAGGTTATCGAGCATTCTGCCCATGATCTCCTGCGCCTCGTTCCATTGCTCGGGAGTGCCCTCGTATTTGTCGGTGCGGTTGGGATCCCACTGCGAGAATCTAAACGTGCAGTCCTCCCAAAGACCGAGTGTCTCCAGACAGTACTGAGCGAGCTCGACACAGCCCTTGAATTCCTCCTCCAACTGATCGGGGCGGAGAACAAGGTGCCCCTCGGAAATAGTGAACTGACGAACACGGATAAGACCGTGCATCTCGCCGCTGTCTTCGTTACGGAAAAGCGTGCTGGTTTCGCCCAAGCGCATGGGGAGATCGCGGTAGGAGCGGCGCTTGTTGAGAAATACCTGATATTGAAACGGGCAGGTCATGGGACGGAGCGCAAAGCATTCCTTTGTCTCATCGTCTGCATCGCCCATTATAAACATACCGTCGCGGTAATGATCCCAGTGCCCCGAGATCTTATAAAGATCGCGCTTTGCCATAAGCGGAGTTTTTGTAAGCAAATAACCTCTGCTTTGCTCAACGTCCTCTATCCATCTCTGCATAAGCTGAATAACTCTTGCACCCTTGGGCATAAGTATCGGCAAGCCCTGACCGATAACGTCAACCGTGGTAAAATACTCAAGCTCTCTGCCGATCTTGTTGTGGTCGCGCTTGCGCGCTTCTTCGAGCTGGGTGATGTATTGGTTCAATTCGTCCTTGCTCGGATATGCCGCGCCGTAAACACGCTGAAGCTGCTTGTTGTTCTGATCGCCCTTCCAATATGCGCCGGTGCACTGCATAAGCTTGATCGCCTTAACCGCGCCGGTCGAGAAAAGGTGGGGACCTGCACAAAGGTCAACAAACTCGCCCTGGCGGTAGAAGCTGATAACAGCATCCTCGGGAAGCTCGTTGATAAGCTGAACCTTATACGGCTCGCCCTTTTCCTCCATAAGCGCGATCGCCTCTGCGCGAGGAAGCTCAAACCGCTCGATAAGCAGATTCTCCTTGACGATCTTTTTCATCTCGTCCTCGAGCTTTTTCAAAACGTCGGGAGAAAAGGGTGTTTCGCTGTCAAAATCGTAGTAAAATCCGTTTTCGACCGCGGGACCGATAGTGAGCTTGGTTTCGGGGAAAAGGCGCTTTACCGCCTGTGCGAGAATATGCGCCGCGGTGTGACGAAACACCTGCTTGCCCTCTGCCTGCTCAAAGGTAAGGAGCTCTATCTCGTCACCCTCGTTGATCGCGGTGCTCAAAGCGCAAACGCCGCCGTTTACCTTTGCCGCAATAACAGCGCGCGAGATAAGCTCGGCTTCCTTAGCCGCCTCGTAAACGGTAGAAGCATTTTCTGCGTTGAATTCGTTTCCGTTGATAATTATCTTCATATTGTTTCCTTTCCCGCGATAGAGATCACACATAATAACCTCACCGCGTGGGCGTAATTTTAATCAAAAAAACAAAGCCCCGACAGTTATTAACTGTCGGGGTGCAAATTCACAACGAATTTTGCACGGTTCCACCCGTACTTTTAGCTTTTTTATGCTGTTTTCGTGCTAAACAGGCGGTACCTGTCGTTCCGTTTCCTGTCGCGCTTTCAGCCAACGGCGCGAGCTCTCTGCAAGGGCGTATAACGGCAAGCTTGTTCTGTTATCGTCGCACTACAATATTAAATATACCACTTTTATAAAAATTGTCAATACCTTTTTATCTTCTTCCCCTGAACGATCTTATCTCCATTTGTCTTTCACGCGCTTTATCAAGCGTGCCGTGCGGAACTTCGGGTTTTCTGTGGCTGGGGGCAAAGCCGCCCTCGTAAAGAAAAGGACCGTCGTATCCGATACCCTCCAAAAGTCCGATAAGTTCATCCCAATCGATATCGCCGTTTCCGCAGAAGAAATGCTTTTCATCGACAAAATCATAGTCGCTCATATGAACTGTAACTATCCTGTCACCCAAAGCCGAAACAAAATCGCCGTGTGTACAGCCAAACTGCTCCAAAAGGTGATTAACGTCAAAGCAGATACGCAATCTGCCGTCCGCCGAAACGAGATCGCACATCTCGGCAACGTCGTGACCGAGACAGCTTCTCGGCAGATCCTCAACGCATATAACCGCGCCGTATTTATCGGCGTAGTCGGCAAGAGCCGCCAAAGAGCGTTTTGCGCACGCCATTTTTTCTGCACGCTCGTCATCCTCGATCGGCTCGTACGACGGGTGGATAATAAATCTTTTTATCCCGATCTCGCACGCCTTATCAATCAACGAGAACAAAAACTCAAGCGCTTTTTGGCGGTTGTCCTCACAGGTGGAGGAAATATCGGTCAAATCGCCGAATGGCAGATGATAAGACCAAAGCGCAACACCTGATTTTTTTGCATTTTCCGACAGTCCCGACCAATCGATATTCTTGCACTCCCACTCGCGAACCGAAAGCTCGATAGCGGTAATGCCGTAGGAATATATCTCGCTCAAAAATTCATAATCGGTCCGCGCGGTAGACAGCGCGGTAGCCCACTCTGTATGCTTGCTCATAATTATACTACCTCGTCAAGGATCTCGCAACCGTGTGCCTTGAGCGCAGAAAGCGCCTTTTCGGTATCGGCAACGCGCATAATAAGATAAGCGCGCTGATAGTTCTGCGAAAGGAAGGAGTACATATACTCAACCCCTACCTCTTTATCGGCAACCATAGAAAGCGTTTCGGCAACGCCGCCGGTTTTATCGGGAATACCGATAGCAATAACGTCGCTAAGCGAAACGGTAAGTCCCGCCTCCTTTAAGGTCTTTTCCGCCTCAAAGGGCTTATCGACAACAAGGCGCAGAATACCGAAATCGGTAGTGTCGGATATCGAAAGCGCACGGATATCTATGCCGTTGCTTGCAATTATCGAGGTTATCTCGGCAAGACGGCCGGGTTTGTTCTCTACAAAAACCGAAAGCTGCTTAATATACATATCTTCCCTCTCAATTAACAGTTGTAGCCGAGCTCAAACGCATTTTCGTTGATCTCGATAGTCTTTTGCGGAACGGTTGCGCGGATAGCCGACAGACATTCCTCTTTATCTATACCCAACTGCTTTGCGGCAATACCCAAAAGCACTATATTTACCGCCTTTGCACTGCCCGCCTGCTCTGCAAGCGAAAGCGCATCCGCCGAAACCACCTTGACACCCGCATCGGTTATACGTCCGAGCACGTTTTCGGGATACTCGGCGTTGCCCATAATAACAGGCATCGGATCGATCTGCGCGGTGTTGGAGATGACCACGCCGCCCTTTTTAAGATAGGGCAGCCAACGCGCGCTCTCAAGCGCCTCGAAGGAGATTATCATATCCGCCTCGCCCATGTCGATAACGGGAGAAAATACCTTTTCGCCCGCACGCACGTAGGTTACAACGCTGCCGCCGCGCTGGCTCATACCGTGAACCTCGCTGACCTTAACGTCCAACCCCGAATCGATAAATATTTTGCCCATAAGCTTAGAGGCAAGCAGAGTTCCCTGTCCGCCGACACCGACGATAAGAATATTTATAGAATTCATCCCTTTTGCCTCCTTTTAGTTATTCTCGGGGGTTTTTATTGCGCCCAAGCGGCAGGTGTCTACACAAACACCGCAGCCGAGGCACTGATTTGCATCGATAACGGCCTTGAACTTTCCGTTATCCTGCTTCTTTTGCGAAATTGCAGGGCAACCGACCTTTAAGCACATCTTACAGCCGACACATTTGTCGCTGTCAACAAACAGCGGCTTGGGGTGCTTAACGCTCTTTAACAGCGCGCAGGGACGTCTTGAAATAACGAGCGAGGGCTCGTCGGATGCCAGTTCCGCCTCTACCGCCGCCTTGGTGCCCTTGATATCAAACGGATCTACCACGCAAATGCGGTTGATTCCGATCGCCTTTGCAAGCGCCTCGAGGTTTACGGCAGTTGTGGGATCGCCCTTGATCGTCTTGCCGTTCAAGGGGTTGTTCTGATGTCCCGTCATGCCGGTGATCGAGTTATCGAGCACGATAACGGTGGAAATACCCTTGTTATAAACAATATCTATAAGTCCGGTAATGCCCGAGTGAATAAACGTCGAGTCACCGATGACCGCAATAGCTTTCTTTGCCGATTCGCTTCCGCGAGCGGTGTTGTAGCCGTGAAGCGCGGAAACCGATGCACCCATACAAACACAGGTGTCCATCATCGAAAGCGGTGCCTGTGCGCCGAGCGTATAGCAGCCGATATCGCCGCTTACGTAAAGATCAAGTCCCTTGAGCGCGTAATAAAGTCCTCTGTGAGGGCAGCCGGCACAAAGCACGGGAGGACGTGCGGGTATATCGCAATCGACCGCAACAAACTCCTTATCGGTGCCGAGGATCGCCTTTTCGATGATCGATTGGTTGTATTCTCCCAAGGGCGAAAATACCTCTCTGCCGATAACCTTAACACCCAATTTTATGCAATGTGTTTCGATAACGTCGTCAAGCTCCTCGATAACGTAGAGCTTTTTGACCTTTTTTGCGAAATCGCAGATCGCTTTTTTCGGAAGCGGATTAACGATACCGAGCTTTAAATAGCTTGCCTTTTCGCCCAATGCTTCTCTTGCATAAACGTAGGTGCTGCCCGCCGCGATAATACCGATCTCGTCGGAAAACAGCTCCTCCTTGTTAACGCCGAGCTCAAACGCCTCGGTATCCGCCCACTCGGTCAAAGCATCGTTTCTTGCCTCGACCTTTGCGTGTGCCTTGCGCGCCATAGCCGGCATCATAACGTTTTTCATAACGTTGCGCTTGTATTCCTTAAGCTCGGTTTCTTTCCTGTCGGAAACGCTGACGAGCGAGCGCGAGTGAGAGATTCTTGTAGAAAGACGGAGAAGAAAAGGAGTGTCAAATCGCTCGGAAAGATCGTATGCGATCTTTGTAAAATCAAGCGCCTCCTGACTGTCCGACGGCTCGAGCATAGGAACCTTTGCCGCAATAGCGTGACGGCGCGAGTCCTGCTCGTTCTGCGAGGAGTGCATACCGGGATCGTCGGCAACGGCGCATACCATGCCGCCGTTTACGCCGATATATGATGCGGTATAAAGCGGGTCCGCCGCGACGTTCAAGCCGACGTGCTTCATCGCACAGAACGATCTTGCGCCGCCGAAGGATGCGCCGATAGCAACCTCAAACGCCACCTTTTCGTTGGGCGCCCACTCGGAATATATTTCATCGTATTTGCTGACTGCCTCGGTGATCTCGGTGCTCGGGGTACCGGGATAGGACGAAACAACGCGCACGCCTGCCTCATACAAGCCCTGTGCAACCGCCTCGTTACCCAAAAGAAGTTTCTTTTCCATATATATCTTCCTCGTTTATTTTTGTTCGTTACGCAGATCAAGAACTCTCTTTGCTTTGCCGGTAAAGCGCTCTATCGAGTTGGGCTCGACAAGCGTTACCTTTATTTCTATGCCGAGGATGTTCTTGATATTATCGTGAATACGCTTCTGAAGTGCAACAAGCTCGCCGTAACGGTCAAGCAGACCGCCGTCGATAAGCTCTACGCGAACCTCCATAGAATCGGAATAGCCCTCTCTGCGAAGCACGAGCAGATAGTTCGGGCTGATCTCGGTCATGCCGATAAGCGCGCTCTCGACCTGCGACGGAAACACGTTTACGCCGCGAACCTTTATCATATCGTCGCTTCTGCCGATGATCTTGTGCATTCTTGCGCTCGTTCTTCCGCACTTGCAGGCATCGTAATTTATGTTGGTGATATCCTTTGTTCTGTAACGGAGCATAGGCAGACCGCGTTTTGTAAGGTTGGTCACAACGAGCTCGCCGGTTTCGCCCTTGTCAAGCACATTGCCGCTTGCCGAATCGATAATCTCGCAAAGGAAATGGTCCTCGTTGATATGCAGACCGTCGCGGTACATACACTCGCCCGACATACCGGGGCCGTTAAGCTCGGACATACCGTAATTATCGGTACAGAAAAACCCGTTGCCCCAATGGTTTTCTATCTCGGTGCGCATCTCGGGGGTGCAGCCCTCGCTGCCGAGTATGCCGTACTTGAGCTTATACATCTCCATAGGATACTTGTCCGCCATACCCCTTGCCGCCTCGGCAAGATACATACAGTAGGACGGTGTTGCAACTATCGCCTGAGTACCGAAATCGCGCATAAACTTTAACTGCTTTTCGGTGTTGCCCGAGGAGGTGGGAACAACCGTTGCTCCGATCCGCTCAAGTCCGTAATGCAGACCGAGCGCGCCGGTAAACATACCGTAGCCGAAGCAGATCTGAACAAGCGTGTTTTTGTCTGCGCCCGCGGCGACCGCAAGACGCGCAACCTGCTCACTCCAATTATCCAGATCCTCCTTGGTGTAGGCAACAACGGTGGGGTTGCCGGTAGTACCCGACGAGGCGTGGATACGTACTATCTGCTCCATCGGAACCGAAAGCATACCGAACGGATAGGTATCTCTGAGATCGTCCTTTGTGGTGTACGGAATATACTCGATATCCGAAAGACACTTGATCTTATCTGCAGTTACGCCCGCCTTTGACAGACGCTTTGCATAAAACTCGGAATTCCTTTCGCAGTAATCGACAAGCGATTTAAGCCGTTCGAGCTGTAATGCCTCCAATTCCTTACGGGGCATACACTCCATATCTTTGTTAAAAATCTTATTTTCCATCTATTCCTTTACCGCCTTTTTCTGCGTAATCAAGCTGACCGCAAACAGCAATACAAACGATACGATCATTGCCGCACAGGCAAAATGCGGGCCGAGCTTGTGTATCTCGCCAAGTGCGCCCAATTTTGCGTTAGAGCCGATAAGCTTTGCGACCAACGGAGGCAGAGCCGTAATAAATCCGCCCAGAACCGATGCCCACGCACCTGCCTTGGTGATCTTTTTCCAATAAAGCGAAACCGCATAGGGTGCCAAAAAGCTACCCGATATAATTCCCCACGAATAGCTCATCATATCGAGAATGGGAGTACCCTCTCCGAGCCATGCGATAAGGAACGAAACAATGACAAACACAAAGCAGATGACCTTGGTAAGAACCGACATATCCTTTGATTTGTCCTTTACAAATCTGTCCTGAACGATATCCAGAGCAAAGGTGGAGGATGCGGTAAGGGTTATCGACGAAAGTGTGGATACCGATGCGGCGATAAGCAATACCAGCGTTATGCCCACGAGGATAGAGCTTATATTTGCATCCTTGAGCATATTCGGGATAAGGTAGTCGGTGCTGTTGTTGGGGAACGAATCGAGATTATCGTAGAACAGGCGCGAGAGCGAGCCGATAAAATATCCGCCGCCGGCAACAACAAGCGCAAACAAGGTCGAAATGACCGTGCCGCGTTTTACCTCCTTGTCATCACGGATGCCGTAATATTTATGTATCATCTGAGGCAAGCCCCAGGTGCCGAACGAGGTCATAAGCACCGTCGCCCACAAGCCGAGATGCTGTGCCGACGAGAGATTGAGGTCCTTTGTCTTTTGAACGATGTTCTGCATATTCTCGCTCATGCCGTCTTTACTGCAAAGCACGGCAAACACAAGCGCGATCACACCGAAAAGCATTACCATGCCCTGAATAAAATCTGCGCGGAGCGCGGCGATATATCCGCCGACAACAACGATGATGGCGCTTGCCGCCGCGATGATTATCATACAAACCATCTCGGGAAGATCGAGCAATACCGAGCAAACGCTGGTAAGTCCCTTATACACAGATGCCGAATAGGGCACAAGGAACACAAATATAACTATCGCGGAAAAGAGCTTTAACCCGCGCGAGCCGAAATTCTTATCAAAAAGCTGAGGCATAGAGGTTACGCCTTTTTCACGGGTGACCGAGCGCGTGCGCTTTGCCAAAACCAGCCATGCCAAAAGCGAGCCGATTATCGCGTTTCCGATACCGGGCAGAACGCCCCAGATACCGTACTGCCAGCCGGTGCCGCCGGCATAGCCGATAAACATTACCGCCGAGAAATATGCGGTTCCGTAGGAAAAAGCAGACATCCACGCGCCTGCGTTACGTCCGCCGACGGTGAAATCGCTCATGTTTTTGGATTTTTTGCTTCCCAAAAAGCTTATAGCTGCCATAATAACAACGTAGATACATATTGTGGCAACAATGATCGGATTTTTCAATTTTTCAACACTTCTTTCGCAAAAACGCAAATATTTTACAAATATTCATATATACGAACATCCAAAGTATTATACTACCTTTTTTCGCAAAATGCAATAGTATATTATCCCATTAAAGTATATTTTTGCAAAAAACACACCCTGCCCGACTGTCTGCCGACATATCGAACAAATCAGCACAGAACGTCTTGTTTACTATGCAAATGGAGCTTTGCCGAATTCAAGCGAGAATACCGAAGCAAGCTCATAGACAAACGAACAGAAAACAAAAAGCACCCTAACGGGTTTCTTCTCATTAAGGATGACAAAACTCCGACAGAATTTAGAATCTGTCGGAGTATTACTATTCTATAAATTGAATTTGCATACACCATGTGTTTGTCACTTGACAAAAAATACAATAATTGCACAGATGAAAATGAGCACTGCCGTTCCCATGCTGAAATATGCAACTTTTCGACTTGTATTCCATTGCATATAAGCTTGACAAAGCATAGTTACCCCCACCAAGGGCATAAAAATGTTGATTGCTTGATTCCATACATCAAACATCTGTAATACTGCCAAAACAACAACTGAAAGACTTGCAAGAATGCATACTACCGTTACAAGCTTATGTAACAAGGGAACATCTTTCCACTTCGATTTCATAGTAAAAGCTCCAAACAAATTAGTGATTATCGAACGGTATTATAAGAACCAGCATCGCATTTGTAAGCACAAATGCTTTGTTGGGCTATGCCCAAACCCATTATATCATAACAGTTTATATTATTCAAGTTGTATTCCGACTTCGTCGGAGTGATATTATTGCAAAAGCAATAGTGTTATTGAAGCCTATCGGCTTCAGTGTTATTTTATTCGCCCTAAACTGCCGAAGGCAATATAACTATGCGAAGCATAATAAAACTGCGAAGCAATATCACTCGCTGAATGTAATTCGGCGAATAAAACTGCGAGACTTCCTTATCAGAAGTCTCGCAACGGGTGCTTTTTTATATGCTTTATTTCTCTGCAAGCATCTTTTTGAGCTCATCCATAAACGCGCTTAGGTCCTTGAACTGACGGTAGACCGATGCAAAACGGATATACGCGACCTCGTCGAGATCCTTTAACTTATCCATAACGAGCTCGCCGATACGCTCCGACGTGACCTCGTTTTGAAGCGAGTTGTGGAGCGAATTCTCTATCTCGGTAACCGTCGCATCCATCTGTGCAAGCGTAACCTGACGTTTGTCACAGGCACGGATAATGGAGTTTAAGATCTTGTTTCTGTCAAACGTCTCGCGTGAGAGGTCCTTTTTGATAACGATAAGCGGCAAAGTTTCTATATTTTCGTAAGTGGTAAAGCGTTTCTGACATTCAAGACATTCACGTCTGCGGCGGATAGAGCTTCCGTCCGACGAGGGACGAGAATCGATAACCTTACTTTCAAGTTGTCCGCAAGAGGGGCATCTCATATTAAAAACCTCCGTTTTTTTGCTTTTACGTCATAATAACACATTTTTTTGCTTTTGTAAAGTTAATTGCCGAAAAATCAATTTTTTGTTTTGGCGTTCACCGTTTTTTAACAAGCTATTGCATTATTGCGGAATTGTGATATACTGATATCAGTAATAATTTCGGAGGCGGTATAATGACTTCTGCGGCACTTATTCTCGCAATACTTATTGTCTGCGCAATAATCGGCGCGGTTATTGTTGCGGTAGTGATCTCTGTTTCAAAAAAGCAAACCTCTCCTGCCGTATCCGTCGGCGACGGATACGAATCTTATTTCGACGGAAGCGCGCTCGAGTGGTTCGGGTGGCAGATCGTGGCATCGCTTATCATCACCTTCTCGCTCGGAATCGCATTCCCGTGGGCGATGTGCCTGCTTACACGCTGGGAGGTCGAGCACACCGTTATCAACGGCAGACGGCTTAAGTTCACCGGAACCGGCGGTCAGCTTTTCGGAAAATACATACTCTGGGCGTTTCTCACCGTTATTACCTGCGGTATCTACTCGATATGGTTCGGTCTCGGTATGGAAAAATGGCGTGTAAAGCACACCGTTTATGCCGACGATGCAAACCCCGCAGAGAGCGTATTTACCGGCACCGCGGGCGGTTGGTTTGTAAATTATCTTGTTTTCGGGCTTATATCCACCGTCACTCTCGGCATCGGAACTCCGTGGGCGGCTGTACGTCTTATGAAATGGCGGGCAAGAAACACGGTTATCGGCAACAGTCCGTTGGTGTTTAACGGAACCGGCGGTCAGCTGTTCGTTCACTGTCTTATCGGCAGTCTGCTTTCGGGCATCACCTGCGGTATATATTCCATTTTCTTCGCGGTACGGCTTTTGAAATGGCAGTACGGCAACACCGATGCGCTCTGCCGCACTCCCGCAATACTCAAAAAGAGCCGTGCGCACGAGGAAAGCGCCATGGCAGATTATGCAAAGATCCGCCTTGCCGCCAACGATACCGAGCTTGCGGCTATAAGAAGCGGCTTTACGGGCAACGAGAACCACGAACAGCTTTCAGAGCTTGCGAATAACGGAAACATCTACGCAAAATACGCGCTCGCGCTCGCAAAAATGAGTGAAACAGGCGTTTTCGAGGGCGAATCGGTTGCTCTGCTGAAGTCGGCATCGGATGCACTGTATCATCCCGCAATGCTCGATTACTCGCAGTTTGTTTCGGATCCCGATGCAAAGCCGGCACTGCTTGAGGAGGCGGCTCGCCGCGGAAGCAGCAAGGCGGCATGGGAGGCAAAGCTGCTCTGCGAGCAAAAGGCAAAGGCAACAGCCGATGCAGACATCCAAGCAAAGATCGATGCATATACCAAAACGGCATATTGGTTTAAGGTCGCAATCGAGCTCGAGATTCCCGAGGCGGTTTCGGCAAGAGCCGAGTACGATGCGCTCTGCGAATATATTGCGATACTATACTGTCAGACCTCAAATACAACCGACAGCGGCTCGGGCGCGGCTGTCGCCATCGTGCTCGCAATAGGCGGCGGCTTGATAGCTTTGTTGATCGTCTTTGCGGCACTTACGGGATTTTTGTTCAATGCAAGAGTTGATAAATCCCCCGAGGTAACTAATTCCCTCTCCAATCTCGATACCGCGTACATAAAAAGCGGCAAAACACAGCACGCCACACTAAACCCCGACGATCTTTACAGATATGACAGCGACAAGTATCATACCTACGACTACGACAGTTATACCTTTAGCCACTCCTCGTCGGATATAGACGTAAGGGGTTATCTCAGCGATCCGGCTTATTATGACCGAGAAACAAAGACCTTGTTTATCAACTTCGGCATTTCTGCCGATTCCACGGTCAACGGCACATGCAATTTCTGCGCGTACCTCGTTTCCGAGGATTATTTGGACGAAAACGGCTATTGCAAGCCGATAAGCCCTGCGATCTATGCGGGCGAGAAAATCATATCCATCCCCTGCGATTTTATTGCAGAAAAGAATCTCAGCTCTACCCGTATTCACGTTATTGTTTACAACGGCAAGGTGGGCGAAATTGCCTCCTCCGTTGCGATAAGCACCGACGGAAATACGATGACGATGACACAGATGTCAAATTGGACCTACGATGTCTGCAAGCAGACGGTAAGCATCTCGTTCGATCCGATTCAGAGCACGGATGACGAGCTTAATAACTCGCCCGAGAGCTCCGAACCCAACCAACCCGACGTTAACAGCACCCCCGACAGCACAAACACCCTTTCCGAGATGATCGTCGGCAGATGGACCACCGCATATCTCGAGGGCGAAACGCTTTATGTAACGACGTTTGTTTTCAATGCCGACGGCACACTGGAGCTTTATGACTCCGAATATATGAATTCGGCAGATTATCCCGAGCTTTTCGGAAGCGGAGATATCGGCTGGCAGCCGGCTCCGATGGGATTCCCCGCAACCTACGGCAATTACAGCTGTGACGACAACGGAACCACGATATCGCTTTGCTACACCCACGACGATATCGAAAGCTTTTCACCGATGTATCTTACCGGACACGTTATGGAGATAAGCGGCGACAGTATGCTGTTTCAGGTCACGAGCGAGTACGGCGACGGCGTTCCCTGCAAATATATCAAAAATGTCGGCTACTACGCATCTCCCGAGGAGCTTTGCGCCATGCTCGGCGTTGAGCTTTACTGATATTTAACAAAACAAAAAATCACCGCAAGCCATTATCGGTTTGCGGTGATATTTTTATGCCGTTTATTTACTTAATTTCTTGTCTATCGCATCGGCGGCAGTCTTGCCCGCGCCCATTGCGAGAATAACGGTTGCGGCGCCGGTTACGGCATCGCCGCCCGCATATACGTTCTCGCGGGAGGTAAGGCCGGTCTCATCGGCGATGATGCCGCCCCATTTTTCTGTCGCAAGACCGTCGGTGGTGGATTTTATAAGCGGATTGGGCGAGGTGCCTATTGCCATAATAACACAATCAACGTCGAGAACAAACTCACTGCCCTCTTTGACAACAGGTCTTCTTCTGCCGGATGCATCGGGCTCGCCGAGTGTCATCTCTACACATTCCATGCCGCCGACAAATCCGTTTTCGCCCTTTAATATCTTGGTCGGGTTGGTGAGGAGCTTAAAGATAACCCCCTCCTCCTTTGCGTGTTCGACCTCCTCCGCACGTGCGGGGAGCTCGCTCTCGCCGCGGCGGTAAACTATATAAACCTCGTCGGCACCCAAGCGGAGCGCACTTCTTGCCGCATCCATGGCAACGTTGCCGCCGCCGCAGACTGCGACCTTCTTTGCACGGAAGATAGGCGTTTTGCTGTCCTCGCGGTATGCTTTCATAAGGTTGATTCTTGTCAGGAACTCGTTAGCCGAGTAAACGCCCTTAAGGTTCTCGCCCTCGATACCCATAAATCTGGGAAGTCCCGCGCCCGAGCCGATAAATACCGCCTCAAAGCCCTCCTCCTTCATCAGCTCGTCAACCGAAACGGTCTTGCCGACGACGGTGTTGGTGCGGACCTCTACGCCGAGTGCCTTAAGAGTTTCGATCTCCTTGGCAACGATCGCCTTGGGGAGACGGAACTCGGGAATACCGTAAACAAGCACGCCGCCCGCAACGTGAAGCGCCTCGAAAACCGTGACCTTGTATCCCTTCTTTGCAAGATCGCCCGCGCAAGCCAAGCCCGAGGGGCCCGAGCCGATAACGGCAACCCTGTGTCCGTTGGATGCAGGTGCATCGGGAAGGGTGTTGCAATTTTTATTATGGTAGTCGGCTACAAATCTCTCAAGACGTCCGATAGCAACCGGCTCGCCCTTGATACCGCGAACACATTTGCTCTCGCACTGAGTCTCCTGCGGGCAGACACGTCCGCAAACCGCGGGAAGCGAGCTCTGACGGGTGATGACCTCGTAAGCCCCCTCGAAATCGCCCTCTGCAACGCGGGCAATAAACTCGGGTATTGCGATATTTACGGGACAACCCGAAACACAGGGACGGTTTTTGCAGTTAAGGCAACGCTTTGCCTCGTCGATCGCCTGCTCCTCTGTATAGCCGAGCGCGACCTCATCGAAATTGCGTGCGCGAACCTTGGGGTCCTGATGAGGCATGGGATTCTTTTTTAAAGACATATTAGGCATCGTTCTTTCCCCCTTATTCCGCAGCTTTATTTAAAAGATTACAGGTTTCTTCATAGGAATGGCGCTCGAAATCGCGGTACATCGAGCCGCGGTCCATCGCCTCGTCGAAATCGACCTCGTGTCCGTCGAAATCGGGACCGTCAACACAGGCAAACTTAACCTTGCCGCCGACGGTAAGACGGCATCCGCCGCACATACCGGTACCGTCGATCATGATCGGGTTCATGCTGACGGTGGTCTTTATACCAAACTCCTTGGTGAGCTTGCAAACGAACTTCATCATTATAAGCGGACCGATGGCGATGACCTCATCGTATTTCTCGCCGCTTTCGATAAGCTTTCTCAAAGCGTCGGTAACAAGTCCCTTTTCGCCGACAGAGCCGTCGTCGGTCATAACGATATACTTATCGCTGCACGCCTTAAACTCGTTTTCCAAAATAAGCAGATCCTTATTTCTGAATCCGACGACCGAATGGACCTCTGCGCCGAGCTCGTGAAGCTTTTTCGCAACGGGGAGCGCGATAGCACAGCCGACACCGCCGCCGATAACGGCAACCTTTTTGATACCCTCGGTCTCGGTGGGCTTTCCGAGCGGACCTACAAAATCCTCGATATACTCGCCCTCTTTTTTGGCACCAAGCGCCTTTGTCGTGCCGCCGACTATCTGATAAATAATGGTAACTGTGCCCTTTTCGGCATCGTAATCGGCAATGGTGAGAGGAATCCTCTCGCCCTCGGCATCGACACGGAGGATGATAAACTGACCGGGTTGTGCCTTTTTCGCTATTGCAGGGGCATAAACGACCATTCGGGAAACGGTCGGGTTAAGCGCCTCTTTGGATACTATTTTAAACATATTCCTTCACCTTATTTCAAACAGGATAATATTCGAGATTATAATTATATCACCAAAAGTTCATAATATCAACCATTTTTCTTGATTTTCGGTAATTTCCATTGTATAATATAAAATGTAATCATATCGAGATTATTTTTTGTTTAATTTCAAAATACATTTCGGAGGTTTTTATATGAATCTTCTTATAAAAAACGTGCTTCTGCCCGAAAACGATGCCGTTGTTAAAAAAAGCATCTGCATCTCGGACGGAATTATAACGCACGTCGGCAACGCGCCCGAAAGATTTGTCCCCGACGAAACTATCGACGGCAACGGACGGCTTGCAATGCCCGCGTTTGTAAACTCGCACACCCACGCATATATGTCGGTGCTTCGCAACGCGGCGGACGATCTTCCCTTTATGCAATGGCTTTTCGAGGGGGTTATGCCGAGAGAGGAAAAGCTTAACAACGAGCAGGCGTATTGGGGCTCGCTTCTTGCCTGTGCCGAGATGATAAAGCGCGGATGCGGTACCTTTTGCGATATGCATCTCTTCCCCGGCGCATCGGCAAGAGCGGCAATAAAATCGGGCATGAAGGCGGTCGTCAGCAGAGGTCTTACCGGAAGCGACGGCGGTCAGAGACGTCTTGACGAGCAATATGCCGAGATAGAGGAGTTTAAAAGCTACGGCAATATAAAGTTTATGCTCGCGCCCCACGCTATCTACACCTGCGACAGAGAGTTTTTGTTAAAATGCTCGTCGGAGGCACAGCGATTGGGATTGGGGCTTAACATACACCTATCCGAGAGCAAGGCGGAGTTTGCCGACTGTATGCGTGACAACGGCTGTACCCCCACCGAATACGTTGCCTCGCTCGGTCTTTTAGAGAACAAAACCCTTGCGGCACACTGTGTTCAGCTTACCGAGCACGATATCGAGCTTTTGGCAAAATACAACGTTTCTGTCGCATCCAACCCCAAAAGCAATTTAAAGCTCGGCAACGGCATCGCGCCGATATATCAGCTTGACAAGGCGGGCGTTAACGTCTGTATCGGTACCGACTCGGCGGCATCCAACAACTCGCTCAATATGTTTGCGGAGCTTAATTATATGACTCTGCTCCACAAGGGCACAAACTACGATTCAACGGCGATACCCGCAAAAAAGGCGCTCGATTTTGCAACCGTAAACGGTGCAAGCGCGCTCGGATTTGATAATCTGGGCAAGATAGAGGAGGGCTTTATTGCCGATATCGCGTTGCTCGACACCAATGTGCCGCAGATGGTTCCGCTTCGCAACTACTATGCGGCTATCTGCTATTGCTGCGACGGCAGCGAGACCGACACGCTTATCCTCGACGGCAAGGTGGTTATGAAGAACAAGCAGCTTCTTACCATCGACGAGGAGGAGCTATATTACAACGTGAATAAAATCGTCGAGGAAACCGACAGATTATAAGGAGTATATACGGATATGTCTTACGATATCAAGGATATTTCGCTTTGGGAAAGCGGCGAAACCAAAATCCAATGGGTAAAAAGCAATATGGATCTTCTTCGCGGAATCGAGGAGGAGTTTATTAAAACCAAGCCGTTTGCAGGCATGAGGATCGCACTTTCGGTGCATCTCGAGGCAAAAACGGCATATCTTTGCCGTGTGCTCGCATCGGGCGGCGCAGAAATGTATATCACCGGCTCCAATCCGCTGTCCACGCAGGACGACGTTGCGGCGGCGCTGGTTCACGGCGGACTTAACGTTTATGCATGGCACGGCTGTACCGACGAGGAATACGAGATGCACACCTCCCGCGTTATCGAGGAGGGCAGACCGAACATCATCATCGATGACGGCGGCGATCTTGTAAACCTTATCCACACCAAGTACCGCGAGCTTTTAAAAGACGTTATCGGCGGATGCGAGGAGACCACCACGGGCATAATACGCCTGCAGGCAATGGCGCGCGAGGGTATTCTTGAGTTCCCGATGGTGCTTGTTAACGATGCAGACTGCAAGCATCTTTTTGACAACCGCTACGGCACGGGACAATCGGTTTGGGACGGCATCAACCGCACCACAAACCTTATTGTCGCAGGCAAAAAGGCGGTCGTTGCCGGCTACGGCTGGTGCGGCAAGGGCGTTGCTATGCGCGCAAAGGGCTTGGGCGCATCGGTTATCGTTACCGAGGTTGATCCTATCCGCGCGATGGAGGCGGTTATGGACGGCTTTGACGTTATGCCTATGGAAGAAGCCGCACAGGTCGGTGATTTCTTCTGCACCGTTACCGGCGATTGCGAAATAATCACCACAAAGCACTTCCCGCTTCTTAAGGACGGCGCTATTCTTACAAACGCGGGCCACTTTGACGTTGAGGTCGATATGAAGGCGCTCCGCGAATACGCTGTCGATACCTTTGAGGCACGCAACAACATTATCGGCTACAAGCTCCCCAACGGCAACACCGTTTACGTTATTGCTGAGGGACGTCTTGTTAATATCTGCGCGGGTGACGGACACCCTGCCGAAATTATGGATATGTCGTTTGCTATTCAGGCGCTTTCGGCGCTCCACCTTGTTACCAACAAGGGTAATATCAAAGAAAAGCTTATAAGCGTTCCCCGCGAGGTCGATGAGGAGGTCGCTCGCCGTAAGCTCGCCTTCTGGGGCTGTAAGATAGACACCCTTACCGAAAATCAGAAGAAGTATTTGAGCGCTTGGCAACATTAATTAAAAAAACCGCCCGTAATGGCGCAGAACGCTATCGCTATAAAAAATCCCCATCGCTCGCAGTAGATTTCTACAGCTTCGGATGTTGATTTTTCATTCTGCATCCATTACAAACGGTTTTTAGAATTTTTAATATATTTGTTTCGATCAAAATCTCGGAGGTTTTTATATGTCTACTCCCCACAATTCCGCAAAGATCGGCGACATTGCCGAGACTGTTATTATGTGCGGCGATCCTCTGCGCATCAAATACATCGCCGAGACCTATCTCACCGATGCTTTTTGCTTTAACGAGGTACGCGGCATGCTCGGCTACACCGGCTATTACAACGGCAAGCGTGTTTCGGTTATGGGACACGGCATGGGTATGGCTTCTATCGGTATTTATGCCTACGAGCTTTACAACCACTACGGCGTAAAGCGCATCATCCGCGCCGGCTCGGCAGGCGGTATAGGCGACGGCGTTAACGTGCGCGATATCATTATCGCACAGGGCGTTTGCCACGACAGCAACTTTGCATGGCAATACAAGCTCCCCGGCACGTTTGCACCCATTGCCGATTACGAGCTTCTTAAAACCGCCGACGAAAAGGCGCATGAGCTCGGCATTAACACTCGTATAGGCAACATCTATTCCACCGACGTGTTCTATGCACCCGAGGAGGTCAACGCACAGTGGAAGGAAATGGGTATTCTCGGCGTTGAGATGGAGGCGGCCGCGCTCTATATGATCGCCGCAAAGGCGCACGCAAAGGCACTTTGCGTTTGCACGGTAAGCAACCATATGTTTACAAAAGAGGAGCTCTCTACCGAGGAGCGCCAGACCGGCTTTAACGAGATGATAAAGCTTTGCTTGGAGGTCGCCAAAACTTTCGAATAAAATTTTGCGATTTTCGGGAACCCTATCAAACACGCGGACATCATAGATATAAAAATCGAAAATGCGATTTCCGGTTTTTGTGAGTTTTTACGTTCCAAATTGTTTTGTTTTACAATTATGTTCAGGTAATACAAATACGATATGGGCGGAAGGGAATAAACCCCTTCCCTACAAACACGTTAATTTATATTTGTCCCAAATCCGCAATAACATACATTTCTCCAACCCTCGCGGAGAGGACACAACAAATCTGCCGCGCCTGCATCGCGGTAATAAAAAAAGAGGTACACTTATGAAAAAATTATTGGTTTTTCTTCTTGTCACGGTTATGCTCTGTGTTTCGGTGCCTTTCTCGGTATCGGCAGATGACACCGTTATCTACGTCGGCGGCGTTGCCATGACCGACGGCGATTATCTCGCAAACGGTGCGACCGCAACCGTCAAGACACAGCCCGCCGAGAGCGGATATGCATACTACAAGGACGGCGTTCTTACGCTCAACAGCTACGAATACGCGGGCGAGGGATATCTTTACACCTATTCGCACGACAGCTCCGATCAATATGCCTCCTGCCTTTACTCCCCGAGCGATCTTGAGATCGTGTTCGAGGGTATAAGCTATCTCGAAAACACCGCATCGGACGGCGACTGTATTACCGTTTACGGCAACCTCGCTATTGACGGCGATGACGAAAGCGGAATTCAGCTCAACGGCTACTATGGCTTTTACGTTTACAGTCTCGAGAAAAACGTTACACTTACCTGCAACGGCGGTATTGTTTACGCGCTCGGCACTGTCGGCATGGCGGTTGATTGCACAGCCGAAAACTGCTACGCGAAGGTAGTTATCAACGACGGTCTGCTTGCATTTGAGACCAATGAAAACTCGATATCGATATACAGTGAATACGATGCGTATCTCGAGGTAAACGGCGGCGAGACCGCTGCTATGTCGGACCTTTTGGTCTATGCCTGCTACGGCAACGCCGACATAACCGTTAACCGCGGTGCACTTTATGCCATGACCGATTACATAGCAATTTCCGTATACTCCGAATACTCCGATATGGAAACGATTTTGTCTACCGTCACCATAAACGGCGGCGATCTTTATGCATACGGCAGCACGTGCGGTGTATATGCCGACGAAATATTTGTTTTAGGCGGCGAATTTCGAGTTGCCTACGATGCCGAGACCAACCCCGACGGTGCTTTGTACACCGGCGGAATAACCGCGGTAGACGGCATGGGCGAGATCGGCACCACGCTTGATTCCGAATACGGTATCGGCGTTTACGAAACGGGCGACGTAAACACCAACGGCTTGGTGGATGCGAGCGACTATCTTATCTTAAAGCGCATTTGCTTTGGCACCTACAAGGTCTGGGGCAGCGAAAGCACACGTGCTGACATCGACGGAAACGAAATGATCAACGCAACCGACTATCTGCTTTTAAAGCGTATTTGCTTTAACACATACACTGCCGAATAAATAAGCCATCAGGGTGAAACGATGATAAAGCTTCTTGCAAAAATATTTATAAAGAACGAAACCGATCAAAATCTGCCCGAAACACGCCGGAAATACGGTGTGCTTTGCGGCGCTGTCGGAATCGCGCTTAATATTTTGCTTTTTGCGCTTAAAATATTCGTCGGCACGCTGACCGGCTCTGTCGCAGTAACCGCCGATGCTATCAACAACATATCCGATGCGGGATCCTCGATAGTCACGATGATCGGCTTTCGGCTTTCGGGCAAAAAGCCCGATCCCGACCACCCGTTCGGGCACGGCAGGATCGAGTATATCTCGGGGCTTATCGTCGCAATGCTGATATTCGTTATGGGGTTTGAGCTGATCGGATCCTCGATTAGTGCGATCACATCGCCCGAAAAAACCGAGCTCTCGCTCGTTTCGGTAGTTATTCTCTCGGTTTCGGTGCTCATAAAGCTCTATATGTTCCTGTACAACCGCTCCTGCGGAAAGAGGTTTGATTCAGCCGCGATGAAAGCCACCGCCTCCGATTCAATAGGCGATGCCGTTGCGACAAGCGCGGTGCTTGCATCGCTTATCGTTTCGCACTACACCGGCCTGCTTATCGACGGATACGTCGGTCTGCTTGTTGCAGGGTTTATCCTGTTTGCCGGCTACAACGCCGCAAAGGAAACGATCGAGCCGCTTCTCGGCCTGCGCCCCGAAAAAGAGCTTGTGCAGGAAATAGAGGCACTTGTCCTCTCGAAAGAGCCGATTTGCGGTGTTCACGATCTTATCCTGCACGACTACGGTCCGGGTCGTCGGTTCCTGTCGCTTCACGCCGAGGTGCCGATGAACGAGGATATTCTCTACGTCCACGACGTTATCGACAATATCGAGATCGAGATATTCGAGCAATTCGGTATCGAGACATCGATACATACCGACCCAATCGACGAGAGTAACCCCGCAATCGTCGAGCTGAGAGAGCTTGTAAAAAAATTTCTCGACGAGCTCGGCGAGAATATGAAAGCCCACGATTTTCGCATAGTGCCCGGCAACACCCACACAAACGTGCTTTTTGACATTGCTATCCCCGCCGACAGTAAGACCGATATCGAAGCCGTTAAGCTTGCCGTGTCCGCCGCGATAACAGCACAAAACCCAAAATACCGCTGTGTCATCCGCATCGACAGGGATTATGCGTGAGTTTTGATTTTTATTGATTTTTATTTGACGATATTTGACGAGGGAGGAACTTTTAAAAAAGTTCCTCCCTCGTGCTCCCTCTTTAAAATTTTTAATTATAAATCAATTCAAAGAAAGGGAAATACATGTATAAAAATAAAGAAATAATTAAAACCGTAGGGACTTACCGTCCTCGACTGTCCGTTTATGCGCATACAATTCCGCAATAACGCACGGTTCTCTAACCCTCGCGGAGAGGAGGCGGCAAATCTGTCGCGCCTGCATCGCGATAATAAAAACTACTCGAAATATCTATATTTCTTGCCGTTTGAAAGGGTGATAAACTTGCTGTTATCGTTCTCGATAGGAAGAATAAATCCGTCCTCGCAGGCATTTCTCACGCTTGCTCTTGCCTTGCCCTCGATAACGCGCTCGATATCGCCGCAGACTGCGGCAGCGGTAGGAAGCGCGCCTGCGCCCTGACCGTAGAACACGACCTCTCCGACAGCCGAGCCGGTAACGCTTACTGCGTTAAATGCCTCGCGGATGGCGTGGAACAGCGAATTGTTGCCGACCAAATGGGGAGCGACGAGTATGCTCGCCTTATCGCCGACCCTTTGTGCAACCGCAACAAGACGGATAACACAGCCGAGCTGAGAAGCAAGCTCAATATCCTCGCTCGTTACGTTCTCGATACCCTCTATATAAGGAATACTCTCGTAGGAAATATATTTGTCAAACGCAATACCCGCAAGGATGGCGATCTTTCTTGCCGAATCAAGACCTGCAATATCGGCATGAGGATCCGCCTCGGCATAGCCGAGCTTCTGTGCGGTTTTGATACCCTCCTCGAGCGACTGACCGTCGCACTGCATATGGGTAAGAATGTAGTTGGTGGTTCCGTTTAAAATACCCGCAACACGAATAATATCGTCGGATGCGAAGCAGTTGTTAAGCGGAGCGATTATCGGGATACCGCCGCCGACCGATGCCTCGTAGAGATACACCACGCCGTTTTCCTTTGCGATCTTCTCGAGCTCGTGACCGAACTTATCAACGACCGCCTTGTTGGAGGTAACAACGTTTTTACCTGCCTCGAGCGCCGCGCGGCTGAATTTATAGGCAACGCCGTCGCCGCCCATAGTCTCGACAACGATGCTGACGCTCTCGTCCGCCAAGATCTTATCAAAATCGGTGGTCACCCTGTCCGCAAGCGGATGATCGGGGAAGGTTCTCAGATCGAGGATATATTTAATATTAACTTCGTTCAACGGTTTTTTGCTGCAACGGCTGATCGCCTCGTAAACGCCGCCGCCGACCGTGCCGAAGCCGAGAATGGCAATGTTTGTCATAATTTCTCTCCAAACGTTATAATCAATTTATTCTATCACAACCCAAAACGTTTTTCAATAGTTTTATAAAAAAACAAAGTGTCTGCGATTTTCGCAGACACTTCAGTTTGCAGACAAAGTCTGCAAACTGAGCAGAGTAAGAGAAATGAGGATATTTTTGGCAAAAAGCGAGCGTTGGCGTACGATTGTACGGTAGTCGAGCTTTTTGTCAAAGCCCTTGAAAATACAATAAAAAATAATAT
>JAZSDL010000006.1:0-30853 GCA_045531135.1 Eubacteriales bacterium | reverse complement strand
GCTCCCCCACCGCGCTCTACGTCGTCTACGCGGTTATCATGGGTGTTCTGGTGTTCGTGTATTCTCAGGTGGAACCGTTTTTGCTGTTCGCCCTACGCCGCAGGATCACAGACGAGGATGCCAAAGCGGCTTCGCACCCTCAAACGAAAACCGAACCCCTGCTTACCGCCGAGAAACCAACTTCGGACGATCCCCTTGCCAAACTCAGCCCCAAAAAGCGGGAGGTCGCAGAGCTTATCTGTATGGGCTACACCAACAAGGATATTGCAACGACGCTGATAATTTCCGAGCATACGGTAAAGGACTATGTAAAGGATATTTATTATGTGCTCGGCGTTCACAGCCGCATAGAGCTTGCCGCTTTGGTGAACAACTACCGATTGGAAAACAAAAAATAACAAAATGCTCGGAGGCAACAAACGCTTCCGAGCTTTTTGCCCCTTTGAGCAAAAAAACTTGACCGTCGGGGGATTTTTTGGTATTATAGAGTTGATTTGATTGTAATGTCGGAGTATGCTATGTCAAGACAGCCGGTACAGGTACACGTTTATTTATTCCGAAAAACGAATAACGGCTACGAATACGCGATTTTTCAGCGGTCGGACCTTACTGTCTGCTGGCAGGGCATTTGCGGCGGGCTTGAGGATAACGAGAGCGTTATCGAGGGTGCGCGGCGCGAAATATACGAGGAGGCGGGGATCACAACGCCTTTTCCGCTCTACAAGCTTGAAACAACGAGTTATCTGCCCGATATTATAATCGCAAAAAGCGAAAGAGAGCATTGGAGCGACGGTATTGTTGTGATTCCGATGTACTATCTCGCCATGGAATACGACGGCGAAATAATACTGTCCGACGAGCATCTGCAATACAAATGGATGAGCTACAAGGATGCCCGTGAGATCATATATTTCGACGACCAGAAAACCGCACTTTATGAGTTGAACGAGCTGTTACTACGCAACAAGCTCGGCAAAGCAAGGATAGATTGATATGCTTGGATTTAAAAAGAAGCCAACGCCCGAATGGCTTATCGTAGGATTGGGCAATCCCGAAAGAAAATATTTTAAAAACCGTCACAATGCGGGTTTTATATGCATCGATGCACTTGCAAGGGAGCATAATATTAAAATAAACAACCTCAAGTTCAATGCTCTTACGGGTATCGGTTCGATAAACGGCAGAATCTGTATGCTTATGAAGCCGCAGACATATATGAACTCGAGCGGCGAGGCGGTAATACAGGCGGTAGAGCAATATAATATCCCTGTCGAAAACGTAATAGTTATTTCCGATGACGTTTCTTTTTCGGTAGGAAGCACGCGCATCCGCCGCAACGGAAGCTCGGGCGGGCAAAACGGCATAAAGAACATTATACTTATGTTAGACAGCGAGAATTTCCCCAGAATCAAGGTAGGCGTAGGCAAGCGTCCCGACGAAACAAGTATGGTCGATTGGGTTCTGAGCGATTTTACCGAAAGCGAATTAAAGCTTATCGGCGAGGCGGCAGAGCACGTATCGGGCGCGGTGTTTGATATAATCGGCGGCGATATAGATGCCGCTATGGGAAAGCATAACAGAATTATTTAATATCGCGGTGAGTGCATAACAAATCCGCTGTTTCCTGCATTTTTATAACCCTCGCGGTGTGTGCATAACAAATCTGCCCTCCCTACACCGCGATAATAAAAATATTGATTTTGTATGCGATGTGTGATAAAATAGGTAAAACTGTAAAAAAGAGGAGATTGGATGATGATAGTATTAAAAATTATCGGTATTCTCCTCGCGGTCGTTCTTTTGTCGGCTTTTATGGTTTTGATGCTGAATCTTCAGGTGATCTTCGGGTTTAATACCGAGGGACTGCTTGATGTCCGCGCAAAAATTTCTTTTATTACCGTTTTTGATCTGAAAAAGCAACAGGAAAAGAAAAACAGCGCAGATATAAAAAAGAGCGACAAAAGGAAAAAAGAGAAGAAAAACGGAAAAATATCCGCTTATTTTCAAAAAAAGTTCGGATTAGACAAGCTTTTGGAGGCATATAAGCCAAACGGCGAATCGGGAGCAGGCATTTCCGACATCGTGAACAAAATCGTTACACTGCTGTCGCTTGTTATGGGCGAGATAACCTGGTTGTTGAGGAAGATCACGGTAAAGCGTTTTCATATCCTTGCGGTCTGCGGCGGAAGCGATGCGGCTGATGCGGCGATGGAATACGGTGCCGTTTGTGCGGCGGTATATCCGTTGGTCGGCTATATCGAGGCGAATTTAAACACCGCAAAGGATTCTACGGATATTCGGATCGGCTGTGATTTTGAAAACGACGCCTATTTCGAAACCGATATCAGAGTAAAATTACGTTTGATACACATTGTCCGTGCCGCTTTCAGAAACGCAATGTTCCTGGCACAGCAGCAACAATCAACGGAGGCATAAGATTATGAGCAACGGAAACGAAGTTAAAGCAAAAACAACAGCAGCGGAAAATTTGATGAACCTTATGTCGTTCACCGCGGACAAGGCGCTTGAGTTGGCAGACGCAAACTCGGTGCTCGGTGAGCAAATACATGCAGAGGGGCTGACAATTATCCCTGTTTCCAAAATATCCGCCGGCTTTGCGGGCGGCGGTGCGAATATAGTAAACGCAACCTCAAAAAAATCCAACACACCTGCCGGATCGGGCGCAAAGGTTACCGTCACCCCCCTATCGTTTTTGGTTATTGACTCAAGCGGCGATGTAAGAATGATAGAGGTCAAGGCATCTTCCTCCGACAGCAAATCGGGCCTTATCGGCAAGATAATCGAGCAGTTTAAGGGAAAGAACGAAAAGAAAGAAAGCACCGAAGAAAAATAAGGACAACGTGGTTGTCGTTACCGACAACCACGTATATTTTAGGGATATGAAGCTTTATATTTCAAACACCGCTTTTTTTACCGAAGAAGATTATAACAAATATTACTCTATGATGTCGGAGGAAAGAAAAGCGTATATCGACAGAAAAAGATTTTTCGACTCAAAGCGTGAGAGTGTGATAGGAGAAATGCTTGCCCGAAAAGGAATATGCGAGCTGACCGGAATCAAAGAGACGGATATAGTTTTTTTTCGCACCGAAAGCGGCAAGCCGTATGCAGAAAACGCCGATGCGTTTTTCAGTGTAAGCCACTCAAATGATTACGTTATTTGCGCAGTGGACGATAACGAAATCGGCGCAGATATCGAGCAGATCAGACAAATAGAACCGCGGATAACCAATATTTCCTGCACCGAGAGTGACAAAGAATACATATACGGTGATTCCGAGCCCGATATGTTTACCTCCGATATGATCGAACGTTTTTTTGAGGCTTGGACAGCAAAAGAGGCATATCTGAAATTCAAGGGCACGGGAATGATCGATGTAAAAACTATCAGCTATGAGGACATAAAGCCGTTTTGCAAAAAAATCGAGGACAGCGGATATATTATCACCATATACTCGAAGCGGGACTTCCACGGTTTAAATCTGAAAATCGTATGAGGCCGCTGTTTTTACAGCAAATATCAAGCGACGCACCGACTTCTTTTTAAAGGAGTCGGTTTTTATCTTTCCGAGTCCTGATCTAAGCTATTTACACATTTACAACTCGATTTTTGCAACTAAAAACAAAAAAAGGTTTACATATAGGTTGCGGTATGGTATTATAATGAAGTAAATAAAAAAACAAGGAAGGAAATATTATGTTTAAGCATTTGAAGAGTCTTTTTGCGCTTGTTCTTTCGCTTGCGATTCTTGCTCCTGCGGTCGCATCGGCAGGCATTTTCGAGGCAAAGGCGGCGGAAGCTACTGCGTTTGAGTATGTAAAGGGCGGAAACACCGTTTCGGAATCATACAAGAACAGCAAGTTTTATGATTATTTGTCAAGAGTAAAGATCACAGGCGACGGCAGAACCGACGTTATCGCAGTTGCGCTTACTCAGTCGGGCTATCTCGAGAGTGATATCGAGGGCGATTATTCGGGCACCTACGTCGGCGGCTGGAAAGATTTTACCGAGTACAACTACAACATGGGCGACTGGGGCGCCGGCTACGGTTATGACGAAAGCATCGGCGCGGCTATGCATTGGTGCGCATCGTTCGTTTCGTGGGCATTGCTTCAATCCCGCGTTTATACTATCCAAAAGGGCAGTATCAGCGACTGGTGCAGAAAGAACACCGGCGCAGACGTTGATCACGCTGCATATATGTGGCGCGAGGTCGGTGTAGGACATTGGGCAGATCAGGTAAAACGTGCCGGCTATTTTAAGGAAGCCGCTGTCAACGGCGGTACGTATAAGCCCTTGTCCGGTGATATTATATTCTTCACGTGGGACGGAACCGGCCGCGATCATATCGGCTTGGTCGTTTATTCCGACGAGAATTACGTTTATACCGTTGAGGGCAACACCGACGACTCGGAGTTTGCAGATAACAGCGCGTGCTGCGCGGTAAAATCCTATCCCCTTGACAGCCAATACATATACGGTTACGGCGCAATGCCGTATAAGACAAACAGCGAGCTCGCTATCGACTTCAGCGGCAAGACGAGAACCACCGGTTATTATATGAACACCAACGGTGAGCAGTCGATCTATGAGGACAGCTCTTGTACCGGCAATGTGATCGGTCGAATCGTTCGCAACACTATGTTCTACGTTACCGAGGTCTGCGACAACGGTATGCTCAAGGTAGTTTCGGAGGTTTACGGCGGCAGTGTGAGAATGGGTTATATCAACCCCGAAAAGACTCGTACACTTCAGATCACATCCGAAACGTACGATGCTAAGATCCAGCTCGAGCTTCTTGCCTCAAGCGCTACGGGAATCTATTACAAGGATTATTCCGAAACCACGCTTGCTGAAATAAGAAAAGCTTATGACGATGCAAAGATATTGCTCGCAGATACCACCGCTACCGATTCCGAGTATACCGCGCTTTACAACAAGCTCAACGGCTTACTCAATAACAAGGGCGAAAACGAGGCGTCAGCAGGTGCGCGCGTTGACTGCATCGACCATCGCATTTCCGCGGGTATTTGTACGATTCTGACCAGCGATTTTGAGGGCGGTACAGTTACTACGTCAAACGCAAATCTGACTTATTCTGTGGCTATAAAGGCAAAATGGGATGCAGAAAAGAGCGCGTATGAGATAACCGAATTTGTTTCTTATGCAAACGGTATCCCTGCTACTGCAACGGTTGCGACGGACGAGATAATCATCGCCGCACACGATTGGGAAACTAATGTTACCGACGGCGCGGTGTTCGGAAGTGCAGAGAACTTTAAGAACATATATAATGCGCAGGTCGGTCAGTACGTCAAGCTTTACGGTATCGATCTTGAAACAAAAACTCTCGAGCCGGGTGCTTATCTCAGCATCGTCGGCGACGGTTCCGGCAGCAATACGCCTGTCCTTACCAATATCGCAAAAGACAAGAGTTATACCGGCAAGGGTTATATTATCAGCTCGGGCGAGTGGCCCAGCTCGTATAATGCAAATCTGACCGACGGCATCGCATCGAGTAATTTGACCTATGATAACGACTGGTTCGGTTTCTGCCGTTCTGCCGGCGACAACGATTATACCAATGCACCCAACGGCATCGGTGAAATTGTTATCGACCTCGAAAAATCGTACGACATCCGCTCGATAAAAGTCAACGCCTTCGTCGGAAACATATCCGGTATTGCAGTTCCCGCACGTATTACGGCGTATGTTTCGGACAGTGAAAACGGCAGCTTTACCAAGCTCGGCGATCTGACGATCGGCGAGGCATACAACGAAACCGCTTGGGCAAATCTCGACGTAACCGCAAACGGCAGATACGTAAAGATCGAGGTTGAGCTTACGGCAGGCAGTGCTTTTGCTTTTATCAATGAGATAATGGTTATCGGCGGCGAGAATCTCGACAGCGGCTCGGACGGCGACGTTAATAAGGGCGATGTAAACGGCGACGGCAAGATCGACTCTGCGGACTATCTGCTCGTCAAACGCGCTTGCTTTGGCTCTTATACGCTCGACGATGCATCGGAAACCAGAGCAGACGTTGATTCAAGCGGCAAAGTAGATTCTACCGATTACGTTATCGTCAAGAGAATATCGTTCGGCACTTATAACGCATAGTTTGGATATAATAAAATCGAGCTTTTTTCAAAGCTCGCCTCAGAGCGAAGATAAATGGTCTATTTACGCCCTTGAAAGAAAATAATATAAGAACAACAGAGCTTCATTATTACTTTGATTACTTTGAAGCTCTGTTTCTTTTCATAAGGAATATTATTTTTTATTGTATTTTCAAAGCTCGATTTTTTGTTTTTTGCTTGTAACATTTAATAGACCTAAAAAACCCAAAACACAAGGTTTTGGGTTTTTGGGAAATGTTTATTATTTATGAGTTGTTGCGGTAGAGTCCTTAAGAAGAACGTCGTGTGCGCCGCCCTCGATGATAGAGGTTGCGGAAACGAGAGTGATCTTTGCATTCTTCTGAAGCTCGGGGATAGAAAGTGCACCGCAGTTGCACATGGTATGGCGAACCTTGGAAAGAGTAAGTCCAACGTTATCCTTAAGCGGACCTGCATAAGGCACGTAGGAATCGACACCCTCCTCGAAGGAAAGCTTTTTATCGCCGCCCATATCGTATCTCTGCCAGTTACGGGCACGCGCCGAGCCCTCGCCCCAATATTCCTTCATAAATGTGCCGTTGATGTTGACCTTGTTCGTAGGGCTCTCGTCAAAGCGCGAGAAGTATCTGCCGAGCATAATGAAATCCGAGCCCATAGCAAGCGCAAGGGTGATATGATAATCGTAAACGATACCGCCGTCGGAGCAGATAGGAATATAAATACCGGTCTTTTCGTAATACTCATCACGGGCGGCAGCAACCTCGATAACAGCGGTCGCCTGACCTCTGCCGATACCCTTTTGCTCACGGGTGATACAGATAGAACCGCCGCCGATACCGATCTTGATAAAGTCGGCGCCCGCCTCGGCAAGAAACATAAATCCGTCACGGTCAACTACGTTACCTGCGCCGACCTTTACGGTGTCGCCGTATTTGTCGCGGATCCATTTAAGTGTACGTGCCTGCCACTCCGAAAAGCCCTCCGACGAGTCGATACAAAGAACGTCTGCGCCTGCCTCGACAAGTGCGGGAACACGCTGCTCGTAGTCGCGGGTGTTAATACCTGCACCGACCATATAGCGCTTTTGAGCATCCAAAAGCTCAAGAGGGTTTTCTTTATGGAAAGCATAGTCCTTACGGAATACGAAATAGCAGAGATTGCCGTCTTTGGTGATTATGGGAAGCGAGTTAAGCTTGTTATCCCAAATAATATCGTTTGCCTCCTTGAGCGAGGTGCCCTCGTAGGCATAAACGAGTTTATCGAACGGAGTCATAAACTCCGATACCTTTGTGTCTTTGCTCATACGGGAAACACGATAATCACGCGAGGTAACGATACCCATTAATTTGCCCGTTGCGGTGCCGTCTTCGGTAACAGCGATAGTCGAGTGTCCGGTCTTCTCGGTGAGTGCGATAACGTCAGCAAGAGTGTCATCAACGCAAAGGTTGGAATCGGAATGTACAAAGCCCGCCTTGTGCATCTTTACGCGGCGAACCATAGCCGCCTCGTTCTCGATGGTCTGAGAACCGTAAATAAAGGACAGACCGCCCTCTTTTGCAAGCGCGATAGCCATTTTATCGTCGGAAACCGACTGCATTATAGCGGAAACAAGCGGAATGTTAATAGAAACCGCGGGCTCCTCGCCCTTGCGGAACTTTGTAACAGGGGTACGCAAACTTACATTGGACGGTATACACTCCGCCGACGAATAACCCGGAACGAGCAGATACTCGCTGAAAGTGTGGGACTCTTGTTCAAAATACATTGCCATAGCTTGACTCCTTGATGCATCTAAAATATATTTTGCTAATTATAACACAAGCAAAGCGCTTTTTCAACAACATTTGCAACAAAAAACACCGATTTTTTTTAATCACGCAACTGTTTTTTTGTTTATTTTTATTTAATCACAGCGGCCGACCTTTATGCCGGTTTTTGAGAACACGTAGGCTGTGTTCGTTTTATATACCTCGTCGGGACGCAGTATATGCTCGCCCTTGGACTGAAAATTGGGCTCGAGCTGTGTCTCGAAGCACATCGCACTTCCCGAGCCGATGACGTTACCGCCCGAGATAACGGTGCCCTCGGGAATAAACTCGCCGCAATAAAGCTGCATACAAGGCGCATCGGTATAGCACTCAATACCGATAACGCTTGTCATCCTGCCCGCCTTGCGAAGCGTTATACCTGCAAAATCGCGGTATTCTTCGCCGTTCAGGTAATAGTTATGGTCATAGAACCTGCTCAAAAGGTTCGGCTTGTTCAGATCAAACTCGGTATCCTTTACGGGCATACTGCCGATAACACGACTGTTTTCGTCATAAGTAGACACTCTGTCGGCAGAGATCGAAACGATAACACCGCCGAATCTTGCCCCCGCCTCGTTATGAATACCGTGCGGATTAAAATAAGAATGGTTGGTAAGGTTTACCCACGTGGGTTTGTCGGTCGTCGCCTTGTAGGAAATAACAAGAGCATCGTCCTGCACGGTATAGGTAACATAAACGTCGAGATTTCCGGGATACCCCTCCTCGCCGTCGGGCGAGAGATAGTTGAGCGTTACCGAGGTTTCGCTTTGCTCAACGACCGTCCAACGCTTTAAATTAAATCCGCGATTGCCGCCGTGGAGGTGATTTATTCCCTTTTCGTTGAGTGTGAGATTATATTCGACACCGTCGATATACTGTGTACTTCCGCAACGATTGGCGCATCTGCCGATAAGTCCGCCGAAATAACAGGTATCGTCAAAATATTCTTCCTCAGTATCAAAGCCCGCCGTAAGATCGACTCCAAAGGCATTTATACCCTGAATTATCGCGCCCAACGTAAGAACCGAAACGCTTAATTTATCGTTTTTTATAATAATTTTTTCCATACCTGCACTCCGTATACAATTAATGTAATTATTTTACAATCATATACTGCTTTTGTCAACAGTTCAAAAAAATTTCAAAAAAATCGCAAGAACCCTCTTGACAATCACGTGATTGTGTGCTACAATCTAATCACACCAGAAATGAAGGGAGGGTTTGTATGATAAACAAACTTCCGGGTACTACCGTAGAATTGGCAGTACACGACGCAACAGACGCAAAGAGCTTTTTGGATAACGTCTTTGCCTGCGGCGGATTGATGATGTCGCAAGTTGCCCGTTTGACGGGGCTTGAACCGTATATGGTACAAAACTGGGTCAAGAGGGGATTTTTGTCGCCCCCAACCCAAAAGCTCTACTCCAAGCGGCAGTTTTGCAGGATCGCGATTATCAACATGTTGCGCGACAGTCTGCAAATAGAAAAGATAACCGGTTTGCTTTCCTATATCAACGGCCGACTAAACGACGAGAGCGACGATATCATCGATGACAGCGACCTTTATTTATATTATATCGCGGCGGTCTGCGGACTTGAAAAGCCGGTTATAGACAGCGATTATATAAAAGATCATATCGAGCGCGTTGTCGCCGATTTTGTCGAGCCCTTCCCCGGTGCAAAGATGCGTTTGTGCAAGGTTTTGGCGGTTATGTTAAACGCTCAGTACGCATCCATCCTCCGCAAGCGTGCAGAGGATATTATGAATACTCTGGATTAGGAGTTATCTATGAAAAACACTAAAATTTGCCCTAAATGCCAAAGTAATGACATAATAATGATTCAAGGTTCGCGCGGTGCTTACGGCGCAGGTAACAACATCATCACCGGAAGAACCACTTTCAGTTACGCTCCGGTCAACCGTTACCTTTGTTGCAGCTGCGGTTATTCGGAGGAATGGGTAAACACCGAGGATATACCAAAGCTAAAAAAGAAATATTGCAAATAACCCTTTAATATAATCAGGAGGAACATACATTATGACTGAATGGTGGCTCGCACTTGGTTCAGCAGGACAGGTATTTGCCTGTATCGCAATCCCCTCGACACTTATACTTATTATCCAAATGATTCTCACCCTCATCGGTTTGGGCGGTGATGATGCAGATGCCGATATTGCCGACACCGATTCCGACGGCGGTATCGAAATAGACGACGGCGACGGTATTGACAGCGACGTTTTAGACGGCGGTTTAAGAGTATTCACACTCCGCGGACTTATCGCGTTTTTCTCGGTAATGGGCTGGGTAGGCACCATCTGCTGTGAGGCAGAGTTATCGTTGCCGATATCCATACTCATCTCGGTCGCATCGGGTACTCTTGCGATGCTTGTTATCGCACTTTTAATGAAATGGCTGTTCGGGCTTCAATACGACGGCACCGAGGATATCCGCGATGCGCTGGGCGTTAGCGGCACGGTCTACGTACGTATTCCCCCGTCCCGCAGCGGCAAAGGCAAGATAAACGCAATCGTTCAGGGCAAGCTCTGCGAGCGCGATGCCGTTACCGACGAGGAAACAATAATAAATTACGGTGAGGAGATAACCGTTGTCGGCATTTCCGGCGAGGAAACTCTTATCGTAAGACGCAAAAACAGATTATAATTAAAAAAATATACAAACAAGGAGTATTACAATGGGAACTAACACCATTATTCTCGTAGCAGTAATCGGTTTACTGTTATTCTCGCTCATCCTTTGGTTCTTTTCGAGGTACAAAAAATGCCCCTCGGATAAGATCATGGTCATCTACGGTCGCGTAGGTAAAAACAAGGACGGAAGCACCCGCAGCGCAAAATGTATCCACGGTGGTGCGGCGTTTATCGTACCTGTTGTTCAGGCGTACGAGTTCTTGGACCTTACCCCTATGTCGATCCCCGTTGACCTTAAGAACGCACTCTCCAGACAGAACATCCGTATCGACGTTCCCTCTCGCTTTACCGTCGGTATCTCTACCGAGCCGAGCGTAATGCAGAACGCGGCAGAGAGATTGCTCGGTCTTCAGTTGGCTGATATTCAGGAGCTCTCGAAGGATATCATCTTCGGTCAGCTTCGTCTTATTATCGCGACAATGGATATCGAAGAGATCAACACCGACAGAGATAAATTCCTCGAAGCAGTTTCGCGCAACGTTGAGGTCGAGCTTAAAAAGATCGGTCTTCGTCTCATAAACGTAAACCTTACCGACATCAGCGACGAGAGCGGCTATATCTCCGCGCTCGGTAAAGAGGCAGCCGCAAAGGCGATCAACGACGCAAAGAAGAGCGTTGCCGAAAAGGAACGCGACGGTGCTATCGGTGAAGCAAACGCTAAAATGGACGAGCGTATCAACGTTTCCAAGGCGGATGCTGAGGCAATTCAGGGTGAAAACCTTGCAAAGACCGAGATCGCTATGTCTAACGCTACTCTCCGCGAAAAGCAGGCAGAGGCGTTGAGAATCGCAACCGCGGCAGAAAAGATTCAGGCGGCAAAGGCACTCGAGGAAGCATATTCTGCAGAAAAAGAAGCAGAACAGGCAAGAAGTGCAAGAGAAAAAGCAACTCTCGAGGCAGACGTTATCGTTCAGACCGAGATCCAGAAACGCCAGATCGAGCTCGAGGCAGAGGCCGAAGCGGAAAAGATCAGACGTAAGGCACAGGGTGAAGCTGACGCAATATACGCAAGAATGGAAGCCGAGGCACGCGGTATGGAAGAGATCCTTCGCAAGCAGGCGGCAGGTTTTGCAGAGATCGTAAAGAGTGCAAACGGCGATGCCGATGCGGCGCTCAAGCTCCTTATTGCCGACAAGCTCGAGGACCTTATGAGAATTCAGGTCGATGCTATCAAGAATATCAAGATCGACAAGGTTACCGTTTGGGACAGCGGCAGCGGCGACGGCAAGAGCTCTACCGCAAATTTCCTTTCCGGTCTTATGAAGAGCGTTCCTCCTCTCGAAGAGGTTTTCGCGATGAGCGGTCTTACCCTCCCCGAATATCTCGGTAAAAAGAAGGAAGAAGCCGAAAACGCAGAAGCAGCCGAGGAAATCGAAGTTCTTGATGCCGAGGTTATCGAAGAATAACCAAATCAAAATACAATAGCCCCCTCAAACCGCAGGGGGCTATTGTTGAAATATGAAAAAGGAGATATTCGAAATACTAAGATGAATAATGCTTTTAATTATAAATCATCGCTATACACTATTATTAAAATAATGTTGATCGCCGTATTTCTTACATCTGCTTTAGCAACTGCTACAATCGATGTATTAGCTTTGTCTACGAATTTTGAAACAGAAAGTTTATCCGATCAAGAAGTGAGCACGGTTAAACACAACATGAATTTACAGCTTATTTCGAATGAACCGAGTAAATCCGCTATTGATTGTTTCGACGTGAATAAAAATGGTTTTGTTGCTATCGGCTGTAGTTCATCGGGCAGCAAATCGGTGCTTGTTTATTCTGATGAGGGTGTATTCCGGTATGGCTATCGTTTCGATACCAGCGGTTCTTTTGGTGTTGAATGGAGTGACGATACAATTAATATTATTCTTGTGCGTAGTGATTGTGTTGTCTCTGTTGATGCAACCGGTGCCGTGGTAAATATTTCCAAAGCAAAAGACACAAAAGAAAATAACTCTTATTGGAATGATCATATATTCTCCGATCGCAAAACCGTTGGAAACAAAGAGTATGCAATAGAAAATGACTTTGGCATTTTTAATTATTTTGCGTCCTCGTATTCTATGTTGACGGTCACCGAAGAAAATGGAGATAAAACCATTATATATGATGTACATATCCAGCAACTGACAAAAATTTTGACTGTTTTTATTGTCGTAACGGCATCGGTGGTTTTGGCAATATTTGTAATAATTAGAAATCTTCGCAAACATCGATAAAAACCCGAGAAGCTCCACACTCGCAAGGGGGCTATTTTTGAAAAAGGGGTTCTAATATGCTTACACTGAAAGAAGCAAGAAAAATACAAAAAGAGCGCGAGAACAAAGCGATTTTTTCGTTTTTGTTTTGGTTTGCTTTTATAGGCGTAGCAAGCTTTTTGCTGTTTTATCTCACCGATATATTAAATATCAGCACGGTATTTTATCTCATACCTATAATTCTTTTGGGTTTGGCGATAAAGCAAACAAGGATATATCTGTTTCTCACTCAAAAGGAATTTGTCGGTCGGGTAGTCCGCGTTGACGTTTATCCGGTAAAAACAGGCAGTATCAAGGGCGAGCACACCTACGAAACACGTCAGGGCGAGCAGCTTGAGCAGGAGATATTTATCGAGGGTACCGGACTGCGCACCTGCAGAATACCCGCCTATATCAAGGTGGCGCCGATGATCGGAGTTGGAACCGAGATATGTCTTTTGCGTTTTATAGATCAGCCGATATTAACAGAGCTTAAATAATCATTTTTTAGGAAAGCAAAACCATGAAACACATTATCGAAATTAAAAACCTTAACAAATCGTTTGGTGAAATACGCGCGGTTGACGGAATCAGCTTTAACGTAAACGAGGGCGAGCTTTTTGCGTTTTTGGGACAAAACGGTGCCGGAAAGAGCACCACAATATCTATTATCTGCGGACGGCTTTTAAAGGATTCCGGACAGATAACAGTAAACGGAAACGAGCTCGACAAAAGCATCGATGCCATAAAAAGCGACATCGGTGTTGTATTTCAAAGCTCGGCGCTTGATAAGCCGCTGACCGTTTTGGACAACCTGAAAAGCCGTGCCGCGCTGTACGGGATTTTCGGCAAGGAGTTCGACGAGCGTTTAAAGGAGCTTTGCGAGTTACTTGAACTTGATACGCTTTTAAACCGCACTCTCTCAAAGCTTTCGGGCGGTCAGAAGCGCAGGATAGACATCGCACGCGCGCTGATACACAAGCCGAAAATACTTATTCTCGACGAGCCCACAACCGGACTTGACCCCCAAACGCGCAACACGGTATGGAACGTGATTAAAAAACTTCAAGCCGAGTCCAATATGACCGTATTCCTCACAACGCACTATATGGAGGAGGCGGCTAATGCCGACAACGTGGTTATATTGGACAGCGGACGTATTGCCGCCGAGGGCACGCCGCACGAGCTTAAAAACCGCTATTCAAACGACTTTATCACTCTTTACGATGTTACGGAAAACGAGGTCAAAACGCTCGGTATGCCCTATCAGGAGATACGCGGAGCATACCGCATAACCGTAAAGAACACGTCGGTCGCAACCGAGCTCATTGCGGCACACAAGGAGATATTCCGCGATTATGAAATAACAAAGGGCGGTATGGACGACGTATTTCTTACTGTCACAGGAAAGAAACTAAGCGGAGGTGACGAAAAATGAGCACGATCAGGCATCTTATAAACCGTAACACAAAGCTGTTTTTTAAGGACAAGGGGTTGTTCTTCACCTCGCTTATCACGCCTTTGATACTTTTGGTGCTTTATACCACGTTTTTGGGCAACGTTTATCGCGACAGCTTTATGCTCTCCATCCCCGAATTTTTGAACATCGACGAGAATATAATCGACGGATGTGTCGGCGGACAGCTAATGTCCTCGCTTCTTGCCGTAAGCTGTATCACGGTTGCGTTCTGCTCTAATATGCTTATGGTTCAGGACAAGGTCAACGGTGCTTACAACGATATTGCGGTAACCCCCGTTAAATACTCTCACGTTGCCATAAGCTATTACTTTGCGACCTTTATCGTAACGCTTGTTATCAATCTCGTTGCGCTTATCGCCTGTCTGATATACGTTGCGAACATCGGCTGGTATTTAACCGTTTCCGACGTATTTATGCTTATTCTCGACATATTCCTTATGGTTATGTTCGGCACCGCACTGTCATCGGTTATCGGATTTTTCATGTCCAGTCAGGGACAGATATCCGCAGTAGGAAGTATAGTAAGTTCCTGCTACGGCTTTATCTGCGGCGCATATATGCCGATTTCTCAATTTTCGGAGGGGTTGCAAAAGGTTATTTCCTTGCTCCCCGGAACCTACGGCACCGCGCTTTTCCGCAATCACTCCATGCAGGGCGCTTTTAATGCGCTTGCCGATGCGGGACTTCCGTCCGAGGCGGTGGAAGAGATGAAAAACGTTGTGGATTGCAACATTTATTTCTTTGACAAACAGGTATCTGTCGGTGCAATGTACGCCGTTATCGCCGCCACCGTAAGCGCGCTCGTTATTGCATACGTGCTGATAAATATACTTCACGGCGGAAAAGCAAAAAAAGCATAGCTTATTGACAAAATGTGCGATTGTAGGTAGAATGTACCTATAAACATACGGAGGCACTTGTATGAGCGCAGTTTTTGAAGAAGTAAAAAAGAATCTCGGCTTCGGATGTATGCGTCTGCCGATAAAGGATAACGAAATAGACCACGAGCAGCTGTGTATTATGGTCGATAGATTTTTGGAATCGGGATTTAATTATTTCGATACGGCTCACGGATATCTTAATATGAGAAGCGAGCCCGCACTCCGCGAGGCGCTTGTAAAACGTCACGACAGGAGCGAGTTTTTGCTCACCGATAAACTCTCCAACCCTTATTTTAGTACAAACGAGGAGATACGTCCGCTGTTTCAAAAGCAATTGGATATCTGCGGTGTGGATTATTTTGATTTTTATCTGATGCACGCACAGAATGCGGCAAGCTTTAAAAAGTTCAAGGAATGCCGCGCATACGAAACCGCATTTGAGCTAAAAGCGGAGGGCAAAATAAAGCACGTTGGTCTTTCGTTCCACGACAGAGCCGAGGTGCTTGACCAAATTCTTACCGAGTACCCCGAAATAGAGGCGGTACAGATACAGTTAAACTACGTGGACTACGACGACAAGATCGTTCAGGGACGTGAGTGCTACGAGGTATGCCGCAAGCACGGCAAGCCGATAATCATAATGGAGCCGGTAAAGGGCGGCGCGCTCGCAGGTCTGCCCGACGAGGCAAAAGCCGAGTTATCAAAATTCAACGGCAGCGATGCAAGCTTTGCAATACGCTATGCCGCGGGCTTTGACGGCGTATTTATGGTTCTTTCGGGTATGAGTACTATTTCTCAGCTTGAGGACAATATATCGTATATGGCCGATTTCAAGCCCCTTTCCGATGCCGAGCATACTGCTGTAAAAAATGTTACCGCAATACTCAACAGTATGGACACGGTTCAATGCACAAGCTGTAATTACTGTGCCGAGGGTTGCCCGAGCAATATTCCGATAAGCGCAATATTCAGAGGTATGAACAGCGCAAGCAGATATCCCTCGTTTAACGGAAAAGAGCACTACGGCTTTATTACCGGCGGTAAGCGGGGCAAAGCGAGTGATTGCGTTGACTGCGGTCAATGCGAATCGGTCTGCCCGCAAAAATTGCCTATTATCGAGCTGCTTAAAAGCGCAGTCAGCAAATTTGAATAAGAAAAGCCAATGCCCGAGGTCCATACGACCTCGGGCATTCTGTTATTATTACTCGGTAAAAATATCGGTATCGCTTGCGGTTTCCTCATCAGGAGTAAGAATCTCGGTTTCGCCGCAGGAATCTTCAACAACCGGAGCCGTTTCCTCAACAACCGGAGCGGCCTCCTCAACGGCGGGAGCAGCCTCCTCAACGGCGGGAGCTGTTTCCTCAGCGACAGTAGCAAGCTCCTCAACGGCGGGAGCGGATTCAACCACAGGCGCAATCTCCTTGACCGCAGGAGTCGGCTCGATCGGCTGAGCGACAGCACCAAACGTCATATCGTTTGTATCAAAGCTTTCGCCTGTGCCGTACTTCTTGCAGGTAAGAAGGCAGATACCCTGTGCAAGAGGAATAAGAAGTCCGAGAATGGTATAAAGGAAAGCCCGCTTGGGAATGATCTCCTCATATACCTTATAATCACAGATGATTCTTACGGTATTGGCAAGCAACGCGCAAATAATCATAGCAACGTATGCGACAAGCATAACTATGATAAGCGGCACTGCCTCGTCGGGAGTGTCCATAAAATCGGGATCCATACTTGTCATCACAGCAAATGCAACAACAATTACGTAAGCAACCCAAACGATTGCTATCGGAACAGCAGTGAAAACGGGATACTTAACTCTCCACTTGGAATCAAAATTCCGCTTGTTCTTGGAATGACAGTCTATTACAGCACCCTTTACGTATTCCCTGCCTATCGGGATCCAGGCAAGTCCGGCGTTGTTAATATTGTGGTTTTTTGCGATGTTATAAACACCGAGAGATACCAAAATGTAATTAACAAGCAAAAGAAATCCGACCGCAAGATAAGCAATAACAATACCGACAAGCATCGCCACGGCGATTTCTTCGCTCACCTCGTGCATCGCATCGGCAGCCGACATTGCGCTATCGGAACCGTTAGTTACCGCTAAAAGCAATTTTTCCATATTTGCCTCCTTAAATTATTGTTTCTTTAATCTATCGAAAAGCGATCTCGCTTTTTCGGTCTTTTCCTGTGCGGCGGCAACGTTCTCGGTAATAAAAACGTCATAAACACCGCCCTCGCGTGCGCTGTCAAACATATCGGTCGGAAGATTTATCATCCTTCCGTCCTCAAGCTCGCACACGGCAAAATTTTCTTCTATACGGTCAATGGTAATTCTCATAATTACTCCTTTGGCTTACAGGTCCCGCAAAGCGAATATCCGAGCTTTTGCAGTTCCTCAAGCGAGCGCTTTGAATAAGCACGGTTGGTTTCTTTCATCTCGATAGCGGAATCGCAGTCCGCGGTGTGCAGCTTTTTACTGCCGATATTAAGCACCCATTTGTATCCGTCGGGTTCAAGTCCTGCAGTCGTTTCAAGCGTTTTTCCGTCGGTGGTAACCGTAATTGTCCCCATAAGGTCGGTGCGGTATATTTGGTCAACCCCGTTTTTGTTAAGGCGGGCAAGCGCCTCGCTGTGAGGATGTCCGTATTCGTTATCCTTACCGCAGGAAATTACCGCGATACTCGGCTTGCATTTCTCGAGAAAGCTGTTTCCCGATGACGTACGGCTTCCGTGGTGGCCTACCTTTAAAACGTCACACCTGACGTCAGAAGTAATAGTTTCCTCCTCCATCACCTCTGCATCACCCATAAACAAAAAGGTTTTTTCGTCATAGGTCAGCTTAATGACTGCCGAGCAATTATTAAGATCGTCAACGATATTGACAGGCGCGATAAAATCAGCAACCGCAACACCCGAGGAAAACAGGCGTTTCCCCGACTTTGCAACGGTAACCGACAGATTGCGCTCATCAAGCGTTTCAAGCAGGTTGATGAAGGTGGCGGTATCACTCACCGCATCGGGCATAAACACCTCGCCTATCTCAAAATTCTCAACCACCCTTTGCATACCGCCGATATGGTCGGAATGAGGATGTGTTGCAACAAGATAATCGATTTTTTTATATCCCAAGCAGTCGATAAAGCTAATTATCCGCCCTGCATAATCACGCTCGCCCGCATCGATCAGCAGGCATTTACCGTCGGGCAGCTCTGCAAAAACAGAATCACCCTGACCGACGTCTATAAAATGCACGCGCATCTCTCCCACCGCAATAGGAGAGTTAACGGTAGGTGCCAGAGAAGTTTCGCTTTTATCGATCTGCACGGACGATCCGTCCGAAAACGACGGAACAAACGGATCGATATTATATACACAGCCGCTAAGCGACAAAACCAAGGCAACAAGTATAAAAACTAAAGCTCTTTTCAAATTATACACCCGTTTTATAAATATCGTAGGTGCCGAAGCAATAACGCTTTACAAGCAAATAATCGGAGCTGTCGATAATATCGTCGTTATTGACGTTAGCGGCACGCATCTGAATCTCATCAAGCTCAATAGTCTGTGAGCATATACGCTTTACCAGCATATAATCACTCGGATCAACTGTTCCGTCGCAATTCACGTCGCCGTATACAAGCACCGCATAGGACGCGCCGCCGACCGTAGCCACCGCACCGTTTGGCACGTATGCACTGTCAGCCAGCTTGCTGTCGCCATACCGTAGTTCCACGCCCGCGGTATCAAACTGCGACAACAGCGAGGATACGGGAGTTTTATCCGAAACACCGTAAATAACAAAATCCCGCTCGCTTACCTTTGCGCCTTCCTTTAGCTTCACAAACGAGGTCAAGCCCCATTGCTCAAGCAGCCATTCGTTGCGTTCAAGCAGCCAATTGCGATAAAATTCCACGTTTTCCTCATACGTTGCATCGGGCGTACGCTCGAGCTGCATCGACGAGTGATATACCTTATCAGGCGCCCAGCCCGCCTCGTTATGATTACGCGAGAAGGATGCGTTGTAGGTATTTATCATCGTGTCGATCTGGTTAAGCCCTAAGATATTGTCGGCATAAAGGTTTATGATAGTATCCTGCATCTCAAGAAACAGCTCGTTTACACGCGCTTGAAACTCAGGATATGTAACAAGCGATTTAAACCATTTCATTTTGGTCGCGTGGAATCTCTGCTCGAGCGTGCCCGAGCCGTAATAATCAACGTTATAATTACCTGCCGACAAATCGAAATCCCAAACCGGACCGCCGTAAATCCTGTCGCCCTTGATATGAAATCTTGTCGAGCTGGTCGCAACGTCTATATTCCTAAAAAACTCAAGAGTGAGATAAAACCTCGCCATCGACTCGATATCAAAATATGCAGTAACTCTGTCAAAATCGCCGCTGTTAAGCGCAAGCTCCGCATTATAAACAAGATCGTTAACGTAGGTCATCTGCGAATCGCTGAGGTCGTCTATTTCGGGCTCGTTGACCGCAAACTTAATATCGTTTACTCCCGAATAAAAGTAATAGCAATCGGGATCCTCGGGGTTATAATCGAGCTCCAAAAGATACTCGTTATCAGACAGATCGATATCAACACGGGTTGAGCCGACCTCGATAGAATCTATAAGCAAATAGCTGCCGCAAAGCTCATCGTTAACATAAACGTCAACATATCTGTAATCGGGTGTAAAAGGAACACCGAGTTCACGGGCAAAATCCATAACAACGGCGTTGCGAAGCAGAGTTTTATCGTAGCAGTTCGCAAGCAACGACCACTTTTTATTTGCGCCCATACCCAAAACGTCGGTCTTGGAGGCAAACTTGATGTTATAGGGCTTTTTATAAGCAGAGGAGGTAGAGTTGCCTCTTACGTTCACGGTACAGCCCGTGCCGTGGATCGTGCCGTATTCCCCGCCCTCTTGATCGACTATATAGATCTCACAATTTACTTTTTCCTTTGTTGCGGGAATCTCCGCGCCGCCGTCGGTATAAATAAGCACCTTTGCAATATCGGACGGCAATTTTATATCCTCTGCTGCCGCGCTTAACGAAAGTGAAAGCACGCCAAAAAGCATACATACAAAAAGAATAAGCGGAATTGATCTGCGCATATATTTCCCTCCGTTGCGGCTTTTAAAAGCCGCCAAAAACGTGTTTTTCTATTCTATAATGCAAGAGAAGCTCCAAGATTTACCGGAGCTTCTTTGCAAAAGGAGGTAAACGAAGAAACAAAACAAAAACACACTGTTTTCTACTGATATTATACATAAGTATCAGCAAAATGTCAACGCATCTGTTAACGCTCCACACGATTTTGTATGGTTGCACAAACAAAAACACAATTATTTGTATATTAGTATAAATCGAAATCTATCTCATATTTTTTGTCAACAAAAATGTAATCGAGGCTGTATTTTTTCGCAAGCTCCAGATTGCGTCTGTTGGTCTCGACAAGCGATTCGATATCAAGACCGTCATCGCACAGCCGTTTTTCGATAACCGATGCGTATGCCTTTATGTCATCGAAATGCTCTCTTATATATTCCTCGCTCATTATCAGGCATATATAACGTATGCTTTTAAGATACTTATCATCAAAACCATTTTGCCAATCAAAAGGAATATAGCACCCCTCGACGATAAGGTTCTGGTCATTTTCAACCGCCGTTTTTATCATCTCGCGCACTATCGGCCACAAATATCCTGTCAGCTCGTCATCGTTGCTCATAGGTGTAAGATCGGTGTTTCCGCTGCGTATCAATCCCATTTTCAGATGGTCTATCGAAAGATACGGCATATTGTATTTTTCGAGCATCCTCTGCGCAAGTGCAGTCTTGCCTGTATGGGTATCGCCGCTTATTATCAATATCATTTTATTGCCCTCTGTATAAAAAACATTCTTTATCGTGGGAATAAATTATTCCCACCGCCTGAAGATAGGAATAGATTATCGTCGAGCCGACGAATTTCATCCCCCGTCTTTTTAGATCATCAGAAACAGCATCAGACAAGGCACTTGTGGTAAGACCGACCTCGTATATCGTTTCACCATCCCAAAAAGTTCTTAAATAACTATAAAACGAGCCGTACTCACCAACAATGCTTTTAAATATTTTGCTGTTTTCAATGCTCGCATATATCTTTAATTTGTTGCGTATAATACCTTTATTTCCAATCAACTCTTCAATTTTCTCAGCATCATAAGAGCATACCTTATTTATATCAAAGCCGTCATAAGCAAGCTCAAAGCTGTTGATTTTGTTAAGCACACACTCCCACGATAAACCCGCCTGAAACGACTCGAGAATAAGCATTTTATATAAATACCGCTCGTCAAAATTCGGCTTGCACCACTCGTTGTCGTGATATTCGATATATTTTTCATTTTTCTCGTTACACCATTTACAGCGCTTTTTAATCATAAAAACCACCCGCTTTTTTCATGGAGCATATTATGAATACACCCGTGATATATGTTGCAAACACCGATTTTGATCGCTCTGTTTACGGAAGCGAATCCAACAGAGCATTATATGTATGAATATCCGCAACGGACAACTCATCAAGAATGACAACAATATCAATGTCGCTTGTTTCTGTCGCTTCACCACGACCGTAACTCCCCTGCAAACCGACAAACCAAACACGATTTGCAAAAGTTTCATTTAATATCTGCAAGAAGCTTGGCATCCAATCAGTAATATCTATCATTTTATCCCCTCGGCAAATTTCCGTTGGTCTAATTGAATTGTACCATAATGCAATTCGTTTTTCAATGATATATCGCTTGCGCGATATGATATAATATCCGGTCCTTCATATGCCGAAGGCATATATCATCGCACGACAGTGCGATATCATACCGAAGGTATATCACCCGTTCCACAAGGAACGGATATCATTGTAAAAAACGTCTTTTGTCTGGTAGACAAAAGAGGTTTTTTACATGGCACGCCGTAAGGGATTCGAACCCCTGACCTACTGGTTCGTAGCCAGTTACTCTATCCAGCTGAGCTAACGGCGCTTATTCATAACGCCATATATACTACCACAAACTTTAACGATTGTCAAGTGTTTGCCGTAATATTTTTTTATTAATCAACTTTATTAAAAACAAAGCCGATGCGTTAACATCGGCCTTGTACAGCAATTTTATATATTATTACGAAAGAGCGAGTTTGAATGCGCTATCAAAGTTTTCCTCGGAAAGAATAACAATGATATAGTCAACGACCGCATCATCATCGGCAGCGTACTGACCTGCAACCGAAAGGTTAAGCGAAAGGTCGCCTGCTTTGTTAAGCATACATCTCTCAAATCTCTCAACGAGAATATCAGAGAAGGTAAGCGAGCTGTAATCACGGTAGATAAGCGCGCTGGGAAGGTCAACATCGGTGCGGGTGGTATCCTCGATAACCCAACGCTCTGCGATACCGTTGATATTATCGGAGGTATCTGCCTTAATAAAGAGGTTATAGTCACCCTTTGCCGCATCTACGTACTTGCGAAGCGAGCTGATCTTGGATTCACCTGCCGCATTAGTACCGATTTCAAGCGAGAAGGTGGGAGTAGCCGTAACGAGCTTCTCGGTGATAACCGTATTATCAAGTCCGCGGTAGCCAACAAGGTTGCCGCCCAATGCATCAACAGTCTTCCACTCGAACTCATCCTCGGTTCTGGGAGCTGCATCGGGGAAATTCTTAGCGACGATATTCATGATCTCACGATAGGTAAGATATGCGCCGTAATCGGTAAGAGCGCTGTCGGTCTCACGGTAAATTCCGCCGTATTTAGCCATAAGCGCTTCGTCCGCCATAGCGGTTTCAAAGACCTTCTTCATATCTACAACAGTTGCTCTGGTCTGCGAAAGCGCGGCACTTACCTGATTGTAAATATTATTTGCGCCGATCTCCTCACGGATATCCTCGGGAATCGACTCGGGATACAACGTAGCGGAGTTGGGGATAAGAACGTAAATAAGCTCTACCTTTTGCGAACCCGCTCTGTCATTGTAGTAGCTGGTTACGTTATCGGTAACGTAATCGCGGATCGCCTTTATCTCGGAAGCGGTATAAAGGTTATCGCCTACAAGGTCTGCAACCATCTTATCGAAATAAAGACGGGATGCCGGTCCGACAGAAACGCTGTTGCCGTCAAGAAGCTTATCTGCGGTAGCGTTCTTACGTGCAACAAGCTCTCTTGCGGCAGATTCCTCCTCGCCGTCTGCCTGAGCAGTTACGCGGAGAAGGGTATCTCTGTCCCAAATATCAACCTCTACGATATAATAGGTGCCGTGTGCAGTGGTTTCGGCATCCTCGATGCCGCCTGTAACACGGATGACAGCATTCTCCTCACAAGTGCCGTAAATAGCAACCTTAGTCGGCTCGATATTAACCACACCTGCAATCGCGGGAGCATCACTATGTCCCTCTTCGGTAGGGATTTCGTCCTCGCTCACGGTAGATTCGGTCTCCGAGCTTTCGTTAGAGATGCGGCCTGAATCAATTATCTCGGAAACGCTGTCGGTATCAACGCAAGCTGCAAGCACTGCCGCGAGCATCATAACCAAGCTCAAGAGCAACGCAATACGTCTTGCTGAACTGAAATTTACTTTCATTGTTTGTGCCTCACTTTTTCGGAAAACGTTTTTATACAAATTGCTTTGTTTTTAAATTATTCTTCTGCGTCCTTCTTCGCATCGGCAATTACCTTGGCAGCAACCTCGGCAGGTGCCTCCTCGTATCTCACGAAATCAAAGGTATAGGTACCTCTGCCCTGAGTCATAGCGCGAAGCTGAACTGCATAGACAGTCATTTCGGCAGAAGGAATTTCCGCCTCGATAACGGTATATCCCTTTCTGGTGCTTTCGCTCATACCCATAATTCTGCCGCGGCGTTTGCTTACGTCACCCATAATGTCGCCCGAGTAGGATGTCGGGATAGTACACTTAAGATAGCCGACGGGCTCAAGGATAACCGGACTTGCCTTCGCAAGACCTTCTTTATATGCAAGCTTTGCTGCAAGCTTGAACGAAATCTCGTTGGAGTCAACGGGGTGATAAGAGCCATCAAACAGGTCTGCCTTGAGGTTTGCCATCGGGAAGCCCGCAAGAACACCCTTCTGCATTGCCTCGAGAAGTCCCTTTTCAACTGCGGGATAGAAATTCTTGGGTACGTTACCGCCGACAACGCTCTGAGTAAAGGTAAGACCGTCCTCCTCGCCGGGTGCGAAGGTGATCTTAACGTGACCGTACTGACCCGAACCACCGGACTGCTTCTTATGCTTACCCTCGACCTGAACGCTCTTCTTGATTGCCTCACGGTATGCGATCTTCGGCTCGATAAGCTCAACGCCGGTACCGAATCTCGATTTCAGCTTAGAGCATACTACGTCAAGGTGAATATCACCGAGACCGGAAACCGTCATCTGCTTGGTTTCGGCATTGTTGAAGTAACGGAGAGTGGGATCCTCCTCGAGAAGCTTAGCCAAGCCGCCCGAGATCTTATCCTCGTCATTCTTGGACAAGGGCTTGATAGCCATTGTGTAGTAGGGTGTCGGGAACTCGATCTTCTTGAATTCCTCGCCCGATGCGCCGGCTACAAGAGTATCGTTAACGTTGGTGTTGGAAAGCTTAACCGCATAACCGATATCACCGGTTACAAACTCGTTGAGCTCAACCTCTTTCTTACCGATACAGGTACAAATTTTTGCGAATTTTTCCTGCTGACCGGTGGTGATATTATTGAGCACCTGATCCTTGGTCAAGGTGCCGTTCATAACCTTGAAAAATACCTTCTTACCGAAGTTATCGGAAAGAGTTTTAAATATAAACAGCTTGGTTTCGCCGTTTTGATCGGCATCCTTCATTGCATCAAGAGGTGAAACGAAGGAAGCTGCAGCGGTATCAAGGAAGAAACGGATACCCGAAAGAGCCACTGCCGAGCCGCAGAACACGGGAGCGATATCGCCGCTGATAAGACCGGTGTTGAGTGCATGGAGCTTTTCTTCGTCGGTAAAGGGCTCTTCCATAAGGAATTTTTCCATAAGTTCCTCGCTTGTAACCGCAAGCGATTCGTTAAGAGCGAGCTTATATTCCTCGATCTTGCCCTTGAAGCTGTCGGGGAGAGTGGTTTCTACACGGTTGCCGTTCTTCTCGCAATAGAACACCTCATCGGTGATAAGGTTGTAAAAGCTTACCTGACCGGTACCCTCGTTAAAGGGGATAAGCAACGGACAAACCGATGCTCCGAACTGCTCACGAAGACCGTTAAACGTGCCCTCGAAATTAGAGTTTTCGTCATCGACCTTGTTGACAAAGAATGCCTTGGGCTTACCTGCCGAAAACTCCCACGCAAGTTCGGTGCCGACCTTGCATCCGCTCTTGGCATCGACAACGATAACGGTACTTGCCGCAACGAAAGCCGCCGCCTTTGATTCCCCGGCGAAGCCGAACATACCCGGGGTGTCAAGGATGTTTATTTTTACGCCATTCCATTCAAGATTTGCAAGTGATGTTGATATGGAATAACCTCTTTTTATTTCTTCTGCATCGAAATCACAAACAGTGTTGCCTTCGGAGGGCTTGCCGAGTCTGTCGGTGACCTTCGCAAGATAGAGCATAGCTTCGGCAAAAGAAGTCTTGCCGTCGCCGCTATGTCCGACGAGACATATGTTTCTGATTTGAGAAGATGCGAATTTAGCCATAAGTGATTTCCTCCAAGCAATTATTTTATACCTTATATTATATAGTACAAAGATAAAATAATCAAGTGCTATTTCGCTTTTTTTATCACAAATAACCAAAATTTTTCAATTTTGTTATCTTCGCATCATCAAAAATGATATCATCCACACCGGCAACAGCCAAAACAGCTGGAATGCAACGGCATGAAGCGAAGAAATTGCGCCGATATCGCCTGTGACCGCAAGGAAAACCACCGCGACAAACGACATAAATACGCTTATCACACTAATGATAACGTTACTCTTTGTGATATGGCGCGCCTTATCGCAAAGCGAGAACATTTTAAGGAAATTATGCAAAGTCGAATTACAAACAATGCCGCTGTCTGCGCGCTCGACCTCGCCTATAACGTCGCTCGGCTCATTTCCGCGAAGCACCGAAATGGGACACTTACGGAAGGTGATGCCCGCATTGATAAGCTCGTTGTTGATATTGGGATCAAGCGTTTTCACGCCGAGACAAAGTCCCGCCTTATACATATCCTTTAAAAGCTTATCGAAAAGCGGATTAATAGTGTATTTAATATAAAGCTTTGCGGCAAGCTTTTCATCGATAACGATATACATTATCGAGCCAACACCGTTTTCGTATGCATCATCGCCTGCATCGACAGGTGTCTCAAAGCGGTAACGGCGCATATACGAGCGTTTTCCGAGAAAATAATTATGCCCGTCCATCGCCACACAAAGTCCGTCGTTCGCACTCTCGATAACGCGGATCAATGCCGGCTTCTCAACATTTTCGCTGAGTGTCGCCGAAAGCACCTTGGAAAGCGGTCCGCCGACGTATTTGAACACCTTTGCCATATCGGTAAGCACCGCATCGATGCGGTAATCACCGTACATACGGATGTTGGTTATTTTAACAAGACTGGAGGGATACACCTCGGTATCTGCAAAGGAAAGCACGCTCGCAGAGGCATATTCCTCGGATATGGCGTTGCCGATAAAGGCAGAGGAATGCTTTACACCCACACGGTTTGCCGAAACCACGGGAAGCGTTATCATAAAGAAGGATGCGGCAGGAACGCTTGCGGCGATAATTATCGAAAATGCCACGTAGGAATCAAACATTGTGTTTCCGAGCAGATTCATCACCACAAAAAGCACAGCGCCCGCAAGGAATATCACGGGAATAAGGAAGTTAAACACATCCTCAAACTTATTGCGCTGCTCGGTGCGTTTTACAAAGCCGTCGATAAAATGAGTGCGCTTGACGGTATATATCTCGCTGTCCTCGAACAGATATTTGTAAAATTCATCCGCTTCCTTTGTGCCTCCCTTAAGCTCGCTTGCGATATATTTAGGACGCTTTGATGCCACGATCCTGAAGCATCTGTAATCCTTTTTCGCGCACATATATGCCGCCACTGCAGAGCACAGCGATGCGAACGCCGCAGGGAGATTATAAAGCTTTAATTCGGCAGAATAGGGATCGGTAAACAATATTACCAGCGAATATGCCGTAGCGAAAAAGACCGAAACAACAAGCAAGCTGTCGGTATTAAGCTGCAGCTTTGCGATTCCGCTTATACCTCTGCGGATAGAATCCAAAAGCGTAAGCGCAATGAAAAACAGAAGCTGAAGATCAACAAGCACGTAAATAATGCCGTATCTTCCCTGCTTTGCAAAATCGTTGTGCAACGCACTGTCCTTGGTTGCAAGCTCTAAAAACAAGATACCCAGAGCAAGCGCCGCAACGATAATAATACGCAAAAACGATTTGCGGACACGCTTTCTGTAATGTGCCGCCATGCGTGAATTTTGCTCGCGTGACGTATATTCGGTAACGCTTTCAAGGCGTTCGCTCTTATTTCTTTTGGTTTGTTCCTTGTTCTTTTCGGCGATTTTTTCAAGCGCGCCTTCCTCATCCTCCATCATCTCAAACGCAAGACGGAGGTTTATATCGGTCTCATCGAGATTAGCATCGCCGATCGATTCGATCTTCTCGTCGTCCGACATAAACTGAACCTGACCTTCGCTCTCCTCGTCACCCTCGAAGCTGTATTCTCGGTTAGTGACCTTTTCGGTCAGATTTTCATAATCGGAATCAAAGCTTGCTACCTCGCGGTCATCGACAGCGTTATCAAAGCGCAGAGTGTCACCGAGAGGAAACATCTGCTCCTGCGTATACTCTTTACGCTCTATTTCAACCGCGTCGGAAAAACGCTTTGCCTCGATCCCCTTCGGTGGCTTCTTTTCAAGGTCGGAAAGCGTGCGTGTCTTTGCATCGTTTATCATATCGTAAAGCTTTTCAACACGCTCGCTCTTGTTGTCCTTTTCCTCGGCAAGATACCCCAAAAGCTCGGAGCTTCCGTTCTGCTCGGCAAGCTTAAGCCGCAGCTTCTGTGTGTCGCTCAACGGTTTTTCGTCGTTGTATGTGCTGTATTGATCAATAAGCTCGGCGGTTTCGGCGTTGATGCGTTTTGTAACCTTTGTGCGTTTTTTGTTAGGTTGTGCGCCGTCTGCGAGCTTGGTTTTCTCCATTTCGGGCTTTCGCTCGGCAAAATTTACGTTTCTGTCGGAGTTATTTTGCTCCTCTGCCTCACGAAGTATATCCAATATATCCTTTTTCGGCTTTCCGCCGTTATTTTTAGACATATTTTTCACCTGCTTTATAGCTAAGAATTTCTTTGTTTAGCCGCCTCGAACATCACGATCGCGCCCGCGTTGGACACGTTAAGCGAATTGACGGTTCCGTACATCGGAATTCCGGCAATAAAATCGCTTTCCTTCTTTAAAATATCCGAAACGCCCTCCCCCTCGCTGCCGAGTATAAGCGCGCACGAGCCGCGAAAATCCTGCTCGTAATAGGGCTTTCCGCCCGCCTCGACCGCCCAGATCCACACGCCGTTTTCCTTTAAGGTCTTAACAGTGTTGGACAGGTTGGATACCCGCGCTATCGGCATTGCAAACACAGCGCCCGCGCTTGATTTTGCAACCGTACCGTTAACACCGACAGAGCGGCGCTTGGGGATGATAACACCGTTGATACCCGCGCAGTTCGCCGAACGTATCAGCGCACCGAGATTATGGGGATCGTTTATCGAATCGCATATCAAAAAGAACGGCTTTTCACCCTTTTGCTCGACCGAAGCCAATAGCTCCTCTACCGTGAGATAATCGGTCTCGGCGGCAACGGCAACAACACCCTGATGCACAGCGCCGTTGGCAAGCTTATCAAGCTTTCTCGCATCGGTATCGATAATAGGGATCCTTTTCTCGTTTGCCTTCGCACGTATCTTTGATAAAATGACGTCGGAAGAATCACCGCGCATATATATCCTATCGACCGTGCGATTGCTTTTGATAAGCTCGGTTACGGCATTTCTGCCTATAAACAGTCCCTCGGTCTCAGGTATGCTTGTATTGTTTTTTATATCTTTCATAAACACAAACTCCCGACAAACATAATCCAAAATATTATATCATACCAAACGCCGAGTGTCAATCACAGATGAGCTGTTTTGCGTAAAATACACAACAAATTTAGCAGCCTGCTTTTATTAAAATTGCACCAAAAAAACAGCCGTGCATTTGCACAGCTGTTTTATACAGTTTATTAATTGTTGTTCGAACCGGGTATAACCCAAGCGTTACTGCCATCATAGCCGACAAGCCAACCGTTCCAACTGTCATCCCAACTCTCATCGTTACGGTTGCTGCTTTCGTCGCCCGTTGCGATCGAATGTGTGATTATATCTTCTATTTCAAATTCCACAACAGTTACTTCAGGAACAAGGTATCCTTTCTTCATTGTGTGCACCCCATCTATAAAAATATATAACATACCCTATAATTTAGTTCGTTATCATTATAACAGTTAAGATTGCAAATTGCAATACATTTTCTAAATATTTTTATATAAACGGATATAAATTTTATTGTGCACCCTGCACAATGCCCCGCGTTATGTAAACTTGTGTGGGTTTTGGCAAATAACGCAAAGAAAAAGACGGCGAAAACGCCGTCTTTTTCCTATTTAACGTTGTTAACGTTTAATTATTTGCGATTCTTGATCACAACTGCAGAGCCGGCTACTGCTACGAGAGCAAGTACTACGAAGATGATCATATTAGATGCATCGCCGGGCTTAACAGGAGTGGTGGAAGAAGTCGAGGACTCGGACTCTACAGAAGAATCAGAGGGATCGGAAGAATCCGAAGGATCCGAAGGATCCGAAGAATCGGAGGGATCGGAAGAATCCGAAGGATCGGAAGAATCCGAAGGATCCGAAGAATCGGAAGGATCGGAAGAGTCAGAAGGATCCGAAGAATCGGAGGGATCCGAAGAATCGGAAGGATCCGAAGAATCAGAAGGATCGGAAGGAGTAGGATCTTCTGCGCCTTCCTCTGCGATTACAACGTAGCCGCCGTTACCGGTGTAGAACTCAAGACCGGGAGCTTCTTCGATGTTGATTGCACCCTTAACGGTATCGTGTGCGATGTATGCACCGATATCGCCGGTTGCGTCTTCCTTAACTTCGAAGGTGAAGTTGAACACGATAACATCGTCTGCTTTAACGAAGTCGGTGTAGAGAGTGGTGGTAAATACGCTTGCATCGATAATACCGTCGTTGAGGGGTACTGCCTGAACACCGTTTCTGCGGTCCTCAGCGGTGAGGTCAGGGAAGGTGCTCTTAACGATGGTGAAGTTCTCCCAAGACTTGGGAAGACCGGAAAGGTCGATACAGTTGCAGTTACCTTGATCAGACTCGTCAAGATCGTTGGTGATAACGAGCTTGTCGTTGTCGTAAATCATGATGAACTTAACGTACTCGAGACCGTACTCAGCAGTGATATTTCTAACTGCAACAGAGATGGTGATCTCGTCGCC
>JAZSDL010000036.1:0-57480 GCA_045531135.1 Eubacteriales bacterium | reverse complement strand
AGGAATATAAATTTTATTGTATTTTCAAGGGCTTTTCCGCAAAGCTCGTCTACCTTACCTTTGTAAGCATACGCTCGCTTTGCGAAAAAAATAACTTCGTTTCTCTCAGTCTGCTTCAGTTTGCAGACTTTGTCTGCAAACCGAGACACTTTCAATTGATGAAAGTGTCTTAGTAGGTTACATACTTTACGATGATACCTATCTCAAAGATAAATGAATTAAGTAATATTGTGAGACAGGTCTTATAGTGCTGTCTCACCTGTTCGTTATGAGTTATGAAACTCGCTTTCGCTCGTCGTTATGAGTTTGCTTTGCAAACGTTATGATATAATCGCCTTATTATAAAGCTGTGCCGAAGGCACATCATAACTTGGCATAGCCAATCATAACTCATAGCTCGCCGCAAGGCGATTATAACTGAGGCACCTTCCTTGCTGAGGGTGCCTCGTCAACGGCATTTTTTATTATAAGATCCATAAAAACCGGGGACACAAAACCTTCGCGAGCGAACGGAACTCCAAAAGAAACGCCCGAAATGACAAGCATTTCGGGCGAGAGCGAATCGGATCAATTGTAATACAGCAAATCCCCATAGGTCGGGAAAGGCCAATAAGAGCGCTCGGTAATGGTTTCCGCCTCGTCGGCGGCACGGCGGAGCTCGTCCATAATAGGAAGAAGCTCATCGCGGCAGAATCTGCCGCAGCTCTCGGAGCCGTGATTACGCTGTGCATGCTCGGCATTAGCGCGCAACCGCTTTAGCGACGCGGTCATTTCGTCCGAAAGCTCGGTCAAACGCGCAAGCGTTTCGGTAGTATGATGCGGTATCGGAGCACCGATGCCCTTAAGCGATCCGGCAGTGCCCGCAAGCTTTAATATATACGAGCCCACTGCGGGGATAATATCCCTGCTCGCCATATCGCACATAGTCAATGCCTCGATAGTGATTATCTTACAATATGACTCAAGCAGGATATCGTGGCGGGAGCGAAGCTCCTTTTCGGTGTATATCTTATGTCTTGTAAACAGCTCGATATTCTCTTTCGTTACGAAATAAGGAAGTGCATCGGCAGTTGTGGGAAGATTTAAAAGTCCGCGTCGAGCCGCCTCAAGCTTCCACTCGTTCGAGTAACCGTCGCCGTTAAAGATTATGCGCTTATGCTCCTTAATGGTGCGGCGGATAAGCGTGTTGAGAGCCGTACGGAAATCGTCTGCGTTCTCAAGCTCGTCGGCAAACTGCATCAACGAATCGGCAACAATAGTATTTATAACCACGTTTGCCTCGGCAACCGACATAGCAGAGCCGGGCATTCTAAACTCGAACTTATTACCCGTAAAAGCAAAGGGGCTTGTACGGTTGCGGTCGGTGGTATCCTTTGGGAAGGTGGGAAGAACGTGTACGCCGATCTCCATCTGCGCCTTTTCGGCACCGTAATAGGGCACGCCCTCGTCAATTGCCTCGAGTATTGCGGTAAGCTCGTCTCCCAAGAACATCGAAACGATTGCAGGAGGCGCCTCGTTGGCGCCCAAACGGTGATCGTTACCCGCCGTTGCGACCGAAATACGAAGAAGATCCTGATGCTCGTCAACCGCCTTGATAACGGCGCAGAGGAAGAGCAGGAACTGTGCGTTCTCATAGGGGTTCTTGCCGGGTGCAAGCAGATTCACACCCTTGTCGGTGGCGAGCGACCAGTTATCGTGCTTACCGCTGCCGTTTATTCCCTCAAAGGGCTTTTCCTGCAAAATACAAACCAATCCGTGCTTTTCGGCAACCTTTTTCATGGTTTCCATAGTAAGCTGATTATGATCGGTTGCGGCATTCGCCGTGCCGTAAATAGGAGCAAGCTCGTGCTGACAGGGAGCTGCCTCGTTATGCTTGGTTTTTGAGATAACACCCAATTTCCAAAGGGTTTCATCAAGTTCCTTCATAAAAGCCGACACTCTCGGCTTTATTGCGCCGAAATAATGATCCTCGAGCTCCTGTCCTTTGGGGGGCTTTGCGCCGAAGAGCGTTCTGCCGCAAATAACAAGATCCTCGCGCTTGTTGAACATATCTTTATCAACAAGGAAATATTCCTGCTCGGGACCGCAGTTGGTATCAACGTGTCTTGCCTCGGTGCCGAACAGCTTTAAAATTCTCATCGCCTGCTCGTTTATCGCCTCGACCGAGCGCAAAAGCGGTGTTTTTTTATCAAGCGCCTCGCCTCCGTACGAGCAAAATACGCTCGGTATGCAAAGCGAACCGTCCTTTATAAACGCATAAGACGTCGGATCCCAAGCGGTATAGCCACGCGCCTCAAAAGTAGCACGCAAGCCGCCCGAGGGGAAGCTCGACGCATCGGGCTCGCCCTTTATAAGCTCCTTGCCCGAGAATGACATAATAACGTTGCCCTTTCCGTCGGGCGAGATAAAGCCGTCGTGCTTTTCGGCGGTGATGCCCGTCATCGGCTGGAACCAATGGGTATAATGGGTTGCACCGTTTTCGATAGCCCAATCCTTCATCGCCTCCGCAACCACGTTTGCCACGGTGATATCAAGATCCTCGCCGCGCTGGATGGTGTGCTTTAAGGATTTATAAACGTCTTCGGGAAGACGTTGTTTCATAACCTCGCGGTTAAAGACGAGCGAACCGAATATTTCGGGTATATTATTCATCGGCAATATCCTCCGTTACGGAAATGCTTTTTAAAAACATAAATACATCTTCTAATATATAACAAAACCCTTTAATTGTCAACAATTTTCGGTTTGATCGCACCGCAATCGCACAAAAACAAATCAATTTGCGAATAAACCTATGCTCAAACGGCAAAAATACCGACAGAACAATAAATTTCGGAGGTATTTTATGTCACCCAAGGAACTTCTTTATATCGAGGATGCCCTCGGTCACGTCAAGCAGATAAAAACCGTCTGCAACGATTTTTCAAATCAGGTAACCGATACCGAGCTGTCGAATATGCTCTCCGACATCGCGAAAAAACAGCAGACCGCTTTCGACAGAATCTACAATTTGCTTTAAAGGAGACAGAAAATGCAGGATCAGGTAATCATGGACAACGTTCTTACGAGCGTAAAAAACGCGTGCGATATCTTTATGCACGGCACTATCGAATCGTCTTCCCCCGACGTAAACTCGGCTTTTAAGCAAACGCTTAACGAATGTCTTTGCTTGCAAAACGAGATCTACGCAAAAATGGCACAAAAGGGCTGGTATCCCTCGCAATCCGCACCTCAGCAGCAGATAACCCAGACCAAACAAAAATACAGCGCGGATGCAAAATCCTAACAAAAAAGCGTGAGCAAGAAGCTCACGCTTCAGTTTGCAGACAAAGTCTGCAAACTGAGCAGAGTAAGAGAAATGAGGATATTTTTGGCATCGGGGGTCCCCAAAAATCGTTGATTTTTGGGGTATAAAAAAGCGAGCGTTGGCGTACGATTGTACGGTAGTCGAGCTGTTTGTCAAAGCCCTTGAAAATACAATAAAAAATAATATTCCTTATGAAAAGAGATAGAGCTTCATAGTAATAGTGAAGCTCTGTTGTTCTTATATTATTTTCTTTCAAGGGCGTAAATAGACCATTTGTCTTCGCTCTGAAGCGTGAGCAAGAAGCTCACGCTTTTTATTTTGAATTTTAAAGCTTTGCAATATCGGGATCCGTAATAAGCTTAAATCCTGCATTTGCAAGTGCGCTTTCGGCTATCTCGTTATCTTCGACACGGAAAACAACGTATGCGTGTTTCTCGGTACGAGCCATAAACGCATAAAGATATTCCATATTGATCCCTGCTCTGTCGAGCACGCCCAATGCGGCGGTGAGCTTGCCGGGATCGTCGCCTATCTTAACGCCAACGACCTCGGTGACCTTTATCAGATATCCGTTCTCGGAAAGCGTTTTTTCGGCAGTGACCTCATCGTTAACGATAAGGCGGAGTATGCCGAAATCGTTTGTCTCGGCTATAGAAAGCGCACGGATATTAACGTTATTCTGCGCAAGAATATCGGTTATCGAAACGAGCGCACCCTGCTTATTTTCAACAAAAACGGTTATTTGCTTAATTGCCATTGTTATTCTCCCTTCTTTTTATCAGACGAGCTTGCGCTTGTCAATAACGCGAACCGCCTTGCCCTCGCTTCTCGTAATGGTCTTAGGCGGAACAAGATGTACGGAGGGATTGATGCCCAGCATGGTCTTCATCGCGTTTGCAAGCGATTTTTCCATTTTGAGTATCTCGCTCACCTTATCGGTGAACTGCTCGGGATTCATCTCAACGTTTACGTCAAAAGTATCGTTATTCTTAACTCTGTCAACAACTATCTGGTAGTTGGGCTGATAGCCCTCGTTAAGAAGCACTGTCTCGATCTGGCTCGGGAACACGTTTACGCCGCGGATAATAAGCATATCGTCGGTTCTGCCCATCGGCTTTGCCATTTTGATAAGCGTTCTGCCGCAGGAGCATTTCTTGCGCGAGAGCACACAGATATCGCGGGTGCGGTAACGAAGAAGCGGGAATGCCTCTTTATCGAGCGAGGTGAAGACAAGCTCGCCCTTTTCGCCCTCGGGCAATACCTCGCCCGTATCGGGATCGATAATTTCCGCATAGAAATGATCCTCGTTAACGTGCATACCCGTCTGCTCCGAGCACTCAAAAGCAACACCCGGACCGCTCGTTTCGGTAAGACCGTAAATATCGTACGCCTTGATACCGAGAGTTGCCTCTATGCCTCTGCGCATTTCCTCGGTCCAGGGCTCTGCACCGAAGATACCCGCCTTAAGAGGAATGTCCTCCGGCTTATATCCCTGCTCCTTAAGAGTTTCGCCGATATATGCGGCATACGAGGGAGTGCAGCAAATAATGGTTGCGCTAAGATCGGTCATAAACTGGATCTGTCGCTCGGTATTACCCGAGGACATAGGAAGCGTAAGACAGCCAACCCTGTGCGAGCCGCCGTTAAGACCGGGGCCGCCCGTAAACAGACCGTAGCCGTATGCGACCTGACAAACATCCTCGTTCGTGCCGCCCACGGCAACGATAGCACGCGCACAGCAGTCCTCCCAAAGATCAATGTCGTTTTGTGTGTAGAAAGCAACTACACGTCTGCCGGTAGTACCCGAGGTAGATTGGATACGAACGCAGTCCTTAAGCGGCTTTGCCAGCAATCCGTACGGATATGCATCGCGCAGATCGGCTTTTGTAAGGAACGGAAGCTTGTGAATATCCTCAATTCCCTTGATGTCATCGGGCGTAACGCCCTTTTCGTCCATAAGCTTGCGGTAATACTCGACGTTTTCATAAACGTGCTTTACCTGCTTGACAAGTTTTTCGGATTGAAGCTTTTTCATTTCCTCAACCGGCATGGTCTCGATTTCTTTTTGGTAGTAATTTTGTGCCATTTTGATCACCTTTTCGTTTTTTTGAGATATACGGAAGTACAAAAAACGTCCTCCGTATTCCCTTAGAATACAGAGGACGAGAAAACCCGTGGTACCACCTCTATTTACCGTTTTCTCACAAAAACGGCCTTGTGAGTGCAAATCAAACACCCTCGTTCTATAACGGGAACACCCGTTGCATCTTACTTGAGGCAAATCCTCGTTCGGCGCACTGCTAACAGGAGGAATTCATAATAGGCGCCACCATTGTCTCGCACCAACCGACAACTCTCTGTTTGGTTCTTCCCAAAACTACTTATTCCTGCTCAAACGCATTTATTGTTTGTGGTGACATTCTACCACAACATTTTGATAAAGTCAATAGTTTTTTAGATATAAATTCCATTAGCGAACTGCATCGGCAAGCCCTCGCCGTAAAAATGGGAAACATCCGAAAATGCAAGCACCTGCGGAACGGTATATCCGCTTGGAAGCTCGCGGAAATTAATTATTGTCACGCCCGAATGATTAATAGTAAACCTCGACCAAAACACAATGGGATTTATCTGCAAAAGATGCGAAAGCCAAGTTGTACCGAAGCCGTAATGGCAGAAAACAGCAACACGCTCTTCGGTATGATTGACTATCTTGTAGGTCAAGCCCTCGCGCTTATATCCAAGCGACTCGAGAAAATCATCGGATGCCTTGCCGATAATCTCATACCCTTGCTTTGCCTTGGTGTGACAGAAGGGATATCCTTCGTACCATTTATCGCCCAACGCGAGATTTTCCGCAGTGTAAAAGCGGTTTGGATCGATGCCAAACGACCAGCACCATCTGCCCTCACGAGTGTCGTCGTTAAACCCAAAGTATTCCGCCGCAAGTGATTCGCTCGTCCAATCAAGTATCTCTGCTTTTTTTCCTAAAAGCTCACACGCGGGCTGTGCCGTCTGTTGCGCGCGCACAAGGGGTGACGAATATATTCTGTCAAGCCCGTGCATAGCAAGACGTTTGCCAAGCGCCTCTGCCTGTCTGAGTCCCTTGGGAGTGAGTGCATCGGGAGTATAGGTGGGGTCCGCGTGACGAATTACATACAAAAGCATAAACTTTACCTCATTTACTTTCGACAATATAAAAATACGACGATGTCGGTGAATTTATAATACGGAATTTTGCACAGCAATACTGGCGTCTGTCAAGTTTAGACAGCATTTCGTTTATCAGCTCGCCCTCTATCTCGCCCTCCTCGTGACCGGGATAAACCGCAATAAGCAATATCCCGTCGCTGTCAAGCAGCTCGATAGCCGTTTTGATAGCGGAAAGAGTTGTCTCTCTTTTTGTGGTGATGCTCTTATCACCGCCGGGGAGATAACCCAAATTAAACATACCCGCTTTTATCTTACAATCGATATACTTTTTTGCATTGTGATGCGAGTCGCATATAAGCGTATAGTTTTCGCAAGCGCCGTTTTCAACAAGCCGCTTTTTTGTGCTTATCAGAGCATCGGGCTGAATATCAAAGGCATATACGTGACCGCGTTCTCCCACCGTTTTCGAGAAAAACAGCGTATCGTGACCGTTGCCCATCGTAAAATCGGCAACAATATCGCCCTCCTTGATATGCTGTAATATAAAACCCTTTTCGGTATCAAGAATATCTAACATCTGACCACCAAATTACTTATTCATATAGATTCTTTCGCCGGTCTTGCCGTTCTTTTGGATTTTTCAAACCCTTTGCAAGAACTGCGGCAGATCAAAAAACTTTATAAAGCATCGTTGTTTAATCAGCTAACGTGATTATATCATAAAAATAACAATTTGCAAGATTATTACAGCAAAAAGACCGACGAAACGGATTATTTCATCGGTCCTTGGAGTTATTATTTGTTGATATAAATTCTTTCCTTGGTCTTGCCGCTCTTGTAGATAGCGCAGATCATTTCCATAGTCTCGTATGCGCTCTCAACGGGGATAAACATTTCCTCGCCGCTCTTAAGGCACTCGTAGAAATTGTTTATCTGCTTGCAGTGGTTAACACCCCAATAGGACTTAACGTTGCCGTAGCCGAAATCCTCATCGGGCTGAACCGCGTGGAACTCTCTGCCGTCGTAGAGCTTGATATCGGCTCTGTCGGCAACGAGGGTGGCAACACCGTTTTCGCAGTGGAACTCGATAAACACCTCTGCGTCGTAGGTGTAATAATTTATAGCGTGGAAGTTTGCGAGCATACCGTTATCAAAGCGGATAACACCCTCTGCGGTATCCTCAACGTCGATCTTTGCGTGACCGCGGTTTGCAATGGTAGCATCAACCGATTCAACAGGGCGGTTGATAAGGTAGCGCATCATATCGAGAGTGTGGATCGCCTGATCGATAATAACACCGCCGCCCTCTTTGTCCCAGGTGCCCTTCCAATCGCTGCTTCCGTAATAAGCATCCGAACGGTCCCAGGTCACATAGCACTTTGCCGACTTGATGGCACCGAGAGTTCCGTCCTCCAAAAGCTGCTTGGTAAGAACGGTACCCGCATTATATCTGTTCTGGAAAATGCACCCCAGAACAACGCCGTTGTCCTTTGCGGTGTCGATCATTGCTCTTGCATCCTCAAGCTCAATAGACATCGGCTTTTCGGTAAGCACGTGCTTGCCGCGCTTGCTGCACTCCATAGAAACTATCGGATGGAGATAGTGAGGGAGACAGATATGTACAACGTCGATATCCTCTTTTTCGAGCATCTCGATATAATCGTAGTATGCCTTTACACCGAACTCAGCCGCCTTGGCATCCGCTCTGTCCTTCTTGACGTCGCAGACAGCAACAAGCTCTGCATCGGGGCATCTTACAATACTTACAGCGTGCATCGGGAAAATGTTACCGCAACCGATTACGGCAGATCTGAACTTTTTCATAATAACCTCTTAAATAATAAGTGATTTTCTACCGAGATTATACCACACAAAATATAAAATGCAACCCTTTTTGACGAATTGTGAAATTATTTTCTGCGGAAGATATTATTTATATCGGCAAAATAGCGAGCATCGATCCCGGCTATCGTTTCTTTGGTAGTGCGCACACGCCATTTGCCGCTGTCATCGCCCGGAATATTCATTCTCGCATCGCTTCCGAAGCCGCACATATCCTGAAAAGGAATTATTGCCAAAAACGCGCTTGAGCGCCATACACACTCGATGATCTTTCGGCAGGCGGGCGCATCGTATCCGCCCTTGCCCCAATCGCCGTGGTCGAATCCGCAATAATCAAGCGCAAAGCGCCTTTCATCGTCGGTCGCCTCCCAGAGCCAGCCGAGAAGCGTATTGTTATCATGCGTGCCGGTATATGCAATACAGTTTTTCGGGTAATTGTGCGGAAGATGCGATGCATCGTCGTTGGGATCAAATCCGAACTGAACTATCCTCATCCCCGGGAAACCGCTGCCATCAAGCAATTTCACAACGTCATCACCGAAAACACCCAGATCCTCGGCTATTATCGGCACGTCACCAAGCGCCTTTTTGACCGCCCTGAACAGCTGCATACCGGGACCTTTTTTCCAAATTCCGTCACGCGCCGTTGCCGATTTGCCGTTGATCGCCCAATAGGATGCAAAAGCACGGAAATGGTCGATACGGAGCATATCATATATCTCAAACGAGCGCTTAATACGCTCGATCCACCAGGAATATCCCTGCTCCTTGTGGTATTTCCAATTGTATAAGGGGTTGCCCCAAAGCTGACCGTCCTCCGAGAAATAATCGGGCGGACAGCCTGCCACTCTCGAGGGAACGCATGTTTTCTCATCAACGTCAAACAGCTTTTTGTTTGCCCAAAGATCCGCGCTGTCACGCGAGACGTAAATAGGCATATCTCCGATGATCTTAATGCCGAGATCGTTGATTGCCTTTTTCGTTTCTTCCCACTGAGTATAAAAAAGATACTGCACAAAGCCGTGATATCTTATCTCCTCTGTCAGCCCGTCCGCTAACGAAAGCGCCTCCGTATAATCCGCGCCCTTTTCCCATTCCCAGAACTTTTTACCGCAATTAACCTTTTTTAATGCGCGGAAAAGGCAATGAGAATACAGCTCCTTGCTTTTTATAAAGCTGTCGAGCTTGTTCTTAAAGCCGTCATCAAGACGGGAATATGCCAAGCGCATCAATTCCTCGCGCTTTTCGCGCGCGAAAGAATAATCCGCTATATAAGGACTTCCCGAATATTTATTCGTATCCGCCTCTTTTCTTGTAACAAAGCCCGTTCCGACCATAAGCTCGGGGCTTATATACAGCTCGTTACCCGCAAAAGCGCTGTCCGAGCCATACGGCGAATTTGCATAATCAAGCGGAGTAAAGGGCAAAACCTGCCAATAGGAAAAGCCCATATCGGAGATCGTCTTTGCAAAAGCTATTGCCTCTTTACCAAATACGCCGACGCCGTATTCCGACGGGAGAGAGGATATGCTCATCAATACGCCGCTGCTTCTTTTTGTTTCGTTCATATTTATCTCCTTTAAAACGAGTAAATATCTTTGACCAATATATCAAAAATCAAACAACAAATTGCAAAATGCAAAAGCCCGCATAGATGCCCAGCAATACAAACCCCTGCCAACGTGAGAGCTTTTCTCTAAACATAGTAGGCAAGACCATGATCGCCATTACAGAGAGCATAACGGGTATATCAATCACCAAAGACGAGTTTATGCCGCCGATAGTGCCTGCGACAGGAACCTCAAAAGGACTGATCGTAATTGCTGTGCCGCTGACCAAAACAAGATTAAATAAATTTGCGCCGATGATATTACCGAGCGAAAGTGATCCATGACCTTTTACAAGCGATGTGATCGCGGTTACAAGCTCAGGCAGAGATGTACCCAAAGCCACGATGGTCAATCCGATAACCTTTTCGGAAACGCCGAATTTTTCGGCAAGTATGATAGCGTTATCAACCAAAAAGTCTGCGCCAAACGCGATAAGAACCGCACCCAAAACCAACAAAACGATATCCTTGATCAAACTGTCTTTTGTCCCTTCCTCGACAGATTCGACAACGTGATCCTCGCCGCTTGCCGCTTCGAGCTCCAACTCACTCACAGGCACACCATTTTCCTCGGATTTTACGATATCGACAGACACCGCGGTTTTCTTCATTCTCACTACCGTAAGTGCCATATAGATCACAAAAGCAGAGAGCAAAAGAACACCTGAAACGCGACTGAAATATCCGCCGAAATAAGCAAGAGCACAATACAACGCCGAGGTTCCGAAGAAAAACGAAACCGGCAAAATCATACTCTTTCGAGAAACACCGACGGGGCGCACCGCAATCGTAATCGCCGCGATCAACGACGTGTTACAAATAATCGAACCTATCGCATTTCCATAAGCAATAGAGCCACTACCCTGAAAAGCCGCGCCTGACGATACCATGACCTCGGGCAAGGTCGTTCCGATCGAAACAACCGTAGCACCTATTAATAATTCCGGCAAATGAAAACGGCGTGCTATGCCGGTCGCACCGTCAACAAACCAGTCGCCGCCTTTGATAAGCAAAACAAACCCTACAATGAGCATCAAAATCGGAATAAACATCAAAATCTCCTTAATTTATCGAATACATACGAAACTTGTCGATTTATAGTATATCACAATTTTTTGGAAATACAATATTTTTCGCACTACCAACCCAAAATTTATCGTCGCAACAGCATATTCGAATATTTACATATTCGTTGAGATATTCCGCAATAATAAAACCATCGAAGAATATTTGCTTTTCACCGATATTTTTCCACCACTTAGCCCAAAACCTTTGACAAAATATCATCGGACAATTATAATGTTTGCAGATGAAAAATATAAGCAAGGAGGATTTTCTTTTGCTAAAAGATATTTTAACACCAAAAAAGATGATTTTTGCCCCTAATGCACACACAGAGCTGCGCGGACAGGTATCGCGCTCGCGGGGCGCTACGTTGATATCGGGCAATCTTATCGGCAACTCGCGTCAGGATATATCGGGTATTTCCGCACGTGTATACAAAAACGGCACCTACGGCTTTTCGTCGATGGCGGAATATTCTGCCGAGGCGGCAGAGGCGGTGCTCCGCGCCGCGACCGATAACGCCGCGTTTATGGACAAGCACGTCGCAAAAGGCAAGCCGCAGCTTCCCGACGTAAAATGCGGTTCTTATTCGTTCGGAGGAGAGATTTCCGATTGCGAGCAGAAAACCTATATCGAGTTCGCAAAAGAGGTCGATACCTACGTCGCAAATAAATTCAAAAACATCGCGAGCCGCACCGTTGCCGCACGCGAGGATTCGATGGAAAAGCTGTTATGCGTTTCGAACGGATTTGATGCTCATACCTGCCTGCAACGCTCGTATATTTACGTCGTTTTGGATGCCGAAACACCATCGGGCGCTCCTGTTGAGCTGTTCCACGCGTTTGGAGGAGAGGGCGGATTCGAATCAAATTTTACCGATCCGAAGCTACTATATAACGAAATTGATGCGCTTTATGAGCGCCTTATGCAAAAACGTGAGGGTATATATGCCGATGCAGGCGAAAAAACCGTCGTTTTGGGCGGTATGATGACAGGCATGCTCGCGCACGAGGCTGTCGGACACACTGTTGAGGCGGATCTTGTGCTCGGCGGAAGCGTTGCCGGCCCCAACCTTAACCGTCAGGTAGCGAGCGAAATAGTTAGTCTTACCGATTTCGCGCATACCGCATTCGGAAAGAAAGCACCTCTCCCCGTATACGTAGATGATGAGGGCGTAGAGGCGGTTGATGCAAAGATTATCGAAAACGGTATACTTGTCGGATATATGAACAATCGCGAAAGCGCACAGCGGTTTGGTATGGCGCCCTGCGGAAACGCTCGCGCTTGGGCATTTTCCGACGAGCCGCTTATCCGTATGCGAAACACCGCTGTCCTCCCAGGCAAAGACAAGCTAACGGATATGATAGCATCGGTCGAGGACGGATATTATCTTATCGACTCGAGTAACGGTCAGGCAGACACAACGGGCGAGTTTATGTTCGGCGTTTCGATGGGATATGAGATCAAAAACGGCAAGCTCGGACGCGCTCTGCTCGATACCACCATCTCGGGTGTTGCATTCAATATGCTAAAAACCGTCGATATGGTATCGGACGAGGTGGTCTGGACGAGCGCAGGCGTTTGCGGCAAAAAACAGCCCATGCCTGTCGGAATGGGAGGCCCTGCACTTCGTTGCAAGGTCATCATAGGAGGTCGCTGATATGGAAAAATACAAGAATATAGCAAAACAGATCCTCGATACCGCTTCCCAAAAGGGCGTAGATATGGCACATTGCTCCGTACGCGAGGGCGAAACGAGGGAGTTTAACGTCGACGGCGGAGAATTTTCGCTTTTTCGAACACTTTTTGACAGAAGCGTTTCGATAACCGTTTTTATCAACAATAAAAAAGGGTCGGTATCGATAAACCGCTTTGACGACGAATCGGTTATGGCGGCGATAGACAACTGCATAGCAGCGGCAAACAGCTCGTCTCCCGATCCTGCATGGGAGCTCGCAAAAAATATCGGCGAGCGCCATTTCTCGCGCGGAGCGCTTGTGCCCGACACCGAAAAACTGTTTTTCCGCACAAAAGAGCTTGCAGAGAATATAAGAGATCGACACAAAAAAATAATCATCGAGCAGATGATCGTCACCCACCGCAGCTCGCGCGGTGTCTATATGAGTACCACGGGAAATTGCTATACGAGTGAAAGCGGAAAATACTCTGTCGAGCTTATGTATTCGGCACACGAGGGGGATAAATCGACTTCGTTTTTCGGAAGCGGTTTTTATACCACAGACCTCGATAAGCCCTTTATCGACTGCGCCTTTGTCGAGCGCGAACTGACCGACATCGAAAACCAAATCGAGTCCACCTCCGTCGACGGCAAATTTACCGGTACGGTAATTTTTACTCCGTCCTGTCTTGTGAGCACCGTGTTTGGCAACATCGTCGAGAATTTCGCATCCGACGATGTACTGCTCGACGGCACGTCACTTTGGAAGGACAAATTAGGAAAACAGGTTGCCGACAGCCGTCTGAACGTCTCGTTCAAGCCGCGCGACAGCCGTATCGTAAACGGCGAAATATATACAGGCGAGGGATTTATTTCCGAGGATTACGATTTTATCAAAAACGGCGTGCTTAACAGCTTCTGCCTGTCGCAGTACGTAGCGAACAAGACCGGCAACGAAAGGGCGAAAAACGCCTCGTTCTCGCTGGTCATCGAGGCAGGCGACACACCTCTTGACGAGATGATAAAAGGTATCGAAAAGGGCGTCATCATCGGCAGATTTTCGGGCGGAAACCCCGGTAGCAACGGCGAATTTTCGGGAGTTGCGAAAAACGGATTTATCATCGAAAACGGCAAGATAGGAAAAGCGCTTTCCGAAACGATGATAAGCGGAAATCTCTCGGATATGCTCAACAACCTCGCCGGAATAAGCAAAGAGCTTGCCATCGACGGATATGCGGTAGCGCCCTATATGGCGTTCGACGGTATAACCGTTTCGGGTAAATAACAGGCATAAATAAGCGGAGCAGACTATATTTTGCTCCGCTTATGATTTTTTTTACCGAAAAATGCAAAAAATATAAGCGGATAAGGTTTTTCTATTGATTTTCATACTTTATTATGATATAATACATTGATTATACGCATACGCTTTATTTAGGACATATTGTCGAGGAAAATACTATGTTTCGCAAAGTATTATACGTTTTATTAACCATTTTGATGTTATTCTCGTTGCTTTCCTTAAGCGCTTTCGCCGAGGAGGCGAAATATAAGGACACCGGCGAAAATGCGGTTGGCTTTTCATCGGGCGCGAGTCTGTTTGATGCCAAGCGCACGACCTATACGACAGCAAATAAGGATGCATCGGTCACGCTCTCACGCGATGACGGTATCGCGCATATTTATATCGAGTTTGACAGAACTCCGTCGGTATGGACGATAACCGATAACGAATCGGGCGAGAGCTTCGAATGCGGTAAATACGGATTTCTTCACGAATACGTTAACGTAGAGGAGCTTTTCGGAAACGCGGCAAAAAGCGTTACTCTGTCCTTCCCCGAGGGCACCGTAATCGCAGATATTTACGGATTTTCGGAGGGCGAGCTTCCCGATTTTGTACAGATGTGGGAGCCCCCCTGCGAAAAGGCGGATATTATGATCCTCACCACCCACTCGGATGATGAGCAGCTTTTCTTCTCGGGTACACTTCCCTATTACGCTATCGAGCGCAAGCTGCAGGTGCAGATCGTCTACGGCGTTCAGCATTTCGAAGCAAACGGTGTAAAGGATCACGTCAGACCCCACGAGCAAATAGACGGACTTTGGACCGTCGGTATACGCAATTATCCCGTTATGAGTGATATTCCCGATCTGTATGCCGATTCGTTGAATCAGGCGATAGCCAACTTTGGCTCACAGGGCGTAACTCAGGACGACGTAAGAGAATATCTTATCACCTGTATCCGCCGATTCAAGCCGCAGGTTATCGTAACCCACGATCTTAACGGCGAATACAAGCACGGCGCGCATATGCTTATGGCGCACACAATGACAGAGGTCATAGAGTATTCCGACGATGCAACCAAATTCCCCGAGAGTGCCGAAGAATACGGCACCTGGGCTCCGCTTAAGACCTATCTCCACCTGTACGGCGAAAACAAGATAACTCTTAATTGGGACACCCCTTATGAAAGTATGGGCGGTCTGACTCCCTTTCAGGTTTCGCAAAACGGCTTCAGATGCCACAAAAGCCAGCATTGGACCGGCTTTTACAAATGGATGTACGGCACGACCGACGAACCCATAACAAAAGCATCGCAGATAACAAAATATTCCCCCTGTGAGTTCGGTCTTTATGACACCAAAGTCGGCGAGGACGTAAATAAAAACGACTTTATGGAAAATATAACCTCCTACGCTCAGCAAAAGGCAGATGCCGATGCGCTTGAGGCGCAAAAGAAGGCAGAGGAAGAGGCAAAGCGCAGAGAGGAAGAAGAAAAAAAGGCAAAGGAAGAGGCCGAAAAGAAAGCCGAAGAAGAAGCAAAGCAGCAAAAGCAGGATGAGATCTCGGAGGCGATCCGCGAAAAAGAGGAAAAGGATACCGCCGGATATATATGGATCGCCGTTATTTTAAGCATTGCGATATTCGGCATAATAATCCTTTGGTTTTTGCAATCCACAAGGCGCGAGAATAAGAAAAAACGCAAGCAGCTCGGAGATGCGGAATAAATGAAAAATATATCGGTCATCATTCCGGCATACAAGCCGGATGAAAAGCTAATAGATACCATACACAGCATTATCGATATCGGGTTTTCCGACATCATCGTTGTTGACGACGGCGGCGGAAAGGACTTTGATTGGATTTTCGACAGAGTCACTGCAATTCCCGAGTGCACTCTGCTTCGCCACGAGGTGAACAGAGGCAAGGGCGTGGCGCTTAAGACCGCTATGCGATTTTTTGACGATAACCGCCGGGATATGCTCGGTGCGGTCACGGTGGATGCCGACGGTCAGCATCTTGCGAAGGATATCAAGGCAGTTTGCGAGCGTATGGTAAAAAAAGGCACTATCGTGTTCGGCTGCCGCGATTTTTCGGGAGATAACGTGCCCGCAAGAAGCAGATTCGGAAACAAAGTCACTATCGGTATTGTCAGACTGTTTTTCGGACTTAAGATCAGCGACACCCAGACGGGACTGCGTGCTTTTCCGAGAGATATTATTCCCGAAATGTTAACGGTAAAGGGCGAGCGGTACGAATACGAAACTCAGATGCTCTATTATATGAGCAAGAAAAGCATACCGTTTAACGAGGTAAAGATAGAAACGGTTTATCTCGATGACAACAGCTCATCGCATTTCCGTCCGATACGCGACAGTATAAGAATATACTCGCTCGTTATAAAATATCTGTTAAGCTCGCTTGCCGCTACCGCGGTGGATGCGCTTGCTTTTCTTGTGCTGAAGCACTATAGCTTTTTAACTCTGCCGTTTTTACCGGAGACGTTTACCGCATCATTTATTGCAAGAGCGGTATCATCTTTTGTTAACTATCTTATAAACGCCAAAGCGGTTTTCGGCGACAAGGTAAACAAAAAGACATTGATCAAATACGGCATACTCGTTATCGCGCAGGTAACGGTTTCAGCCGCGGCGGTATATGCGATAGAGCACCTGCTGTCAATAGACAGTGCGATCATTTCAACGCTTATAAAGCTTATCGTTGATGCGATACTGTTCTTTTTCAGCTTCCGCATACAGCATAAATGGGTTTTTGGGGGAAAGGATAAATAATTATGAATTCAAACAATGCAAAGCTCAGTGCGAGAGCAAAAGCAAAACGTTCCAAGAGAATATTCAAGCTTTCTTATCTCGGATTTGCGGCGGCTATGGTGATAGTTATCATCATCTGCTCATTCAGCGTAAGAAGCATTCTTAAGGAATACGAAGCGAACCAGCCCGAATATCAGGCAGAGGCGGCTATGAACGAGCTTATCTCCAACGCCTCCGATGCAAATAAGTTCTGGAGCACGTATTCGCTCGGCGAGGTCACCGCAAGTGATTTTGAAAAGGACAACGATATCAAAGGCGATTTTCTTAAGACCTTTACCGATAACGAGCTTAACTACGCTATCAAAAACGGCACCTATCCCGAAAACGAGCTTCATTACGTTATCCGCAAGGACAAGGTAGAGCTTGCGGAGGTCGTTTTAAAAGCAGAGGGCGAGCCGATTACAAAGCTTGCGGTGTTTACATCAAGAAAATGGGTCATCTCTGAGATCAAGCCCATTTTTGAGCCGCACGATTACACGCTTCAGCTTCCCGACGATTTTACCGTTTCGGCAAACGGGATCTCGCTTAACAGCGAGGAAAACAAGCCCGACGAAAACGGACTTGTAAAATACACGGTTTCGGGTGTCTATAACGAGCCGAAATTCGATATAGCCGATGCAAACGGAAACAAGGTCTCCTACGTTGTAAAATCATACCGTGTTATGCCCGAGTATTACGATTACACCCTTACACTTCCCTACACCTTAAAGGTAACCGTTAACGGTGTCGAGGATGAGGGTATTGAGCGCGAGGGCGGATTCAGATTCCACGAGATACGTATGCTCGAAAAGCCCGAGGTAATTATCAGCGATCTCTACGGCAACAGCATTGAATATTCGGGCAAGGCGTTTGACCTTACCTATATTACGATCACCGCGCCCGACAGCTTTGATGTAACCGTCGGCGGAAATTCGGTTCCCGAAAACGCGGTCTCGCTTTCGGTAAACACCGAGTTCGAGCTTATAAAGGATCTTGTAGAAGGTCTTCCTCAGCAGGCGGACTACAATCTTGCAGTACTTTCAAGCGATGCACAGGTCTCGGTTAAGGATTCAAACGGCAACGAGGTAACGCTTGATCCCGAAGCGAAGCATCACGATCTTATGCAAGCCGAGATACTTTCAAGCGTTCCCGAGAGCATTGCTTCGGAGATAGACGTTTTGGACGTTGCACAGAAGTGGAGCTTGTATATGAGTAACGACTTCAGCTTTGCAAACGTTTCAAAGCTTATGCTCCCCAACTCCTATCAGTACAAGGCGGCAAAGGAATACTCGACGAGCATTGACAGAACCTTTTTCTCGAACCACAGTTTGTTGGATCCTGCTTTTACCGAAAATAATGTAACCAACTTCACCCAAATCACCGACAACTGCTTCTCGGTAGAGGTAAGCTTTGTAAAGCATATGCTTCTCACCCGTACCGGCGAGCAAAAGGACGACCCGATGAACGACCGTTTTTATTTCGTCAAGAGCGACGGAAAATGGTTGCTCGCGGCAATGAAGGAGGTAGTATCCGATGGAGAATAATAACGCAAGCTTCAGCATTGGCTCTGCACCCGTTAACAACGGCAGTCAAGCCAACAAACCCAATCCCGCACGCAAAAAAAGAAGCAAGGGTGAGATCCTTGCGAGAAAAATAATCCGCATAACCTTACGTTCGCTCGCATTTATCGGCACGTTTGTTGTTGCTCTGCTTTTGGTGGTTTTGATAGCACTCAAGATGATCTGCTCGGATGCCTTCCCCTCTGCACAGCAGATGTTTGTAACCACCGTTTTGGAAACAGGCAACTTTAAATTCCTTGCATCCGTGTTCCTCTCCTCCGATGAGATACAGGCGATCGTTGACAGCAACTCTATGAAGGAGCTTAATGCCGACGTAGATACCGACCTTATCCAGATAGGCGGCTCGGGCAGCATAAATATGGGCGAAAACGGCTCAAGCAGCGAGCAAAAGGATATCGAGATCATTGAGGTAAGCGGTGCAACGTACACAGGCACCCTGATGATAGTTAAGGATCCCTCGAGAATCAGCTTGGCTACCATATACCCCTGGCGTGAGCTCGGTGTTAACCTAGATCAGCTTGTAAACGACAACGGAGCGATAGCAGGTATTAACGGCGGTCTTTACGCATCGACAAACAACACAGGCGGACGTCCTTACGGCGTAATCGTTTCCAACGGCGAAATACAGCACAATCAACCGCGTGAATTTCCCGGGCTTGTGCTTGTCGGCTTTACAAACGAGCACATTTTGCAGATCATCGACGTTTCTAAAATGAGCTCTGCAGACGTAGAAAATCTTGTTAAAGAAAAAGGTATCCGCGATGCCGTAACCTTCCAAGAGGAATCGAGCGACGCGAACAACCACTTTGTTCAGCTTATTATTAACAACGAGGTTCGTGAGATGAACGGTATGGGCTCGGGACTTAACCCCCGTACCGCTATCGGACAGCGTGCCGACGGCTCGGTGCTCTTGTTTGTTACCGACGGACGCGGCAAATCGGGACACCTGGGTGCCTCGAGCGGCGATCTTATTGCGGTCATGGAGCAGTACGGTGCGGTCAACGCGGCCAATCTCGACGGCGGCAGCTCGTCCTGTATGTACTACAACGGCGAGTATTTAAAGAGCAGTGTAACCTTTTATTACGAGAACTCCTCTTGGCGCTTGCCTGCCGGCTTTATTGTTAAATAATATAACGCTTTATAAAAAACAAGCTTCGCTTTGATGCGAAGCTTGTTTTTTGTACTATACTTTTGTTTTTATTTTGTGTAAGTACCGAACGCGATACGTCTTACAAGAACGTAGTCAACAGAGTTGATTATTCCGTTGCCGTCGAGGTCGCCGCGCGTTTTTTCTTCCACAGAAAGAGTATAGGAATTAAAGCAATACCGCTTAAGTAGAAGATAGTCGACGGAATCCACTTTACCGTCATCGTTTACGTCGCCGTTGCCCTCAATAACAACGGGGGCAAGAACGCCCTCGTGGGTACCGTATACGTCAAGCTCCTCGACAAGCAAGGTCATCTTTGCGGGAGCGCCTACCGTCACCTTGATGAAGTTTGCCTCTACAGGCGAATCGAACAGGACGGTATATCTGTAGCTCGACATCGCAGTATCCTTTGCACCGACCGCAATGGTCTCGAGATATATTGTATCGGAATCGATCACGGTGTAATCCGTGCCGTTTATCGAGTAGGAAACAACAATACTGTCAACAGAGCTGTTGGTGTTGTATTTGACAAAGTGTCCGACAACCTTATCAACCTCGGAGGTATATTTAAGGTTAAGCACAAAGTCCTTCGTGCTGTCTGCCTCGAGCGTCCAGCCGGCGATAGCACCGGTCCAGCTCAAAACGTCGTAAATGCCGTCGTTAAGACGTACGCCGTCATCATAGGTGAGCTCGGGATCCTCGTTCCAAGGAGCCCATCCGGGAGTGTATCTGCCGTCGGAGGAGGTGGTATAGCCGTTAAGCTCAAGCTCGGGGGAGCCGAGATCAACAGCAACCGATTCACCGGGTGCGTAAGCATCGACCTCGGCAACCATTACCCAGTTGGACGAGGGCTTGAAGCGATACTGAATGTATCTTGCGCTGACCGCCGTATCGAGCTTAAGAACAACTGCTATACAGCTTCTCGTGTCGTCATCAACAACAAGAGTTGTTCCGACAGATTCCCAGGTTGCGTTATCATCGGAGATGCATATCTCTACCGAGTTGGGAGCCGCAATACCTGCGCCGACGTAAGAGGATGCCACGTAGGAAACAAATTTGCCTATTTCGCAGGTCTTTTCAAGATCAACGGTGATATGGAAATAACCGTTTTCATAATCGGTACCGGTATTGAATCCGACGTATGCCGCATCAGAATAGGATGCGTTGTTGGCGGCAATAGCACCGTCTGTCATAGTCACGCCGTTCTCGTCGGGATAGCTTGTGCTGTGGGGAGTTGTAGAGGTATATGTCTTGCCCTTGGTAAGACTTGTGCTGTCGGGAGCGATCGCGGGGATCGTCTGAGTTTCAAACAGAATGCCGCAGGTGGAGCAACGAAGCTGTTTTTCACCCTCAGCGCCCACCTTGGGCTCAAGCGTGGTAACCCAATCGCCCGCAAGGTGCTCGTGGTTGGGATCCTCTACAACATCGTTGAGCATAAGCACCTCGATCTCATCCATCCAAATGCAATCGCTTCCATCATACGAGTTGTTTATAACAAGCTTGATATAACGCGCCATTCTCGCATATTTTGCGGTTGCGGTAAGAGTATAGGTGCTCCAAGCATCGGTAGACACGCCGTCACCGCCTGTAAGAACCGCACTTCCCACAGGAGCGCTTGCGATAAGAGTATATCCTCTGTCGAGGTTATTGGTCGCATATACGTCAAGCGAGATTATATCGGTAGGATGCTCTATGCCCCAGTTACCGCCGGCAAGATATATCGTATACGTGTCGGTGTAGGTAGGAGTTTCGAGATCAAGAAGTATCTCGACGGTAGCATTACCCACAGAGGTGTTCCAGCCGGAGTATGCCTTGCTTCCGCTTGTGCCCTCACCGCCGCCGTCGGCGTTACCTTTTTCGCCGTCGGTAAGACGGATTCCGTCATCGTTATATTTGTTGCCGTCGCCTCTGTTGGGAGCGGTGGTAACGTAGCTTCTTCCGCGTGCGCGGTTTCTGTTATCGGGATCGGTCGAGAAGGAGGGGGTGATAACTCTCTCTGCCGATTGACCGCAGGAGGTACAGTGCTTTACCTTTAATCCGTTGTCATAAAGCGTTGCCTCGGAGAATACCTCCCAATCTCCGAGAGTGTGATCGTGCCACTCGTATGCCTCGACCTCGGCAACCATCGCAAAAACGCCGTTATCGATAGTAAATCGATATTGAACGTATCTGCCCGTCGCCTTTTTGTCAAGTACAACGTTTGCGGCAATACAGCTGACCTCGCTGGTGTCATTTATCTCGGTAGAGCCGGCAAACGTCCAACTGGATTTGTCGCTCGAAACGTAAATATCGAGCTTGGTGGGCGCCTGTACACCGCTGGTACATTTTACGGTACCGACACGTGCTACGAATCTGCTCAGATCATAGGATTTGCCGAGATCAAGGGTAATGTAGTTATAACCGTAAGTGTTATAGGTGCTTGTGGTTTTATAAAGCGCAATAAACGCCTCGTCCTTATAAAGAGCATCTGAGGGAGCGCTCTTACCGTCGGTCATGGTCATACCGGTCTCGTCGGGATACTTTATAGTGCCGTTAGAGGTATACTGATCGCCGGTTTCATAGGTCTTGCCAAGCGCGATATTGGTCGTACTCGGCATCGGCTTTGTGTTGGTCTTGACGATCTCAAAGGTATCAAGAACCGCGCCGGAGTTAACGTTATAGGTTACGATCTTGAACGAATCGTTATCAACGTCTACCATGCTTACAGTCTGATTGTACTTATATTTAACCGCTACGTGCTGGGTTTCGGAATCCGCAAGCAGATCATAATACTTGGATGCCGAGGAGGACGATGCGGTAATATAAAGTATACCGTCGGGATCGGTAACGCTCGCCTGCGAGGGAGTGGTGATGACCGGTGTGGAGCCGTCTTCGATCATATAGCTGCGCGCGTATACGTGCTCGTGACCGTTAAGAACCACGTCGATATCGAGATCATCCAAAATAGTTGCCAAGCCATCGCGTCTGATAATAATAGCTTCTTTGTTGTAATACCACGCACCGAAAAAGCTGTAATGCATTACTACAACCTTCCAGGTCACGTTGGGGTTAGCCGCGATCGCCGCCTGCATAAATGCCTTATGCTCGGCATAAGTGAGGTTGTTCGTGTTGAGGTGCATAAACAACACGTTGTTGTAGGTATACCAATAGTTAGAACCGGTTTCGGTATTGTTATATACGGTACCGCCTGTCTGGGTGTTGGGGAGATTGTAGTGCTCTCTGTATATCTCGGGCCCTCCGGTATAGGGATCCATATTGTAATAGGAGGTCTCGTGGTTACCGATAGTAGTTGCAAATGCATAAGTAGGAACAGTATCATGGTTAAGAAAAGCATCATACTGTGCTTCGTTATTACCATTGTTTACCTGGTCGCCGGCGGTAACAAACAATGTGGTATCCGAAAAATTCTCCTTGACAAAGTTGACCGTGTTCGCCCAGTTATTGCCGTCGGGAGTGATGTGGTTAACACCGTATGCGCCGATTTGGGGGTCACCCGCAAACGCAAAGGTGAACTGATCGGTAGCAGCAGTCTTGAAGTTGTAGTTCTGCGAAACAACGCTGCCGTTCTTTAAACGATATACGTATTCGGTCTCGGGCTTGAGACCGAACACCGAAACACGGTGGATATAGGTCTCGCTTGAGCTACTGTACTCTACCGACGAATAATAGGTATCGTATTCGGTCGGGAAAGTATCGCCGTTGCGCATCGCTATATCAAGCGAGCCCTCTTTTGAGTTGAAATACCAGACGAAGTTGCGTTCGGTTTCGTCCGAGCCGACGTTCATCATGATATCGGTCTGAGTAGCAACTGCCCTTGGCTTTGAAAGCGATACCTCCGTAACGGTTTCTTCTATCGCAGAAGCAACCGTCGAAAGCACACTCACGCTTGCCGAAAGCAGCATTGCAACAGTCAGAAGCAATGATAAAAAGCGTTTGGTGGTCATAGCTTTTACCCTTTCTTATGTGTATTAATTTTAGTTTTTTTCTTAATTCCGAACGCCGTTACGGCGGCACTTATGGGAACGGTAAGCACAACCGCCGCACTGCCGGATATACCTGTAGCGATCTCCAGCGCGAGGAAGTTTGAGGACACGAGCTGATTAAACTGAATGCCGTATGACAGAAAGAGTATCAGATTTGCAAGCGCTCCGCCCGTAAAAGCAAGAATAAGCGTATTTGTCATCGTGCCGATCATATCCCGACCGATGTTCATACCCGATCTGAAAAGCTCTTTTTGTGATATCTTGGGGTTGAGCTCGCGTATCTCGGTAAGTGATGCACACATCGATACGGCAACGTCCATTACCGCGCCGAGCGAGCTGATAAGCACGCTTGCGATCAAAATACCGTTCATTTTAAGCCCTGTCGCACGGGAAACAAGCACAAGCCCCTCTGCCTCGTCCATAGTCGGTCCCGAAATGTGAAGCAACAGCATAAACACCGCGTACACAATTCCCGCAGAGACAACGCCAAGCACCGTGCTGATAATATTGTATTTCGTTTTTTCGCTCAATCCGCCGATACAGAAGCAGCTGACCGCCGAGCTTGCGATAATAGCCACAGCAGAAACCGCAAAGGCGTTTCTTCCCTCGAACAGCTCGGGAAGCAGGAAGCATATTACCGTACAAACCGTAAACAACAATCCGATACAGCTGAGCACGCCCTTTTTGCCGCCGATCAAAATGACCAACGCGATAAAAGCCGCTATCATCACAAACGTGCCGAAGGTGCGATCGTAATTATAGACCATAAAATACGGCTCTACGCCTTCGGGTATATCGGCACAGATAATTACCGATCTGCCCTCTTTAAGAATAACGTTATGGGTAGCGGTAATATAATTCTCGATCTCAACGGTTTCGCCCTTAGCGCTTCCCTGCTTGATGGTTACCAGCGCACGCTGATATCCCAGCATATACTCGCCCTGCTCGTCGCTTTTGTCGTCCTCAAGCAGCTCTATGACCTCGGCGCGTACGTATTGGTTGGAATCGGTTTTGTACATAGCATAAGAGTATTCTCTCTCGCTGAAGGTGACTATCATCATCACCATCGCAAGCAGAATAATCGCAAAAATACCGTATTCCGTAAGATCTTTTTTTGTAAGTTCGGGTGTTTTTTTCATACTGTACCTTTACTTAACTTTAATATATATATTATACATATATCTCTCGCAAAGTCAAGAACAACACGAAAAACCGCCCGTACCAATCGGGCGGTTTGACCAAATGTTTAAGTTGCGTAGCTGCCAAACGCGATTCGTTTTACGAAAACGTAATCGAGCGAATCGATTTCACCGTCGCTGTTTACATCTGCACGCTGCTTTTCCGCTTCGGTAAGCGAATATGTCTGGAAGCAAACTCGCTTTACAACTATGTAGTCGGCGGAATCTACCGTACCGTCATTATTAACGTCGCCGTAATTGATAACCGGATCGGGTTCCTTGCCCTCCGACTTGACGCCGTATGCCTCGATTTCGTTCAGGAAGGCAAACGTGCCGCCGAGAACGACCTCTATCTTTATATACTTGGCAGTCCAATCGCCGCGTATTTCGGCCCAATAGGATTCATCATCAACAGTTTGGATCGCAAAGGTTCCGACCGCCGTGCCCCAATCAACACCGTCATCCGAAACATAAGCATTGACCGCAGAGGGAGCAGGAACGCCCCAATCGGATTTGTTGATCATATTTATTCTCATAGAGCTGATCGAATATTCGTCATCGAGAGCAAATACCACCTCGCCTATGCCGTCGGGGGCATTGATATCCGAGATATCAACGGTTTTGTTATAATAAAATCCGAACCACTTGGTGTATCTTGCATCATCAAGCGCGCCTTCATCGGCAACTCCGTCGGCAAGGTTTGCGTAATATTTTGCGCGGTTACCGCAGCCCGAAAGCTGATATTCGTTATTCAAAAGTATGTTAGAGGGAGCTGTCTTGTATGCAACAACGACCTCATCAAGCCAGATATGCTCCACCAATTCAAGCGGAATATGCTTAACCACAAGCTTAAGATAGCGTGCCTCAACTGCCTTGCTTGCCTTTGCGGTAAGCGAATAGGTGCTGAAGCTTTCGGTGGCACCGCCGTCGCCCGCTATAAGCTCAGCCGAGCCGACCTCTGCGCTTGCCGCAAGCACAAAGCCGCTGTCTGCGCTGTCGGAAACGTAAACCTCAAGCGAGAGCGAATCAACAGGGAGCTTGATTCCCCAATAGCCGCCCAATGCATACACGGTATAGGTATCGGTAAACTGCGGCTTCTCGAAATCAAAGAGTATCTCAACCGATTCGCCCGTCCAGGCGGAATATGCGGTTTTTGCGGCTTCTATATCGGATTTTTCGTTATCGGTAAGCTTTTTGCCGTCGTCATCCCAGCCGTCGCCTCTGTTGGGCGCGGTGGTGGTGTATTCCATACCGACAACAAGATTATCGTTACTGGGATCGGGTAATGGGCTTATCAGACCGATAAGAGTTTCACCGCATTCGCTGCATCGCAGCGTGGTTTTGTCCATATCGTGCTCATGCGCGGCAAACGCCTGTACCTCGGCAACCATAAGCCAAACACCGTTTCCGATAGTATAGCGGTACTGAACATATCTGCCCGAAACCGCTCCATCGGAGGTAACTGTTATCGGCATACATCCGATATCGCTTCGGCTAACCACATTGGCACTGCCTGCCTTGATGAAATTAACGTTATCGTCGGAAACGTAAATCTCCATAGAGGTGGGCGCATAAACACCCGCGGCGGAACTGAAATCGGATGCAACGTAGGACACAAATCTGTCCATTTTATAGCTCTTACCGAGATCCACCGTGATAGATGCGTAGCCGTTATTCACGTAGTCGCTATCGTTTTTATAAAATCCGATATATGCCTCGTGCTTGTACTCGGCATCATGAGGAGCCACCTTGCCGTCGGTCATAGTCTTGCCGGTTTCGTCGGGATACTTGACCGCGCCGTTCTTAACGTTCAATTCGCTGGTGGTATAGCTCTTATCCGCCGCGATATTATCGCCGTCGGGAATAATGGTCGGGTTGGATTTGACGATCTCAAAGCTGTCTACTACCGATTTGTCGCTGACATTATAGGTGGTGATAGAAAACGAATCCTCATCTACCTCCACGTTGGTAAAGGTAATAAGATTTTTTGCCTTTGCCGCAATGTGCGGTATCTCCGAATCATCGAGCAGAGTGTAATACTTGGAGCCGGTGGAGGTCGAAGCGGTAATATACAGCACGCCCTCGGGATCGGTAACGCTCTTAACGCTCGAATCAACGATATTGGGTGTGGTGCCGTCCTCGATCATATAGCTTCTTGCATAGATATGCTCGTGTCCGTTAAGAACCACGTCAACCCCGAGCTCATCGAATATCGGAGCGAATGCAACACGCTTATCGTTAATGATATCTGCGTAGTAATAATGTGCACCGTAAATAGCGTAGTGCATTACAACAACACGCCAGGTTGCGTTGGGGTTTGCGGCAATCGCCGCTTCCATAAACGCCTTGTGCTCGGCAGTTTCTCTGTTATTGGAATTTATATGCATAAACAAAACGTTGTTATAGCTGTACCAATAGTCGCTGCCCGCCACTGTGGAGCCGAGAGTTTTGCCGTCGAAGAGCGTATTGGGATCGTTAAAATGCTCGTTATGGATACTGTAATTCTGGGGATATTTATCCGAAAACTTATACCACGATTCGTGGTTGCCGACAGAGCGTGCCATAGCAAAGGACTGCAACGCCGAGGGTGCAAAGAAATAATCGTAAGCGTCCTCATCGTTGCAAAGCTCTACCTGGTCGCCCGCAAGAACCAAAAGCGAGGTCTCGGGGAACATACTTTTGATGGTGTTAAGAGTATTGCCCCACGCCGTGCCGTCGTTACCAGAGCTGCCCGAAGCGCCTATCTGAGGGTCTCCTGCGAAAACAAAGTTAAATTTATCTACCGAATCGGTCTGAAAATAATAGTTTTTTGATGTTACGCCGTCATTTCTCAAACGGTAAACGTACTGAATGTCGGGATCAAGACGGTAGACCGACACCTTATGATAATAGCATTCGCGCACGGCATTGTACGCTACTGCCGATTCATAGGTTTCGTATTCGCTCGGAAAGCTATCGCCGTTGCGCACGGCAATATCGAGATAACCAACCGTTGACGAATTGAAATACCAGGTAAAATTACGGTCGTTTTCATCCGAGCCGACCGACATTGCAACGCAAACCTGCTCGGTAGTGCTTAACGGCATAGAAACCTCGGCGGTTTCATATTCGCCAAGCGCCTCGGCAACCGCGCCTATCGCCGTTGCGCACAAAGAAACAAGCATTGCGACTATCAGTGCAAGCGATAAAAGGCGTGTGTTTTTCATTTTCGTTTTTCCTTTCTGTGCAAGAACTGCCATAACCCGAGCTTTATGTACTCGGGTTATGGATCACAAATTTATACCGTATAAGATCCGAAAGCGATACGCTTTACAAAAACGTAATCGAGCGAATTTACAACATCGTCGCCGTTGATATCGGCGCGCCTCTTCTCGTCCTCCGAAAGCGTGTAGGTCTCGAAGCAAGCGCGTTTTACAATGAGATAGTCGGAGGAATCCACCTTTTCGTCACCGTTCACGTCGCCGATTATCCCCTCGGGCTCCGGTGTGCTCTCTGCATACGGTATACCTCTGTATACCTCGAGCTCGGCAATCATCATCCAATTTACCGCGCTGTCAAATCTGAACTGAACATATCTGCACTCGACAGATTTTTCAAGCTCGACTGTCGCAGGGACACAGCTTTGCGTTTCATCCTCAACGGGTACCGCAGATCCCGCCAAGGTCCAATCCGCACCGTCGGCAGAAACGTAGACCTCCATGATCGAGGGAACCTTTATTCCGCCCGTATTGTAAACGGTGCCGACGTATCCCACAAACCTATTGACGTAATAGCTGTTCTCGAGATCGATCTCGACCGAAACGTACTTATTCTCCTTGTAATATGCGGTGCTCTTGTTGAATCCGGTATATTCTATACTGGAGTATTTTCCGTTTACGGGCGCGATCAAGCCGTCGGTAAGGGTTATTCCGTCCTCATCGGGATAAGGAATATCACCTGCGCTATCGGCATAAATGCCGTTTGAGGTATAGGTCTTTTGATATGCAAGGTTAACCGGCTGTGCCTCATACGCCTCGACCTCTGACAGCATCAACCAGTTGCTGTCGCCCGCAACAAATCGATACTGAATATATCTTGCCTTAACCTCGTAATCAAGCTGTACCGTTGCGGCAACACTCATTGCCTCGGTGTCGTCATCGGGCTCTACAGAGCCGGCAAGAGCATAGTCGGTTCCGTTTTCGGAAACGTAGACATCAAGCTTTGCAGGTGCCATTATGCCCGCGCCCTGTGCCTGAGTTGCAAAATGCGCCACGAATTTATCTACGCTGTATACGTCACCGAGATCAACGGTAACAGAAGCATATCCGTCTTCCTTGTATTCTGCCGACTGAATGTTAAAGCCGGCATATGCATCCGAGAAGAAAGAATCGTTACTGCCCGCAGCAACACCGTCGGTAAGCGATTTGCCGTCCTCATCGGGATAAGCGATGTTGCCCGAATTGTCGGCATAGATGCCGCTTGCGGTGTAATCCTTGCCGTAGGCAAGATTGTTTATATGCGGATCCTTGACTATCTCAAACGTATCCATTACCGATTTATCGTTAACACGGTAGGTAGTGAGCTTAAAGGATGTCTCGGTAATCTCAATATTGGTAAACGAGATAGTATTCTTTTCCATATAGGCAACGTGCGGAGCATCCGCAGCGCTGAGCAAGCCGTAAAACTTGGAACCGCTCGCCGTACCGCCGGTAAGATAAAGAATACCCTCGGGATTTACAACGGTGGATTCAGAGGTGGGGTTGGGCGTATAGCCGTCAACCATCATATGACTGCGGGAATAAACGTGATCGTGTCCCGAAAGAACAACGTCGATATCAAACTCCTGGATAATGGGCACAAAAATCTCGCGCGCCTCTACCAAAGGATCCTTTACGTAGTTACCGCCGCCGCTGAAAAGCGATTTGTGCATAACAAGGATATTCCACGTCATATCGGGATTTGCATCAAATGCCGCCTGTATAAATGCCTTGTGCTCGGCACCGCTTAAATTGTTGTCGTTGAGGTGTATGAACAACGTGTTGTTGTAGGTATGCCAATAGTCTCCGCCCGCAGGGGTTTCGCCGTATACCTTTCCGTCAACTGTCGTATTGGGATCATAGAAATAAAGCGAGTGATATGATTTTCCGCCGTAGTCCGCAATACCCGAATCGTGATTACCGATAGTGGAGGCAAACGCATACGAGGATATCAACGGAGACGAGAAGAACGCCAGATACTGTTTGTTGTTGGGACCGTAGTCAACCTGGTCACCGCCCGAAACGATCATCGACGTGTTGGGGAACATCTGATTTGCTACGGTGAGCGTGTTTTGCCAGCCTGCAGTATCGTTTGTCAAGCTGCCCGAGGTACCGAGCTGGGGATCGGCAACAAAGAAAAAGTTGAACGAATCGGTAGGATCGGTCTCGAAATAATAGTTATCCGAAACAACGTCATCGTTAACTACACGGTAAACGTATTCCGTATCGGGCTCGAGGCCTGTCATAGTTACGCGATGAACGTAGGTATCGTTCTGTGCGGTAGCGATTGTAGCAACCGAATCGACCGTTTTAAAGGTGGTTGGGAACTCATCGCCGTTGCGGACACCGTATTCAACACGGCCGTTTGCCGAGGGATAACGCCAGGAGAGATTACGCATCGTCTCGTCGGAGCCGACGTTCAGCGCCACGGCCTCCTGAACACCCTCGCCGATAGAAAGGCGCGACATCTCAAAATAAACGTCGGAGCTTGTTTTATTTGCTTGGTGAAGTTCAACTGCCACAACGTTTTCTCCGGTCTTTAATACGCTCGAATCAATAGCAAAGGTGGTGGTAACAGGTACGCCCAGTCCCGAGCCGCCGTACGAAAGGTTAGAAGCAAAGCCGCCGCTGGGCTCGTAATAAGCCGCAACCTTTGTTCCGTTGATATACACTATTACGGCATCATCGTATAAAACGGTACCGTAAAGCGAGCTGCCGCTTTCGGGGAGTGCCGAAAGCTCAAATGTCGTACGGAAGAAATATGTCGGGATATTGTTACCGTCGGTGTAGTATTGGTTAAGAAGAACGGTAGGCGTAGTGCCGTCGGAAAATGCGGTAAGCTTACCCGAAATAGAACCGAACTTGGCAGATTTGCCGGTGTTGGTCTTCCAACCGCTGTCATCAAACGAGAGCTCGGTCCATGATGTACGTGTGCCGCTGCCCGCGGGATCGACACCCGTGTCGAGATATTTCCATACCGTAGACGAATCGATAAGCAAGGTGTTGCTTGCCGCCTCAACGGGAATATCAAAAACAAGAGCCGTCGGACAAATTGCAAGAAGCATTGCACAGAGCGTTATTATTGATAAAAATCGTTTTGAGTTCATATCCTGCACCCCTTTAAATGTTTTTTATATTTTGACACATAAAACACCTTTTGTCAAGCAAATGGATTGAATTTGCTTTGATTTTGTGATATATTGATAAAGAGGTGACGAAATGAATAATACCGCATACAGATTTGCCGACAAAAACGATGCTCCGATAATTCTGGGATTTATAAAAGCACTCGCAGAATACGAAAAAATGAGCGACGACGTAGTTGCGACAGAGGAATTGCTCAAAAAATGGATTTTCGACGAGAAAAAGGCCGAGGTCATTTTTGCGCTTGAGGATGGAAAAGAGGTTGGATTCGCCCTGTTTTTCCATAATTTCTCAACATTTTTGGGACGTTCGGGCATCTATCTCGAGGATCTTTTTGTGCTCCCCGAGTATCGAAAAAAGGGCTACGGAAAAGGGCTTTTAAAGCAATTGGCAAAAATCGCAAAGGAGCGCGAATGCGGCAGATTGGAGTGGTCGTGTCTCGATTGGAACAAGCCGAGCATCGATTTTTATCTTTCGCTGGGTGCAACCCCGCTGGACGAATGGACTACGTACCGTCTGACAGGCGATACGCTGACACGGTTTGCCGAGGAATAATATGAAAATATACGATATTTCACAAGAGGTCTTTTCCTGCGAGATCTACGAGGGCGATCCGCGCCCCGAAAAGAAAACGATATACTCTATAAAAACGGGTGATCTCTACAACCTCACCGCGTTTTCGATGTGTGCTCACAACGGCACGCATATCGATGCGCCGTATCATTTTTTCGAGGACGGCAAAACCGTCGATGCCCTGCCGCTTGACAAAACTATCGGTCTCTGTTACGTTGCCGAATTTAACGGCGTTTTGTCATCTGCCGATGCAAAAAATATATATGCACGCGCTTTTGATGTAGATAAAGAAGCGGCAAAACGTCTGCTTTTAAAGGGCAACGCAGTTGTATCTGCCGAGGCGGCAAGCTTTTTCGCCGACAAAAAGATCGAACTTATCGGCAACGAAGCCCGGACAGTAGGTCCTATCGATGCACCGATGGAGGTGCACAAAATACTGCTGTCGCAGGACGTTGCTTTGCTCGAGGGAATACGGCTTGACAAAGTACCCGAGGGGGTTTATTTTCTCTCTGCCGCACCGCTTTCTTTAAACGGTGCAGACGGTGCGCCCTGCCGCGCGATCCTTATTTCGGACGTACTTTGTTATTGACAAATAAAAACAATGACTGTTTAAACAGGAGAAAATCATGAAAAAGATACTCTTATTCACACTCGTTTGTATTTTGATTTCCGCAAGTGCTATGCTTTGTGCCTTTGCAAAGGAAAACGAATCCGCAACCGTTTATGTCAGCATTTCATCACAGGGCAAGCTCGCGGCGGCAAACGTAAAGGTTGTCGCCTCCGACATCGACGGTGACGGCAAAATAACCGTAAACGATGCACTTTATGCTCTGCACGAGGCAAAATATCAGGGCGGCGCCGAGAAGGGCTACAGCTATTACAAAACCGAGCAATACGGTCTGTCCATCGGCACGCTCTGGGGCGATAGCTCGGGTTGCTTCGGCTATTACATCAACGATAACTCCGCTTGGTCGCTTGAGGATGAAGTGAAAAACGGAGACCGCGTTTATGCATTTGTGTACAGCGATACAGAATATTGGAGCGACAGCTACACGTTTTTCGACAAGGTTAGTGTATCGGCTGTTGCGGGCAACGAATTTGAGTTAACGCTTTTCAAATCGGGCTATGACGAAAATTGGAACACCGTAACCGAGCCGCTTGAAAATGCAACCATTACGATAAACGGCGCAAGCACCGACCTCGTCACCGACAAAAACGGCAAGGTGAAAATAAAGACCGACAAAACCGGTACAATTGTTATAAGCGCAAGCTGCGAAAACGAAATTATAGTTCCTCCCGTTTGCGTTGCCAATATTTCCGCGGCATCCGATAAGGTCACCCCCGGCGACAACGGCAATAACATATTCTTTGTCCTTATTGCTGCTGCAACCGCAGCGTTGAGCGTAATATCTTTTAAAAAGCTGAGCAGAAATGAATTTTAAGATAAAACACTTTTTGATTTTTTGTATCATCCTTTCGCTGCTTATCGGCATTTTGCCGTCTGTTGCGGAGAGTGATAACGTTTCGGAGGCACAACGCCTCCAAAACGCCATAATTAAATACGAATTAGAAAAGACGAACAGCGATTCGGTTCAGAACTTTATCAACGGATATTTGACCGAAAACGCAGGAATATCGTCGGAGTGGTTTGCAATTGCGATCCACCAAAGCGGAAAATACGACCTATCGGGATACGGAAACGCGCTATATGCATATCTTGCCGATAACGAAATAAATTCCGCATCGACACGGCTGAAAATGATACTTTCGCTTATTGCCTCGGACAGCGGTGAGGAATACATCGAAAATAACCTCGATACCTCTATCGGCAAGCAGGGCATTATGAGCAAGATTTTCGGTATCCACGCCATTAACAACGGCGCAAAAAGCGAGCTCCACACGGTAAAATCGCTTGCCGACGATATACTTTCGTTGCAGTTAGCCGACGGAAGCTGGGGCTTAAACGGTAAAAACGGAGATATAGATACCACCGCAATGGCGGTTCAGGCATTGGCGGTATCATATTCCGAGCCCGAAACCAAGACCGCAGTAGACAACGCTATCGCCTTTTTGTCGGAAAAGCAACAGGAAAACGGCGGCTACGTAATGTACGGGGTGAACAATCCCGAAAGCGTATCGCAGGTGATCATCGCGCTTTCCGCGTTGGAGATAGACTGCGAACAGGATGAGCGTTTTATAAAAAACGGTAACAGCTTGCTCGATGCGTTATCGGTTTTTATGCTCGGGGACGGAAGCTTTGCGCATACCGAGGGCGGTCAATCCAACGCAAATGCAACGGTTCAGGTGCTTTGCGCGGTTATTGCATATCAGCGCATGCACAATAACCAAACGGCGTTTTATCAGCTCGATCGGCACGGGCTTTCAAGCGATACCGCACCGACCGAGGAATCGGATATTTCGGTTTCCGACACCGAATCGGCAGAGGACGGTACAGTCAACGAAAAAACAAACCCGAAGATATGGATAATCATCGCTATAATATCGGTTGCTTTAATACTTTGTATCGTTTTGCTGATATGCAAAAACAAAAATTATTTTAATTATATTCTGATCGCGGTAATAGCTGTTGCCGCAACCGTGTTTGTTGGTGTATCGGATATAAAAACGCCGGATGAATACTATAACGATACCGAAAGCGAAAAGGAAAATATCATCGGCACCGTAACCATATCGATAAGATGCGATGAATTGATAGAAAAAAGCGACGAGAGTCATATTCCTCAAAACGGCATTATACTCAATACCTCCGAATTCGCAATTGCCGACGGCGACACCGTTTATACGGTTCTGCGTGAAGCAACGGCGAAAAGCCGTATTCCGCTCGAAACGAACGGCAACGGACAAACGGTCTACGTCGAGGGTATTTCAAATATATACGAATTCGATTTCGGTGATCTTTCGGGCTGGACCTACTACGTCAACGGAGAAATAACAAATCTCGGTTGCGGCGAGTATAAACTGTCGCCAAACGACAAAATCGAGTGGGTTTATACCTGCGATATCGGCAGTGAATTTGAAAATTTGTCATAATTTTCAGGAATTTGGTGACAAAACGATTCTTTTGTGATATAATCCTTTTTATTGGAGGTTCCGGCTATGAATTTTTTGGAAGAACGCATTATTAAAGACGGTGTTGTAAAGGCAGGAAACGTATTAAAGGTAGACAGCTTTTTAAATCACCAGATGGATATCACGCTTATGGATCAGATCGGCGAGGAGTTTCACCGCCGTTTTGCCGATAAGAAAATCACAAAGATACTCACCATCGAATCGTCGGGTATCGCTATCGCCTGCTCTGTTTCGAGATGCTTCGGTGTCCCCGTGGTTTTTGCAAAGAAATCAAAAAGCATCAACATTGACGGAGATATGTACGTAGCGGAGGTCGAATCATTTACCCACAAAAACAAAAATAAAGTGATCGTTTCCAAACGTTTTCTGTCGGAGGATGACCACGTGCTTATAGTTGACGATTTTCTTGCAAACGGATGCGCGTTGCAGGGACTTATTTCGATAACCGAAAGCTCCGGAGCTACGGTTGAGGGGCTTGGCATCGTTATCGAAAAAGGTTTTCAGATCGGCGGAACTATTATCCGCAATCTCGGTTACCGTCTTGAATCGCTTGCTATCGTAGAATCGATGGACAGCGAAAACGGAACCCTTACTTTTAGGGAACAAAAATAATTTATTGGGAGAAATTGCCGTGAAAACACCTATCAGCTGGATAATCGACGATCCCGCACCTATTATTTCGGTTTATTACGAGCACGCCCGCTCGCGCAATACCGAGGACGGACGTCCGCTTATACCCACCTACCCCAACGAAAAGTTTTTTGAGTTCTGCGATATTATAGAAAGACACGGCATCTGCGGAAAATTCAGCGTTGTGCCGATGCCGGGCAACAAGGGCGATATAGTAAACGGCCTTGAGGGCGTTGACAGTAACGACCTTGCCGAATGGCTCGACTGTCTGAAAAAGCGGGTTATGCCCGCATTTTCGGTCGGACCCGAAATGCTTACCCACCACAAAGCAGTCGATCTTGCAACAGGAAATGCGCTTGAGCTTAACGAGCGCGATTGGGCATCCACACAGGACAGAAGCACCCTTCAGCCCTATATCGCAAAGGCGCTCTCGATTTTAAAGGACGCCGGCATACATTCTATAGGTGTCACTTCCCCTTGGGATTTCGGCATTGAGGTCGAGGATGAATACGAGTATTCGATTTCCTCGGCGGTATACGAGGTCACGGGAAGCGAAAAGGCGTGGTTTTTCCTCCGCGGACTCAGAGACCGTCCCAACGCAAAGCCGTGGGTAGCGAGAGAGGACGACGGAAGAACGCTTGTCTCTATCCCCGCAACCACGCGCGATTATATATGGCAAACCATCGATTGTCCCCGTACAGATGATGAATATATTTCGGGAATAGCCGATAATCTCATCACAAAGGACGGCAAGGAGGGGCACATAATCCGAGTGCTCGAGACAGGCGGATATCCCATTCTTATCACTCATTGGCAAAGCTTGATGTCAAACGGTCTTTATACCGGACTTCGCGTTATGGACGAGGTCGGCAAGCGTGTTAATGAGCATCTTTCCGACCGTGTTGAGTGGATGAGCTTTGAGCAGATCGCAGATTTAGTCATCTCCGATAAAGACAACTACCCCAAACCTGTATTCTGATATAAAAAAGCAAGCGTTTTTGATACGCTTGCTTCTTTTATTATTCTTTTTCGCCTTTTTTTCTTGTGACTTTATCTGCGATCTTTTTGACCTGACCGGTTACGTCCTCGGCATAAAGATAAGCCAATATAACTGTGGAAGCAATACTTACCAAACCCGATGCAAATGCAATCGCTCTTAACGTCTTTCTCATTTTCTTACCTCCTAAAAAATTACCTTTCTTTTTGCGAATTTTTGTGTGATCCTGTTAAGGTTGGTTACAAGAACGTCACCCGTAACGCGAAGTGTACGTATACTGTTGCGGTTTGAGCGCTCAATAGTTTCGTAAATATGGTCGAGATCGTCGTACCCTTTGGAAAACACTGCGGAAAGTATCTGCTCGGTACGGCTCTCGCCCTGCTTTATCATCCTGTGCACCGACTGTTTATCGAATACAAGCGATTGCCTGAACAAATCGTTGCCCGCAAATACCAGACGGATGACCTTGTTGTCAAAATAGGTATCCTCGAACTTATACGAGGTCTCATCAAAATAAATACAGATAATATAATCGAGGTTGTGCTTTAACAACGGATATACGGGAATGTTATCTATCATTGCACCGTCGAAATAAGATGCATCGCCTATGCGTACCGCACGATTGTAAATCGGAATCGAAACGCTTGCTCTGAGATAATCAAGATACTGGCTGTTTTTTACGGTGGAAAGATTTTTATAAACGACCTTGGTTCCGTTAACGTCAAACAGCGTGCAATAAAACGGAGCGGGCATTGTATCGCTTTTGTCGTAAATGTTGCGGATGTTTTGCTGTAACAAGCTGCTGCGAAGCAGCTTGCTGACAGGAAAGCGCACGTTATCAACACAAAGGCCTTCCCACAATTCCTCCGCCTGCTGTAATTTGCCGGTCATAAATGCATAGGCATTAAGAACACCCACCGACGAACTGCTGACGCATTTGATCTGATCGAACGGAATATATTTTTGCAAAGCACGGAGCGCACCTATCTCATACGCGCCCTTTGCCATACCGCCCGCTAAAACCAAGCCGATATTCATAGAATCATCCCTGTTTCCTTTTATCATAAATATTATAGTATAGATAAAACAGGTTTGTCAAGTAGAAAAGTGCTTCTCAAACGAGAAGCACTCAGAGCGAAGACAAATGGTCTATTTACGCCCTTGAAAGAAAATAATACAAGAACAACAGAGCTTCACTATTACTATTACTTTGAAGCTCTGTTTCTTTTCATAAGGAATATTATTTTTTATTGTATTTTCAAGTGCTTTGACAAAAAACTTCGACTGCCCTACTTATGTAGGGCGACGCTTGTTTTTTGCCAAAAATATCCTCATTTCTCTCACTCTGCTCAGTTTGCAGACTTTGTCTGCAAACCGGGTGCTTCTCAAACGAGAAGCACTTTTGTTAGAACCTGATTATTTCTTCTTTTTGAGAAATACGAATGCACCGCCGCCGATCAAAACGAGAGCCGCAACGATGATGCCGATAATAAGTCCGGCATTTCCGTTTCCGCTATCGGTATCGGAGGCGGCGGATTCTGCCTCGGGGGTAACGACGTTAACCGTAACCGGCTGAGTGTAAAGAACGTACTCGGTGCCGTCGGTGCTCTTGGTCTTGTAGCCGTACATAACCGTTGCACTGCCGAGCTTGGAGCCGACAAGCTTGCCATCCTCGATCTTTACAAATTCTTCGCCGTCGATAACCTTTACGATAAGCTTATCAAGAGAAAGCTCGGTTTCCGAGCGTCCGTAGGTAACCACCTTGACACCCGCATCGGCGGTGTCGCCCTCTGTGATGTCGATATCGCTTGCAGAAAGGTATTTTGCCATATTGGTCACCCACTGCATATCGTCGGTGGTCACGCCGTCGCAGCCGTTAAAGAATGCCGAGTTATTGCTCTTTGCATTATAGGTCCAGGGCCAAACCGTCATACCTCTGTCGGTTGCGACCTGCATATAGTAGATAGAAGCAACGCCCTGCGAGGGGTTGATGGTGCTGTTGTAGCCCTGTGCGGTGAGAAGTGAATTATAAATTACGTCAAGCGCATCCTCAATAGTGGAGGTCGAGCCCGTGGGAGCGTGGAGATAGCCGGTGGACATACCGGAGATCTCTTTTTGTGTGAGCGAAAGGAAGTTCGGGCTGAACGAAATAACGTCAACTCTGTCCTCCATCTTGTATTCCTTTACAAGATCGCAGGTGGTCTTGATATTGGCAACCGTGCCTCCCTTGAACTCTACAAATATCTTGCAATCCTTGTCGGCGAAATATTCCAGAACCTCGCGGAGAGAGGGGGCCGATTCATCGGTAAGAGAGCCGTCGCTTGCCTTGAGCTTGTATTGCTTGATCTCGGCAAGTGTCATCTGACCGATCTTTGCGTTGCCGGTATAATTGGTAGTACGCTTGAGGTTATCATCGTGCATAATGACGATCTCGCCGTCCTTGGTTATCTCAACGTCAACCTCAAATACGTCCGCGCCGTTCTCGTATGCCTTGATAAAGCTCGAAAGCGAGTTTTCGGGTGCTTGCGAGGGGTTACCTCTGTGACCTATCATAACGGGGGTACGTGTCATTGCGTTTTCGGCAAGATACTCGTTAATCACCTTGGTAAGCTCGCTCGAGCTTGCTGTGATAATACCGTTTGCGCCCGAGGTGACTGCCTTTAACGCTTGAACGGTGTAATCCTTGCTGTCTGTTTTTGCATCGGTAAGAACCCAAACCGCAACCGCAAGCTCCTGAAGCTCATCAACAGAGGCGTATATTGCATCCTCAATAGGAATTACGCAAAACGTTGCGGGAGCCGAGCGTACCTGAAGACGTATCTCGTTTGCCGCCTTTGAATCAAGCACGCCTTCGGGAAGATCCACAAGGAGACCTGTACGGACCAAGGGACGAAGCTCACGCGATTTTGTAAGCACCGCGGGATCTGCGGAAACGATATTGGCATCCTTAAGCTTTGATTCCGACATCGCGGTATCGAGCGCGGTCAGCTCATCCAATGTATCTACGACAAAGGTGGGCAACGCCTGTATTTCGTTACACTTTTCGCCGAACGCCTTAAGATCCTCTATCTCCGAAACCTTGGCATAGACAGAGCCGGAAGCAGATATATCCTCTGCCGATGCAACGCTCTGAACGTTTGCTATCGGGTTTTTGAGATTATTTTCCTCGTGAGCCGCGTTAATAAGCTTAAGCTGCTTTACCGCCTTTTCGGGCTTACTCGACTGAACGGCAACTCTGATGCTCTTTACAGATGCTCTGCCGTAATTCATGGTAATACCGACCATGCCCTTTGAGTAATAGCCAACCTTTTCGCCGACAACAGTTTCGGCAACGTAAAGATATTCGCTGCCGTCGATGTTGTTCTGTATCGCGCCCTCAAACGCCTTGACGTTAATGGTGTGATATCCGTTCTTCATCGAAACGATGTCACCTGCGGTGGTAACGGCAACGTTCCATGCGTTCTCGGAGGTTCTTTCCGCAAATTCAATACCGTTATTCACGGTAGTTTTCTCGCGGATACACATATGGTAGTAGGGATAATATGCATTGTTTTCGTTCTTGATACGGTAAACAAGACCGAACCAACGCGCGTTGTCAGTGGTATCGACCATCTTCATTTCGGTGGTGATAGAATAATCACCGAAATCGCCGAGCCACTCGGGAAGAATGAGTCGGGCATAGTCCTGCATACCGTTACCCATAACGAGCGTGCCGTCCTGCAAAACGTAAAACTTCTCATCAAGAGTCATAACAAAGCCGTCGTTTTTAAGCTCCTCAAGAGAGCTGTATTCGGAAAAATCGGCCTCGAAGAGCACGTATTCCTCATCGTCCTTTTCCTTGGTGACGAGATATATCGTCTTGCTCTTTCCGTTTGCCGAGGCGGTAAGCTTGGTAACACCCTTTTTGTCGGGGGTTATTTCGGTGATCGCCTTTCCGCTTTCGTCCTTCCAGGAAATTCCTGCAGTGGCCTTGCTGTCGCCGTCAAACTCCACCGAATATGCGGTAAGATCGACCTTGTCACCGACTATTGCGGTTATGGCGGGGTTGGTGTTCGTGATCTCTGTCACCGCCAATGCCTCTGTCACCATAAGCGAAGAAAGCAGAGTAACAAGCATAAGCGCAGAGAGCAGAATGCTTAAAAATCGTTTCATAACGCAACTCCTTTTTTCAGTTCTGTTTACGTACTGTTTTATATTCGTCGTAAAAACGGTAGTATTTACACCTTCCGTTGTCCTTTGTCAGAAAATCGACCATATCGTCCTCATCGAGCAAGGCATCGCAGATGATATCGCCGGTCTCATCATCTATGCGCGCAAATTCGCAGTTTTCACACAATGCATCAATACTCATAATCCACACAGCTTCTGCTTTCGCGCACGTCCTTCATAAACGCGCCAACCGCCTTATGAAGCGGATGAACGATATATTTCTGAAGATCCTCCCAACTGTTAAAGTCCGAAACAAGAACGAGATCGTAATTCGTTTTGTCGGCACCTTCCTCGTTCATACGCACTGTCGAAGAAACAAGCTCGGGAATCCTGCCCTGAAGATCCTTGAGCATATTCATGGCAATAGTCGCATTTTCTTTTCTTGTCTTGCCCTGTGCTTCCTCGAGGAATTTGAACATTACTATATGCTTTACCATTTTAAAACTTATCCTCCAAAGCTTTGTTTATATCATCATTACCGCCCTTGACCACGGTATACCAAACGTATCCGCCCTTGCTCTTGAAAACAGCGGTCTTTAACGGCTCGGTATCCATCGAAGGATACGCCTTTGCATTTTGAAGCTTTAAATCGATACGCGCCTTAAGGAAAAGAATAAAGGTATCGGTATCGGCACCGTCTTTCATTTTAAATATGCCGAACTCACAGGGGTTTATCGGCTTGGATTCGTCGATATATACCTCGTATGCCTCGACCTGAGAAAAATCGGGCATCTCGGCGGCATCGCCGTAGTAAGAACGGATAAGATCCTCATCAAGATACTCACCCGTAACGTCAGAATCCGAGGAATAACGCTTGCCGCCCGCAAGCGAATATTTTTGTATTATCGAATCGGCCTCCTGCTTTAAATCAAGCACTGTCGCCTGTGCAGACGAGGTATCGGTTCCGCCGCCCGCGGACGTATTATCGGCACTCTCGGTGCAGGCACAGAACGCGATTATCATAAGCAAAGCGGTAATAATAAGAATTACACGTTTCATTTGCATCCTCCTTATTAAAATAACTCTATATAATATACCTCATTTACTCGGTTATGTCAATCGTTAGCACTAACATTTTGCTATTGAACTTTGCATATCCGATGTGTTATAATGTGATCAATAACCGATTATGGAGAAAAATATGGTTTTTTCATCCCTGCTATTTATTTTCGCATATCTCACGGCAACGCTTGCGGTGTATTACGTCACACCGCTTAAATGGCGCAATTTAGTGCTTTTTATAGTTTCGCTTGCCTTTTACGGCTGGGGCGAGCCGAAATATATAGCACTTATGCTCATTTCAATCACGGTTGCATACCTTTTCGGCTTCGGTATAGAAAAATACCGCGAGAAAAACAAAACCGTTTCAAAGCTTTTTCTCGCGCTTTCTCTTATATGCAACCTATCGTTTCTGCTGTTCTTTAAATACTACAACTTTTTTGCAACGAATATCGGGTTTGCTCCCATCGAGGACCTTACACTGCCCGTGGGCATCTCCTTTTATACCTTCCAGATAATGTCTTATTCGATAGACCTTTACCGCGCAGAAGTCCCGCTTGCAAAAAAATTTGTGCCGTTCGGAACCTACGTTACGCTGTTTCCTCAGCTTATTGCAGGTCCTATCGTTCGCTACAAGGACGTTTGCGATCAGCTTGAGCAACGAAGCGAGACTGTCTCTAAATTTGCATCGGGCGTAACGCGCTTTGTCACCGGTCTCGGCAAAAAGCTTATTTTGGGCGATTCTGCCGCGGCGATTGCCGAAATGATAGAACGGTCAAACGAATTCGAGCCGACGGTTATCGGCAGCTGGATCTTGATGCTTTGTTATTCGTTCCACATCTATTTTGATTTTTCGGGATACTCGGATATGGCGATAGGTCTGGGCAGGATGTTTGGATTTGAGTTTGCGGAGAACTTTAATTACCCCTACATTGCCAAGAGCATCACCGATTTTTGGCGCAGATGGCATATAACCCTTTCCACCTGGTTCCGCGAATACATTTATATCCCCTTGGGCGGCAACCGTGTCGGTAAAATACGCGGATTTTTAAACCTTGCAACCGTTTGGTTCTTAACCGGATTTTGGCACGGTGCCGATTGGAATTACATACTCTGGGGAGTATATTTCTGGATATTTTTGGTTATCGAAAAGGCGTTTTTGGGCAAGCTTCTTTCGAAAACACCGTTTCTCGCACACATCTATTCCCTGCTTATTATCGGATTCGGATGGATAATCTTCTTTTACCGCGACCTGTCGGTCATCTTCGCCACTGCAAAGCAATTGGTCGGCATAGACACAAGCTTTGTCGGAGATACGGGCATCGTCTACACGCTTATACGTCTGCTCCCGTTCCTTGTAATTTGCGCGTTTGCCTGTACACCGCTTCCGAAACGGCTTTATACACGTATAATAACAAGATCTCCGAATATGCAGCTCGCTTTTACGGCAGCGACAGCGATACTGTTTGTGCTGTGCATCGCATATATGGTTGACAACAGCTTTTCGCCGTTTCTTTATTATATATTTTAGGAGGCGGATATGAACAAGAGATTCGAACTCGTTACAGTAATCCTATTCTGCGTTATCCTCGCCTCTCTTTCTGCTTTGTCCGTGCTTTTGCCCGACAGGGAGTTTTCCGAGCAGGAAAACCGCACTCTCGAGCAGCTGCCCGAGTTTGACAAGGATAGCTTTTTCTCGGGAAGATTCGGCCGTGACATAAACACCTATTTTGCCGACCAATTTCCTCTCCGCGATTTGTTTGTGAAAATAAAAAGCTCTGCCGAGCTTGGATTTTTAAAGGGTGAAAACAACGGAGTTCTGTACAGCTATGATCAGCTGGCGGTTAAGGATTTCAACGCATATCGCTCGCGCATACACATCACCGAGGATACCGACAGAATATATCTCGAATCGGTTTCGGCTCAGCTCGATTCGGTAAATAAGCTTGCCGACACGCTTGATGTACCGCTTGTTACGGTAATACCTCCGCGCACGGTGGATATCGCGGACAACAGCTTTGCATACGACCGCCCCGACGGCGACAGTGTTTTTGAGCTTATGGAAGAAAAGCTGAAAGACGGCTATATCGACACCTGCGCGCTTCTCCGCCCTATGTACGAGCAGGGCGATTACGTTTATTACCGAACCGACCACCATTGGACCACCGAGGGTGCATATTACACATATGTTGAAATAATGAAGCAGCTCGGCAAGAGCGACAAAATAATCGAAAAAAGCGAATTTGAGATAGAATATATCCAAAGCTTTTCGGGTACCACCGCCGCGAGAGCCAATTTCCCGTTTTACCGAAATGACACTATCGAGATATGGCATCTGCCCGATGACGATGAATACGAGATCATCGCCGACGGCGAGCTGTCAGACGGCTTTTACAACCGCGAATACATTGAAAAAAGCGACAAATATTCTCTGTTTCTCGACGGCACTCACGATACGACAATAATACGCAAAAAGGACGGTACCGAGCGCGAGACCTTGCTTATAGCAAAGGACTCGTTTGCCAACTGTCTTATTCCGTTTCTTGCCCGCGAATATGATATCGTAGCGCTTGATCTCGCCGCAAACACGTACGTTTCGGCGTTTGCAACAAACTATAATGCCGATGCCGTTCTTATCGTTTTCAATACCGAAAACCTTATTACAACAGGACATTTAGGCAACTTGAGGTAGAAAATTATGAAAAAAATACTTATTATTTCTGCACTTTTACTTTTTGTTTCCTCGGCTGTACTCGCCTCCTGCGAGGGCGACAGAGCCGAGTATTCCGAAAATGCTTCCGAAAACACATCAAACGTTTCCTCCGAGATATCCTCAGACGATATTTCTTCGTCACATGCTGACGAATCATCCGAAACCGTAAGCAATTCCGAAAGCTCCGATACCGAATCCTCCGAAAAGCCGGAAACCGTAAAGCCGGAGGATCCCAAGCCGAGCGAAACGCCGACAGATAACACGCTTTCGGTAACCGCCTGCAGCTTTGCCGACAAGCCCTATTTTGCACTCATCGGTAAATGCGCGCAGGGCGCAACCGTAACAGGCGAGGTCAACGGCGAAAAGTTTGTCAGCAAATCATATAAAGGACTTTATTCCTTACGTCTTAAATGCACCGAAAAATCGGTCAATGTAAAAATATCGCAAACGGTTGACGGAGTTCAGGTTGGAGAGACACTCAATTATACCGCAACTCCCTCTACACCGGGCAGTGATATGTGGCCGGTGGTCGCGGGTAAGGATATGCAGTTTTTCTTCCAAAAAATGCTTCCCGATTTTCAGGGAACCAACATACCGAGCGATCAGGCGCTTTCCGACCTTACGCGCCGTGTATCCGATAGAACGGCGCAGCTTAAATCGCACAATGAGGATGCCGAAATCATCTATGTAATAGTCCCCTCCTCGATGACGGTATACCCCGAACTTGTGCCCGAGATATACACGCCCGCGGCAACAACCAAGCTTGATCTGGTTTCGCAGGCATTGAAAAACGGCGGTGCAACTGTTATCGATCTCAAAACCGCGTTTGCTCAGCACAAAAACGACGAAATGCCGCTTTATTACAAGCTTGACAGCCATTGGACCGAATACGGCGCTTTTGTTGCCTACACCGAGCTGTTTAACCATATCGCCGATCGGTTCCCCGAGGCAAAGCCGAGAACTATCGATCAGTTCAATTGGTACGGCAAGGATTATCAGAGCGGTGATATGACATATTATCTCGGTATGTCAAAATACGACATACGCGAATATTCCTACTACCGCACGTTCAGGATAGAGGTTCCCTACTCGGCAACCTACGTTGACCGCTATGTTTCGTCCGACAAGCTGACCTACAGCAACGACGTAACCTACGAGCGAATTCTGACCACAAAGGACAGAACCCTGCCTGCTGCGATTGTAATGCGCGATTCCTACTCCACCCAGATGTACGATATACTTGCCGAGCGGCTTTACCGCACCTATTATTCGGGTATGTGGAACTATACATGGGATAATTCGCAGATCGATTACGTAAAGCCCGATTACGTTATTTATCTGCTCGCAGAATGGAATATCGATTCTATTTTGTACAGCTAAATCGCAAACCGAAAGGACGCACCGACGTGCGTCCTTTCAGAGCGAAGACAAATGGTCTATTTACGCCCTTGAAAGAAAATAATACAAAAACAACAGAGCTTCACTATTGCTTTGAAACTCTGTTTCTTTTCATAAGGAATATTATTTTTTTATTGTATTTTCAAGGGCTTTGACAAAAAACTTCGACTGCTGTACTTTTGTACAGCGACGCTCGTTTTTTGCCAAAATATCCTCATTTCTCTCACTCTGCTCAGTTTGCAGACTTTGTCTGCAAACTGAAAGGACGCACCGACGTGCGTCCTTTTTGTTTATTTTTTCTTGCGCTTGAATATAAAGCTGCGGAACAATATAATGTTCAAAACCACAAAGAAGAGGAACAGAATTATTAAAGTCAGAATCGGCTTTACGGGTGCGAGTGTTGCAAGTATCATCAACGGAAAACCGAACGCTATCGCCGGGAAATTCTGGTAAACAAGGTTATCCGCCGCAGGCGTTTTGAAATTGCCGTCGATCTCGCGGAGCAGGATTATACCCGTGCTCGCCGTACCGGTAAGCATACCGTACATAGCAAGGAACTGCGCCTCCTGATACTCGGGGAAAAGCTTTTTTGCAACGTAGCGGTTGTACAAATATGTCGAAACCAAGCCGACAACACCCATAATAAGAATGATGCCCCAAAAATCCTCGAGCGCACTCAAGCGGATAGCCGCGATGCCCGCAACTACCATAATATCATAAAAGAAGTTGCTTGCGCGTGTCATAAGAAAATCGTTTGTGTACTCACGCTTGATTATCTTCTTTTTTCTCAAAAAGTTCATGACCGTCTTAACAAGCGTTGCCGATAGAACACCCAAAAGGAAGTTAAAGCCGAAAACGACCGAGCGCATACCCGGCAAAAGAGTGCCGAGAAGCATCATAATACCGTAGGTGATCGCATAAGCAAGCGCGATAAGCGCAACCTGTACGGTGAATTTATCAATGCTCTCCTGCATCGGAATCTCGTTTTCGGATTGGATCTCCTCCGAGCCGATAGCGCCCTCTTCTCTTGCCTTAATGCCGATAACGCCGCGTCTGCGAAGAATGTTAAGATGAATAACACCGCCTATGCTCGCGCTGATGAATCCGAGTGCGGCAATGGTAAGACCGAAGCTCTTTCCGCCGACAAAGCCAAAATCGTTTTCGTAAATACCGCCGTAATTAAGCGCCTGTCCCGTACCCTGACCGTAGCCGAAGGGGAGTAAAAGACCTGCCGCCCGGAAGAAATCCTTCACAACAAATGCGGCAATTATCGAAATACCCATACCGAGCACACCCTGAAGCAGATATGTCGCAACCGTTGTAACACCGGTATTGAAAATCTCGTTTGTTCTCTTTTTTGTCATCTTGCCGCCCGATTTTTTAAACGAAGCGGCGATAAATCCGAGCGCCAACGTGTGATATGTAATAACCTCAAGCGAGGCGGTGCCGTTCCCGCCGAAAAACTCGGTGTCGAACATTACATTACCGGTAACCGCCTTGTATATACCCGCTACGATAACCAAAAGTCCGCCCGCGAGCACCGAGGTCGGTATAAGCGATGCCTGCAAAAGCTTTGAGGAGCGTTTAAGCATATTTCCCGCCAGCAAGCTTATAAGCAGGACCGCAATAATATTAAACTCGCTCCAAACACTAAAGTCCCAAAAATTGTCCATCGGTATCTCCTTTGCTTACATTCCTGTATCGGTAATAAATGTTAACGTATTTCAATGCGTTGAACCGCTTGTCACTCTTGAATTGGAAAACCCGCTTATCGTAATATATATTCAGCTTATTTCTTCCCAATACCGAGATAGCCGTTACGTCGTCAAACGGGAAAACATACTCATTGTCGGTATTCTCATTTACCGTTATTCTGTTTCCGTAAAGGCGCACACTCGCGTTTTCGGCAAGGATATTCTTGCGCTTGTTAACTATTACCTCTGACATGTTTGTCTTTTCGTCATACATCGGGATGTCGTAATACTCCGCAGGGTCAAGAGCGTTTACAAAATCCTTTTGGTGATCGTACCATTCGGTAGTAAACTCAAACGGAAAATCAAATCCCTCTCCGCTTAACCTCTTGTCCTCGCCGTATTTCACAACCCGATCGCATTTTTTGCATTTTATGGTATCGCCGCTGCTCTCAAACGTCGAAAGTCCGCAATAAGGGCACACGTACATCGCACGCTCAAGATATTCTGCCTTTTTTGCGGATTTAAAAATACCGTCGGCAACGCCCTCGTTAACAAAAAGACCTTTTTCGATCTCGGCAAAAAGCTCGTCGTCGGTCATATTTGCAAATTCCTCGGGCTCGATAACGCGGTGAACGTAGCAATGCATTCTGCCCCTGCGCACAACGTCGCTCCAGCGCGGATGCACGCCGTATCCGCCCTCGATGCGATACAGCACGATAGGCAGCTTTATCTTTTTGGCAAGCATTGCGATAGCCGAGCTCATATACTCGGTCTTGCCGCTGTAAGTACGGTTGCCCTCGGGCGCGATCGCAATAGTGCCGCCCTCACGCGCAACGCGCATACAGTTTAAAACTGCGGCAACGTCGGTGGTCTGCTTTTTTATGGGTATCGGTGCAACAAGATATCGGATAGCCGAGGAAACGAACCCCTTAGAGAAAATATCCTCGCTCGCTACGTAGTAGATCGGCCCTTTAAACGCCATTCCCACAAAAAATTGGTCAAACGCCGTCTGATGATTCATCAAAACAAGATATGCGCGGTCGCCCTGCTCCTTGAACTTATCGACGGTCATATTGTATTTTATCTTTGAATACGGATAAAGTATCGCAAACGCAACGTTTCTTACGACACGATGACGGAATCTCATCCATTTTTGTTGCTTCTTTTTCATGCGGGGAGATCATCTCCGTTCTTGTCATTTCGATAATCATGTAATATAATTATATGTATTATATCACAAATCGTATGTATTTTTCAATACTTTATTCAACAGAAGTTTACTTTTATTCATCTTTTATACGTTTTTTTGCTTAAATTTTGCTGTAAAAAACCCTTGGGATCCGTTTCTTCCCAAGGGTTTTAATTCATTCTTTCCAGATAAAGTTATAATTGATCGACTCGCCGCCGTCGACCAATATATTCTGTCCCGTGCAGAAGGTATTTACTGCCGTAAGGAAATACGCCCACTCGGCAATCTCCTCGGGCGTTGCCCATTTTTTAAGCGGAGTTTCGTCCATTATCTGTGCCCAAAGCGTCGGATCGTTCATAACGGGTTCGTTAAGCGGGGTTATAACTCCGCCGGGATCCAAGCTGTTGCAGGTCGCGCCGTATTTCGCCACGCGCATCGCAACGTTTTTCGTATAGGCAAGCACGCCGCCCTTGCTGGCGCAATACTCGGGAAATTCCGCTCCGGTATGCGCGCTGGCGGAGCCGATATTCAATATCGACTTGATATCCGGCTGTACGCCGTATTTTTCGGTGATATAAATAAGCGACTTCAGGTTGATATCTATATCGTCCTCATTTTGAGTTCCCGCATTATTGATAAGGATATCCACACCGCTGATATCGGGTAGTTTTTCTTTATCGCGCACGTCACATACAAAATGAGTGTATCTTTCATTTTCGATAGTGCTCGCCTGTCGGTCGATGCCGATAACCTCATTACCCGCATCAAGAAAGCGGACAGCAACAGCCCGTCCTATTCCCTGCGACGTGCCTGTTATAAGAATTTTCATTTTGCCGTACCCTCGCTTTCCAAAAAATCAAAATACTCTTTTCCCACCGATTCATTCTTCCATTTTTTTGTAATACGGTAGCCGATGGGCGAAAAGATGATCTGCATAATAAGCTCTGCAACCGCGCCGGTAAGCGCACACATAGCGCACTGAAGCACGCTCCAGCAAAAGCCGCCCCAGAATATCGGTGCAAAGAACACGAACACGATGACCGAAAAAATAAAATTATCAACAAACTGTCCGATAAAGGTCGATAGATATGTCCGCGTTACGTAGGCAAGCTTGCCGTCGGGATTTTGGCGAAAAAGATTTCCGATCACCCAATTAAGCCGATTGTTTATCACCGCCGAGGCGAGAAAAGCAACAGTACTGCCCAAAAGTATAAACCAGGTTCCGCCGAAAATTCCGTCAAATGCGCTGTAATCCGCGGCATTGGACGGAATCACGCTTGCCAAAAAGAAGATCGTACAGGTCAAAAGATTTATTACTGCGGCAAGGATCGAAACACGGTTGGATGCCTTGGGCCCGAAATGCTTGGTCACAACGTCCATACACATAAACGAGAGCCACGAAATAAGTATACCGCCGTCAAGCGCTATCCAATCCAGCATAAGAAGCGTTTTGTTTGCAAGCAGGTTCATACAAATAACGCTCACCACAAACAAGGTCATCACAGTTGCGGGTATCGACCTGAGCAATATTTTTATTTCCGTACGCAGAGGTAATTTTTTTGTCTTTGCGGCTTTTTGCATAACTTTTTTGCCTTTTTAGTATCGATTTGGCTTATTATAGCATAAAAAAATCGCAAAAACAACAAAAAACTCAAAGAAAATCAGTATAACAGCTATTGACAAACAAGATTTGGTGTGATAAAATACTGCACAAATCAATAAACGCTGTGATGCGGAATAGTATGCAATATCCTTACTCTTCAGAGAGATGCCGTTTGGTGCGAGGCATCGTGCAGGGCTTGCTGAACTCACCGCGGAGCGGGTGCCGTGAAAATTTTTAAGTAGGGGCAGACGGGCACTCCCGTTACAGAGTAAAGGTGTGTTTGCATCAAAGTGCATCCGTTTTCGGATGAAGAAGAGTGGTACCGCGGAAAGTTAGTTTTAACGTTTTCGTCTCTTTGAAACGACAAGGAGACGGGAGCGTTTTTTTGTCGGTAAAAACACCAAAAAACATCACAAAACAAGAGGGGAATCAAAATGAAAAAAATCAACGTTTCCGACATTACTCTCAAAACACTCGCATCCAACCGCGACGTCGCGCTTCTTTTCCGCGAAAAGACCGCTATAGCTATGTGCGCAGCAAGCATCGGATCGGATGCCGTTGAGCTCGCTCCGGTTAAAAACGCACGCGAGGATGCTATTATTTACAAAACCATTTCGAGCAACGTTCAAAATGCAACCGTTGCAATACCCGTAGGATTCACCGCCGAGGATGTCAAGACCGCATGGGAATGCATTAAGGAAGCAAAGTACCCCCGTTTGCAGATAGAGCTTCCCGCCTCAACGGTACTTATGGAATACACCTATCACGTAAAGGCGGAAAAAATGCTCGCAAAGATCGGCGAGCTCGTTGAATGTGCAAAGGAATATTGTAACGACGTTGAGTTTTCGGCACTCGATGCCACACGCGCCGATATATCGTTCCTTATCTCTGCCGTTAAGGAGGCAGAGGCAAACGGCGCGACCGCGATAACGCTCTGTGACGATGCCGGTGTTTCTCTCCCCGAGGAGATCGGCGAGCTCACCGCGGCAATAAAGGCAGAAACCGCTCTGCCGGTTTACGTTCAGGTATCCAACCGCATAGGAATGGCGGTTGCGGCTGCCGTTGCGGCGGTAAAGGCGGGCGCAGACGGACTTAAATGTGCTATGGCGGGCAACGGCGTGCTTTCGACAGGCGGTATTGCCGATGCATTCAATTCCTGCGCGGACAGAATCGGCGCAAAAACCGATCTTAACAACACCAAAATACACGCAAGCATAGCGGATATGCTTAAGAGCATCAATCACGAGCCCTACGAGACCGATATCACCGTAAGCGAAAAGAAAAAGATACTTCTCGATTCCGACAGCACCATTTCACAGGTCGCTCAGGCGGCTATCCTGCTCGGTTACGATCTCAGCGATTCCGATTGCGGAAAAGTATACAAGGCATTGATGCAGGTATGCGAGAAGAAGGATGCGGTCGGTGCAAAGGAGCTTGATGCTCTTATTGCAAGCACCGCGATGCAGGCACCCTCGACCTATCATCTCGAAAGCTACACCACAAGCAGCAGTAACGTAACCGGCTCTATGTCGCAGGTCACTTTAAAGTGCAACGGCGAAATTATAAACGGTGTAAGCATAGGCGACGGACCCATCGATTCGGCTTTCCGCGCTATCGAGCAATGCATCGGATATCATTACGAGCTTGACGATTTTCAGGTACAGTCGGTCACCGAGGGTAAAGAGGCGCTCGGATCGGCGCTCGTGCGCTTGCGTAACAACGGAAAGCTTTATTCGGGCAACGGTATTTCCACCGATATAGTTGCCGCAAGTATAAGAGCATATATCAACGCCCTCAACAAGATAGTGTTTGAGGAGGAATAATATGAAAATCGTTTTTTCCACAAAATTCGTAAACCGCAAGACTTTTCTCGATACCTGCCGTTATGCCTACGACTACGGCTTTCGCGGGTTTGAGATATACGATGCAATAAAGGAGCGCAGTCAGCACCACGACAGTATATTACGCCGTGACCGCGTTTCCGATTCAAAGCGCAAGCTCATCAACCGCAACCTTGCCGTTTCGGCATTAAGCTGCCCCTATCCTGTCGAATCGGCTGAAACCACAAAGGAATTGTTGGTCAAATACGTCGATATGGCAGGAAGTGCAGGCATTTCCCATATTATCGTGCGTATGGAAAGCGATACCGAGTTTGCCGTTCTTAAAGAAAAGCTCGAGGCCGCGATCAAGCGTGCCGAGGAGCTCGACGTTATGATACTGTTCGAGACGGTAGGTGCCCTTTCGCAAACCGAAAAGGTAATTGATATCATAAACCTTTTCTCGTCTGCCGCCATCGGCGCCTCGTGGAATGTGCGAGGAACCTTTTTCGGTGCGGGCGAGACCGCCGAAACCACAATAAAGGTGCTCGGCGCATACATTAAATACGTCCGTCTCGGTGATATGAAGGACGGCAAGACCGTGCTTATCGGCGAGGGCGATCTGCCTGTTAAAAAGCTGTTGAGCGCGCTTTCATCGCTTAATTACGAGGGATATATCTGCTGTGCATGGAACGATGAGATCAACGATGCGGATATCGTTCTTACCCATTTCGCCAACTACATTTCCTCTTTAAACCGCGAAAAGCAAAGCTTTGAAAAGGTTTATTACAACCGCGCAAAGACCGGCACTTTTGTTTGGAAGAAGTATGATGTTATCGAGGCGACCTTCTCCGACGTGCTTGACACTATGGTTGAAAAATATCCCGACCAGCTTGCGTTTAAGTACCCCACCCTTGATTACACCCGTACCTACGAGCAATTCCGCCGCGACGTTGACGAATGTGCCGCAGCACTTATTTCGTTGGGCGTAAAGGCGGGCGATCACGTTGCAGTCTGGGCGACCAACGTGCCCGAGTGGTTTATCACCTTTTGGGCAACCACCAAGATCGGTGCCGTGTTGGTAACCGTAAATACGGCTTATAAGATCCACGAGATCGAGTATCTGTTAAAGCAATCGGATACCCACACACTCGTTATGATCGAGTTCTGTAAGGATATAAATTACAAGGAGATCATACACGAGCTTTGTCCCGAGCTGGACAGCTTGACTCCCGGCAAGCCGCTTTATTCAAAGAATCTGCCTTTTCTGCGTAACGTTGTGACTGTTGGTTTTTCGATGGACGGATGTCTTAGCTGGGAGCAGATGCTCTCGCGCGCATCTCTCGTTCCGCGTGAGGAGGTTCGCAGACGCGCATCGCTTGTCAAGCCCGAAGACGTATGTAATATGCAGTATACCTCGGGTACTACGGGATTCCCCAAGGGCGTTATGCTTACACACCGCAATATAGTTAACAACGGCAAAACGATAGGTGACAGAATGGATCTTTCCACTGCAGACCGTATGATGATCCAGGTTCCTATGTTCCACTGCTTCGGCATGGTGCTTTCGATGACCTCGATGATGACGCACGGCGGCACGCTTTGTCCTATCCCCTATTTCTCGCCCAAGTCATCTCTTGCCTGTGTTAACGACGAGCATATTACCTGCTTTAACGGCGTTCCGACAATGTTTATCGCAATGTTCAATCACGCTGATTTTGCCAAAACCGATTTTTCGTATATGCGTACCGGCATTATGGCAGGTGCAAACTGCCCCGCAGACCTTATGCGCCGCGCCGCCGATGAGATGAATATGCGCGAGATAATCTCGGTTTACGGACAGACCGAGGCATCCCCCGGCTGTACTATGGGCGAGGTCAACGAGGATATCGACCACCGTGTTGAGACCGTCGGAAGTGCTTTCCCCGGCGTTGAGTGCAAGATCATCGATCCCGAAACGGGCTTGGAGCTTCCCGACGGCGAAAGCGGCGAATTTGTTGCACGCGGATTCAATATAATGAAGGGCTATTACAAAATGCCCGAGGCGACCGCACAGGCGATAGATGCAGACGGCTGGCTTCACAGCGGCGATATTTGCTGCCGTACCGAAGACGGATACTATAAGGTAACCGGCAGATTAAAGGATATGATCATCCGCGGCGGCGAGAACCTGTACCCCCGCGAGATCGAGGAGTTTTATCTTACCAACCCGAAGGTCCGCGACGTTCAGGTTGTCGGCGTTCCCGACGAAAAATACGGCGAGGAATGCTGTGCCTGGATAATTCTCCACAATGGCGAAACCGCCGACGAATCGGAGATGAAGGAATTTGGCAACGCCTATATTGCACGCCATAAGGTTCCGCGCTATTTCCTCTTTGTCAACGAGTTCCCGATGAACGCCGCCGGCAAGATCCTGAAATACAAAATGCGCGACGAATCTGTCGAACTTTTGGGACTTAAAAAGTAAAATTAAAAAGTGATACGATGTGAAAAACGTATCACTTTTTTGTTATCAATGATGATGGTGGTGATGGTGATGCCCCGACGGAGCAGAATGTTTGACGGTGCAGATCTCATCGTGGCAGTGCTCGTCTCCCGTTTCCAGCTCGAGCGTCGCATGGGAAATGTCGTGCTCACTCAGCTCGGCACGGACCTTTTCTTTTATCGTCGTTACGTCACTGTCGGTTACGATATGCATTGTTGCATAATTGTTCTGTCCGTCCATACTCCATATATGTATATGGTGAACTCCATTTACGCCTTCTATTTCGAGCAGGTGCTCCTTTATCTCATTAACTTCAATCCCCAGCGGCGCTTTTTCTAAAAACAGGTCTATTGCGGTTTTGAGATTTCTGACAGCGTTAACAAGAATAAACAGCGCCACACATACAGACATTATCGGATCGATCAGCACAAAATCGGTAAAGCGCATCACTACCGCCCCGATCAGCACAACAACCCAACCGAGCACATCCTCGAGCATATGAAGATTAACCGCCTTTTGATTAAGCGAATCTCCCTCGCGGGTAAAAAACGCCGCAACCGCATTAACGCATACGCCTATTACCGCGAAAATTATCATACCGTCATAGTTTATCTCGGTCGGCTCTATCATTCTCAAAACCGAGTTGTAAATAACCGCGGCAGAACCGAAAAGCAATATCAGCGTTGTAAGCACACTGCCGATTACCGAATACCGCGCGTATCCGTAGGTGTATTTCTCATCGGGCTGTTTTTTGCTTTTCTTCTCGAGAAAATACGATACGCCGATACTCGCCGCATCGCCGATATCGTGCACGGCATCGGAAATTATGGCAACGCTTCCCGTAAAAATACCGCCGATAAATTCAAATATTGAAAAAAACAGATTCAAAAGAAATGCAATAAGAATATTCTTCTGAGTTTTCACGGTAACCCTCCTGCACAAAATCGCGTTCCGCAAAATACATAACCCAAGATATTGCAATACATCTTGGGTTATGAGCTATTATTTATCCACACTCTTCATTGTGGGGAAAAGCAAAACGTCCCTTATGGCTTGGGAGTCGGTGAGAAGCATACACATTCTATCGATACCGTAGCCGATACCGCCTGTGGGGGGCATACCGATCTCGAGAGCATTCAAGAAGTCCTCATCGGTATGGTTTGCCTCCTCGTCGCCCTGTGCAAACTGCTCCTCCTGTGCGGCAAAGCGCTCGCGCTGGTCGATCGGATCGTTAAGCCCGGAATATGCGTTTGCCATTTCCCAGCCGTTCATAAAGAACTCAAATCTCTCGACATAATCGGGATTCTCGGGCTTGCGCTTGGTAAGCGGCGAGATCTCGACCGGATGATCCATTACGAACGTGGGCTGAATAAGATGCTCCTCGACAAATTCCTCGAAGAACAAATTGAGAATGTCGCCCTTTTTGTGACGGGTTTCGAACTCGATTCCCTTTTCCTTTGCAATCGCACGTGCCTCATCGAGAGTATTGATCTCGTTGAAATCAACGCCGGAATACTTCTTGACCGCATCGACCATAGTAATACGCTCGAACGGCTTTCCGAGGTCCATCTCTACTCCGTTATAAACGATCTTGGTGGTGCCCAAAACCTCGTTTGCAACGTGGCGATACATATTCTCGGTAAGATCCATCATTCCGTGATAATCGGTATATGCCTGATAAAGCTCCATAAGCGTAAACTCGGGATTATGGCGTGTGTCAAGTCCCTCGTTACGGAAAACTCTGCCGATCTCATAAACGCGCTCCAAGCCGCCAACGATAAGGCGCTTAAGATAGAGCTCGAGAGAGATACGGAGCTTAAGATCCTCGTTAAGCGCATTAAAATGCGTCTCAAAAGGTCTTGCCGCCGCACCGCCCGCGTTAGATACGAGCATGGGAGTCTCAACCTCCAAAAAGCCCTGAGCATCAAGGAAACGGCGGATAGCGCTGATGATCTTAGAGCGCTTTATCATCGTATCCTTTGTCTCGTTATTCATAATAAGATCAACGTATCTCTGGCGGTAACGAAGATCGGTATTGGTAAGTCCGTGATACTTTTCGGGAAGTATCTGCAAGCTCTTGCTGAGCAAGGTGACCTCGGTCGCGTGGATCGAGATCTCGCCGGTTTTGGTAGTGAACACGGTACCCTTGATACCGACGATATCGCCGATATCAAGCTTTTTAAAGCCGGCATATTCATCAACACCGATACTGTCACGCGCAACGTAGCACTGGATAAGACCGGGAAGGTCCTGAACGTGACAGAAGGATGCTTTGCCCATGACGCGCTTGGACATAAGACGGCCGGCTATGCTGACGGACTTGCCCTCAAGCGTTTCGTAATTATTCTTTATCTCATCGCTGTGATGAGTGACGTCATACTTTGTGATTACAAACGGATCCTTGCCCTCGGCACGAAGATCCGCAAGCTTGCTGCGACGAACCGCAAGAAGATCGCCCAAATTAACTTCCTGATTTGCGGAACCGTTGTTCTTGATTTCTTCGCTCATAATATTCAACTGCCTTTACTTATATACAAATACACTTATTCTGTGACAAAGCGTTATTTTGAAATGTTGGTGATGGTATACTTGACCACGCCCATAGGAGTTTCAACGTTGATGCTGTCGCCCTTACGCTGACCCAAAAGCGCTTTACCAAGGGGGCTATCGTCGCTGATCATAAACTGAATGGGGTCTGCTTCGGTTGTAGAAACGATTTTATATTCGCAGTCTTCATCGGTATCGATATTATGAACCATAACCTTGTTACCAACGTTAACTTTATCGGTACCCAATTCGGAGTCGTCGAGAACGATTGCGTTTTCGAGAGTTTCTTCCAAATGAGCGATTTTACCTTCGATTTCAGCCTGTTCGTTCTTTGCTTCATCATATTCGCTGTTTTCGGAAAGGTCACCGTAAGCTCTTGCCTTTTGGATTGCGAGAGCAACCTCTTTACGTTTTACTGTTTTGAGATGTTCAAGTTCCTGCTGAAGTTTTTTAAGACCTTCTTTAGAAACGATAATCTGCTTTGCCATTGTTAATTACTCCTCTTAAATATATGTGAAAATA
>JAZSDL010000026.1:0-100906 GCA_045531135.1 Eubacteriales bacterium | reverse complement strand
TTTGTCAAAGCCCTTGAAAATACAATAAAAAATAATATTCCTTATGAAAAGAGACAGAGCTTCATAGTAATAGTGAAGCTCTGTTGTTCTTATATTATTTTCTTTCAAGGGCGTAAATAGACCATTTGTCTTCGCTCTGAGGCGCACATCGTGCGCCTTTTGGTTTTAATGGATCATATCAATAAGCTTTTGTACCGCAGGCGCGGGCTCGGCATTCTTTAATGTGCAGATACCTATACTGCGCGCAGGGAGTTGAAAGTCGGTTTTAATTTTAAACACATCTTTGCTGTCTATCGGCATGTATTCCTCGGTAACACACGCAATACCTAAGTTTTTCAATGCAAAGTCAAAAAGCAGATCATGTGAACCGAGCTCGAATTCGGGCTTAAGTTCGATGCCGTGTTCGCGGAAATACTCATCCGTCACCCTGCGTGTGTTTGATTTCGGCTCGAGCATGACAAGCGGCTGTGCGGCAATATCACGCATTGAAAGCACACGGTCACACAGATCGGAATATTTGTTTCCGGCAATAAAAATATCGTGCAGCTCACCTACCTGTATAACATCAAAATCGTTGTATGTGTCCTTGATGGGCATGCTTACAAAAGCAATATCCACATTTCCGGCGCTAAGGCGCGATAATGTTTCGTCCGTAACCCTGTTTACTATCTCAATTTTAACACCGGGATACAGATTATGAAATCGCTCGAGCTTCGACAGCAAATAATGTCGCGTAATAGTATCTCCCGATCCGATCCGAAGACTGCCTTCGTCAAGCGATCTCATACGTTTAAATAGATTTTCTGCATTATTAAGCTCATCCATGGCTCGTTTTGCGTAATTATATAAAAGGTTTCCGTTGGCTGTTAATTTTGCTCCCTTTTTGCCTCTCACAAACAGCAAAAAGCCAAGCTCGTCCTCTAATGAACGGATTTGCTGGCTGACCGCGCTCTGCGTAATAAATAATTCCTTTGCGGCTTCGGAGAAGCTTCCGCAGGTAGCGGCTGCACAAAATATTTTATATTGCTCCAGTTTAATATCCATAAGCACTCCTTATGTTAAACATAAATAACAAACGCTTGACTAATGGTATGATTTATAATATAATGTAGATAAAGAAATGTCAATAGCATTTTGGAGGTTTTTATGAACGAAAGATTGATAGGCACAATTTCCCGCGGTGTAAGAGCACCGATCATCAGACAGGGGGACGATATTGCCGCAATTGTTGCAGAGAGCGTTCTTTCCGCCGCAAAAAGCGAGAATCTTGAAATACGTGACCGTGATGTAGTTGCGGTTACCGAGGCGGTTGTTGCACGTGCACAAGGCAACTACGCATCGGTCGATCAAATCGCTTCTGATATACGTAATAAGTTTTCCGACGGCACTTTCGGTGTGATTTTCCCCATCCTTTCCAGAAACCGCTTTGCAATATGCTTAAAGGGTATTGCACGCGGCGCAAAGAAAATCGTTTTAATGCTTTCTTATCCGTCCGATGAGGTCGGCAATCACCTTATTGATTACGATTCTCTTGATGCAGCGTGTGTGAATCCTTGGACAGACGTTCTCACGGAGGCACGTTATCGTGAGTTGTTCGGCATAGTAAAGCATCCCTTTACAGGTGTTGATTACATTGAGTATTACCGTGAACTTATCGAATCGCAGGGTTGTGAAGCAGAGATTATTCTTGCTAACGATTGCCGCAAGATTTTGGATTATACCGATTGCGTTTTGACCTGCGATATTCATACCCGTGCTCGTAGCAAGCGTTTGCTTAAGTCTGCCGGCGCAAAGATCGTTTACGGCTTGGATGAGATCCTTACCGAATCGGTAGATGGTTCCGGCTATAATGCGGACTACGGTCTCTTGGGCAGCAATAAAGCGACCGAGGATACTGTAAAGCTTTTCCCCAGAGATTGTAAAACGGTTGTTGATAAGATTGCATCTTTGTTAAATGAAAACACCGGTAAAAACGTAGAAGTTATGGTTTACGGCGACGGCGCATTTAAGGATCCTGTCGGTAAGATTTGGGAGCTTGCGGATCCTGTTGTTTCGCCTGCGTATACTGCGGGACTCGAGGGCCAACCTAACGAGGTTAAGCTTAAGTATTTGGCGGATAATGATTTCAAGCATCTTTCCGGAAAAGAATTAAAGGATGCTATAAGCGAATATATACGTAAAAAGAATGATGATCTTGTGGGCAAAATGGCGTCTCAGGGCACTACTCCCAGAAGATTGACCGACCTTATTGGTTCTCTTTGTGATCTTACCTCCGGTAGTGGCGACAAGGGAACTCCTATCGTATGGATTCAGGGCTATTTTGATAACTATACTGCATAACGTTTAAATGGGTGCTATTGCGAGACTTCTTTTTAGAAGTCTCGCAGTTTTATTCGCCGTATTGCTTTCGGCGAGTTATATTGCGTCTCTGCTTTTTTGTTTGGACGATTGATACAATAGTTGATAATTATTTATTGAGTGTGATATATAAGAATGTAAGGAGGGGTATAGTATGAAAAATGTAATTCATATTTTTGGAGCATCGGGTTCAGGAACAACAACACTTGGGAAAAAGATATGTCAAGAGTTAGGTTATATGTTGATGGATACTGATGATTATTTTTGGATGCCGACAGAACCAAAATACACACATAAACGCCCTTGCGAAGAACGAATCGAAATGATGATAAAGGATATCGAAAAATATGACAACGTTGTAATATCCGGTTCTCTTGAGGGGTGGGGAGATGTTTTAATTCCCAAATTCACTTTGGCAATAAGAATCGAAATCGAACCCTCAATACGTATTTCTCGATTGATAAAGAGAGAAAGGGAACGGTATGGTTATCGTGTTGAACCTAACGGTGATATGTACAAACAACATACGGAATTCGTAGAATGGGCAAAATCCTATGACACTGGTGGGATGAATATAAGAAGTAAAGTCAAACATGATGAATGGCAAAATCTTCTATCATGCAAACTCCTTCTTTTAGACGGTGTCGATACTGTAGAGGATAATTTTCTGAAAGTCAAAAGTGTTCTCTGCAAATAAGTTTGATAATTCTGATTTATCAAACAACAGAAATCCGACAGACTTTAAATTCCGTCGGAGTTAATAATCAGTATGAGAGGTCGCTTTTGCGACCTTTTTACTTAATAAGAAAACTGACACTGTTTATCATAGTGTCAGTTTTTTGTGATTATTATTTGCCTGCGGTCTGGGGGTAAAGCTGATAATAAACAGCTTGGATTTTTTCTCCGAATGCGAAATCAAACCATGTCTCATAAGCGGGAACGTAGGTTATTTCGGTTTCGCCTTCTTCCTCGCCGGAATCATCAGAGGTAGTTGCGCTGCTGTCTTCGGTAGCGGTGCTGCTCTCAACAACTTCGCTGCTTTCTTCGGTGCCTTCTTCGGTGCCTTCCTCAGTACCTTCCTCGGAGGTGCCCTTGTCTTCCTTCAAATAACCGATCTGGATAAGGATCTCTTCCTCGGTAAGATTAAGAATATCTTTATATTCCCCGATGAATGCGGTAACAGCATCGCCGATAGCGGTTTCCATTGCAGCAATCATAGAATCGGTATATGCGGTGATCTGCTCTGCAATAAGCTCGTCAACTCTTGCCATGATCTTGCTGGGTGCATCGTACGAAAGCATTGCATCAAGCTTTTCTTTATATTCTGCAGATGCTTTGAGACGGTTGAACTCGCTGTTGTACTCGGCACTGCCGATAATTTCGTTAACCGCCATTTCAAGCTCGTACTCGATCTCGCTGTTGTAGAGCTCGTCGATCATCTCCTGAACCTCTTCGTCAGAGTAATAATCACTAAAATGCTCTGCAATATATTCGGGAGTAAGAGTGTCCTTTATCTTCTGCTTGATTTCATCCTCGGTAGCATCGGGGAACTCCTCCTTAAACTGATTCTTGAGCTTGTTATTAAGCTTATTCTCAACGCTGGAGGAGAAGCTATCGATAACCTCTTCTTCAACTTCTTTGTAGATTGCGGGACCTTTGGTAGAGATGATTCTGTTGCTCAGACGCTCTACAAACAACGGCTTGAGCACGTTATCTTTGTAGTTCTGATCAAGCTTATCGGTGTAGTGCTTGGTTAACTCATCGGTTGCTTGCTTGAGAATCGCATCATAGTCAAACTCAACTGCAGTACCGTTCATAAGAGCAGGGTAATATTCATCAACAACGGCGTTGATTATCTCAAGGTAATCGGGCTCATACACGGGTACTTCGTTTTCGGCCGTTATCGTGTTGCCGGGATTATCGGGATCCTCAATCTCTACGGTTTCTTTATAAGTGAACTTCACGCGTGAAGAGGTGAAGCCGAGAGAAGGAGATACGATTGCCTCCTGATTCTGCTTGATATCATTGTTCCACTTTTCAGGATTTTCGCCCTTGAGCGTGTAGGTGATAAAGCAGTTGCCAACGTGGTTGGGGTCGATGATGTAGCTTTCGTTAAGACGCTCTACCTGTCCGTTGTCATCAAGAACGTAATTCTCGTTTTCGACACCGTAGGTGAGGAGGTTCATAAGAGCGGCATCGGTATTGATCTCTGTAATGATCTCCATTACGTCTGTCAACTCGTTGGAGACAACGTATTTGGAAACACAGAAGATGTTATCAATGGTGGTTTCGTTAGTAGCGATGGGGGCAGAGAAGAGACTGTACTCGTATTCGCGCTCGTCGGTATCAAGCTTTGCGCTGATAGAATCGATGTTGCCGGTTTCGATACGAACTGCATAGCGGGTATCCTCATCCTCGGATTCATCGCTTGCGCTTTCGCCGAAATAGCCAAGAGTCTGATATCTTGCGAGCATTGCAAAATAGTTCTTGAACTTAGAATTGTTATATGCGTTAATAACCTCGCCGTTCGAAACCATTGCGGGAAAGCCCTCGGAGCTGAGGAAGTTGAGGTCAGTCGGCTCCTTTGCGTTCTTAAGGGGAACAACGTCGGGCTCGTTAGCTTTTATAAGCTCAAGATATTCGCCAAGGTCTTCAACAGATTTGAGGGTGTTGGCATCGATGTTATACTTTTCAAGAAGCTCGGCATCAAATACGAGATATGTGTATTCGCCGATAGCGTTATTAACAGGAACACCGTAGGTTTTGTTAGCTACCTTTGCAGCGGTGAAAAGGGTAGAGTGGATAGACGACTTAAGCGCCTTTGCCTCGTTGTTAAGCTTTTCATCGAGTGCGGCAAGCTTACCCTCGGTAGCGAGCTCGTAGTAATCGTCGTAACCTCTTACGAGGAAAATATCAAGACGCGGCTCGTCGAGCGGGATATCCTCGCCCTCCTCCAACAAATCAAGAATGCGGTCGCCGGTCATAAGCTCTTCGGAGGATTCCGCGCCATCTTCGGAAGATGAAGAACTCTCGGTTTTTTTGTTCTTGTTCTTCTTTTCAAGCTGATAAGCTTCCATTTCTGCAAACTTATCTTCTATAAGCTTGTCGTATTCATCCTCGGTTACCATTTCAAGCTTGAGAATAACGCCCAAACGGTAAAACATAATACGATTAAGTGCCAACTCAACCTTATTAATTGCTTCATCGGTGGTCTTTTCATCAACGATGGTATAGAGAGTGTATACGGGTGCTTCTGTTTCGGTAAAGTCGGATTCTTGCTGGCAGGATGCAAACATAGGCACAAGCAAGAGAATCGACAGCAGAATACATAAGATGCCTTTCTTCATTAGGCGTTCCTCCTACAAATCTGTATTTATACATACTGCTATTATACATCGTAAGAAGCGTTATGTCAAGGTGATTGTTTGAAATTTAGCAACATAAAAGTATATAAATATATATTATTATATAATAAAAAACAACACTCGCTCATATTCGCTATTGAAAAATGAAAGTATAGAGGTTATAATCGGTTAACGAGGTGATTTTTATGACCGAAAGAAAGCTCAGACGGGCGCTGCTTAACAGTATCCCGATCGAAACCGAACGGTTGATTTTAAGATACATCCGCCCCGAGGATGCACATGATATGTATGAATATGCATCTCTGCCCGAGGTGTCGGAATTCCTTTTATGGAGCCCGCATATTAACGTATCGGCAACACTGGGATATATAGAGTCCCTGCAAAAAAGGTATCATAGAGGGTTATACGGAGATTGGGCTGTCGTTTTAAAGGAAAACGATAAAATGATCGGTACCTGCGGTTACGCAAATATAAATACTGCCGCAATGACCTGCGAGATCGGATATGTTCTCTCACCTGAGTATTGGGGAAAAGGTTATATGACCGAGGCGGTAAACGCCGTTCTTGATCTGTCTTTTGAAAAGCTTGGGTTTAAAGAAGCTGTTTTGAGGATTATTGCGCAAAATTCAGCATCGATCCGACTTGCAAAGCGATGCGGATTTCGCCATGTTGAGACAAACGCAGCCGAGATGGAAATAAAAGGAGCAAAGCGCGATATTGCTCATTTTTCAATGACAAATAACGAATATTCACGAAAAAAAGAAGCGGAACGTTAAGTCCGCTTCATTTTTTTGAAGTTATTTGGGCTTATATAGCTCTGGTAACCTTACCGCTTCTAAGGCAGCGGGAGCAAACGTAAACGTGCTTTACGGTACCGTTGAGATTTGCCTTAACTCTTCTGATGTTGGGTTTCCAACTTCTATTGGTCTTTCTGTGAGAGTGAGATACGTTGCAACCGAACGTAACACCCTTTCCGCAAACAGAACACTTAGCCATTTATTCCACCTCCACAAGATTTTACGTAAAAATTCGAACACCTTAATATATAACACTTTTTCGGTTTTGTCAAGTCTTTTTTTGATTTTTCCTCAAATTCATGCGTTATATGCTGTTTGCGAGCTTTGTGATATCGCCTGCGCCCATAATTAACAACAGATCGCCCTCGCGCAACTCGGTTTTAAGATATGCTTTGATTGCATCAAAAGTCTCAAAATATTGCGCGTTGCTGATTTTTTGTGCAAGAAGCGCCGAAGATACCTCGTCTCCGCACGCCTCACGTGCCGCGTATAACGGGCATAGTATTAACAGATCCGCATCGGAGAACGATGTTGCAAAATCATCAAAAAGATCGCGTAATCTCGAATAATTGTGCGGTTGGAATACGCATACCACACGCCCCTGAGAAATCGCCTTTGCGGCAGAGAGTGTAACCTTGATCTCGTCGGGGTGGTGAGCGTAGTCGTCATAAACGTCTGCACCGCAAAAGCTGCCTTTGTACTCAAAGCGACGACCTACGCCGGCATAGCTTACTATACCTTTTACGATATCCTCTTTTGAAATACCGATAATATCACAAGCCGCAGTAGCCGCCAAAGCGTTTGCAACGTTGTGCTCGCCGGGCGCGGAGAGCTTTAAAGAAACAAAGAATTCGCCGTTTTTATATACGTCAAAGCTTGCATATCCTGAGACAAATCTAACGTTATCGGCAAAATAGCTTGCATTTCGGTTGCCGTTTGCGCTGAAGGTTATCGGTGTTCCGGCATAATCCTTTGCAGCAAGCACACAGTTTTCACAATCCAGATTATATATTGCGTAGCCGTTATCCCCGGTATTGTTCATATACTGTGTAAAAGAATCGCGCATATGGTCGATTCCGGTGAAATAATCCGTGTGATCAAGCGATATGTTCAATACGATGGCGATCTTTGGAAAGAATGAAAGAAAGCTATCCTTATATTCGCACGCTTCGTAAACAAAATTATCGTCGTGTCCGATACGGTATGTAGATCCGACGTCGCGCATAACCGCACCTACCAAAACGGTAGGATCACAGCCGACAGAATTGAGCAGAACGTGACCGAGCATACCGCTGGTAGTAGATTTTCCGTGGGTACCCGCAACTGCAATAGAATTTGAATATAAATTACCCAAAGCACCCAAAACCTCTGCACGTGAGTACAAAGGCAAACCGGTTTTCAAAACCGCCTGCATAACAGGATGGTCCTTGCCGAAGGCGGCGGAATATATAATTGCACCGCAGTTTTTAAGCTGAACCGGATCAAATTCATCATATACAGATATACCGCATTTGACAAGCTTATCGGTGACATCGCCGACTGAGCGGTCGTATCCCGACACATTATAACCCTTTTCGGCAAGTATCATTGCGATTGCAGACATACTGATACCGCCGATTCCGAGAAAATATAAACCTGAATCAAGCTTAAAATCACTTATTTTCAAAGTAATACACCTACCAACTATTGTTAACTGTTGTATTATACCACTTTCGTAGAATAAAATAAAGAGAAATTTCTGTGTTGTTGAAAGATTATTCAATATGCACATTGCATACCCTTTTCTTTTGTGTATAATGATAAGGTATGATGAATTTATTGTGTATATGACATAATTCCACAGTCCAAATTTCGGAGGGAATATTAATGATCAGGGAAGATTTAAGAAACATTGCCATAATTGCCCACGTCGACCACGGCAAAACAACGCTCGTTGACGAAATGCTTAAACAGGGCGGTGTTTTTCGTGACAATCAAGTCACCGAGGATCGCGTTATGGACAATAACGCACTCGAACGCGAGCGCGGAATAACTATTCTTGCAAAAAATACCGCGATACATTATAAAAATGTAAAAATCAATGTTATCGATACTCCCGGCCACGCCGATTTCGGTGGCGAGGTTGAGCGTATTCTCAAAATGGTAAACGGCGTAATCCTGCTTGTAGATGCTGCCGAGGGACCTATGCCTCAGACACGCTTTGTGCTTCAGCGTGCGCTTGAACTGAATCACAAGGTGATTGTTGTTGTTAACAAAATCGACCGCGCGGATGCTCGTATCGATGAGGTTATGGATGAGGTGCTCGAGCTTTTATTTGATCTTGATGCAACCGATGAACAGCTCGAAAGCCCCACCTTGTTCTGCTCGGGACGTGCCGGCACCGCTTCCTTGGTTCCTTTTGAACAGGGCACCGATCTTCAGCCCTTGTTTGAAACGATACTTTCCCACATCCCCGCGCCCGAGGGCGATCCCGAGGGTGAACTTCAGCTTTTGGTTTCTTCTATCGACTATAACGAATATGTCGGCAGAATCGGCATTGGCAGAATAGAGCGCGGCTCTATCAAGCAGGGGCAAGAGGTTCTTATTACAAATTACCATTCCGATGCCGCTCCCAAAAAGACAAAAATTGTATCGCTTTATCAGATCGACGGTTTAAACCGTGTCCCTGTACAAAATGCCACCATGGGCGACATAGTTTGTTTTTCGGGTGCAGAGGATATTACTATCGGAGATACCATTACTTCGGTTGCATCGCCCGAACCGCTTGAGTTTGTCAAGGTTGGCGAGCCGACGATGGAAATGACATTTTCGGTTAACGATTCTCCGTTTGCGGGCAAAGATGGTAAATTTGTTACCTCCCGTCAATTGCGTGACAGATTGTTTAAGGAATTGCTCAAAGACGTTTCCTTGCGTGTAAGCGAGGGCGACACCACCGATTGCTTTAACGTCGCAGGTCGTGGCGAAATGCACCTTTCGATTCTTATAGAGAATATGCGCCGCGAGGGATTTGAGCTCTGTTGCTCTACGCCCCGTGTGCTGTACAAGGATATAGACGGCGTTAAGTGCGAGCCCTATGAATTGGTTTCTGCCGACGTTCCCAACGATTATGTAGGCACTGTTGTAGAGGAGCTTGGCAGACGTAAGGGCGAGCTTCTTCAGATGAACCCCAACGGAAACGGCACCAGAATGAGAATAGAGTATTCTATTCCGGCTCGTTGCTTGCTCGGATACCGCAGTATGTTTATGTCAGCAACTCGCGGCGAGGGAATTCTTAACAGTATTTTCGAGGGTTATAAACCCTTTAAGGGCGAAATACAGATTCGCTTTACCGGTTCGCTTATAGCCAGCGAAGATGGCGAGACGACCTCTTACGGTTGTTATAATTCTCAGGAACGCGGTAATCTGTTTGTCTCTCCCGGTATGAATGTATATGAAGGAATGGTTGTCGGTATTAATCCCAAAGCAGAGGATATTGCAATAAATCCCTGTAAAAAGAAGCAGTTGACTGCCATCCGCTCTGCCGGTGCAGATGAAAAGCTTATCCTGACTCCTCCTATCATTATGTCGCTTGAAGAAGCAATCGAGTTTATAGCAGACGATGAGCTTATCGAGGTTACACCTAAATCTATAAGAATACGCAAACGTATTCTCAATAAAGAATTGCGCATGAAAGCCGAAAGCAAGGCAAGAAAAGCCGCTTTGGCAAATAGCTAAATAAGCACAAGACCACCGAATCGATCGGTGGTCTTGTTTTTGTGTTATTCTTGCATTACTTCGGCAAAACGTCGGAGAACATAAACAGATCTACAGTAACTTTTTCATTTTCGGTCAAGGGCTTAAATATGCCTTTTTCATAAAGTTTGTCCAACGTCATTAGTGCTACCGTGTTTCCGATAAAAGAAGTAACGGTTTTCTGAATTTCGAGATCCTGCATTTGCGGCGGATATTGCTTTGCGGAAATCGTCGCAAATTCAAGCGCAACTTTCGAGAATTTTTCGATAATCTCTTGCGGTATACAAGGGATTTTATTAAGAAAATTATCCATTTTGTCCTTAACGACCATAATATTCACTTTATTGTCGTCTGTTATGAATTTTCTTTCGCGCAATCTGTTAAACTTTTCTGCGTTAGCTTCGTTGTCGGAGATTGAAGCCGTGATGTATTCGTAAATATACTCGTAATCCGAAGTGAGGTTGTTTGCCCAGCCATTTTTACGCGAGCATCTTCTTGTGTCAAAAGCTGATGATGCAACGCTTGGATATTTTTCGGACCATCTTGTCATTTCTCCGCAAGCCCAATAGTTATGATTGTCAAGCGCGGGGGTATAATCAGGATCGGAGCACTCGCTTTTGAGATCGACGTATGCGTAAAACGAACCGCCTGCTGTTGTTTTAATAACGTAACGCGAGGTATCGTTGTTCATAGGGATGTTGCTTTTAAAAATACCGTGGTAAATACAAGCAGCATAAAAAACCTCGCGGTTTCCGCTCGGGATATATACCTCCTCGCAATCCGCCATTGCGTCGATCACTAACTTTGGGTAGGTTTCTGAAAGAATATCTGCAATTTCAAGTTGTATTTTTAGCTTGCGTTCATATTCCTCAATAGAATACGTTTCAGGCGAAAAGCTGACATACGTTGTATATTTGCCGTCGTTAAACTTTGTCAAAAATCCATTTTCTTCGAGATGTTTAATTTTATCCTCGATAAATACAGGTGTCATACCTAATTCGTCTGCGATTTCGTTTACGGTTCTCGGAATTTGATAAACGCTGTATACGATATTCAGGTTGAGCTTGTCGCCAAGATATGTTTCGGGACCTAAATCACTTCCTGTGTTACCGTCATGTCCAAAATTTATCGCGGTAACGGGATTCAAACCAAGTTTTCCTATCTTTCTTTCCATATTGTAACCTTCATTCAGTTCCTTTCTTGCTTTGTTCAAGTGCCATTTTACAGTTCCCTCGGGTATGCCCATTTTTGCGGAAATACTGCGAATGGATTGGTTTTTGTAATAATGACTAAAAACAATGTCGCGTCGCGTTTTATTCAAAAACGCTATCTCCAATCTTAACTTGTATATTTCCTCTTGTGCCTCTAATCTGCCAAAATCCGCATAGTAAGGGAAAACCATATTATCGATAGAAACACCCTGATGTTTCTTCTTCGAAGCTACATATTTTGAATAAACGTGTTCGCTTATTCGCCATATATAGCCCTCGATATTAGAAATATCATCAAGACTAAGAAGTGAAGTATAGACTTCGATTGTAATTTCTGCGCTCAATTCTTCCGCTTCGTCATACGAAAAGGATTTTTTGACCGCAAATCCGTAGATCTTTGGGAGATATTGAGTGATAATTTTGTCAGCTTCTTGTTTTATCATTATTTAACTCCAGCGCGCTTTGACTATATAGTGCAAGAAAAAAATAAAAGGTTGGTGTAAAAGAAAAAAATCTTGATTTCGAAAATATATACTAAGTAAATAAAACGATGCTTCGATTTTTGAAGCATCGTTTTTGTATGGCTTGTAATTATCCTCTTTCGGCGATAATGTCGATCATTTCTCCGACGTTTTTCATCGAGCTGACTTCTTTCATTGTGAACTTTACACCAAACTCGCGCTCAACAGCGGCGACAAGACGAATGTGCTCCAAACTATCCCAATCATCTATATCGTCGGCCGTGGTATCGCGATCTACGGTAATATCCTCATCGTCAAAAACGTTTTGAAAAACCTCGTTAAGTCTTTCGTTGATATTGATTGCCATTTTATTCCTCCGTGTTAACTTTAATTACGTTGTTCTTGTTTTCATAGCCAGCTACCGTTAACGCCCATTCGGTTGTTCCGTCTGATTCTTCTTTTGTTTTTACAAAACCGAAATCGCCAAACAGGTTTTTAACCATTCCGTTCTTCGCGGTGGGGTAGTAGTGACCGATTACAGTATCAATGCCTCGATGCCTGCACTCACTTACCAAAGTGTCGAGCATTGCATATTCCATATTCTTTTTAAGAACTCTGCAGCTCATAAGCCAAAGGTCGATATCACAAACCGTTCCCTTTATTTCACCGATGACGACCGAAACAACACCGTTGTCGCCGAACATATCGGACAATTTGCCGTAAAGCGTGATATGTCTTCCGTCACTGGCAACAGATTCTATCTCCGGCTGTGTATAGCGCTTTGTGGTTAGATTAAACTGGTTTGATTTGTTGGTGAGCTGAGTTATACGCTGCATATAAACGGGTGCAAACGGTTTGATCTCGCCTTTCATATCCAAGCTCAGCAGATATTCGGTATAGTCTGCGAATTCGGTAGAGCGTTCAGAGCGCATAACGTTTGCCTTGTACATATCGTTGCGCTTCAGGTCGTCAGCCGAGAAATTGGTGACCTCAAAATAGCCGTTTCTGTCAATAGTTCGGATGTAATCGGCAGGGGAGTCCATTTTGGGTATCGAAATACCCTTGATACTGCGTTCTGCAAGCGCACGCTCGGTAGGGTTATCATCCGCAAATACAAACGAATCAATGCCGAGATCCATTTCGTTTGCGGTGGCAACAAGGTTTCTGTCCTTTGTGTCCCAATTCGCTTTAATAACAATAAAATCGTCGGGGCGCAAAACGCCTTCGGGGTGATTCAAGCCGGCAATGGCATTTTCGTGGTCATTCTTCGAGGCGACTGTAAGCATAATACCAATGCTTTTCTGCTTTTTGACGTACTCTTGAAATGCCTTATAACATTCGGATGTCGCGGTTTCCTCGCCTATTTCAATACCTTCTACGCCGTCATCACCGACAACTCCGCCCCAAAGTGTATTGTCAAGATCCAATGCCAGTACCTTTTTGTTCTTACCGAATAAGGACTTGATAATGTGAGATAAATTAGATGCCAAGTACGGAATTGCATCAAGCGAGCAAGCGTATTTATACATATACCACGCCTGGTCATCATACCATTTGTCCAATCCGAAGCATGCCGCAACATAATTGATGTCACAGATGTAAAATCCTTGATTTTGACGGGCATATTGTGAGAACCTTGCGTTAAGCTCGTTAACGAAATATACCGATCCGTGTATATTACTGCAATCTCTATTACCGAACAAGCGGTACGGCGGAAGCTCAAAGTTGTTCTGGATGATAGGGCAGGAATAGTCGTTTGACAACTTCTGCCACATCTGCTCGTAATAACGGTATCGTTCCTCGATTTTGGATTCGACCGCTTCGGGAGTATCTTCTGTCTCGGGGATAAACGATGCGATGTTACGATAACTTGTATGGATATATATTATATCGGGCCCGAATTCACGTAATTCGGGGTTATCAAACATTGCATCTTGCCAATATCGGTTATATTCCGATTCGTAGAACGTCGGCTCAATGCCTTCGGCAAGAAGAAATACCTCCAACGTTTTAATTAGGTCGTTGGTAGTAGAACCGCCTAAAACAGCTATATTCTTTTTAATACGTTTGCTTCCGTCGTTCAGCAACTCGCGTTTTGTTCTTTTTCTGTGGTCAGTCAGCGCATCAAGATCAAACGGATATTCTGTTTTAAGCATATTCTGTTCCTTTTAGTTGTTTAATAATGTGGGTAGATTGCCGTTAGCGCGGAAAGCCGAAACAGCAAAGCATACGTCGGTAATACCTTGTTCTTTAACAAACGTTGCGGAATTCAGCTTGAAATATCTGCAGTCAACGATAATAACCTCCTCGAACGAAGAAAGGAGGAAGGGCGCGAGCGCATTTCCGTAGCTGTCCTTGATTACCAAAAGCTTTCTGCCGTTGCCTGCGTTGGATTTTATCTGTGTGGTGTAAGAGTCACCGTGAATAAATTTGGTGTAACCGTTGCTGCTCGAGAAGAGCGATTTGCCTGTAATGGGATTCGAGAATCCGCTCACGTTGTAGTATGTAACGGTGTGTTCGCGGCTGGGCTCATACCAGTAAAGAGTATCGGGATCGTTTTTAAGCACGGGAGCATAACTGCAAAGACTTCCCGCAAATCCGCCTACCGATTTTTCAACAAAGGTGGAAATATTGTCAAACGGAGTGCCGGCAACCTTGGCAAGCTCTTCTGCCGCATAATAAGCGCCGAGGGAAGCCCAGTGGAAGTCGGTTCTGAGATAAATGTACTCATCGGTGTGCGCGCTTAATGCGGAGAGTGTATCAACATATTTTACACCAACAAGATTCTCTCTTATTCCGTTAAAGCAATTTTGGTGATTGGTAATAGAGTTGGGATACTTGTCGGGGGCATAGAATGCACCGGAAAGAGGGCAGGGCATAATGTATACGCTGACGTCGTCGCCTACCGCCTCTTTAAAAGCGTTGAGCTTTTCGGCGGTTTTCTTACCGCCGTTGTAGGATCCGCCAAACTGCTCCATACCTCTGTTGCCGCTGATAAGAATGCCGTTGGTGATGTAAGCATCGGGATTTACGGGAGGTGTAATGGTGCCTCCCTTTTTTGTGATGGGAATAGAAACAAAATTATCGTGCGTTGCCTTTATTTTTACGTTTTCGGGGCATGTGTAATTTATCATACATTCAATGTCGCCGCTTTCGATAACGCCCGAAACATCTACACTTGCCGAAAAAGCGCTTAAATCAAGACTGTCGATAATTGATTTCTTGGCTTCAATAGTCAATTTTACAGTTTTGCTGAAGCTTGCATCAACCGAAAATCCCGCATTGGAAAGAGTGTCATATCCCAAAACAGTGACAGGAATTTCGATTGTTGTTTCGATAACGTCATCGGTTGCTTCGGTGGATTCGGAAAGGGCAGAGCTTGCAGATTGAGAACTGCCGGCAGATGAACTGCTGATTTCCGAGGTTTGATCGTTTTTGGAGGTCGAACTCTCATTACCGCCGTTTTCCGAAGATAGATCACAGGCAATAAGAACCGCGCAAAGTAAAAACGGAATTATAAGCAAAGCAAATTTCTTCATGATTATTTACACAACTCCTTGAGATATTTTTGATATTCGCCCGAGGTGGCGGAAAAAGTACACTCTGCAAACAAAACGTCAGTAATGCCGTATTCGTTAATGGTTTCTTTTAGATTTCTCTCGTAGTACCGTCCGTCTACGATGTAAATCTCTTCAAAGCTGTCCAAAAGATAGGGGGCGATCGCGTTGCCGTAGCTGTCCTTAACCAAAAGCAGCTTTCTGCCGTTTTTGCAGTTTTCGGAAACCGCCTTCAGCGAATAAGCATCGCCGTTTATATAGGTAAGATACCAGCTGCTTTTTGCATTGTCACTGACTCTCCAGAAAAATCCCGACTTGTGCACATAAGGGCTCGACGAAAGATCGCTGCGGTCATAATAGGTGACGGTATATTCCGAATTCGGATAATATGTGACAAAATCTTCGGGGTTGTTGAGCAAAGTTGTGCTGTAATTTGAGAATTTGTACATCGTTCCGATGTAGCCCTCTCGCCTTTCTTCGCGGTATGTGCTCAAATCGGAAAATCCGACACCGGCCTTGGATGCCAATACGCTTGATGCGTAATATGCGCCCTTTGAAGTCCAATGGTGGTCAGTGCGGAAATAAATATCCTCGTCGGCATGCAGACCGAGAATATTATAAACGTTAACGTCGATAACCTTATCGGTAAATGTTTCAGCGATCTTGTCTATGTCCTTTTTGTTGTCATAAATTCTCGATTCATAGCCGTTTGCAAGCTCGAGATAGTAGGCACTCGCCTTGGGTATTACCATCGAATAAACGTTTACCGAATCATCCAACCCGGCAGCGAAATTGTTTAAAATCTCGGCGTAACGGGATGCCATAACCTCGTTACTGCTGTATATCTCAAGTGCACGTGTGCCGACAATGGTGACCGAGCCGGAAAGCTCGGGATTTACCTTATCTGCGGGCTGACTATCTTCGTTGTTGCTCACCTCGGATGATTCCGGAGGTGTTGATTCCCGAGATATGTCGGATGAAGCATCAGCGATATTGGATTCGTCGGAAGCTTCCAACGAGGTTGATGAGTTAACAGAAGAATCGTCTGCTTCACTCATATCATTTTCGTCTTCATCGTAAATGACAATGACCTCTTGATCTTCCTTTAATCCGTAGAGATCGCTTATTTTTGCCTCAAAGTCTATAAATCTGTCACGGGCATGTATCGTATCGGTAAAGCAATACATAACGTCGCTGATGTATTCGCCTGAGAAAAGGGATTTCACAGAAAATTCGGGCCATTCTTTTAAAATGCTGTAATCCGATTCGGTCGTGCGGGATAAGCATACCGAAAAAATAAACATAAATATAAATACTGCGACCAGTATACAAAGACAAATTAAAGTTGTTATCTTTTTCATACGTAACGCTCCTAAAAATTCCAATAAAGGAACGGATTATTACTGCTGAAAGTCTTGACCAAAACCGAGGTATCGATAAACAGCAATAAAATTGCAAATGCGGTGACGGCAACCATACCGAGCGAGTGAGAAATCGGGTGTGAGTTCTCGAAACGTTTTTTTAGGTATGCGGCAATAGGGAAGCAGGCAATAATACCGACGATAAATATAAACAAATGTGAGCTCAAGGCGTCCTTCGCCGTTTGGTTGATCATTTCGTTGCCGTTGGCGCCTGCAAGGTTCTTGAAGAAATTGCCAAGATCCGACAGATTTTCGAATTTAAATATGCCGAATCCTACCAGAATAACAAGCTTGTTATATACATGCATAAGCAGAGTAGGTGCATTTTTGAGATTCTTTTTGCCGATCTTTGTTTCGATGAATATAAATACACCGAAATAAAGTCCCCAAATTACGTAATTCCAGCTTGCTCCGTGCCACAAGCCCGTTGTGAACCAAACAAGGAACAGAGACAAAACGGCTCTGCGCTTGCCGAATATCGGAATATACAGCAGATAGTCTCTGAAAAAGCTACCCAAAGAAATATGCCATCTCTGCCAAAATTCGGAGATCGAACGGCACATAAATGGATGACGGAAGTTCTCGTCAAAATGGAATCCGAAGATACGGCCTATGCCGATTGCCATGTCGGAATATCCCGAAAAGTCAAAATATACCTGCATAGAATATGCAACAACACCTATCCAAGTGGCTGCTACCGATGCCTCGGAAATGTTATCGCCAAAGCAGTTTTGAACCAAAACGTTCAGATTGTTGGCGAGCAGAACCTTTTTTGACAAACCGATCACCAAACGGATAAAACCCTCAAATGCGTCGTTTATAGTTGTCCTGCGGTCGTCGATTTCTTCTGCAATCGTCTGATATCTGACTATCGGCCCCGCAACTAACTGAGGGAATAGCGATATGTAAAGCAACAGCTTGTGAAAGCTTTTCTGTACAGGAACCTTATCCCAATAAACGTCTATTACGTAAGACAGAGTCTGAAAAGTGTAGAAGCTGATGCCGAGAGGCAAGGCGATTTTAAGAAGAGGTATAGAGGTTCCGAATATACCGTTAACGTTGCTGATCATAAAATCGGTATACTTAAACACGCCCAGCATACCTATATCGTATACCAATGCAAGAGCCAAGGCGACTTTGGATTGTACCGTACCGCGTGCCTTGTCCATCCATAGCACAAGCAGGTAATTAACCAAAACGCTTGCTAAAAACATGAATATTTTTACAGGTTCTCCGCATGCATAAAACACTAACGAAAAAACTATAAGCACCCAATTCTTAACCTTTATGCTTTTGAACATAAAGTAAAACAAAAAGCACAAGGGCAGGAATGCGAACATGAAAAACAAATCGGCAAAAAGCATAAAATTCCTCGCAGAAATTAATCGTTTAATTATATCATAATGGCGTTTTCAAGTCAATAGAAACAAGCGCTTCTTTAGTGAATTTTAATATAAAAAGATAGCTATTTCTCGTGGACACCGTCGTTGATCTTTGAAGTTAAAATACAGTTGACCTCGGCTCCGATAAACATAATATACATACATATATAAAGCCATAATAACAGAATTATAATCGCAGAAAGACTACCGTATATATTGGCGTAATTAGCAAAATTATCAACAAAAAATGAGAACAGTATCGAAAAAGAAACCCATCCTGCACTGGTGATGACGGCACCGGGCACCTGATCTATAAGCTTCATTTTACAGTTGGGAAGCGATTTGTACAGAATAGAAAAGAACAGTATTAAAACAATGAATCCCAATATGAAACGAAGCGAAGATACGATATACACCAATCCCTTTAGATTTGGCAGTAACGAGTATAATATATCGTTAAGTGTATCTCCGAAAACCATTAAAAGCAGAGCCACGGTCAGTATGATTATAAATGCAAGAGTATAAAAGATTGCGGTAATTCGGATGACAAAATAATTTCTGCCTTCTTTGATTTCGTAAACCGAGTTCAAACCGCCGATTATCGAGAAAATACCTCTTGATGCAGACCATAGCAAAACGATCGCGGAAACTATCGTTAACGAAAGCTTGCTGTTGTTGATTATCTCATCGATATATATATTTATAAAAGAGCTTACTGCCTCGGGGGCAAACTCGTTTGCCGCTGTGGAGATCTCGTCAACCGATGTTCCAACCTGTCTTACGAGTGACAGTATAAGCATAATAAGCGGTATCATCGATAAAAACATAAAAAATGCCGTTTGGGCAGAGTATGCCCCTATTCTGCTTGCAGACGTTTTTCTTATGAAATATTTGATGTTTTGCAGCATTTTTTTCAAATATAGTACTCCGTTCCGAAGAAAAAATTATAATTTGACTTGCAATAAATAATATGCTATAATATGAAAAATTCAAAAAGGAGGGCTCTCAAATGGTCGATTTTGAAAGTAAGCTGACGTCAGAGGAACTGACCGATAAATGGGATGAATATACATCGCCATCGCGCTTTGCGGGCAGTGACGACACAATGGATCTGATCTTTGTTTCCAAGAGAAAAGGCAACAAAATCAAGCTGATTCGCCGCCCGCGCTCCAATCGCGAGCCGTTTGGTACGATTTTCAGAGGACACATCGTCCAAACCGAGCAGGGAAGTAAGATCAGCGGAGTATTTACAAAATCGTTGTTCGATTATATCTTTGTCGGCTTGATCAATGCCTTTCTTGTATACATTCGTATGGTATTTGCAACTCGCGGTGATTCGCTCGGTACGGTAAATTCTCTTTTGGTTTGCGGTGTGATCGGAGGATTCTTGCTTTTGTTTAATACTCGCTCCGCAAAAAGAAAATATGCCGACTTTATAGTTCGCATCACAGGCGGAGAAAACGATAAATTTCTATCAAAAAGGGAATTGGCAGAGCGGGAGAATGCCGATCAATAAAGCTCCTCGATTAATTTGCTTTTAAGTTCATCAAATGAGTATGCAATATAAGTTGCTCCTGCGTTTTCATGCTCGAGCTCGGCTGCAGTGCCGGTGTAGATACCAAAAGAATCTATACCGGACTTTTTTGCGCCTATGATATCATATTTCATGTCGCCGATCATTAGAACCTTGTCTTTTTCGTCGATGGCGTTGAATCTTTTTAGTGCTTCTTCGATAACCTCATGCTTTGCGCTGATCGTTTCGTCGATATTTGCGCCCGTAATGTAGTCGAACAGATGTGCAATGTTATAGTGTTCAAGCGCGGATATGGCGTGCCCTTCGTATTTTGAGGTAGCGACACCAAGCTTATATCCGACTTTCTTTAAATCATTCAGCAACTGAGGAATATCATCAAACACCTTTGATTCTTGTATGCCGAATTGCTGATAACGCTCAAGATAAAAAGCAACAGCAGAGCTTGCATCGTCGTCGCTTAGGTTAAAAAGGTTCATAAAAGATTGCTTTAAAGGAGGACCGAAAATCGGTTTCAACTCTGCAAATCCGACGTATAGACCGAATTTTGATAATGCGTGTTGAGCGCATTTATATACACCCTCGGTTGTATCTATAAGTGTTCCGTCGAGGTCGAAAAGGAGATATTTGTATTTCATCAACTACAATCCTTTGTGTTTGTAATATCATGCCAACACATTATATCATAGTATTTGTATTATTTCAATCGATTTATTAATTATTTGCTTGAAAGAATAAAAATATTATGATACAATATTAATAGAAAAACAAGGAGGTATTTTATGAACAAAATCATTACAATAGGACGTCAGTTTGCATCCCTCGGCTCAGAGATAGGAGAAAAGCTTTCAGAGTTGACCGGTATTCCTTGTTATGATCGTGAAGCATTGTGGAAAATTGCCGAATCGCACGGAATACCTGCTGAAACATTCGAAAAAGCAGACGAACAAGCAACATCAAGCTTTTTGTATTCGCTTGCAATATCCAGCTATAGCGGCAATTTGGCACACTACGGCATGAACGATAATATTTGGACCGACAGGGTTTTTAATATCCAATCGGAAGAAATCAAAAAAATCGCCACAAAAGGCGACTGCATTATTATCGGACGTTGTGCGGATGATGTTCTCTCGGATCGTGATGGTGTTTTAAAGGTATTCATCCATTCACCTATTGAGGAGCGTGTAAAGAATTTGATTTCCGAATACGGTATGGACGAAAGCACAGCACACAAGCGTATTTTAAAAGAAGACAAGAAACGTGCATCCTATTATAATTTCTATACGGGAAAAGGTTGGGGCGATCCCAAAAATTATCATATGAACATAGACAGCAGCGTTCTCGGAACCGAGGGCACCGCACTTATGATAAAGCATATGATTGATGAGTTTTATAAATAATAATAAAAAAGGTTTTCGCAATACACGAAAACCTTTTTTGTTGATTGATCTTAGTGAACGATAACCTTTTCGGTGTCCTTATCGAAGATATGGATACGAGAGGTATCAACCGCGATCTGAATAGTATCGCCTGCCTTAGCGGTCGACTGAGAAGAAACGCGGGCAACAAGGGTGGTCTCCTCGCCGATGTTGAGGTAGAGGTAGATCTCTGCGCCCATAAGCTCGGTGAATTCAACCTTTGCCTCGATAATGGTATCCTTGAATTTTTCCATATAAACGGGCTCGTCGTGGAGTAACTCGGGACGGAGACCTGCAATTACGTCTTTTCCGATGTAGTCTGCAAGGTTAGTGTCCTCGAATTTTTCCTTTTCAAGCTTGAACTTAACGTTTTCAAATTCGAGATAGCAGTCTTCCTCGCCCTTGGGCTTGGTGATCTTTGCGTTAACAAAGTTCATCTGAGGAGTTCCGATAAATCCGGCAACGAATATGTTGCAGGGGAAGTCATAGAGGTTCTGAGGAGTGTCAACCTGCTGAATAATACCGTCCTTCATAACAACGATACGGGTAGCCATGGTCATTGCTTCGACCTGGTCGTGGGTAACGTAGATAAAGGTGGTCTGGAGCTTGTTGTGGAGCTTGGTAAGCTCGGTTCTCATGGTTGCACGAAGCTTAGCATCGAGGTTGGAAAGCGGTTCGTCAAGAAGGAATACCTTGGGCTCACGAACGATTGCACGACCGAGCGCAACACGCTGCTTCTGACCGCCGGACAATGCCTTGGGCTTTCTGTCGAGAAGGTGAGTGATATCAAGAATACGAGCTGCTTCTTCAACGCGACGCTTGATTTCTTCTTTTCTTACCTTGCGGAGCTTAAGACCGAATGCCATGTTGTCATAAACAGACATATGAGGATAAAGTGCGTAGTTCTGGAAAACCATCGCAATATCTCTGTCCTTAGGAGCTACGTCGTTTACGCGCTTGTTCTCAATGAAAAGCTCGCCTTCGGTAATTTCCTCAAGGCCGGCGATCATACGGAGAGTGGTGGTCTTACCACAGCCCGAAGGACCGACGAAAATAACAAATTCCTTATCCTGGATTTCAAGAGTGAAATCGGATACAGCGGTTACGCCGCCGGGGAATCTTTTGTAAATGTGCTTAAATAATACACTTGCCATTTGAAACCTCCATGTTGAGGGTATGCCTCATTTTCTATCACGTACAATAATACCAAAAATTAATCACAAATGAAAGTGTTTAATTATCCAAATTTTCGGTCGATTGTTTATCTATTTTGCATAATATTTACTGTTTTTTGAATCCGTGAACAAAACCGTCGCCGTCTGTGGAGCAAATATCGCCAGCTATAACTCTGCCGTTTCGGATGAACAATGTGGCATATACTTCGCCGTCATATTCATAATTCACTACCCTGAATACGTATGCGGTAGCATCCTTGCCGGCGTATCTTTTCAGATTCAAGCCCTGTGCACGTTGGATATCATTGTACTTTTCAAAAACCGAGTTAAATTCACTCGGAATGTTAATCTCATATGTACTAGACGGCTGCATTTCAACCTCATAACCGAATTCTGCCAAGAATGACACCATTTGCTCCTCTGTGGAAATGTTTTTGAAATCGGTTGCAACCACAGCAACATCTGTTGCGGCGCTTACCGTCGGCAGAATACTTATGGCTGCGACAAGTACCGTTACCGAAATTGCAAGTACTGCAAAAAACTTAATTCCCTGAGCTTTCATCGTGTATACAAACATATTGCACACTCCTCATAATAATTTATAGTTAATTATATATTGCGAGTGTGAAAAATATTCATATTTCAAGCTGAGCTATCGTTGTCTCCAAGCGTTCGAGCTCGGAATATAAGTCGTTTATACGTTGTTCTGTGTTACTTTTTCGCCTGTATAGCTCATCAAGGGCAACGTAGTCGCTTAATACGGCTTCGTCATTTTCCTTTTCTTTTATAACGGACAAGGTGTTTTCAAGCTCGGTTATTTCTTTTTCGGCCGATTCATAACGTTTTTTTGCTGACCTGAGCTGGTTTTTGCGTAGCTTGGCTTCTTCAAAATCCGCTTTTCCTGCTCCCGATTCCTGCTTTACGGTCGAAACTTCATTTTTTGTACATTTGGATAGATATTCGTCATAACCGCATTTTTTATAGCAATATCCGATATCAAAACCGTCTTTGTCGATTTCGAGTATAGATGTTGCAAGCGAACGTATAAAATATCTGTCGTGCGATACCGAGATAATAGTTCCGTCATATTCCGAAAGCGCGTTTTCGAGCATCTCGCGTGAATCGATATCCAAATGGTTGGTTGGCTCATCAAGTATCAATAAGCTGACACCGCAAGCTACCATCTTTGCAATCGAAAGCCGTGCCCGTTCACCGCCGCTCAATACCGAGATGCTTTTAAAAACATCATCGCCTCGGAATCCGAATTGCGCAAGCATAGAGCGTATTTGCGTATTTGTCTTATCGGAATAAACGCCCCAAATCTCATCTATAACCGTGCTGTTCTGATCAAGTAATTGCTGCTCCTGATCATAATAACCGATAGTTTGGTTGTATCCCAACTCAAACGTGCCGCTTTTTTGCATTTCGCGTCCTGTGAGTATTTTAATAAGAGTTGATTTCCCACATCCGTTTGCTCCTATGACAAACAGTCGATCGCCGCGCTTTAACTCAAACGAAAGGTTTTCAAAAAGCGGGGTAGCGGGGTAGTGCATAGAGAGCGAGCGCACCGAAAGCACGTCGTGACTCATTGCACCCGAATGTGAGATCGAAAAGCTGATACCCTTTTCTTTTTCCTTCGGCTTTTCAAGCTTGACCATTTTATCAATGGTTTTTTGTCTGCTTTCTGCTGCGATTATATTCTTTTCGCGGTTCCATTTGCGCTGGTTCTCGATAAAAGCTTCCAAACGCGCTATTTCTTTTTGCTGTAAATTGTAGTGCTTTAGCTTTGCTTCGTCGAGAGCTTTTTTCTTTTCGCGGAAGGTTGTGTAATTTCCGCTGTACATTTCTGACACTCCGTGGGATATCTCGAGCGTTTTGTTTGTAGTCTTATCAAGGAAATATCTGTCGTGAGAAATGATCAAAAACGTCTTTTTGGAGGTTGTGATAAAATTCTCAAGCCAAACGCACGCATCGGTATCTAAATGGTTGGTTGGCTCATCCAAAAGCATAATATCCGGATCGGAAAGTAATAGCTTTACAAGTAAAAGCTTTGTTTTTTGTCCGCCGCTCAGCTCATCCGCGCTCTTTTCAAATACCGATGAAGCAAAACCGAATTTGTTTAAAAGTGATTTCGTTTTATTTTTGTATTCATTACCGCCGTTTTGTATATACCGCTCGTTTGCATCGACAAACGCTTTCACTGCTGTTTCGTCGCCGTTTTCGATTCTTTGGTGAAGCTCATTGATTTCACGTTCAAGCTTAATAAGTGGTTCGAATGCGGCTAACACGGAATTGTATATATCTAAACCGAATCTGTGTGCATCGTTTATTTGCTCAAGACAACCTATAGTGGTGCCGTTTGATATGTAAACATCACCCTTGACGGGATCAAGCGTACCTTTTAATATAGAAAACAAGGTTGATTTGCCCGCGCCGTTAACACCGATAACTCCGACCTTGTCGCCGGAGTTTACGGAAAAATCGATTTTTTCTAATATTACGTCGGATCCGTATGACAGCGAAACACCGTCACATACGATTATGCTCATTGATTGCCTCCGGATAATTATTACTTTATTTGTATATCACAATTTGCTGTAAAAGTCAATTTTTTGAAAATCATTGAAAATAATTGTGCGGTATGATATCATCTTATAAATCGATGTAATTAGCAAAGGTGGGATTCTATATGTTAAGCCCGAGAATTGAAACAGACAGACTTATTCTAAGACGATACAAAGAAAGTGATATCGATGCTATCTACGAAATCATAACTGATGAAAGATTGGCAAAATATATTAAATATCCCGCTTTGACAAAAGACGAAGAGCTGGAATGTATAAAAAAATGGATAAGCGAAGCTGACGAGAATAAATATGAGAAGTGGGTTATGGAATTAAAATTCACCGGTGAGGTTGTCGGCAATATAGATGTGAATACCGTTGTCAAGAAACACAATTATTGCAATGTGGGTTATACGGTACGCTATAACTATTGGGGTAATGGTTATGCCGCCGAAGCATTAAAAGCGGTTTCCGAGCATTTGTTGAATAACCGTGGCTATTACTTGGTTGAATGTTCCTGTAATGAGCTTAATGTGCAATCGTTCAGAGTGATGGAAAAAGCGGGTTTTATAAAAGACGGTTATATCGCAAATAGGAGATTAAACAAAGACGGGAAATATTCCGGTGTTGTGTATTATAGTAAAACAAATATTTGACGGAAGTGTAGATATGTCCAGATACGAAAATTGTATACTCACCAATATGTGTATGGTTTATGACGGAGACAAAATCCTTGTCCAGAATCGTAATGATCCCGACTGGGGCGGTATCACATTCCCCGGTGGGCATGTAGAATCAGGAGAATCTTTTGTTGAATCTGTAATACGTGAGGTAAAGGAAGAAACCGGACTTGAAATTTTTAATGTGCATCTTTGCGGTATAAAACAATGGACTGACAAATGTAAATTATACCGTTATATCGTTTTGTTTTACAAAACAAATTCGTTTGGCGGTGTATTAAAATCTTCTGCCGAGGGCGAGGTTTTTTGGATTAATAAAGGAGATTTGAATAACTATAAATTGGCTGATGGATTTGACGGAATGTTTGAAATTTTCGATAACGATGATCTTTCTGAGAACTATCATTGGTTTGAAAATAATAAGTGGAATATGATGAATATATAAATTAGGAGTGTATAAATGAAAAATATATCTGTATGCGGAATCGATTGCGCCAAATGTTCTTTTTTGCTTGACAAAAAATGTGATGGTTGCAGAATTGTTGCACCGCAAGGCAAGTGCGTATGGGGCGGTACTTGTGATACATATGACTGCGCCGCCAAACAAGGACTAAAACATTGCGGACAATGCGAGAATTTCCCTTGTGAACAGCTTATTGACATTGGGAAGAGCGAAAATCCCGAGGGTAATGGTATAGAAATTCAGAATCTTAGAGATTTGTTGATTGAGGAAACCGGCAATGAATAACGTAATGAAAGTTGTTGAACAAGGTTTGTGTGTTGGCTGCAACGCATGTAAATGTGAACATATTACGTTCGTTAAAAACAGCAAAAGATTTCCGTCTCCTGTTGTTGATCAAAACTGTACTAACTGCGGCGAATGTTTGAAGCAATGTATATATTATTACGAAAACGATAATTGATAATAGTGGTGTGATTAATGAATGAGAAAATCATTTGTCTGCGTATGGAGCTTAATGCTTGATTGAAAAAGCTGATGAAAACGAACACTTGGCATAATAACAGGATTTCATATGAGATAGAAAAACATCGCTCCCTGTTTTAGGGAGCGATATCTGTTTATTTGTTAAGATTCCAAAGCGGCTGCGGTTTCTCTGCTTCTGAAGAAGAGAGTCGTAAGCCAAAGACCGCTTATTGCAACAAGCGTATAAACGATTCTGCTTACGATATCGCCTTGACCGCCGAATATCCATGCAACGATATCAAATTGGAAAAGTCCTATCGAACCCCAGTTGACAGCGCCGACAATACATAGAAATAATGCTATTCTGTCAAGTATCATTTTTTCATCCTCCTCGAAGATATTTTGTGCTTTTTAAAAATAAATATTCATTGACTTTGTTGAAAATAATGGTTATTATATTATTGTTTAAAAGAAAAAACGAGGTATTTAATATGAGAATGCGACCGAAGAAAAATCGAGATAAACGTATGGAAAAGGTCGAACGGCTTTTTGTTACGATGGATGAAAATGACGTTGTTGATATTTCGGCATCTTTTGATGCAGAGGGTGAGCTGTTTCTTGAAATCGGATGCGGAAAAGGGGCTTTTATAACAGGTCTCGCTTCTCAATATCCCGGTAATAAGCTCCTTGCCGTAGAGCTTGTTCCGGATGTTTTGATGATGGCTATGGAAAAAGCTGACAGAGAGGGAATAGAGAACGTAAGATTTTTGCACGCCAATGCCGAGAACATCGCTGACATAATACCCGAGGGCTCGGTTTCGCGACTTTATCTAAATTTTTCCGATCCGTGGCCTAAAAAGCGCAATGCGAAGCGCCGTTTAACAAGTCCGCTTTTCTTGGAAAGATATAAAAAAATACTTGCCCCGAAGGGCAAGATATTCTTTAAGACCGATAATAAGGGTTTGTTCGATTATTCGTTGGAAGGATTTGTTGCCTGCGGTTATAAAATATCGGATATTTGCTTTGATCTGCACAATGATCCTATATTTTCAATGGATAATATCGAAACCGAGTACGAAAAAAACTTTTCCGCAAAGGGATTTCTTATAAATCGCCTTGTTGCCGAAGTTCGCTGAGTGCATTGTAAACTACCTCGCGTTCATCGAACGGGTACTTAACGCCCTCAATTTCCTCGTACGTTTCGTGTCCCTTGCCGATAAGCAATATTACGTCGCCCTTTTGCGCTGAGCGAAGGGCATTTTTTATTGCATCCTTGCGATTATGGATAATAACATACTTACCGTCGGTTTTGTGCATGCCGATAAGAATATCGTTTATTATATCCTCTACCTTTTCAAAACGCGAATTGTCGGACGTTATAACCGATAAGTCGGAATTTGCACCTATTACCTCGCCCATGCCGTAACGGCGGAGCTTGCTCCTATTTCCTCCGCAGCCGAATACCGAAATTATCCGGGGAGGGTTATATAGCTTCATGGTTTCAAAAAGTGTTTTCACGCTGAATTCGTTATGTGCAAAATCTATTATTACCGTGAAATCGGTGTCTGTAGGAACGATCTCCATTCTGCCCTTTACAAAAGCAGAGGCAAGACCGAGCTGTATACATTTATAATCGATATCATCAAGGCGCGCCGTTGCTATTGCAAGGCAGGCGTTGTAAAGCGAAAAGTATCCCGGGGTATTTAACTCGATCTTATTTTGCATGCCGTTTTCTTTGCAAACAAAAGCGGTTTTGAGCTTTGAATCTTCTACGGCAAAAAACGTATCGCTGAACGAAATATAAGAACTCTCGTCCTCGCCGACGGTTACAAAATCGCAATCGATATCCTTGGTTATCTCGTCATAATGCTCGCTGTCTTGGTTGATAACCGCTTTGTCGCACTGCTTGAAAATGCATTTTTTACAGTTAAGATATTCCTCAAAATCTTTGTGCTCGTTTTCACCGATATGATCCGGGGAAAGATTTGCGAAAATTGCTTTTTTGAAATTTATCCCATAGGTTCTGTCCAGCTTAAAGCCCTGAGAGGTCGCCTCGATAACGGCGGTATCGCAGCCGCTGTCGAGCATTTTCTTATAGAACTTATGTATCAGATAGGATTCGGGCGTGGAGTTCGCAGTATCGTAGAATTCATCTCCGATGTAAATGCCGGTCGATCCGATAACGCCGACCTTGTGACCGGCGGATTCGTATATACTTTTAAGCATAAAAGAAATACTTGTTTTTCCCTTGGTTCCTGTTATGGCAATGGTGTTTAATTTTTCTGCAGGTCTTCCGAAAAGATTAGCGCTTGCAAGAGCAAGGAAACGCCGAGTGTTTTCAACATACAAAATGATCGCATCATCGGGCAGATCCAGATGCTTTTCGGCTGCGAAAACACGAACACCACTTGAATATACGTCTTTTGCGTAATTGTGACCGTCACTCACAAAACCGGTTATGCAAACAAACAACAGGCCCGTATCCGCTTTTCGTGAATCATAGATTATATCATTGATATCAATATTTTCGTTAAAGGAATTACATTCGAACTTGATGTCTTTGAGTATTTCTTTGAGTTTCATGATTAATCTTCTTTCTTAGTTGATAGTACCTGTAAAAACCGTTGATACTTTACCGTTATTAAACATATTGCCGTTTTTGTCTATTGTGATTTCTGCGATTCCGCCACGTTGGTGTACCGATACTTTACAGCCGCAGGGCGCCAATGCATTTGCGGCGGCAACGCAGGCACAGCTTCCCGTTATACACGAAAGTGTTTCGCCTATTCCGCGTTCCCATACTCGCATTTCGATATTATTTTCGTTAATGATATTTGCAAACTCGACGTTTGTGCCGTTCGGGAACGAGGGATGATTTTCGATAGAAGGTGCTAAAGTATAAAACTGATCATCGGTCAATTTGGATACAAATACCACACAATGAGGATTGCCCACAGAAACCGAAGCAAAGGGAAGAGGTATACCGCAAATATCCAAAGTTCCTTGCTGTAAGATATACGGTTTGCCTATTTCGGCATGCACCGAATCGTTTAATACGGATAACCTGCGCGTTCCCGATAACGTCTCTGCAAACAAGTGATTGCGCTTGTAATAACCGCGGTCGAATACATATTTTGCTGAGCATTTGAGTGCGTTGCCGCATATTTCCGCTTCGAACCCGTCGGGATTATAGACGTGCATAAAATAATCAAATTGCTTGGATTTTCCGATGTATATCGCGCAATCTGCACCGATTCCGCATCTACGGTCGCATAGATGTGTCAATACATTCTTATCCGGGAGCGCTGTATTGTAAGGGCTTCCGAATACGACAAAATCATTTCCCATAGAATGCATTTTATGAAATCGCATCATCTATCACCTCATTATAACATTTTTGAAAGTATTTTCAATATGATTTACGGTATTATTTTTTTATTGTTCGAAAAATTGACAAAAAGACTTGCATTAAAGATGAATTATGTTACAATACATATAAGATATTAATTTTGGAGGCATTGGTGGAAAACGGATTTTTTGCAATGCTGTTTCGTATGAAGCATATAAAGCGTTGGGGTATCATGCATTCTTTGATACCCGATTATCTCTCGGCACATTCGGTAGAGGTTGCTTTTTTGGCTCATTCGCTGGCATTTATAGGCAATACGCATTTTGATAAAAACTATAATTGCGATAGGATTGCCGTAAAAGCGATGTATCATGACGTTCCCGAGATTTTTACGGGCGATATTCCGACACCCGTTAAGTATTTCAGCGAGGAAACGAGAAATTCATATTCTGCTGTCGAAGCAGCTTCTCTTGAAAAGCTGATGGGGATGTTGCCCTGCGATATCCGCGGTCGATATGCCGAGCTGTTTAATTGTGATGAAGAAGAGCATGCTTTGATCAAGGCGGCAGATCGTTTATCGGCGTATATAAAGTGTCTCGAGGAAAATAACTACGGCAACAGGGAATTTGATGTTGCGGGCGAACGTTTGCTGACTACCATAAAGGATATGAAGTGTCCTGAGGCAGATTATTTTCTCGACAATTTTATGGAGCCGTTCGGCTTGCCGATAGATTCTATTATTAACGAACAATAATTTTTTATAAAATCAAACATGAGAGGTGTTTCATTATGAAAATCGGTCTGATTTCGGATTCTCTTCGTCTTGGCTTTGAGGAAAGCATTAAAGCCGCCAACAAGCTCGGTGTAACCGGCGTACAGAAGTATATGACCTATGGCAATTTTTCGGCTGCATCGCTTACTGCATCGCGTATCAAGGAAATTAAAGACATTATGTCTTCTAACGGTCTTGTTTTTTCGGCTATCTGCGGCGATTTCGGAAAGGATCTCGACAACGACGACAGCGTTATTGAGGATTCTATGCGTGTGCTTGACAAGGCCAAAGAACTTGATTGTCACATCGTAACAACACACATCGGTCATATTTATGAAACCGATGATGCTCGTATGGAAAAATTAAGAAAGAATGCGCAAAAACTTGCGGAATATGCCGATAGCATAGGTTCGGTATTTGCGGCAGAGACAGGTACCGAAAAAGCGGCTGTTATGAAGTCTTTTCTCGATTCTCTCGGTGCAAAAGGCCTTCGCGTGAATTATGATCCTGCAAATCTCGTTATGGTTGCGGATGATGATCCGGTTGCGGGTGTTTATACATTGCGTGATTACATAGTTCACACACATGCTAAGGATGGAATCAGACGTCCCGATGCTTCATGGCTGGAGGTTCCTCTCGGAACAGGCGGTGTTGATTTTGATAAGTATATTGCGGCTCTTAATGATATCGGCTACAACGGCTATCTTACCATTGAGCGTGAAGTGGGCGATGATCCTGCAAGCGATATCGGCATGGCGGTTGGGTTCTTAAAGAGCAAACTCGAAAAGCTTGATATCAAACTCGGCTGATCTGTTTTGATGTCTTGATGTCTTGATGTTAGTATATTTCTTTTTAATTTATTTGACACGGTTAAAATACGAGAGGTGTTATGAAAAGATATATTTCGATTCTTTTGATACTTGTCCTTGCGTTGACCGCTTTAACAGCGTGTTCTGCCGATGAGAGCAGCTCGGATGGCTCTGTCGGTGAAACCGAAAAGGACGTTTATATTGACGAAAACGGTAATTACGTTCCTCGTCACGAGGTGAAGGATCTCGACGGAAGAACTTTTACCATTATTGTTAAAGGATCCATCAGCGGTACTTATCAGTCGGATGACTTCACTCTTGAAAGCGAAATGTACGGTGATTTGATTGAAGAGGCGGTTAAAAGGAGAAACGATAAGGTAGAGGAGCTGTATAACGTTAAGCTTAATGTTATTAAGAGCGACACTATCAACGATGATATTCTTAACGACTGTCAGGCATATCTCGGCTCCTATGATGCTATAATGCCCAATTTGCCTTTCCTTTCCACACTTGCGGCTCAGGAGTATCTTTGCGAGCTGACCTCGATTTCTACCTTTGACCCCGAAGCACCTTGGTATGAAAAGAATTGCAGCGATGCATTTTCGATCGGCAATAAGCTGTATTTTACCACAGGTGACATAACAATTCTTAATAAGGTAAATACGCCCTCTGTTCTCTTTAATAAGGAAATGGCAAGTAAATATTTTGATTTTGATTTTTATCAGCTTGTCAGGGATAAAGAATGGACGTTTGACAAGCTCATTGAATGTGCTACCGACGCCGCATCTATTGCTACCTCTGACGGCTCTTATTCAAAAGAGAATATTTACGGTATGGTGACCGCGCACGGAGATCCTATCAGATTCTTTGGTGGCTCGGGTGAAACTATATGCAAAAAAGACAGCGACGATCTTCCGTATCTTACTTTAGGGGAAACCGAAAGATCGCTTACGATTGCTCAACGTGTTCTTCAGACATATGCGGAGGCGAATTGGCTGATATTTGCCGAGGATTGCGAGGCGCCTATCTGGGATACATCGTTTGAGATCTTCTATGCGGGACGTGCGCTTTTCAGACCGTCTGTATTTAGTGCAACGACAAAAATGAGAAGATTGAGCGAGATCGAATTCGGCGTTCTTCCGATTCCTTTGATGGACGAAACTCAGGATACTTATTACAGTTATTCGAGTACCGGTCAGACTGCCGGAATAGCTATCCCGTTTTGTGCACCCGATCCCGAGTTCTCTGCATATATGATCGAGGCATATTCGGCATGGGCAAAGAACTATCTTACTCCTGCATATTATGAAGTCAACCTCCGCTACCGCGATCTTCGTGATGATGAGAGTGAAGAAATGCTTGATATCATATTTGGGAATATCGTGTATGATATAGGCGAATGCTTTGAGTTTGGAGGATTGCGTAATATTTTCTCGGAGCTTGCCAAGACACGCGGCAGTGACGTTGTGTCTGCAATCGACACGAAGAAGGATAAGGCACAGATAGAAATTGATGATTTAATATCGCTTTACGCAGAATAATTTATAATACCGAGGCGCCGTGAGGAACGGCGCCTTTTGTTTTGCTATAACAACAATATTTATTGGCGGTTATTGTCAAAACAAACAAAAAAGTTCTATATATTGAGTAATGGTAGGTCAAAATGCAGATTTGATATTTTTTGTATAAAAAACTTGATTTTCAAGATTAAAAGATGTATTATCTATTGTAGATAAATATAATAGGGAAGAATGGGATTTTTCTTCCTTTAGAAAGGATGTACGGTCTATGAATTTCACCACACTTTTAAAGTTTGGCGAACACATTGCACCCGACTCTCCTATCGGTGAAAGAGTTTCTATCGGCCTTCAGGTCGTTGGAATCGGTATGGGTGTTGTATTTGGTGTACTGTTGATACTTATCGGTATTCTTCAGATATTTAAGCTTTTTGGCAAAAAGCCCGAGTCTGCAACGAAAAACGTAGAAGTATCTGCTCCTGCAGCTTCGGTTGCCTCCACAGCAACAACTGCGACAAACGTTTCTGCTTCTGAGGAGGAAAAGATTGTTGCTATAGCTACTGCTGCCATTGCCGCTGCTCGCGGAAAGAGCAACGTTGATTTTAATGTTATCTCTATAGCGCCTATCGGTTCTGCGACAACTGCGGTTCCCGCCACACCGGCTCCCGTTGCCGCACCTGCGCCTGCTCCTGTTAAAGAGGAAACGAGCGCTTCTGCCGCATCTACTAATGTCTCTGCAGACGGAGAAAAGGTTAACGCACCTCTCCCCGGTAACGTTCTTGACGTTAAGGTTTCTAAGGGAGATGCTGTTAAGAAGGGCGATATCCTTTGCATTCTCGAGGCGATGAAGATGGAAAACGAAATCGTAGCTCCTGTTGACGGCACGGTTGTTTCGGTTGATGCCGCTAAGGGTTCTTCGGTTAATACCGGCGATGTTCTGTTTGTGATCGCATAACAGCCAATCTATTAAGAAATTTCAATCATAAAAAATTATAAATTCAAGGAGATTATTTATTATGACTAAAAAGTATATCGTGACCGTAAATGGCACAGGATATGAAGTTATCGTTGAAGAAGCAGCGCTCGGCGCAAATTATACTGCTCCCGTAGCAGCACCCGCACCCGCTGCGGCTCCTGCTCCTGCAACTGCACCCGCACCCGCTGCAACACCCGCACCTGCGGCTGCTCCTGCCAGTGGCGAAAAGGTTGTTGCACCTCTCCCAGGTAACGTTCTTGATGTAAAGGTTTCTGCAGGCGCTACTGTTAAGAAGGGAGATATCCTTTGTATTCTCGAAGCGATGAAGATGGAAAATGAAATCGTTTCTCCTGTTGACGGTACCGTTGCATCTGTTTCCGCAACCAAGGGTTCTTCTGTTAACACCGGCGATCTTCTTTTCGTAATAGGTTAATCAATTAGCTCCGATACGAAAATTAAGAAAGGTGTTATATTATGTTTGAAGCATTGAAGGGATTGTTTGAACAATCCGGATTTGGTAATTTATATAATGCCGAAGTACCTTTTGAATATTTCGGCCTTAAGTCCAGTTTTGACTTTGGCACGATCATTATGCTTGCTATTGCTTGCTTACTGTTCTATTTGGCTATTGTCAAGAAATTTGAACCGCTTTTGCTCCTTCCTATAGCGTTTGGTATGTTGCTTGTTAATATCCCCGGTCCTATCGGTGATGCTGTCTATCATAGCGATATCTTCATTAATGAAACAGGCCATATCAATTGGGAAGCGCTTGCTAACGGCGGTGGCCTGATTGACTATTTGTACCTCGGTGTAAAGCTCGGTATTTATCCGCCTCTTATATTCCTTGGTGTTGGTGCTATGACCGACTTTAAACCTCTTATCGCAAATCCCAAGAGTCTTCTTCTTGGTGCGGCTGCACAGCTTGGTGTATTCGCTGCCTTCTTCGGCGCAATCGTTTCCGGTGCATTTACTCTTGAAGAGGCTGCATCTATCGGTATAATCGGCGGCGCTGACGGTCCTACCGCTATTTACGTTACCAAGACATTGGCACCAAATCTTCTTGGTGCTATTGCGATTGCCGCATATTCTTATATGGCTCTCGTTCCTTTTATTCAGCCCCCAATAATGAAGGCGTTTACTTCCAAAAAAGAACGTCAGATTGTGATGGGACAGCTCCGTAACGTATCCAAGACCGAGGAAATCATTTTCCCGATCGTCGTTGCACTTGTAGTAAGTATTATTCTTCCTTCTGCTGCGGCACTCGTCGGTATGCTTATGCTAGGTAACCTTCTCAAAGTTTGCGGCGTTGCAGACAGACTTTCCAAGACCGCTCAGAACGAGCTTATGAACATTGTTACTATCCTTCTTGGTGTTTCCGTCGGTGCTACTGCAAATGCGGCGAACTTCCTTAAGCTTCAGACGCTTTTGATCATCTGTCTTGGTCTCTGCGCTTTTGCCGTTGCAACACTCGGCGGCGTTATTTTCGGCAAGATCATGTGCTTTATTACAGGTGGTAAGATCAATCCGCTTATCGGTTCCGCGGGCGTTTCTGCTGTTCCTATGGCGGCACGTGTTTCTCAAATGGTCGGTCAGAAAGAAAATCCTTCGAACTTTCTTCTTATGCACGCAATGGGCCCCAACGTTGCAGGTGTTATTGGTTCTGCCGTAGCTGCAGGTGTGTTCCTTGCGATGTTCAGTTAAATTACGGAAAGGTGAAATAAAATGGCTAAACAAGTTAAAATTACAGAAACTATTTTACGTGACTCGCATCAGTCGCTTATCGCTACCAGAATGACGACCGATGAAATGCTCGAGATCCTTCCCGAGCTTGATAAGGTTGGTTATAACTCTCTTGAGGCATGGGGCGGCGCTACCTTTGATTCCTGCTTGAGATTCCTTAATGAGGATCCCTGGCAGAGACTCCGTACCATTAAGGATAAGTGCCCCAACACACCTCTTCAGATGCTCTTCAGAGGTCAGAATATTCTCGGCTACAGACATTACGCTGATGATGTTGTTGAGTATTTCGTACAGAAGTGTATTGCTAACGGTATGGATATCATCCGTATTTTCGATGCACTTAACGATCCCAGAAACCTCAAGACCGCTATAAATGCAACCAAGAAGGAAAAGGGACACGTACAGGCGTGTGTATGCTATACCACCGGTCCTGTGTTTTCTAACGAGTACTTTGCAAAGTATGCAAAGGAACTTGAAGAAATGGGCGCTGACAGTATCTGTATCAAGGATATGTCCGGTCTTTTGAAGCCCTATGATGCATACGATCTCGTAACTGCTATTAAATCTCTCGTGAATATTCCCGTTCAGCTTCATACTCACTACACCAGCGGTCTCGCTTCCATGACTGTTCTTAAGGCAATCGAGGCAGGCGTTGACGTTGTTGACTGTGCACTTTCTCCTCTTGCATTGGGTACTTCTCAGCCCGCGACCGAGCCGATCGTAGCAACACTTCAGGGCACTCCCTACGATACGGGCATCGACCTTGCTCAGCTTGATAAGATCTCCAAGCATTTTGATGCTCTACGTGAGAAGTATATCGCTAACGGTCTTCTTGATCCCAAGCTTCTTAAGGTTAACGTAAACGCTTTGATGTATCAGGTTCCCGGCGGAATGCTCTCTAACCTTCTTTCTCAGCTTAAGCAAGCCGGTGCGAGCGATAAGCTTCAGGAGGTTCTTGAGGAAGTTCCTCGCGTAAGAGAGGATGCAGGTAATCCTCCTTTGGTTACTCCCTCTTCGCAGATCGTTGGCACTCAGGCAGTGTTTAACGTTCTTATGGGCGAAAGATATAAGAACGTCACCAAAGAATTCAAGGGCTTGGTAAGAGGCGACTACGGTAAAACTCCGTGCCCCATCGATCCCGAGTTCGTTAAGAAGATCATCGGCGATGAAAAGCAGATCACCGGCCGTCCTGCAGACGATATCGCTCCCGAACTTGATAGTCTCAGAGCTAAGCTCGGCGATAAGGCAAAGCAGGAAGAGGACGTTCTCTCCTATGCGTTGTTTGATCAGGTTGCTCTCAAGTTCTTTGATAAGAGAGACGAGGGCTTTGTTGTTGAACAGGCACTTGCAAATGCCTCCGGCGTTAAGTATAACGTAAACATCCGCGAGGTTAAATAATAAGCGTTTTAAAAGACCATCGGAACACCGATGGTCTTTGCATTTATACTTGAAAACGGTTTTATAGTATGGTAAAATATGCTTACGATATGATTTACGGAGGTAAAGTTATGCGCATATTGTTTCAGGGTGACAGTATCACCGATTGGAAAAGAGATTATAACAATATAGCCAGTCTTGGCGAGGGATACGTTGTTTATACGGTAGAAAATATCAAAAGACAATATCCCGAAACTGAATTTGAGTTTATTAATAAAGGCATCAGCGGGAACAGGACCGATAACTTTATTGCAAGAATCGAGCCGGATCTGATTGATCTTCAACCCGATATCGTTACGCTGTTACTTGGCTTGAATGATACTTGGCATCTTTTTTCGGGACACGATAAAAAAACTTTTGAGCAATTTTGCGAGTTGTATGAGAAAATATTACAACGCATTAAAAATGAAACAAAAGCAAAGTTGATTCTTATGGAGCCGTTTTTGGTTTATAATCGCGGTTTGGATCATATGCGCAAGGATCTCAACGAAAAGATCGATTTTATCAGAACAATGGCTATGAAGTATGCTGATGCTTTTGTTCCTCTTGACGGAATGTTCGTTTCGGCTACGGTTGACGGTGTTCCTTGTGAGGTTTTGTCAAACGACGGCGTTCATCCCGATGAAGCGGGGAAGAAGCTGATTGCGGATGCGCTTACACCGGTATTATTTAAATTTATTGATGAATTGAAATAATTATGAGAGTAACAGAAACTGTATTTTTTAAAGAGGCGTTGCGGTTTATCGGTTATGGTTGTCAATACGGCTGGCACGAGCGCAATGCCGGTAATATTTCTCTGAGATTAAATAATGACGAGATTGCGGGAATAGAAGATTCGCTCGATTATTCAAGCGCTTGGACCGAATTGGCCGTATCGGTTCCCGAAATGTCAAATGAGCTTGTATTCACTACCGTTTCGGGGAGTTATTTTATCGACATCCAAAACGACGCAGAAGCAAAGTTTTGTATTTGTGAGATATCAGGTGACGGTGCATCGTATCGTATAGTGTGGGGCGGAAATAAGCCCACCAGCGAGCTGTGCGGTCATTTGATGTCACTTGGGGAATTAAAAAAACGTATCGGAGGCAGGGCGGTGTATCATTGCCATCCGGCAAATCTTGTTGCTTTGTCGTATATTATTCCTCAAAGTGACAAGGCGATGTCTAATGCATTGTGGGAAAGCGAAACCGAATGTGCTTTTGTATTTCCCGAGGGTATTGGAGTCGTTGGATTTTGTGTGCCCGGCAGTCTTGAGCTTGCCAACCAAACCGCCGATAAGATAAAGGAATACAACGCGGTTTTGTGGTCTAATCACGGGATTTTTGCATCGGGTGACAGCATTACATCTGCATTTGGTTTGGTGCATGCGATTGAGAAGGCGGCGGAGATTAAATTAAAGGTTATTTCAAGCGGGCAAAATCCAATTGGCACGATTACCGAAGAACAGCAAAAAATAACTGCAGCAACTTATGGTTTTGAGCTGCGGCAGTTTTGAGAATAAAAAAAGGACACCGAGCGGTGTCCTTTTTTACGCAACTGAATTAGTTGAGCTCTGCGAAGTACTTGATAGTACGAACCATCTGAGAAACGTAGGAGTTCTCGTTGTCGTACCACGAAACAACCTGTACCTGATAGGTATCGTCGTCAACCTTGGATACCATGGTCTGAGTTGCATCGAAGAGAGAACCGTAGGTCATACCGATGATGTCGGAGGATACGAGTTCTTCATCAGAGTAACCGAAGGATTCGGTAGCGGCTGCCTTCATAGCAGCATTGATGCCGTCCTTGGTGATGTCAGCGCCCTTAACAACAGCGATAAGGATGGTGGTGGAGCCGGTGCAGGTAGGAATACGCTGAGCGGAACCGATGAGCTTACCGTTGAGCTCGGGGATAACAAGACCGATTGCCTTAGCAGCGCCGGTGCTGTTGGGAACGATGTTCATCGCGCCTGCTCTGAATCTTCTGAGGTCGCCCTTTCTCTGAGGACCGTCGAGGATCATCTGGTCGCCGGTGTATGCGTGAACGGTGGTCATGATACCGCTCTGAATTGCAGCATAGTCATTAAGTGCCTTAGCCATGGGAGCGAGGCAGTTGGTGGTGCAGGAAGCAGCCGAGATAACGGTGTCTTCTGCAGTAAGAGTTTCATTGTTTACATTGTAAACGATGGTAGGAAGATCGTTGCCTGCGGGAGCAGAGATAACTACCTTCTTAGCGCCTGCGGTGATGTGAGCAGATGCCTTTTCCTTAGAGGTGTAGAAGCCGGTGCATTCGAGAACTACGTCTACATCGAGTGCCTTCCAAGGGCAGTTAGCTGCATCCTTTTCAGCGTAGATCTTGATTTCCTTACCGTCAACGATGATGGAATCTTCGGTAGCGGAAACGGTGTGTGCGGGAGTAGTGCCGAGCTTGCCGCAGAAACCGCCCTGTGCGGTATCATACTTGAGAAGGTGAGCAAGCATCTTGGGGCTGGTGAGGTCGTTGATCGCAACAACTTCATAACCCTCAGCGTCAACCATCTGGCGGAAAGCAAGACGGCCGATACGGCCAAAGCCGTTAATAGCAACTTTTACAGACATTTTAAAAGTCCTCCATAAATTTTTATTTATTCACCGTATAGTAGTTTATACCTTTTGGTGAAAAATTACAATTGTGATTATTTGAAAATTGAAAGAGTTTTCATTCGGGGTTTTTGTCGTTTTCGCTAATGAACTTACGAACTCGCAGTTTTGCTCCGATTCTTGCGGCAATATCGCTGCATTTTCGGATGTCATCTTCTGATAAGGTTTCTTTTACAACCGAAAACTGAACGTTGGGGATATTACCCACACAATGCTTGGCAAATTCGATCATGGACGAAAACGCTTTCTTTCCGAAAACGGAGTGGCAGAGTGTATCATAGTCGTTTTCGTTAGAACTGTTCATACTGATCGAAACGCTATCGATTAACCCGAATAACTCGTTAGTTTGATCTGCTGAATTGATCAGCTCGCTTTGACCGTTGGTGTTTAAACGAATCGGTATGCCGGGATAATCAGCTTTGAGCATTTTTGCAGTTTCGATTAAGGTCTGAAAACGGCACGTGGGCTCGCCGTAACCGCAGAAAACAAAGCTTTGGCAGTTATCAAAATAAATGCTTTTGACCTGGTTTAAAACCTCTTCTGCCGTCGGTTCGTGCTCGAGCCACAATGGATCGCTTCCGTATGCCGCATCGCCGTTGTTCCTTAAGCAAAAGGTGCAGTCATTTGTACAGCGGTTGGTGATATTAAGATATATATTATCACCGACAATGTACGCAAACGTATTTGAACGGTTTTTAGATCCCAAAAAGTCTTTTTGCATTTTCTTCAGTAACTCTTTCGATATGTTCAATGGTTGTATTTCTGATCTCGGCAATCTTTTCGATTGTATATTTCATATAACCGCTGTCGTTTCGCTTACCTCTGAAGGGGTGCGCAGTGAGATACGGTGCATCTGTTTCGACAAGCATTCTGTCCTCGGGTACAAAAGATGCGTTTTCAACGGGATAACGAGCGTTTTTGAATGTGACTGTCCCCGGGAAAGAAATATACCAACCTCGCTTGAGAAGTATCTCTGCGGTTTCCTTGCTACCCGAAAAAGCGTGAAATACACCGCGAACATTGTAATCAAGAACAATATCCAAGCAATCGGCTACGGCATCTCTTTCGTGTATGACAACAGGCATATCTGTCGCGACAGCCAACTCTAACTGCTTTCTGAAAACAGATTTTTGCAGTTCTTTATTGTCGCTTACCCAATGATAATCAAGGCCGATCTCACCGATTGCGACGACTTTGTCATGTTTTATGAGTTCCTTGATTATATCGAACGCTTTTTCGTCGAACTTGTCGACCTCTTGGGGATGAAATCCGACAGCGGCATAGATATTATCGTATTTTTCAGCAAGTGAAACAGAAAACAGTGAGCTCTCGACGTTGCAACCGGCATTTATAATGCCGGTGATATTTTGTTCTTCAAAAAGGGAAGTAAGTAGGATACCCCTGTCAGCATCAAATGCTTCGTCATCGTAATGGGCATGAATATCAAACATTATCTGACCTTACTGCCGAGGGTGGCACTCTCATCGGCGAAAATGACCTTTACGCCGTTTTCTGTATCTGCTGCAAGGATCATACCGTTACTGTCGATGCCACGAAGCTTGACGGGCTTAAGGTTCGATACGACTATAACCTTTTTGCCGATGAGCTCGTCGGGCGTGTAATATTTTGCAATACCTGAAACGACCTGTCTGATCTCGGAGCCCATATCAAGCTGAAGAACAAGCAATTTATCACTGTTTTCGGCTTTTACGCACTCCTTGATCTGACCGATGCGAAGATCGACCTTTGCAAAGTCGTCAATAGTGATTTCGGAAGGAGTTTCAGGTTGCTTCTTTTCGGTCTTTTCGGATTTCTTTTCATTTTTCTTTGCTTCTTTTGCTTTCTTTTCAAGCTCTGCAAAGTATTTCTTCTCGTCTATTCTTGCAAAAAGTATGGGGATTTCACCAAGCTCTATTCCCTCGCAATAATAGCCGTATTTGATAGCTGAATCAAAATCAAGAGACGGAACATTAAATATCGCATTTATCTTATCTGCAGTATCGGGTATAAGCGGATAAAGAAGAACGTTGCAGATACGTATGCTTTCAACAAGGTTGGAGAGTACGTTTGCAAGCTCTTGCTTCTTATCTGGATCCTTTGCAAGCACCCAAGGGGTTGTTTCGTCGATATATTTGTTGCAGGCCTTGATGGTATTAAATACTGCCGCATCTGCATCAGCGATCAAATAAGAATCGTACTTTGCAATTGCATCCTTGATACCGTCGCAAACCGCGTTCTTAAGAGTAACCGCATATTCGTCGTCCTTGCCGTTGTTTGCGGGGATGATCCCGCCAAAATACTGTTTGATCATTGCGCCCGTACGCGATACAAGATTGCCGAGTACGTTAGCAAGATCGCTGTTAGTACGCTTAATGAGATTTTCATAAGTGATACTGCCGTCGTTATAATAGCCCATTTCGGCAAGAAGATAATGTCTTACGGTATCAAGACCGAACTCTGCGATAAGCTCGTCGCCGTATATTACATTACCTTTTGATTTGCTCATTTTGTCTTCGCCGAATAAAAGCCAAGGATGACCGAGCACCTGCTTAGGCAGAGGAAGACCGAGTGCCATAAGAATTATAGGCCAATAAATTGTATGGAAACGAACAATATCCTTGCCGATTACCTGAAGATCAGCGGGCCAAAGCTTATTATAAAGCTCAGACGGATTTTCGGTATCGTATCCGATGGCGGTGATATAATTAGAAAGTGCATCAAGCCACACATAAGTTACGTGTTTGGAATCGAACTCAACGGGGATGCCCCATGTAAAACTTGTTCTGGAAACACAAAGGTCCTGAAGACCGGGCTTTATAAAATTGTTTATCATTTCATTTTTGCGTGAAACAGGAGTGATAAACTCATCGTGCGAATTATAATACTCTATAAGTCTGTCGGCATACTTGGACATACGAAGAAAATATGCTTCCTCGCTTGCTTTTTTGCACTCTCTGCCGCAGTCGGGACATTTGCCGTCTACAAGCTGAGTGTCGGTCCAAAAGGATTCACAGGGGGTGCAATAGTTGCCCTCGTATGAACCCTTATAAATGTCACCCTGCTCATAGAGCTTTGTGAATATCTTTTGCACGCATTTAACGTGTTCTTCGTCTGTCGTGCGAATAAATTTATCATAGCTGATATTAAAAAGAGCCCATATTTCTTTTATCTGACCGGCTATGTTGTCAACATATTGCTGAGGAGTGATTCCCGCGGATTCAGCTTCTTGTTGGATCTTCTGGCCGTGCTCATCGGTTCCTGTAAGGAAAAATACGTCATATCCGCGAAGGCGTTTATATCTTGCAATAGCATCGGTAAGAACTGCCTCGTAAACGTTTCCTATGTGGGGTTTTTTTGAGGTATACGCTATTGCTGTTGTTACATAAAATTTATTATTCATGATTTATTCCTCCCAAAAGAGAAGTTAATTTTTAAGACTGTGAATAGGTGCAGGAATTCTGCCGCCGCGTTTTATAAAAACTTCCGGTGATTCGGAACGTAAGCTCATAATCGGAGCAGTTCCGAGCAGGCCTCCGAAATCAACCGCATCTCCGACTGTTTTGCCATATGCGGGGATGATTCTGACCGCGGTTGTTTTTGTATTTGCAACGCCGATTGAAATCTCATCGGCAATAACTCCGCAAATGACAGCTTCGCTTGTGTCGCCGGGAACAGCGATCATATCAAGACCGACAGAGCAAACAGCGGTCATTGCTTCAAGCTTTTCGATAGAAAGTACACCCTTTTCAACGGCGGCAATCATACCTGCATCTTCCGAAACGGGAATAAACGCGCCGGAAAGTCCGCCAACGTGCGAGGATGCCATTACGCCACCCTTTTTAACGGCATCGTTGAGCATTGCCAAAGCGGCAGTAGTGCCGTGAGCACCGCAGGTTGCAAGTCCCATGCTTTCTAAAATATCGGCCACCGAATCTCCGATAGCGGGAGTAGGTGCAAGGGAGAGATCGACGATGCCAAACGGGATTCCAAGTCGATTTGATGCCTCGCGCGCGACCAGCTGTCCGACACGCGTGATCTTGAACGATTGCTTTTTGATTACATCGGCAAGCTCGCTCAAACTGCAGTCGCCCGATCTTTTAATTGCGGAACTTACAACGCCCGGACCGGATACGCCGACGTTAATGATCGAATCGGGCTCGCCGACTCCGTGGAAGGCACCTGCCATAAAGGGGTTGTCTTCGGGTACATTGGCAAAAACAACAAGCTTTGCACAGCCGATAGAGTTTTTATCACGGGTAAGATAAGCTGTTTTTTTGATTATCGAACCCATTTTATCAATGGCATCCATATTAATGCCCGCTTTTGTTGTAGCGACGTTGACCGAAGAACAAACCATATTGGTAGTAGCCAGCGCTTCGGGTATTGCGTCGATCAATGCGTTGTCGGATGCGGTACAGCCCTTGTGCACCAATGCGCCGAATCCTCCGATAAAGTTAATGCCGAGTGTCTCGGCGGCTTTGTCGAGTATCTGGGCTGCACGGACATAACCATCACTGTCAAGCTTACCGCCGACTAAAGAAAGTGGAGTTATGGACACGCGCTTGTTGATGATCGGAATACCGTACATCTTCTCGATTTCGTTACATACGGGCACTAATCTTTCGGCGGTTTTTGTTATCTTGTTATAAATGTTATTCAAAAAACGGTTCTTGTCATCGCTTACGCAATCAAACAAAGATATACCTACGGTGACGGTTCTGATATCGAGATTCTCATCCCGTATCATATTTATTGTTTCTAAAATATCTTTTGTATCTATCATCAATTGACTCCGTTAAATTTTGTGCATAGAATCGAATATATCTTCGTGCATCGCGTGTATTTCAAGCGCGTTTTCTTTACCCAATACAGCAACCTTGTCAACAAATTCGGTGAAGGGAAGAGTAAGAGCGTCTATTTCTACAATCATGATCATTGCAAAATAGTCTTGAAGCACCGTTTGAGATATGTCAATGATATTTGCGCCGTAATCTGCGCACATGTTGCTCACTTTGGCGATTATTCCTACGTTATCTTTACCGGTTACTGAAATAACTGCTTTTGTTTTCATTATACTTTTCCTTTCGGTCTATTTCTCAATTCTGCAAAGAAGTTTGATAGAAGCGACGCGCACTCTTTTTCCATAACGCCGCCAATTACTTCGTATTTGTGATTTAATGGGTATTCTGACAAATTGAATACGCTGCCCAAGGCGCCAGCTTTTTTATCATAGCACCCGAAAACAATACGCTTGATGCGTGAATTTACAATGGCGCCTGCACACATAGGGCAGGGCTCCATTGTAACATATAAAGTGCAATCGATCAATCGCCAAGCACCAATTCTTTTACATGCGCGGTCAATTGCAATTATTTCTGCGTGGTTAAGCGCATTGTTTTTTGCTTCACGCATATTTCTGCCGGAAGCTATAATTTTGTCGTCTTTCACTATTACGGCACCGATAGGAACTTCTCCGCATTTCGCAGCCGCTTTTGCACGCGAGATGGCGTGCTTCATATAATAAATGTCGTCCTTTATCATAATTCAATCACAAAAACTATATAGATAAAAAAGGCAACTACCGCCGCATAAGGGATAAAAGCATAGTTGAAAATCAATCGGTTGATAAATTTGGGGATCGAAAGTTTATAACCGATAGAATCGGCTTTTTTAAGAGTGATTTTTTTGCGCTTATATCCATTTATTGCATAATAAATTACAGCTATAACTCCAACGCCCATGATACCGAATGAGAGGAGGGAAAAGATGATCAAAAAAGGCGAATCTTCGGGTATGAGCGATGGTATGGTTGCTATGGCGTTATTCAAAAAGTGTATAAAGACTGTCCATTTGATCGAGCCCGTATATTCATAAATGACGCCCAAAATAATACCAAACGTAATTGCGTTGATAACACTCAAAGGGTGTAAATGACCAACACCGAATAGAATTGCCGAAACGATGATTGCGCCCCATTTTCCGTACGGGAGAAGATTTTTCAGTAAAATATGACGAAAACCCCATTCCTCCAATATGGCGGGCAGAACAGCATACATCACTAAAGTCAATGCTATTTCGAGCGGCGTGTTTGCGACAATATCATTATCAAGGCCCAGTTCTGTTATTTTGGGAAACAGAACTATAAAAATAAAATTAACCATATAACAACAACCCAGCGCGCCGAAACAATACAGAAACGGCATTTTAGGTGACGGCCTTTTAATTAAAGGGACTTGATTTGGATTCTTAATGAGTTTGTAAAGAAAATATCCAATAGCAAACGGACAGCAAATATAAAAGAAGTAGGAAATAATTTGTATAATTATATATCCTAAATTGGTTAAGGTAAAGGATGGACCGAGAAAAGACAAAACTATGCCTATAACCAGCGAAGGCAATAACTGAAAAACAAATACAAGGGTACAAATAATTAATGCGAAAGAGATTGCTTTTCTTGCATCCTTTCCGATGCGCTTCTTCTGTTCGCGTTCTATTTGTAGTATGATATCATCTGTCATTTTAATATCCTCTGCTCATAGTTTCATACGATAGTTTTGCCGCAAAATCCGAAATGTTGCAGTTTAGTTTCCATAAATTTACCGAACCGAGTAATTTGTTAAGAAGAACCATTGTATCTTCGGCATTCTTGTGGTCAAAAAACAGTTGATTTAAAATCAGATTTAGTGCCTCGTGTGTAGTAATACTGCTAATCGTATTTGTTTCTGCACGGTTTAAAAAGCATATTGCTCGTAACGGAACAATGATATTTGTGTGCAGATTTTCTTTTCCGCCCCACGGGGTACCGCAAACATAGGGCTTGTTTCCAAAAAAACGGATGATCGGTTTATCACCGTTTATGATTTTGCAGTCGGGGAAATTATTGTTCCATAAAGACACATGAGTAGTTTTGCCGACACCGCTTTTTGCGGAAAAGCAGAATGCTTCGCCATTCTTTTCGACCGCTGCGGAGTGGAGTACAAAGGCATCATATTTAGGTAATTCGCGTGCAATAGCGCGATAAATACATACGCTTTCCACAAATCCGTCGGAAAAAGACGATGACGAGCTTTTTCTCTCAACATCCAATTCTTCATCAGAGATAGAAACAGAAAAGTCACAATCAACGGATTCTGTAATGTAATCGTTGCAGATGCGCATGACGAAGTCATATTTGTTATAAATGCATATTCGTAATTTAGCGATTTCAATCGTAAACACAAAAAACCTCAAAGCGCAAAACAATATTTCGGTAAATCTATATATTCATGCTCATTTTAACATAATTTGTATACAAAGTCAATGTTTTTGGGTAAGCGTGTGAAACAAAATTCCCCTTGGAAAAACCAAGGGGAGGGAATGTTTTATGTATAAAATTAACCGTTAATGTTATAATTCTCGTTCATAAGGTTAACCGCTTTGAACATTTTGTGAAGGTAAATAAACGGACCAACGATTATTATCGATCCAACAACGTTCCAAAGCCAAAAATCGGCAGCACTGAAACTGTAATTGATGCCGCGTCTATTAAGCTCCGCACCGATACGGTTGGAAATCTTGTGATACCAAACAAAAGAACCGATACCAAACGTAATAGGAGCGATAACGAAAGCCAATAAACAGAAATGCATTGTCTTTTTGCCGTCGTATCTGGAAGCAACGACGTTAATATCGTTTGAAACAGAGGACATTACAACGAGAGAATAAATACCGAAAGTGACCGCTGAAAGTAAAATCGTCTTAATTAGACCTTTGTTTGTAGCAAGCTGGCCGACAGGGGCGCGATTAACCGAGTTATCCATAGTAACTCTCCTTTCATTTTGGTTGTGTGAATACACAACATGTTTGCAACATAATAACACAGATTTTGATTTATGTCAATAAATCATTACATGATTCGACATCCGGCAATGCGATCAATGCGGTGCAAGAAATCCAAAAGAAGGTAAATTACGCAAAATACCGAAGATTATTCCGCAGATGAGAAGTACTATGTATATAATATTCAACCATATAGGATCGGATGTAATACCGTATTTAATAAATCGATATGCTTTAAAAGTGAAGACAAATAATGCAATAGGCAACAAACATAGAACATATATGTTGGCATTTGATGCGGCTTTGAAATCAAGATCAAACAAAGCGATAAACATTCTTGAAATACCGCATCCAACACAGTGATATCCTGTTAGGGTGTTGAAAATACAAGGGATTCCTAAATTTGTTATTTTATTGAACAAATAGTAAATCAGCAGTATTCCGACAATCAAACCGACTCGTTTGATTAGATATACCGTACGTTCAGCAGGGGAGGTGTTTTTATACATTATTGGTTCCTAATATACGTTTATTTTGAGGATTTGAGTTGATTATACCATATAAGTTGTGTCTACACAAGTGAATTTTAAAACGAAAGCAGGGGTATTAAAACAAAATGTCATAAAAAGTCGAAAAATTGTCATAATGTACTTGACATAGCGCTATATATTGTGTTAATATATTATCAACATATTAAATGTAGGAGGCAAAACAAATGAACATCAAGGAACGTAATCCTATTACCGCAATTATTCTTTCCATCGTAACCTGTGGTATCTATATGATCTACTGGGCTGTATGCATGGCTAAAGAGGCAGTTTCGGTTAAAGATGAAAACGACAACGCTCTTGTCGAGATATTATTGTTCTTGTTCTTGTGCCCTGTTGGTTTCTATCTCGCAGAGAAGAAGCTTGCTGAAGGTTGCGAAGCAAAGGGTATTGCACACAAGGATAATTCCGTGCTCTACTTGATCCTCGGTTTCGTTGGTCTTGGTATCGTTAACTTCTTCATGATGCAGAGCGATCTCAACGCTATTGCAAAGGCAAACGCGTAATTACGTAATAAAAAAGCACTCCGATTAATTCGGGGTGCTTTTTTATGTGTATTTGTAAAACTATTTTTCTATAGATCGTGTATCTGATATTCTATCAAGAAGATCGATATCGTCCTTTGATAAAAACCAGTTAAATGCCTCTGCGTTTGATAATATTTGATCCTTATTTTTTGCTCCGGCAATTACTACCGAATCGTTTAGTTTATCTAATATATATCTGATCGCTATTGAAGGTATCGTCTTCTCATATTTAATGGAAAGTTTTTTTAAAACCTCGACGATTTCCAAATTGTGTAGGAGTTTATCTCCGTGAAAGTTGACATAAATATCGCGGCTTCTGCGGTCGTTTGCTCCAAAAACAGAATTCTTATCGTATTTACCGGTTAAAATACCCTGTCCTAAGCTTCCCCAGGTTAAAGGCGACATATTGAATGAATCTTTTATGCTTACTATATCATCCTCGTTTTTTCTGCAAGCTAAGCTATATTCGTTTTGAAAACTAATAAATGTGCCCTCGTATCCTTTGAGTTCATCAATGTCCTTTAAAAATAAATTTGATAAACCGAATTCGCGGATCAAACCTTTGTTTTTTAGTTCAACAAGTGTTTCGATTACTTCGCCGATAGGAGTAACTCCATCGCGGTAGTGAATCTGATATAAATCAACGTAGTCGGTACCAAGTCTGTTAAGACTTGCCATTAATGCTTGGCGTATCCACTCGGGACTGTTATCATATTTTGTTGTACCGTTGCTAACTCGTACACCGAATTTTGTGGCAATTATTGCGTCTTTTCTACGTCTGCCGAGAGCTTTACCGAGAGTTATCTCGGATTGTCCTAAACCATAGGTGTCAGCAGTATCAAAGAAATTAATACCATTGTCAAGCGCTATATTCACGGCTTCGATTAGTTCGGATTCCTGTACAGTGCCCCAACCGTGACCGCCCATGGGACAACCACCCATACAAAGTCTGGATACTGTGATATCTGAATTCTTGAGTTTTATATACTCCATTATTAAACATCCTTTTTGGTATTACTACAAAAGATAAACTTTAATGCTTTTTGTATTACCTTCCAAATTGTAGCTGAAAACAGGTAAATATCTGTTCTCAATGAAACTCTTGTGACATACAACAGCCGAAGATGATTCTTGGATTTCAGCACGTACTTTTCATACATCTCATCAGCATTTTCGCTACCCACAATCTCATCTAGATTGATAAATTCCAAAGAACTGTAGTCTGTTATGCCGGGGCGTACCGACAATATGTATTTTTCTTTTTCATCGTATGCATCAGTATATTTAAGAAGCTCCGGTCTTGGACCGATAAAACTCATTGAGCCGGAAATGATATTGAATATTTGCGGAATTTCGTCAAGCTTGGTTTTTCTGAGAAAAGATCCAACTTTAGTAATACGCTTGTCGTTAAGTGATGTGGTTCCTCCGCCTATCTTATCGGCATCCTTAACCATTGAGCGGAATTTGAAAATTCTAAATGTTTTGCCTTTGTATCCACCGCGGGGTGCTCTGTAAAAGATAGGGAATCCTGTTTCGATGACAATCGCCACCGATATTATCAGATATAAAGGAGATATGGTTATAAGAATTATCAGAGCAAGGAATAAATCAATTAGTCGTTTAAAAAAGCGGTTGTAAATGCTTTTGCTTTTTTTTATAAGAATTTCTTCTTCGAATATGTATTCCTTGGTGTTGTTAGTTAGGTTGTTATTCATATTGCACTTACTTGAATTGCAAGTATTCCTTTCGTTCTGCGAATGGTATGAATTATACTATATAACTCCATTATAACGATTTATAAAAAAATTTCAATAGAATACATAAAAAACACAGAACGTTGTGTATAAGGGCGAAATTAGAAAAACTTGCTTTTTATATGCGAGAATGATATAATAAAAAATGAATTTGGGAGGGGATTTTGATGAAAAAAACACTCACGCTGTTTTTGGCTATAATTATGGCTTGCACATTTGCAGCTTGCGAGAATTTCATTGAAGAAATGTTGATCAACGAAAGCATTGGTACAGATGATCTCGCGGATGTTTCAAATAAAGTCGGCATTTCGAACTCTGATACTTCAAGTGCGGTTGAAAGTGTAACTGAATCCGATTATTTTTCGGATTCTGAAACTACATCGGTCGATGATAATGAGCCGTCTGAAAACGCTCGGCTTGTAAAGATTTTGCGTTCTGATTTTCCTATCTATGATGGACCGAGTTATGATAATTATTCTATAGGTACCGTTGAAATAGCCGGCTCCTACACAATTATTGAGACGGCTTATGATTCGGAAGGGAACCTGTGGGGAAAATTAAAGTCGGGTGCCGGTTGGGTTGACCTTTCGCTTATTGAAAGTGAATCTAATAATATGCCTCTCGTCACTGTGGCAAGGGCGAGCGAAAAATTATTGAATAGTCAAAACTATCACTATTGTCAGGCGGATTCTTCCCACTATGCATATGAAATATCTATAAGCGCTCACAACGCGCTTTTGGATGTTTCGTTCTTCTTGATTGATGCGACTGACGATTATATAAGACAACCAAACCTTTTTCATGTTTCCATGCTTGATACCTCTAAGCCTTTGGTAGCATCGGTTTCTTTCCCGGGAATTGCAACTATGTACGGACTTGAATTTACAGATCCAAGCGGTACTACTCGCATATATATCATTAACGAATCCGGTCGCAACGGTGACGTGTACATTACTCCATTTGATGGTATTTTGCATCCTGTTGAGTTGGAGGTTGCTCCTTGGAAAACAGCTTATTTAAATTACATAGAATCTCTTGGAACGGAAAAAACATATAGTGAGTATACTCTTGTATACATTGATTCGGATGATATTCCCGAGCTCTTTATCAGCGGTTCCTGCGAGGCGTCCGGTTGCACAGTTTGTTCCTATAAGTCCGGTAAAGTTGCCGATACATATCTGAATAGATTGGGCGGTGCGAGTTATATTCCGCGGCAGGGGCTTGTATATAATTTTAACGGAAATATGGGTTACTATACGGTTACAATATACAGTTTGTCGGATTGTGGCTTTGAATTGCTGTTTTCCGCCACACAGGAGGAATCCTGTTATATTAATGAAGATGGAGAGTACGAGTGTACATATTATATCAACCTCGATAATACCAAAGTTGAGGTTACCGAAGAAGAATTCTAAGCGGCTCAGTATGAAATTTTCGATTATAATTTATCCGTAAGTCTTGGTTACGGTGCATATGATTACGATGCCATACGCCGGCAGATAATGGATTGGTAGAGTAAGTGTGTTTATTGTGAGGAAAACACCCTAAGTCCTTTGTTTCCGTCATAGGGTGTTCTCTTATACATGGTCTAACAAAATGAGGTGCTTATATGTCTGATTTATTCAATTCTCTTTGTATTTCCTCGGTTAAATCCACCATTCTCGACCTTATGGGAATGAAAACAATCGAAACCGATGAAAAAGTCAACCCTTTAATTAAGACTTTGGCAAACAAAAAGCTTGGTGAAAATAAAATCGACCGTACCGTGATATATAACCCCGACGCAGTGGCCCTGTGGCTCTATCAAAGTTATACTCATCTTTTCGCTGAGGCGGCAGTTGCATCCGATTTGGCTGTACCTATGCTCAGTGTAATGCCATCTGTTACTCCTGTATGTATTGCTTCAATGTATACAGGCGTTATGCCCGAAGTTCACGGCATTAAAAAGTATGTTAAGCCCGTTCTGACGGTTGATACTATATTCGACAGATTTATTGAAGAAAAAAAGAAAGCTGCCATAGTTTCAACAAGGGGCGACAGTATCTCTATGATATTCTTAGAGAGAAAAATGGATTATTATATTTACGATACTGTCGAAGAAGTTAACAAGAAAGTATATGAGCTTATCGACGAAGATAAATACGATTTGATTGTAGTTTATAACGGCGATTATGACAGCGAAATGCATAAAAACGGCACTAAGGAAGATATAAGCATGAAAGTATTAAAGCAAAATCTTGATACTTACTGTAAGCTTATTGATAAAATAAAAAAACAGTGTACAAAACACAACGTACTTTACGGATTTTGCCCCGATCACGGTTGTCATGATATTGACGGCGGCTGTGGTTCCCACGGACTTGATATGGAAGAAGATATGAATGTTATCCACTTCTACGGAATTCAACAAGCTGAAGCATAAATCCTATCTTGCCGAACGTATTTGTAGTTGGTTTTATCAAAAAAATCTCTCATAGAAATACGAGAGACTTTTAATATAAGCGATTATTTGCTTTCACGTATAGCAATTTTTTGATACGATCAGTAAAAGCGGGGGATTAAATTTCATTTTTGGCAAATCGGTAAAAGAAAATAACGTTATCCTCGCTACCATTTACTAAGCGTTTGTATACCTTATCGTTAGGTGTGATATAAAAACCGTCATCTTTAATCAACAATGGGACGTTAGATGACTCTTCTGTTTTCCAAACAAATCCTTTTTCAGAAAGCCCATTTTTCAAAAGCGTTTCGCCTAAATAAGACCCAAATATAATTGCAATACTCCAAATTTGATTTTCGGTAGGTTTGGAAACTACAATATCTTTTGAATACCAATCCAATATTTCTTCTAAATCAACAATGCTATTTTCGGAAAAATCAAGGTTCTTGTCAAATTCTTGCGCATATTCAATGGCGGTAGCACACATCTTTTGTGCATAAATTGTCAATTCGCTGTTTGTGTTTTTTGAATTTTGATTACGGTGTTTAAAAATGCTAAATAATCCCATAAAATCACCTCTTAATTTTATTATACTGATTTGCGACAAGAATTTCGATAGATATGCAAAATCCCTCTGCCGAGTGTTGAGTTATGAGTTTAGAGTTATGAATTTGCCTGCGGCAAATGTTATGAGAGCGCCTTGCGTTCGTTATAATATGACAACCGCACCGAAGGTGCATCATAACTGTGCGAGCACATCATAACGGGTCGATGTGGGCATCGACCCCTACAACTTGCCGAAGGCAATCATAACTGCTAACAAAAAATAGCTCGGATTTCTCCCAGCGATTTTATTGTTAGCTATTAGCCCTTATTGCAGCCTGGGCAGCAGCCAAGCGAGCTATCGGAACCCTGAAGGGCGAGCAAGAAACGTAGTCAAGACCGATTTCGTTGCAGTATTCAACAGAGTAGGGATCGCCGCCGTGTTCGCCGCAGATACCGACATGGAGCTTATTATTTACGGGTTTGCCGAGCTTGATGGCGGTTTCCATAAGCTTGCCGACACCGACCTTATCGAGCTTTGCAAACGGATCGTTTTCGAAGATCTTGGTGTCGTAGTAGCAGTCGAGGAACTTGCCGGCATCGTCACGGGAGAAGCCGTATGTCATCTGAGTGAGGTCGTTGGTACCGAAGCAGAAGAAATCTGCATCGGCAGCGATTTCATCGGCGGTAAGAGCCGCTCTCGGTATCTCGATCATAGTACCAACCTCGTACTTGAGATCGGAGTTAGCAACCGCAATCTCTGCATCAGCGGTTTCTACAACGAGCTTCTTAACGAACTTGAATTCTTTTACATCGCCAACGAGAGGAATCATGATCTCGGGCTTTACACACCAATCGGGATGTGCCTTCTGTACGTTTATAGCAGCACGGATAACTGCCTTGGTCTGCATCTTAGCAATTTCGGGATAGGTTACAGCAAGACGGCATCCTCTGTGTCCCATCATGGGGTTGAATTCATGGAGAGAATCGATAATGCCCTTGATCTGCTCAACGGTTTTGCCCTGAGCATCTGCGAGCTTCTTGATGTCTTCTTCCTCGGTGGGAACAAACTCATGAAGAGGAGGATCGAGGAAACGAATAGTAACGGGATTACCCTCGAGTGCTTCGTAAAGTGCCTCAAAGTCGCCCTGCTGCATGGGAAGGATCTTCTCAAGTGCGGCTTCTCTTTCTTCAACGGTGTCGGAGCAGATCATTTCGCGGAAAGCTGCGATTCTGTCTGCCTCGAAGAACATATGCTCGGTACGGCAGAGACCGATACCTTCTGCGCCAAGCTCACGGGCTTTCTTAGCATCAGCAGGGGTGTCTGCGTTGGTACGAACCTTCATGGTACGATACTTGTCAGCCCATTCCATAATTCTGCCGAATTCGCCTGCGATAGTAGCATCAACAGTGGGGATAATACCGTCGTAGATATTACCGGTAGAGCCATCGAGCGAAATGCAATCGCCCTCGTTGTATACCTTGCCGCCAAGAGTGAATTTCTTGTTAGCTTCGTCCATTTTGATATCGCCGCAACCGGATACACAACAAGTACCCATGCCTCTTGCAACAACTGCTGCGTGAGATGTCATACCGCCGCGTGCGGTGAGGATACCCTGTGCTGCCTTCATACCCTCGATATCCTCGGGAGAGGTTTCGAGGCGGACGAGAATGACCTTTTCGCCGCGATCTGCCCATTCCTTAGCATCGTTTGCGGTGAATACAGCCTTACCGCAAGCTGCTCCGGGAGAAGCGCCCAATGCTCTGCCGATAGGAGCTGCCGCTTTAAGCGCCTTTGCATCAAACTGCGGGTGGAGAAGGGTATCGAGGTTACGGGGATCGATCATCTTGACTGCCTGCTTCTCATCGATCATCTTCTCATCAACGAGGTCGCACGCGATCTTAAGAGCCGCCTGTGCAGTTCTCTTGCCGTTTCTGGTCTGGAGCATATAGAGCTTTTTATCTTCGATGGTAAACTCCATATCCTGCATATCTCTGTAGTGGTTCTCGAGAATGCCGCAAATGCCGACAAACTTCTCGTAAACCTCGGGCATAACCTCTTTGAGCTGTTCGATCTTCTGAGGAGTACGAACACCTGCAACAACGTCTTCGCCCTGAGCATTCATAAGAAATTCGCCCATAAGCTTCTTTTCGCCGGTTGCAGGATCACGAGTGAATGCAACGCCGGTACCCGAGGTGTTACCCATATTACCGAATACCATCATCTGAACGTTAACTGCAGTACCCCAAGAATAAGGAATATCGTTATCACGACGGTAAATGTTTGCTCTGGGGTTGTCCCAAGAACGGAAAACTGCCTTGATAGCTTCCATTAACTGAACGCGGGGATCAGCAGGGAAGTCGGAGCCGATTTTTGCCTTATACTCGGCTTTGAACTGATTAGCAAGCTCCTTAAGGTCGTCAGCAGTAAGATCAACGTCCTGAGTAACGCCCTTTTCTTCCTTCATTTTGTCGATAAGCTCTTCAAAATATTTTTTGCCGACTTCCATAACGACGTCGGAGAACATTTGAATAAATCTTCTGTAGCAGTCCCAAGCCCAACGGGGATTTCCGGACTTTGCAGAAAGAACCTCAACAACCTCTTCGTTAAGACCGAGGTTGAGGATGGTATCCATCATACCGGGCATGGATGCTCTTGCGCCGGAGCGAACGGAAACGAGAAGAGGATTCTCCTTATCGCCGAACTTCTTGCCGGTGATGGCTTCCATTTTTTCGATATTTTCGGTGATTTGTGCGACGATTTCGTCGTTTATGACTTTTCCGTCCTCATAATACTGAGTACAAGCTTCGGTAGAAATAGTGAAACCTTGAGGTACAGGGAGACCAAGGTTGGTCATCTCGGCCAAGTTAGCACCCTTGCCGCCGAGAAGTTCTCTCATCGTGCCATTGCCTTCGGAAAAGAGATATACATACTTTCTGGACATTGTAGTTCCTCCAAAATTTAATTTACAACATAACATTATATTACAAAACCAAAATTTGTCAATAGTATTTCCTTATTTTTGAGTGTTTTCTTCATATATAATAACCCATGTGCTTGACAAAAAGTATAAAAACCGATAAAATATACAAAATTGCAGTAGGAGTGTGGGTTTTGCGTTTTTCAAATGTGAATCCGGGCGAGCATCCTGAATATATTATTGTCGGATTGGGAAACCCCGGAACGAGATATGAAGATACACGTCATAATGTTGGTTTTAAGGCGGTTGATTATATAGATTCTCAATGCGACGTAAGCCGTGGTTGTAAGCGTAAGCTTCATTCGGCGCTTTGTGATAAATGTGTTCTTGATGGCTATATAGTTTATTTTGTCAAGCCGCAGACGTTTATGAACAATTCCGGAATGGCTGTTCAAGACGTTTTGAATTATTATAAAATGAACTCGAAACAATTGATTGTTATACATGATGATATTACGCTGCCCGCAGGTGAGTTTCGTATTAAAAAGGGTGGCGGGGCCGGCGGACATAACGGACTTAAATCGATCATTCAACATATTGGCAACGGGGATTTTGTCCGAATCAGAATAGGAGTAGGCATAAAACCCGAGAAATGGGATATGTCTAAATTTGTTTTGTCAAAAATCACTCCGGAAGAATCTTTATTGATCGAATCTGAATTTTGCGTGATAAAGCAAGCGCTGGGCGATATTTTTAAGTATAGCGTTGATCATGCAATAGACAAGTTTAATCCGATTGGTTCAAATAAGGTGGATTAATGAAAACAATACTTGAACAATTTGCCAACGATAATGAGTATAAAGCGCTTATCAATGGTTTTTACGAAGGACACATACCCTGTGTTATAAACGGTATGTGCGGTTCCGCACGCCCTTTTTTGGTTGCGGCAATGCTGAAAGACACGGGGAAAAAGGGTATTGTTATAATGCCCGAAGAAAAAGAAGCCAATGCGGTTATAGATATTTTCAGAATTTTTTTTGACAGAGTGTTGTTTTATCCTGCAAGAGATTTTGTATTTGAAAATATAACTGCATATTCAAGAGAATGGGAGCACGAGCGACTTGCTGTTCTCGAGGCGGTTTCGAGCGGGGAATATGATATTGTTGTTACCGTTCCCGATGCCTTGATGCAATATTCGATGCCCGTATCAGTTCTGAAAGAGAATAGCTTTACGGTTTCGTATGGTGATAGTTGCGATATTGACGAAATATGCGTCAGGTTAGAAAGAATGGGATACACCCGAACCGAAATTGTAGAAGGAATAGGTCAGTTTTCGGTCAGAGGCGGTATTGTTGATATTTTCTCTCCGAACTACAACTATCCGGTTAGAATTGATTTTTGGGGCGATGAGGTCGATCTTATAGGTTATTTTGACGTTGTTTCCCAAAGAAGAACCGAGAATGCGGACACCATCACGATAATTCCGTGTAACGAGGTTTTGCCCTCTGAAAATGCCAGATTGGCTATGAAAAGAGAAATCAATAGTCTGATCAAAAATTTCGCCGGTCCGGAAAAGTATCGTCAGGTTTTGCTTTCGGAAATTGAAGCGGTCGAAAACGGCAATAAAAATGTTTTTGCCGATAAGTATTTCTCGTTAATTTATTCAGAAAAACAAACGTTGCTTGATATTGCCGATGATGCGGTTAGATTTGTATTTGGAGCAAAGAGGATCGAAGAACGCGCAAAAGGATTTGCTCATTCTAACGATTCTATTATTGAAACGCTTGCTGCTAACGGCTTGTGCAGAATGAAAAACGTTTGCCCATATTGCAGTTGCGAACGGTTATTCGATAAATTCGGTAAAACAACAGTTTCAATAGAAACATTGCAAAATACGGGCAAATTGATTAACGCCTTGGCGGAGTATAGCTTTTTTACAAAACCCACTCTTCAGATGACCGATAAGAATGACATTTTTATTGATGATCTCGAAGAATATATTTCTGCATCCAGACGGATCATGCTCTTGTGTACTAACGAACATTCCGCTAACGCTATGATTGAAATGTTGGGGGATAACGGTATTTCGGCTTATCCGTATGCGGGAGATTTGTACGAAGCGCGTGTGGCGGTTGCGGTGAATGATGCCGAGGTGATCAAGTCGGGATTTGAGCTTCCTAAAAGCGGATTCGTATTATTGACGGATTATATGTCGATGCGTCCTCGAGAGGAGCTTCGCAGAAAAAGACGCAATACAAAGGTATCCAAGGGTGAAAAAATATCATCTTATGCCGATTTAAAGAGCGGCGATCTTGTGGTTCATGTTAACCACGGTATCGGAAGATATGACGGTATAAAAAATCTGGTATCACAGGATGTTTCGAGAGACTATATTAAAATTGTCTATGCCGACAACGGTATTCTGTATATTCCGTGTGACCAGCTTGATATGGTCAGTAAATATATCGGTGCGGAAGATACCAAGCTTTCAAAAATGGGCGGTTCCGAATGGAAACGCGCAAAGGCGCGTGCGAAGGCATCGGCATCCAATATTGCAAAAGAGCTTATAAAACTCTATGCAGAGCGTCGAAGTATCGAGGGATTTTCTTTTCCGCCCGATGACGAGCTTCAGGACGAGTTTGAGGCGGGATTCGAGTATGTGGAAACCGACGGTCAGTATCGTGCATCTGCGGAAATAAAAAAAGATATGGAAAATCCGTATCCAATGGACAGGTTGCTTTGCGGTGATGTTGGATTTGGCAAGACCGAGGTTTCTTTAAGGGCGGTATTCAAATGTGTTTTCGCAGGAAAGCAAGCGGCGGTTCTTGTGCCGACGACCATATTAGCTTTTCAGCATTTTCGTACAATACAAGCACGTTTTAGAGGATATCCGGTTAATATAAAAATGCTCTCGCGGTTTGTTTCTCCGAAAGAACAAGCCGAGATAATCGATGGACTTAAAAAGGGTACTGTTGACATAGTTGTCGGTACGCATCGTTTATTGCAAAAGGACATTGAGTTTAAGGATCTTGGTTTATTGGTTGTTGATGAAGAGCAACGATTCGGAGTTTCTCACAAAGAGAAGCTTAAAGAGCTGTCAAAAGGTGTTGATGTGTTGACACTCACCGCCACCCCGATTCCGAGAACACTTAATATGGCTTTGAGCGGAATACGCGATATGTCGGTGCTTGAAGAGGCACCGACTGACAGAGTGCCTGTTCAAACTTTTGTTTTGGAACACGATGAAGAAGTTGTGCTTGAGGCGATACGCCGTGAATTAAGGCGCGGCGGTCAGGTCTTTTATTTGCACAACTACGTAGATTCCATTTATTCAAAGGCGGCGCAGATAAGAAACGCTTTCCCGGATGCTAATATTGCAGTCGGTCACGGGAAGATGGATAAAGAGGAATTGTCGGATGTCTGGTCGGATATGGTTGACGGCAACATTGATATACTTATTTGCACAACTATAATTGAATCGGGCGTGAATGTTCCAAATGCAAATACGCTTGTAATAGAAAATGCCGATAAAATGGGACTTTCTCAGTTGCATCAAATACGCGGCAGAGTTGGGCGCTCTACACGTAAGGCATATGCCTATCTAACTTACCGTGCCGGAGCTGTTGTTAACGAGATAGCCGAGAAGCGTTTGGCCGCAATACGCGAATTTACCGAATTCGGTTCGGGCTTTAAGATTGCGATGCGCGATCTGGAAATACGCGGTGCAGGCAATCTTCTCGGTGCCGAGCAAAGCGGGCATCTTGAGGCAATAGGTTACGATTTGTATATAAAAATCCTCGAGGATGCAATTAACGCTGAGAAGGGCATTGCACCCAAAGCGGAAAAGAATTGTACGATCGATATATCGGTCGATGCTTTCATTCCGGAACAGTATATCGAGTCGCTGCCGTTGAGAATTGACGTTTATAAAAAGATCGCAGCAGTTGTTAATGAAGATGATTTTGACGATCTGATTGATGAACTCAATGATCGTTTTGGAGATATTCCGATTTCGGTTATGAATTTGATGCGAATTTCTCGCATTAGAAATACAGCCATGGAGTATAACTTCACTTCTATCGAGCAAAATCAGAGATTGTTAACGCTGTATAATCCCGATATAGACATCGAGCGTTGCGCCGTCATTGCTTCCGAAGAACCGTTTAAAGGAGCCGTTATGATATCGCTTGGCGGCCGTCCGCATATTTCCTATAAAATTCGTGATGGTGAGAAAAATCTTGATATTTGTGAGAATATTATTGAAAGATATTCAAAATTAACAAAAAATTAGGTAGACAAATTAAAAAATATGTTGTATACTGTTCTTCAGTGTTAATTTTGAAAGGTTGAAGACAATGAAATCATTTACCAAAATCATTTCGTTTTTATTGGCAGTTGTTTTGCTGATTTCGATGACTTCTTGTAAAAACGATAGTGGCTCGTCTGTTGTTGATGACGAAAAAATCGTTATGAGATATGGCGACTATACCCTTAACGAGCAAGAGTTTATGTATATCATAAGCGTTTTCAAAAGCCAGATAGTCACTTATTATCAGAATTATATGTCGAGCTATGGTGTTACCTATAAAGAATCCGACATTTTGGAAATGCAAATGTCAGAAGATATGACTATGGCCGAATATATCACCGAAATTTCGATAGAATTCGGTCAGCAGATGCTGATTTTCGAACAACTGTGTGCAGATGCGGGTATAACCATTACCGATCAAAGCGATATTGACAGTATCGATACTGCGCTTTCGGATATGGAGATCGCCTACGGCGGTACCGATCTGTTTGAAATTGAGCTCGCCAAACTCGGCATTTCAAAATCCGCAATCAAGAGATATCTCGAGGCGAATATCAATTATACTTTGATACGCGATTACCGTTACGGCGAGAACGGTATTGCATCTGTCCCTGCCGAAAATGTTTATGAGGAGTTCATAAACGATTATTACAGATATGATTGCGCGCAGTTTGCATATGTTGATTTTACAACAGGTGATGCTTATACGTTTGAATTTGACGACGACGAGGTTGAAGCATATTTTGATGATAATTTTGTAAAGGTACGTCATATACTTTACAAAACCGTCGATTCGTCCAACAGTAAGCTGAGCGACGATAAGGTTGCTGAAAAAAAATCGGCAGCAGAGACTGCTCTTAAGCAGCTTCAGTCCGGTGAAAAAACCTTTGATGATCTTAAATCTCAAAGCGAGGACAGCGGATATGAGTATGTGTTCACATACGGAACAATGGTAAAGACGTTTGAGACCGCTTCTTTTGAAATGAAAGTGGGTGAATTCCGACTTGTTGAGTCTGAATACGGCTATCACGTTATAGAAAAGCTTGAAAAGACCGATGAGGATTTTAACGGAACAACCGGCGACGACGGTACAACCGCAGGCGGTTATAAGGACGCTACGATCGAAGCAATGACGGCTAAGGAAATTCGTGATGAAGCGCTTGAGCTTTATGAGAAGCTCAAGAACGGCGAAACCGAAAAATATCCCGATGAAACCGATTCCAAAGAGTATTATGCTCTTATGGATCCGAGCTTTGTTCAAAAGGATGACACTTCGGGTTCGGAAATTTTAAAGATAATCGAGGAACTTGAAGACGGCGAGTTCACGGAAAAAGAATATACCGGCGAAGGCACGTATATTGTGAGACGTCTTGCGTTTACCAAAGACGACATTACTTCCGATATTTATACCACCATCGAGGACGATCTTGCAATGACCGCATTTGGAGAATATGTCCAGTCGTTCTATGATAAAGTTGTTATTAACGAAGAACTGCTTTCTAAGTTTGATGTGATTACTATTCCGATTCTTGACGGAGATCTATATTCTATATAGTTTAAGAGGTTTACAATGACTATTCAACAGGTTTACGATAATATAATGCGTGATGCATTAAGCGTTTATTCTGCAGAGGGACTTAAGGACAAGCTCGAAAGCGGAAAAAAGTTAAAGATCAAAATGGGCGCTGATCCCAGTCGTCCTGATCTTCATTTGGGACATTCCGTGGTTCTTCGTAAGCTTAAAATGCTTCAGGATCTCGGACATGAAATCATATTTGTAATAGGTGACTTCACTGCGATGATCGGCGACCCTTCCGGTAAAAGTAAAACCAGAGTTCCGCTTACGTTCGAGCAGACCCGTGCAAATGCAGTCAGTTATTACGAACAGGTAATTAAGATTCTTGATAAAGATAAAACAAGAATTGTTTATAATTCCGATTGGCTCGGTAAAATGAGCTTCGAGGATGTTCTGTCTCTGGCAGGAAAATATACTCTTGCGCGTATTCTCGAACGTGATGACTTTGCAAAGCGTTATGCTGAACAGCGTCCTATCGGTATGCACGAACTGTTTTATCCTCTTATGCAGGGCTATGACAGTGTAGCTCTTGAAGCGGATATTGAGGTCGGCGGTAATGACCAGACGTTCAATCTATTAGTTGGACGTGAGCTTCAGAAGGACTATGGTCAAACGTCTCAGGAGGTTATTACCTTTCCGTTGCTCCCCGGTCTTGACGGTGTTGAGAAGATGTCCAAATCGTTGGATAACTACATAGGTATTGATGAACCCGCGGAAATAATGTATGAAAAGTGTATGAAGGTGCCCGATAATCTTCTTCTTACATACTTTAATCTTACTACTGATCTTGATGAGGAAAAGTATAAATCGCTTTGTGAAACCGATATCCGTAAAGCGCATAATCTCTATGCCGAGGCAATAGTAACGCTTTATCACGGAGAACAAGCTGTTGCGCCTGCTGCCGCAAGATACGCAAGCGTAGCAGGTGGCGGCGTTCCTCAGGATATCGAAGAACGCGAGTTTGCTGTCGGTATCAGGTTGCTCGAGGTGCTGAGTTCATCAGGACTTGCGCCGTCTAACAGCGAAGCACGCAGACTGATCCAAGGCGGCGGTGTGAAGATCGACGGCAAGCAAATTGTTGATCCGAATACTGTGCTCGATTCTGCCGGAGCTTATGTTATCAACAAAGGGAAGAACAAGTTTATTAAAGCGATTGTTAAATAAACAATGCGACTACAAAGAAAATCCCTGTCATTCAATACTGCTGAATGACAGGGATTTTTTAATATTCTTTTGTGTCGGACATATTAAGATCGCCGTTATCTTCGGGATCGCTTGCGGATTTATTCTTTTCGGAATTATATGCCAACTCATCAAGTGCTTTTGACTGTTGAATAAGAGACTCAAAGGTCAATTCTGAGTTTTCGTGTTGAACATCGTTGTCGTTGAACAGGTTATCCGGAAAAACTATATTGAAATCGTTGATATAACTAACGGAATCGTTGTTGTCGACGGTCGATTGAGAAAGAGCGGAATCGGTAATATTTGTATCGGATTCTTCGGTATGATCCAACGTCTCCTCGGAAGTCAGATTGTGAGAATCTGTATTTTGTATAGATTCATTACCGTTTTCCGCTTTCGGTTTCTCCTTGGAAATTGAATAAGGAACGTCGTTTTCGTTCAAGATCTTGCCCAATTCGGAAATTTTAGAGAATTTTGCGCGAGAGAAAAATTCGTTAATCTCGGCAGATAATTCATCGAACGAAGCATCGTCGTTTTCGGGCTTGTACGATAACAACGGCACTGCTGCGTCTTCATCCGCATCGGTTTCAATGTCCGAAGTAATATCGGCAGAGTCGCTCGGATTCGAAGCTACGGCTATGTCGATATCGGAATCCGGCGAATTGGGGGTATCGTCCAATTCGATTTGTGCGGAAAAGCTCGACTGTTCAACAGATGTATATGTAATCATATCGGAAATGATATGTTGATCTGTGTTATCGTGTTCGTCGCTTTGCACATCCATATAATCGTCATACTCCTCATGCGTTTCGCTATTTGAAGGAAGTTTGCCGAATGCTCGAAGAACATCATCGGTTGTGAATGGATTATGTTTTGTTTTTTGTGCGGTATTGTCGCTGTTTAGAATTCTGGACTCACGAACCAATCGTGCAAAAGTGTCTTTTAACTCGCTTATCGGTATATATACTTCGTTTTGAGCGATGAGGATATGTGGTAAGCTTTCATCAATATTGTCGCGCATTTCTTCGGCTTCACGCTTTTTCATTTTTGCCATCACAATATCACTGTTTTCGAGCGTTATTCCCAAATAAGGCATTTCCTTATTGCCCAACAGCTTAACAGAAGCAACATTTGTCCATTCTATTTCTATTCCGTCTCCGACATTTTTTTTGTCAACAAATCCACGAGAGCCGAGTATCAAAAGAATGTTCGGGTGGAACTCCTTGTACAATAAGTATACAAACATCGAAAGAAATGCGGTGAACAACAAACCGCCGATTATGTAAAAAGCGGCGGCGCCGTCATTAATACCCGACATTAATATTGGTGCAAAGGCACAGAGAAGGGAAACGATCATCAGCGCAAGAACAATGAAACCTCTTGTGAACAGATCCTTGCGCTTTTCTTTTATGAAAATGCTGTTTTCTTTCATAATGGTTACCGCCTGTATCAGTCGTTATAATCGGATTTGCTGTAGGTTACCGAGTTATCGTATATTTTGAATTTGTGTAATAATTGATTGTCGGATTTTTTATAGACTTCAAGGTATATCTCATCATTAGAACGTTCGAACGATGCTTCATCTGAGATAGCCGGTCGAAACGAAGCGTTTAAGAACGGAGTGTAACGCAAATCGTTAGAGCCGAGATCGATCTCTATATCTTTAAATGTTACACGCGAAAAACCGTATCTTCCGCCGCTGTCAAAAACGGCGTTTGTCAAAACGTATGTTTTGCCATTCCCGTCGGTCAAAACATATTTAAGAGAATCGATGCGTTCGTTATCGGTTAATTTCTTTGCGTTGAACTTCACACCAATCTCGATCAGCTGCTCTTCCGGCGCATAATCAACGTTATATACTTGCATCGAACCGTCATCGTTCATAAACAGACTTGTATTAATTCGATATAAAACCACATCCTTGGATGTCTCGGTATCCTCAAGCATATAGTTGCGTTTGAGAATCTTGCTGTCGCGGTTGGCAATCATCATATAAATAATAATTGCATAAATGATGAAGGAGATTCCATACATGGTCCATTTGAAAATGCCTTTTACGATTCGATATGTTTTCGATTCGTTTTCGTCTCGTTCTTCATCAAAATAATTTCCTTGATAATCCATATGCTGCTCTTTTCAAAACAATTATTGAATACATTACTGCTCGGTTTTCCACAAAGTTATCCGCCATGGTGGATAACTTTCGTGGGATTTCCAACACTTTTGTGATACATAGCGGTGTAATCCACAAAAGTATCCACATTAGAGATGTAATATTTTAATCAATTATGTAAACAAATGTCAAAATCATTTATGCTTAATTATTGAAATACTTACGGTCAAGACTTCTTAACTGTACTGCGAGAGCGATGTGATCCTTTTTAATCAACTCGCTTTCGTCAAAGTCTGCTACTGTTCGGGCTACCTTCAAAATTCGGTCGTAACCGCGTGCGGACAGGCCCAATTTGTCATAGGCAAGTTGAAGAACCTTACGGCCGCTTTCATCAAATGTACAGAATTTTCGTACGTGCTTGGGTTGCATTCGCGCATTTGAAGTTAAAGGCATTCCGTTGGATAATTTTTCGCCGTCAAAACGACTCATTGCGAAATCGCGAGCGCGGCAAACTCTACTTCGAATTTTATCGCTTGATTCTGCAGCTACGTATGTGTCAAGCTCCGAAAAATCAAGCGTATTTACTTCTACCTGTATGTCAATGCGGTCAAGAATGGGACCTGATATCATAGCAAGATAGTTTCTTCGGGATTGAGGAGTGCAGGTACAGGGTTTTGTGGGATGTCCGTAATATCCGCATTTACAGGGATTCATAGCGCAGATGAGCATAAAGGTTGAGGGATAATTGACTGTCCCGCTGACACGTGTGATGGTAACGTTTCTGTCTTCGATCGGCTGTCGCAAGACCTCGCAACTGTGTTTATCAAACTCTGGGAATTCGTCCAAAAACAGTACACCGTTGTTAGCAAGTGAAACCTCTCCCGGCTTGGGATTTGAACCGCCGCCTATTAATGCGGCGGAGGAAAGAGAATGGTGCGGTGCGCGATATGGGCGCTTGGAAAGCAGAGGATTCAATTCGCTGTTAAGACCGGCAATTGAATAAATTTTGGAGGTTTCAATCGATTCTTCAAGAGTGATAGGAGGTAATATATAGGGTACTCTTGATGCGAGCATACTTTTACCGGTTCCGGGAGGTCCGATAAGAATAACGTTGTGTTCTCCTGCGGCGGCAATCTCTAATGCTTTTTTTGCGGTATCCTGACCTTTGACATCCTCAAAGTCCAACATTGTTTTGTCTGGAACAGAGAAGAAATCCTCCTCGTTGAATATCATTGGTAATATGCGGCGATTTGTTAGGAAGTGATTGACGAGCTGATTGGCATCTTTTACGGGATATACCGTTATGCCAAGAGCGGCAGACGCCTCGCAAGCATTGTCGGCAGGGACGAACAGATATTTAAATCCTGCATCACGGGCAGCTACTGCCATAGGGAGCACACCGGTTATAGGGCGTAATTCACCCGATAAAGATAATTCGCCCAAGAAACAGCATTCCGAAAAATCAATTCGATCAAGACCCGGCAAATCGAGCAAGGATATTAAGATAGGGAGGTCGTACACAGTGCCTTCTTTGCGAATATCCGCGGGGGCAAGGTTGACTGTGAGTACACCCTTCTTTAACGGAAGATCACATGCGCGTGCGGCGGAACGTACACGTCCTTGCGATTCTTTAATTGCAGCATCGGGTAAACCGATGATATCAAGACGAGGTTGAGAAGAAGGTACGTTGGTTGATTCGACGGTAACTATCGATCCGTCGATTCCTCGTATAGCCGCCGAATAGACAACACTTATCGACATTATTGATGTACCTCCTTGGTGTTTTGTATTTATAATCATTTGTATCATACCACATATTGTGTCTCTTTTCAATATTTTTATTATAAATTCACAAAAAAGATCGCATATTTTCCTTTTTTGCAAAAAAAGGATGCGGTATATGTCGAAAAAATTGCAGTTTGCTATTTACTTTTTTGAAAATCGTGATATAATTGACATGTATAATTATATTTCAGGAGGCACATCTCGAAATGTCAACAAGAAAAAAGTTGTCAATGGATGGTAATACTGCTGCGGCTCACGTGTCTTATGCGTTCACAGAAGTTGCAGGTATTTATCCCATCACCCCTTCTTCGCCTATGGCTGAAGTTACTGACCAATGGTCTGCGGAAGGCAGAAAGAACATTTTTGGCCAAACCGTTAAGGTTGTAGAAATGCAGTCCGAGGGCGGTGCTTCGGGTACTGTTCACGGTTCGCTTGCCGCAGGTGCTCTTACTACCACCTATACCGCATCTCAGGGTCTTCTCCTTATGATCCCTAATATGTATAAGATCGCCGGCGAGCTTCTTCCCGGTGTTATACATGTTTCCGCACGTTGCGTTGCTTCGCACGCACTTAATATTTTTGGTGATCACTCCGACGTTATGGCATGCCGCCAGACCGGATTTGCTATGCTCTGTGCTTCCAATGTACAGGAGGTTATGGATCTCGGCGCGGTTGCTCACCTTGCTGCTATTGAGGGCAGAGTTCCTTTCCTTCACTTCTTTGACGGCTTCCGCACCTCGCATGAGGTACAGAAGGTTGAAGTATGGGATTATGATGATCTTGCCGAAATGTGTGATATGGATGCTGTTAAGGCGTTCAGAGAGAGATCTCTCAACCCTGAGCATCCTGTTCTTCGCGGTACTGCACAGAACCCCGACATTTTCTTCCAGGCAAGAGAAGCTTGTAACACCTACTACGATGCAGTTCCCGCAATTGTAGAAAAGTATCTCGATAAGGTTAACGAAAAGGTCGGCACCGACTATAAGCTCTTTAATTATTACGGTGCTCCCGATGCCGAAAAGCTCATTATCGCTATGGGCTCGGTTTGTGATACTATCGAGGAAACTGTTGACTATATCAATGCTCACGGCGGCAAGGTTGGTCTTCTTAAGGTAAGACTTTACCGTCCTTTTGTTAAGGCAAAGCTTCTTGAAGCTATCCCCGAGACCGTTACCAAGATCGCTGTTATGGATAGAACCAAGGAACCCGGTGCAGGCGCTGAACCGCTCTTCCTTGACGTTGTTAATGCAGTTCGCGGTACTAAGTTTGAGTCGGCTCTTATTATCGGCGGTAGATATGGTCTCGGTTCTAAGGATACCACACCGGCATGCATTTTTGCAGTTTATAAGAATCTCGATGCCGAGAAGCCGATTGATGGCTTCACCGTCGGTATCAACGATGACGTTACCAACCTTTCGCTTCCTATGGAGCCCGCTCCTAATACCGCAGGCGAGGGAATCGTTTCTTGTAAATTCTGGGGACTTGGCTCTGACGGTACCGTTGGCGCTAACAAGAACTCCATTAAGATCATCGGTGACCACACCGATAAGTATATTCAGGCATACTTCGCATACGACAGTAAGAAGTCCGGCGGTATTACCATCAGCCACCTTCGTTTTGGTGATACTCCTATCCGTTCCACTTATTACGTATCGCACGCGAACTTCGTTGCATGTCACAATCCTTCCTATATAGAAAGATATGATATCACCGGTGATATCGCCGAGGGCGGTACGTTCCTTCTCAACTGTCAGTGGACACCCGCCGAGCTTGAAGAAAAGCTCCCCGCAAAGGTTAAGCGTGACCTTGCATCCAAAAACGTAAACTTCTACACCATAGATGCTATTACCATTGCACGTGAAATTGGTCTTGGCAACAGAACCAACACGGTTCTTCAGAGTGCGTTCTTCTCGCTTGCTAATATTATTCCTTCTGCAGAAGCTATTGACTATATGAAGAAAGCTGCATATAAGAGCTTTGCAAAGAAGGGCGAAGATATCGTTAATATGAACTATGCGGCTATCGAGGCAGGTGCGAATGCATACACCAAGATCGATGTTCCTGCAGAATGGGCAAACGCTGTTGATGCTGAAGCTAAGGAAGTTAAGCTCGAGGGCAGAGAAGAGGTTGTTAAGTTCGTTAAGGAAATCCTCGAACCTGCCAACGCTCAGAAGGGTGATGATCTCCCTGTTTCGATCTTCCACGAAAATGCTGACGGTACCTTCCCGCAGGGTACTGCCGCATACGAAAAGCGCGGTGTTGCGGTTGATGTTCCCAATTGGAATCCCGACAACTGTATTCAGTGTAACTTCTGTTCTTTCGTATGTCCTCACGCTGCTATAAGACCTATCACTCTTACCGATGCTGAGGCGGCAGAACATCCCGAATTCAAGCTTGTTCCCATGACCGGTATGCCCGGATACAAGTTTGGTATGACGGTATCTGCTCTTGACTGTCTCGGATGTCAGAGCTGTGTACAGATCTGTCCCGGCAAGAAGGGCGAAAAGGCACTTAAGATGGCTCCTATTGAAGGTCAGCTTAAGTATCAGGCCGAGTTTGATGCAAGCTATAAGTATTGTGACAACGCAGAGGTTCTTGCTAAGTTCAAGCCCGAAACCGTTAAGGGCAGCCAGTTTAAGCAGCCCCTTCTCGAGTTCTCCGGTGCATGTGCAGGATGTGGTGAGACTCCCTATGCAAAGCTTATTACTCAGCTCTTTGGCGATAGAATGTTTATTGCCAACGCTACCGGTTGTTCGTCTATTTGGGGTGGTTCCGCTCCTTCTATGCCGTACACCGTAAATAAAAACGGCCACGGTCCCGCTTGGGCTAACTCTCTCTTCGAGGATAATGCCGAGTTTGGTATCGGTATGGCTACAGCAATGAATGCTCGCAGAGCAAGACTTGCTGAGACTGTTGCAAAGATCACCGAGGCGTCTTGTGCTTCCGATGAAATGAAAGCTGCAGCTAAGGAATGGCTTGACGGCATGGATGATGCTGCCGTTTCCAAGTCTGCAGGCGAGAAACTTCTTGCTGCATGCAAGGATTGTGATTGCGACAATGCTAAGAAGGTGGTTGAGGATGCCGATCTTCTCACTAAAAAGTCCATGTGGATCTTTGGTGGCGACGGTTGGGCATACGATATCGGCTTCGGCGGTCTTGACCATGCACTTGCATCCGGTGAGGATATAAACATATTCGTATTTGATACTGAGGTTTACTCTAACACCGGCGGTCAGGCATCCAAGTCTACACCTACAGGTTCCACTGCTAAGTTTGCCGCTGCAGGGAAGACCATGAAGAAGAAGGATCTTGCCGCAATTGCAATGTCTTACGGTTACGTATATGTTGCTCAGGTTGCTATGGGTGCTGACTACAATCAGTGCATAAAGGCGATCTCCGAAGCTGAAAAGTACAAGGGCCCGTCGCTCATTATTGGTTACGCTCCTTGTATCAACCACGGCATTAAGAAGGGCTTGGGCACCAGCATGCTCGAAACGAAGGCGGCCGTTGCATCCGGATATTGGTTCAACTTCCGTTTCAACCCCGAGCTTGTAGCTGAAGGAAAGAATCCTTTTGTGCTTGACAGTAAGGAACCCACAACTTCTTATATGGACTTCATTAAGAGTGAAACCAGATACAGTTCGCTTGAAAAGGCGTTCCCTGACAGAGCAACCGCGCTCTTCAGCTCTGCCGAACAGCAGGCGAAGGATAAGTATGCTGCTCTTAAGAAGAAAACTGAAACCGGTATTTAATTTGTAATGGTGTGTGGGCGGATGAGTTCGCCCACACATTTTTAAAAGAGGTGAATGATATGCAAAAAGCGAAAAAGTCAAACATTATTATAATTGGTCTTGTCGCTGCACTTGTTTTGCTCGCATCTTATGCGTGCGCACTTGCCCAATTTGATATTCAATGGGTAGAGGATGTTGAGTCCAGCGAACCGACCGAGAGTGTTGTTTCTGTCGAGTCTGATGACTTGTCTGAAGTTTCGCAGTCACAGAAAGTGTACGAATATTATGATGAATTTGTTTTCGAGGCATATCCTTACCAAAACAAATCTGTTGTTGATGGAAGCTTGGCGATTATAAAAGACGGTTCAAATGGATTTCCTTCAATAGATCAAAGCCAAATAGTTAATATCGGCGAAGTCAGAACGAATGTATACGGTTTGTCTAATATGTCCTTGGTGCTTTATCAAGAAGCGATTGCGAATATTGATAAATTTATCGTGAGTTTTTATGACCAAGTGCCTTCTAACGGCTTAATTATCAACAAGGGGTATACCTCGCGTGATAAGATTGCGCAGACAGATACCACAATTGATCTCGTTACCGGTTATTCGGTGCAGTTTTCAATTTATAATTCTTCGTATAAGTTTTCCGATACGGAGTTTTCGTATTTGCGCGACCAGGCGTTTCGTTATGGTGTGATCCAACGTTATCCGTCGGGGAAAGAACAGTATACGAGCCATGATTCAGACAACACGATTTATAGATACGTCGGTTTGGCTCACAGCCAATACATGAACAGGTATAGATATTCTCTTGAGGAATACATTGATAAGGTTAAAACCGAGGGCGTTATTGAATATAAGAGCGAACTTGAAGATAACGTGGCATATGTAATTTATTATGTACCTCTTGATGATTCTGTGGGTACGACGTATGTAGATTTACCTCAAAACGAAAATTGTACCTATTCTGTATCCGGCGACGGATTTGATGGGTTTATTGTTTCTGTTAAAATTGAACTGTAATTTAACTACGAAGGGCGGTTATGTGTAACCGTTCTTTGTTTTTTGATCGATTCCGGTAAAATTACCGCAAGAACATTAGTTTTGTGATATGTAAAAACATCAATTACAAATATGTGATATATGTACAATCTATATGGTTGTTTTAATTATTGTTTCGACGACGCAAACGGCTTCAAAAAGTGCTTTTATAAACTATGTTAAAATAAAATAATAAACATAATTTAGAATACTCCGAGTTTGACGATCGAAAATAGCACGAAAAAGCTCGGATTTATTTGATTTTTGGATAATCGTTATCCGATTTGCAATAATTGCGAAAATTTTTCGGTTATGTTTGAGTTATATATTGTGCGAATTTTGTAAATTTTTGTAAAACAAATGGGATTTTTGTTATTTTGCCGGAATTGATAATTATGTGTTGAAATTGCATTATTTTATGACTAAATTTATATGCATACTTGACAAAAAGATGTGGTTGTGTTATTATTCTATACATAAAAATGTATTAGTGTTTTTATGCACTTCGTACAGAATACTCTCGTAGGAGGAAAACTCATGATTGGAAACAGGAGAAAGGTTAACAGCATTTGCATTTACGCGTTGCTTGTTGCTATGCTTTGCACAAGCTTTTGCGGCATAAATGCATCTGCTCTTGGCGACTACTTCGGCGGTTCCGATTCCTTGTATCGTACCTCGTTGGATGACGTTGAAAGTTATTTGACAGCCACCACGTACGACGAATACCGTTATGTATACGGCGATGTGGCTTTTGGTACCGAAGCAGTGGAATTGGACATCGTTAACTACCTTAAAATGCCCGAGGGCGGTGTGGATGAAGATGACAAAACCGCTTATTCTACCGGCACCATCAAGGTACTTGAAAATGGTTTGGGCGGTTATAACGGACCTGTTGTTATTTGCGGTGACGACAGTACGATCAGCTGGACTTTCAAACCCGAGGAGAATGTTCGATATAATATCTCTGTTGAGTATTATACCGGAGACTTTGATGAGGGCTCGCATCTGATTGCAAAGTCTGCGGCTGCTGAACGTTACATCCTTATCGATGGTACTGTACCCTATAAGGAAGCACGTTCTGTTGAATTTGAAAAGATCTGGGCCGATGTGTATAACGTACTCGATGAAAACGGTAAGTACGTATACAACGCAGACGGCACGAAACAGACCTACTTGTCCGTTGATGACAAGTTTATTGAGTTTGTTCACAGTCAGTCCAATATGTATGCTGACAGTTATCGTCCGTTTCTTAAAGACTTTAACGGTAACGAGCTCAAGCCCGATAAGCAGCTTGTCGCTTCTTGGGTAAGCAAGGACGTTTATGACTCGACCGGTTACTTTGCCGAACCGCTTTCCTTCTATTTTGAGGGCGGCGTTGAGCACACCATCAGTCTTCAGGCAGTCAGAGAACCTCTTGCTATCAAGAGCGTGAAGCTTGTTAAGGTTGAGGACGAAATCACTTACGAAGAGTATCTTTCGAAGTACTCTGATAAAAGGGATTACACCGGCTCTGAAAGCTACAGAGTGCAGGCGGAATATCCTGTTACTACTTCCGGTAACACTATTTATTCTCTTAATGACAGATCCTCCAGCTACTCCGAGCCGCAGGATGCATCGCTTATCCGTCTTAATCAGATCGGCGGTGATAAGTGGCAGTACGTTGGTCAGTGGATCGAATGGGATATAGTGGTTCCTGAAGAAGGATTTTATTCCATTATTCCCAGAAGCAGACAGAACCTTTATTCCGGTATATACGTTTCGAGACGTATTTACATAAACGGTGATATGCCTTTTAAGGAAGCGGGTAATCTTCGTTTTCCGTATTCCGATGATTGGCAGACAAAGCCGCTTAACGACGGTAATACCGAATTTAAGTTCTATCTTAAAGAGGGCGTTAATAAGATCAGATTTGAGGTTGTTTTGGGTGACATGTCTGAAATACTCAATACTGTTGAGAGCTCTCTTGCTGCCATTAACGGTTATTACAGAAAAATACTTATGATAACCGGTCCTGAAGCGGATGAATACCGTGACTATGGCTTTGATAAACTCATTCCTGACGTTCTTAAAGGTCTTTTGGATGAATCAAAGCGTCTTTACGAGGTTTCCGATCTTCTTACCGAGCTTACCGGCGAGAAAGGTGAGCATTCGTCTACTCTTGACCGTGTTGCTCTTACCTGTGAGCGTATGGGTACCTATCCTTCGACGGTAGCATCTCAGATGAAGACCCTGAAGGACTATACCGCTTCGCTCGGTACCTGGTTGGCTAATACTCAAAACCAGCCCCTTGATATTGACTACATCAGCTTCCAGGCAGTTGAGTCTGAAGCTCCTGTGGCAGAACCAGGTTTCCTTGGTACTCTTTGGTACGAGATCCAGAAGTTCTATATGTCGTTCTTCAGCGACTATAACTCTTTGGGTTCTACCGGTGAAGATAATACCTCTGCATCTGATGTAAGCGTTGAAGTTTGGACCGCGACCTCGCGTGACCAGGCGCAGATACTCAGATCGTTGGTTGATGATAACTTCACTCCCAACTACGAAGGCATAGCTGTTGACATCAAGCTCGTAGCCGGCGGTACTTTGTTGCCTGCTACTTTGGCAGGAACCGGTCCTGATGTATATCTCGGCGGCGGACAGGGCGATCCTGTTAACTATGCAATTCGTTCCGCTGTTTTGTCTTTGAACACCAAAACCGGCAATACCGATATCGGTTATAATTTTACCGATCTTGAAAATTCGGTTTGGAATTCAAAAGAAGAAAACGGCGAGTATAAATATCCCGCATATCATAAATTGATCGAAGCGGGTGTTATTAAGAACTTTAACGAAGTATCCGAGTGGTTTGCTGATGAGGCGCTTGTACCTCTTACATTGTATGGCGAAACCTACGGTCTTCCTATGACGATGTCCTTCTCGATGATGTTCTACCGCAAAGATATTTTCGTTGAGCTTGGCATTGATATACCCAATACTTGGGATGACTTCTACGATATTATATATTCGTTGCAATCCAACTCGCTTGATATCGGTTTCCCGACCGGTACGGGCGGATCGATGGTTCTTATGTATCAGCAGGATGAACCGTTGTATGATATGGGTGACTACGACTATTATCTCGAACTCTTCCGTAGATATTATTATGAAGGCGATTACGAGAACATCAGCGAAGATGATCTCGCTGAGGTTGATAAGAAGATCGCTGATCTTGGATTGACCTATATTGATGATGAGGGCAATGTAATCCCCAAGACCGATGGTATTACTATTAACCTTGACTCCGACGTTTCGTTGGCATGCTTTAAGGATGTTTGCCGTCTCTTCACAATGTACGATTTCCCGATTTCTTATGACTTTGCAAACCGTTTCCGTTCGGGTGAGATGCCTTTGGCAGTTTCCGATTATTCTTCGTACAATACGTTGATAATTTTCGCTCCCGAGATAAACGGTCTTTGGGAATTCACTCCGCTTCCCGGTACTGCTGACGAACTAACTCAGGAAATTAACAATGTTACAATTGGTGCTGTTTCTGCAGTAATGATGATGAATTCGGTCAGCGGTAAGGAAGATGTTGCTCTTGGCGCTTGGGCGTTTATGCAGTGGTATCTCAGTGCTGACGTTCAGAGTGCATACGGTAACGAAATGGTTGCATTGCTCGGTCCTTCTGCAAAACAACCTACATCTAATATGAACGCGCTTGCTAATATGGCTTGGTCGAGCGAGGAGTACAACAACTTGTTCTCGCAGTTTAATGCCGTTGCTTGTACACCTGAGTTCCCCGGCAGCTATATTATCGGACGTTATACAAGCTTTGCATTCCTTGACGTAGTAAATGATGATGCAGAGCCGGTTGAGGAAATGCAATCGTATATACTTGATATTAACGTAGAGCTTACGAGAAAGAGGGAAGAGTTCGGCTTGCCGACATCTGACTCTATCAAAGAAATGCTTACTGCGGTTGAAGAAAAATATCCTGATTGGAATGAAGGGAGGAAGTAATAATGGCTATTGAGCAAGCTGCTATTAGAAACGATATGTCTCGTTTTAAGTGGACGCTTAATGAGATGAAAAAACATAAAGCCGGTTATTTTATGGCTCTGCCGTTCTTTATCCTCTTTTTCATCTTCACAGTTGTTCCCGTTCTTCTTTCATTCGTGTTGAGCTTTACTACGTTCAACTTGTTGGAATGGCCTACTTTCGTTTTCATGGACAATTATACAAGATTGCTTCTTGATGACGATATATTCATGACCGCTATCATCAATACCTTTAAGTTTTCGATGATAACAGGTCCCGGCTCGTACCTGCTTTCGATGTTGTTTGCATGGTTTATCAATGAGCTTCGTCCTAAGATCCGTTCTATCATGACGTTGTTCTTCTATGCGCCTTCTATCTCCGGTCAGGTATACCTTATCTGGACTATATTCTTCTCTCCCGACCAATACGGTTACGTTAATGCGTGGGGTATGAAGCTCGGTCTTCTTTCGGAACCTGTTCTTTGGTTCCAGAACGAAGATTACATTTTCCCGCTTATTATTGCGGTTGCTCTTTGGACTTCGTTGGGTACCTCGTTCCTTACCTTTATCGCCGGTTTCCAGGTCGTTGATAAGAGTCTTTATGAGGCCGGCGCTGTGGACGGCGTTAAAAACCGTTGGCAAGAGCTTTGGTACATAACATTGCCTACCATGCGTCCTCAGATGATGCTCGGTGCAATTCTTGCGATTACCGGTTCGTTCGGCTTTGGTGCGGTAATTACCGCATTGGTTGGTTTCCCGAGCCCTAACTACTGTGCTCACACAATCATGCACCATCTTGAAGACTATGGTAACTCACGTTTTGAAATGGGTTATGCATCCGCTATTGCAACGATTCTGTTCTTTATGATGATCGGCGCGAATATGCTTGTCACCAAGATGTTGAGAAAGGTAGGTTCGTAATATGTCTTACCAAGAATTAAAAGCAAAATACGTTCGCTACCGTAATAAGAGACTTCAAAACAAACAGCAGTTCCAACGTTCTATAAACCGTTCCAAAGGCGGCGATATCGGCATCTTCGTGATGCTCGGTATTGTAGCATTTATAATGGTTTTGCCTATGGTTTACGCGATCTGCCAGTCTTTGAAGCCGCTGGATGAATTGTTTGTATTCCCTCCGAGATTCATTGTTGTAAGACCTACTACAAAGAACTACACCGACCTGTTTAACCTTATGAACAAGTCTTGGGTGCCTTTCTCGAGATATATCTTTAATACGGTATTTATCTCGTTCTGCGGTACTTTCGGTAACGTTATCTTGGCATCTTATGCTGCATATGCGCTTGCAAAGATAAACTTTCCCGGAAGAAAGTTCCTCTTCTCGGTAGTTGTTTATTCGTTGATGTTTAACTCTACCGTTACAGGCATTACCAACTTTATCACGATGTCTTCTCTCGGTTGGGTAGACAGCTATCTTGCAGTTATCGTTCCCGCTTGGTGTTCAACATTCGGTCTTTACCTCATGAAGCAGTTTATGGAAACTTCGGTTAACGATTCTGTTCTTGAAAGTGCACGTCTTGACGGCGCAGGTGAAAATCTTATCTTCTGGAAGATTGCTATGCCTATGGTTAAGCCGGCTTGGATCACGCTTATCATATTTGTATTTAAAGATCTGTGGAATATGGGCGCAAGCATGTATATCTACAGTGAACAGCTTAAAACTTTCAACTATGCAATTGGTCAGCTCGTTACCTCCGGTATCGCTCGTTCCGGTGTATCGGCTGCGGCAACGGTAGTTATGATGATCGTACCGATTACGGTTTTCGTTATCACTCAGAGCAACGTAATCACCACGATGTCTGCTTCCGGTATGAAAGACTAATGGAGGTAGTGTATGAATAGCAAACTTACAAAAGTACTGCTTGTCGGACTTGTTTTGTTGATGCTTATCGGCACAATCTCCGCCAGTGCAATTACCCCTTATACTACGTATACCTACAACTATGACGGTCGAATGCAGCTCAGCCCCAATGCGTACACGCCTGTAAAAGTAATTGACAGTAATACGTTGATCTCTTCTCTCGGCGAAGAAGGCGATGCGGGCGACAATGCAAAACAGCTGTACGGCTCTTCTGCCGAAACAAAAGTAACGATTAATGGTCCTAAGGATATTTTCGTTGACGAATTGAATCATCTATATATCGCTAATACTGATTCTAATTCGATCATCGTTACCGATGAGAACTTTAACGTTCGTCTTGTTATTGATTCGTTTACCAACAAATTCGGCGTTCCCGATTCGTTGAATACCCCCAGCGGTATATTTGTAAACGAGGACGAGATCTTTGTTGCGGATACCGGTAATTCAAGAATCGTTGTATTTGACAAACTCGGTAATTTCGTGGACATCGTTCCCGAACCCGCAAGTGAAGTTTTGCCCGATAACAGCGTTTATCAGCCCGTTGCGGTTTCTGTTGATAAGGCAGGTCGTATTTATGTTGTATCTCAGACAACTAACTACGGTGTAATTTCTATCAACAGAGACGGTAGCTTTAACGGATTTATCGGTCCTCAGAAGGTTACCTACAACGCTCTTGAGTATTTCCTTAGATTATTCAAGACCGCTGAACAGTTAGCGGCAAGCGAAAAGGTTGTTGCTACCGAGTTCAATAACCTCTGTATTGATAAAGAAGGTTTTATATATGTTACTACCAACTCTATTGATGAGCAGTCTGCGATCAGTGCGCTCAACAGCAGAAGTAAGAGTGGTGACTATGCACCTGTTAAGAAGCTCAACCCCAGCGGTTCTGACGTAATGCTTAGAAACGGCTTCTGGCCTCCCAGTGGCGAGATCATGTTTAGAAATATGCCTTCTGCTGAGTATTCGATCGCCGGCCCTTCGTCGATAGTTGACGTTGCACTTGGCCCGAATAACACGTGGAGCATTATTGATAACAAGAGAAGTAGGGTATTCACCTATGACTCGAGCGGTAACCTTTTGTATGCTTTTGGTGACAAGGGTAATCAGCTTGGTAATATTCAGAACCTTGTAGCGATCGACTATCAAGGCACGAATATGCTTCTCCTTGACAGAGCAACGAACTCTATCACATTATACAAACGTACATCTTACGGTGATCTTCTTGCAGAGGCAATACAGAACACCGAGGATAAGCAGTATGAAAAAGCTGTTGACTATTACGTAAATATTCTTCAGCGTAACAATAACTATGATGCTGCATATATAGGAATTGCACGAAGCTTGTATCAGGATGGTGAATTCGTACAAGCGATGAAGTATTATAAGTACGCTTATAATACCGAGGATTATTCCAAAGCATATCAATCCTATCGTAAGGAATGGATGGAAGATAGACTTTGGCTTGTCGCAATTGTTGTATTTGGTATCATTTTCGGCGTTTCTAAGTTCTTTAAGTTTGCCAATAAGGTAAACAAAAAAGGACAGAAGCAGAAAGAAAACCGTACTTTCGGTGAAGAAATATTATATGGCTTCCATATTATTTTCCACCCATTTGACGGTTTCTGGGACCTCAAGCACGAAAAACGCGGTTCGGTTCGCGGCGCTACATTCTGGTTGTGCGTTGCTGCATTTACCTTTGTTTATCAGTCGATGGGTCTTGGCTATCTTAAGAATCCGCAGGGATATACTTCTTCCATCCTTATGTCGATAATATCCATTGTCTCTCCCGTGCTTCTTTGGATAATCGCAAACTGGTGTATAACTACTTTGTTTGAGGGTGAAGGCAGCTTTAAGGATGTATATATAGCAACCTGCTATTCTTTGGTTCCGTTACCCATGCTTATCATTCCCGGCGTAATGCTTACTAACATAATGACGGTTTCCGAAATGGCAATTTATGACATGATGGTAAGCTTTGCGTTTATTTGGTTTGGTATGCTCGTGTTCTTTGGTATGATGGTAACTCACGATTATACTATCGGAAAGAACTTTATTACTGCTATCGCTTCTATTATCGGCGCAGCATTCATCATATTTATTGCCGGCTTGTTCTCGACGCTCGTAGCAAAGGTATTCACCTTCTTCTACAATATCTACATCGAGCTCGCGTACCGCTGGTCATAGAAAGGAGTGTAAACAATAATGATTAACAAATTTATACGATTGATTGCACTCACTCTGTGTATGCTCATAGTTATGAGCGCTATGACTTGTTTGACTGCATTTGCTGATACTTCCTCCAATGCTTCTTCGGGTACATCGGATACCTCCAACAGTTCTGATGCTTCCTCCGGTGAAGCGATTGAGTGGGAAGATATTTGGAAGACTGTTAAGCAACCCGCATATACTTCTACTGCATTTTCTTCTGTTAAAGAAAGAATTCTTGGTAGCGGTACTATTGAACCTATGCAGCTTTACTCGGTAATTAACGGCTACGCATTTTATGGCGACGCTCTTACCGGTGAAATGATTTTCCTTGTTCTTAAAGACAGCACCTTGACAAAAGATGCTATTATTGAATCGGGAACCATTCCTGCATACAGCGCGTTCTATTGCACCAACCCCTATAATGCGGGTGCTGCAAAGGCGATCGGTCAGGATAAGACAGCCGATGCAACCGAAAAGCAAAAGCTTCTTTCTCAGATCATTATAAAGTATTCACAGAATGACAAAGATACTCAGATGGACTCTTTCGCCGACGGTGCTGCAAACCAGCAGATCAACATTAAGAACATCAGAGGCGGTGTTCGTGTTGAATATACTATCGGACGTGAGGAAGTTGTTTATCTCGTTCCCAGATTGATCAGAAAAGAAAAACTTGAGGCATTAGGTGCACAGGTTTTGGAAAATTCGGTTTCCGAAAGAGACTCCAAAACTCTTATGGCATTCTATTCGCTTAAGGATCTTAGTGATAATACTCTTTCGCAAAAGAGTAAGGATGAGATGGAAAAGGACTATCCCATTACTAAGCAGTTCGCTGTTTATGTATGTGAGCCGATGATTTCCACTCAGGAACTTCTTCGTCTTGAGAAAATAGTTAAGAGCTATACTAATTATGACTATGACTCTCTCGATGCCGATCACGCGGAAACCGAATACGTTTCGAGTGACGAAGTTCCTCCCTTGTTCAAGCTCGCGCTTGAATATCGTGTTGACGGTGAGGAAATCACCATAAGAGTCAATGCAGGCAACATTCGTTTTAATTCCTCGGTTTATAAGCTTTCCGACGTTCTTATATTGCCGTATGGTGGTGCAGGTGACGTTAACAACTCGGGTTATATGTTCTCTCCCGACGGTTCCGGATCTTTGATTGATTTCTCGGATCTTGATGCTCAGTTCACCAACTCGAACAGCTTGTACGGTCAGGACTATGCGTATCATACTGTGTCCGGACAGAACAGAGAGGTGTCGAGACTTCCCGTATTCGGTGTATATCAACGTGTTGAAAAGGACAGCAAGAGAGAAGAGGAGGTTCCTGTTCTCGATCCCGATACCAACGAACCGATGTATGACGAAAACGGTGATGTGATCACCCAGATCGTCGAGGTTGACGTTCCTCTTGAAATTGCTTATCTTGCAGTTATTGAGGAGGGCGATTCTCTCGCAAAGATCAACATCAACTACGGCGGACGTATTCATAACTACGCTTCTATTTACACCTCGTTCAACCCGCGTCCCAAGGACTCGTATGTTCTTGACGGCGGTATTTCCGCAGGTACCGATGCAATGTGGACGGTTGAATCCAAGCGTAAGTACACCGGTGACTTCCAGTTGAGATTGTTTATACTTGACGGTACCGAAGACGGTGACGAAGCTACCGATGTATACGATGCAGATAAATCCTACTCGGATATGGCATCGGTATACAGAGACTATCTTATTCGTACCGGCGTTTTGACTGAAATAGAGGATCTTGAAAACGATATACCTCTTTACCTTGAAACTCTCGGTGCACTTGAATCCACCAAGACTGTTCTCGGCGTTCCGGTTGACACTACAATTGCTTTGACTACATTCCAGGATACTATTGATATTCTTGAGGAACTCAAGAACGATTATCAAATCAGTAATGTCAAGGTTAAAATGTCGGCTTGGATGAACGACGGTATGATGGGTAAGGTTGCTACCTCTGTTAAAATTGTAAAAGAACTTGGCGGCGAAGAGGGCTTTGAACAGCTTGTTGAGTATGCCAAGAATAACGGTGTAACACTTTTCCCTGATATCGAGCTTTCGATTGCTTACCGCGATAAGAGTTTTGACGGATTTGATTCTGACGAGGACGTTGCGCAGACCATTGATGAGCGTCTTGCATTCTACAAGGAATACAACCCCGTTCTTCAGGCGTTTGAAAAGGGAAATGGCGTTGTTATTTCTCCGTCCTTTATCAAGGAGCTTTACGCATCTGCGTATGAGGATTATAAGAAGTTCGATGTAGGAGCTATTTCGGTTGGTTCTCTCGGTAAATATCTCTCGTCTGACTTTAATACCGACAATCCTCTTACAAGAGAGGATGCAAAAGAATTGGTCATCCAGCTTCTTCAGACTATTTCCGAAAACAATAAGAAGGTTCTTGTTAATGCCGGTAATGAGTATACTCTTCGTTATGCTACTGACATTCTTGAGCTTCCGATGGATGACTCCAGACTTATTTATTCCTATGCAACAGTACCCTTTATGAGCATGGTTTTGCACGGATATAAAGAATATGCCGGTACTGCACTTAACCTTGCGGGTGACTATAATTATCACCTTCTTAAGACCATTGAGTGCGGCGCATCGCCTTACTTTGTAATCGCATACAATAATACGTCAGAACTCAAAAAGCATATACTTACAGAAATAGCTCAGTACTATTCGGTACGTTATGCAATTTGGCTTGACGATATCAAGTCTGCTTATGATGAGATCAATACCGCTCTTTCCGACGTTCAGAGTGCATATATCAAGAAGCATGATATTCTTTCTGACGACGGTAAGGTTGTACAAGTAATTTATTCCAACGGCATTTCGTTCTATATGAATTATGGCGAAAAAGCATATAACGTTAACGGAGCCGATATTGTTGTTCCTGTAAACGGTTATGTCAAGCTTGATGCCGAGGGTAATGTTGTTAATACGTGGGAGGGTGTACAATGAAAAAAGAATCTGCAGTAAATATTGAAAACACCGCCCCTGTGAACAAAGTTGATAGAAAAGAGAAGAAGCGTTCGCGTTCGCTCGATGTTCAGAAATCCCGAATGGGTTGGCTGTTTATCGCTCCGTTCCTTATCGGTTTTCTTCTCATCTATCTCCCGATGATAGTTGAATCTATCAGATTTTCGTTCAGCGAGCTGTCTATTCAGGCAGAAGGCGGTTTTAGGTTGATTAATGTAGGTTGGGAGAACTACTCCTACGCATTGCTTACCGACACCGAGTTCGTTTCCACATTGGGTGGCAGCTTGCTCGACCTTCTGTTTGACGTTCCCGCGATTGTAATATTCTCGCTCTTTATGGCAGTTCTTCTTAACCAGAAGATGCGCGGTAGAGCGATATTCAGAGCAATCTTCTTCATCCCTGTTATCGTTTCTACCGGTATTATTGAGTCTATTGACCTTCAGAATACCTTGGCGGCTAACATGGAGCAGATTTCCGGCAGCGAAACCGGTCTTGAGGGCGGTAGCGGTTCTGAAATTTTGAGCGTTATGGACGTTACTTCGCTGTTCAAGGGAATGCAGATCGGTGCCGGCGTTGTTACATACGTTGTTACTCTTGTAAATGACGTATATAACATAGTAAACAAGTCCGGTGTACAGATGCTTATATTCCTTGCAGGTCTTCAGTCTATATCTCCTGCAATTTATGAGTCCTGTTACATGGACGGCGCATCGCCTTGGGAAACATTCTGGAAGATCACCTTCCCGATGATCAGCCCTATGATTCTTGTAAATGCGGTGTACACGATAATTGACTCGTTCACTTCTCAGTCGAACAGCATTATGACGTACATTAGCAAAGTATACAAGAGCACAGGCGGTATGGTACGTGCAACCGCGATGTCGTGGATGTATTTCTTGATAGTTGTATTGGCACTTGCGCTTGTTTCGGGTGTACTCAGTGCATACGTATTCTATCAGAGAAAAGATGTTTAAGGAAAGGAGTGGCAACGATGGATACTTCGACAATGACAAAGCAAGAGTTGAAAGAATATCAAAAGCAACTCAAGCGCGAAGAAGCGATCAAAAGAATCAAATCGCAGGAAAAAACGCCCTTCCTTTTGCGACTCCGCTACAAGTACCTGACATTCTATTTTGCCAAGAAACTTGCTTGGGCAATATTTAGATTTGTACTTCTTGTTGGTATTTCCTATATTATTCTTTTCCCTTATATTTCAAAAATCGCAGGTTCGTTCATGAGCAAGGATGACTTTACCAACGTAATGGTTAAGCTCATTGCTATGAACCCCACTCTTGACACTTATAAAGCAATTATTACCGATAACAACTATTTTGAGGCATTGTTTAACACTACGGTACTTTCGGTGCTTTGCGGTATTACTCAAACCCTTATTTGCTCGATAGTCGGTTATGGCTTTGCTAAGTTTAAGTTCAAATTCAAAAAACTGTTGTTTGTTTGCGTAATATTTACGATGGTTGTTCCTCATGAGACCATCCAGCTCTCTATGTTTATGAAGTTCAGATCCTTTGATATCTGGGGTATTGTAAACGGGCTCGGTAACATGTTTAATAACCTTGGTACAATGTTCTCGCATCCTGATGGTATGTCGGGCGGTTATGCCGAACTTCAGCAGGGATTGGCTGATGCGGAAATGAGTACCGGGTTTTTGAGTGTTCTTTTCTCGCATCCGACAAATCACTATGATATAGGTAATATGCTGAACACCTATTTCCCGTTTGCGATTCTTTCGCTTACCGGTTTGGCGTTCAAAAACGGCTTGTTCATCTATATTATGCGTCAGTACTTTAACGGTGTTCCCGATGAATTGGAAGAGGCCGCATACGTTGACGGTGCTGGTGTAATTAAGACATTTATAAGAATTATCATTCCCATGGCTGTCCCGATGATGGTAACTGTTTTTATGTTCTCGTTCTCGTGGCAGTGGTCTGATACTTTCTATACAGGTCTGTTTTTCACCGGCAATAAATCGACTATACTTCTTCCCAACATTGTTAAAATACCCAAGTCTCTTGATACCGTGTATGTTGCTCAGTCTACATACGAGGCGGCTATACGTAACACCTGCGGTTTGCTTATTCTTGCACCTCTTGTTGTTATTTATATGTTTGCTCAGAGAACTCTTATTGAGGGTGTTGAGCGTAGCGGTATTACCGGTTAATATTAAATAGCAAGTAAAAAGAATGTCGTAGTTTCGCTACGACATTCTTTTACTTTTGTTTACTTTTGAAAACAAATGACCAAATAGTTGCAAAAAATAGCGCGCCGCTTATACCGGCAGAGGTGCCGATCAATCCGCCCGAAAGAGCACCTATAAGTCCTTTGCTATCAACCGCTTCGCGCACACCTTTATAAAGTGAATAACCAAATCCTGTGAGTGGCACAGTTGCGCCGGCTGATGCAAACTCGACCAAAGGTTCGTATAGATTTAATGCGCTGATTATTACACCGACAATGACGTATCCGGTTAAAATCCTTGCGTTTGAAAGCTTGGTTTTGTCGATTAATAATTGCGCCGGCACACAAAGCAAGCCGCCGATTATAAAAGCATAGATATAATTCAAGTAAAATCCTCCGTTGACAGATGAACAGCGTGTGCAATGGACGGAATACTTCTGTTTTGAAAAACGCTGTTTTGGTTTAATAATGCACCGGTGCCGATTGTAAGTATATTTTTAACCGTACCTTCTTCTAATTGCTTTAAAAAGTATGCTGACAAAACGCTTGCAATGCAACCGCATCCCGATCCTCCGCAATGAACGTCTTGTTTCTCTCTATCATAAATCAACATGCCGCAATCTGTGAATTTGTTATCCAGATCTATATTATCATCTTTTAAAAGCTTAGTGACGATAGCATGTCCTTCGAAACCAAGATCGCCACTTATAATAAGGTCATAATCAGATATTTTTTCGTTAGTATTATTAAAATATCGTTTGATAGTATCTACTACTGCACCGGCCATGGCTGCACCCATATTATTTGCATCGGTAATGCCTTTATCAATTATTTTTCCTATTAATGCGCTTTTTACTTTAATATTTGATTTCTTGTTGCTGATTAAATAAGCACCAGTGCCGGTTACAGTATTTTGTGATGTTGGAGTACGTGTGCTGCCGTATTCCAAAGGGAATCGATATTGGCGTTCTGCTGAGCAAAAATGTGATGAAGCAAGTCCTATCGCTCGCTCTGCGTATCCTGCGTTTATAAATGTCGAGGCGCATATAATTGATTCGATTGCTGTTGAACAAGCACCGTATAAGCCGAGATATGGTATATTGGTACCGGCTATAGCGAAGCTTGTGGCGGTGCATTGGTTAATTAGATCACCACCGACAATCAGATCAACGTCTTTAAAATCGAGCCCCGATTTGCCTATGAGAATGTTCAGGTTACGTCTGACCATTTCGCTTTCGGCTTCTTCAAAGCTTTTGCATCCGAAGTATTCGTCTTCTTCAAGTGCATCAAAGAACTTTCCGAGAGGTCCGTTATATTCTTTTTTGCCCACAGTAGAAGCGGAGTGATTGATATAAACATTATTGTAATATATTATTTCTCTCATAAATCACCTATAAAGTGCATAAAAAGTATATAATACCGTACAGTATTGAGGTAAATGTTCCGAAAACGATTACGGGACCTGCTATTGTAAACATTTTAGACGCAACTCCAGTAGTGTAACCTTCGCTTTTAGCTTCAATTGCTGCCGATGAAATCGCGTTTGAAAAACCTGTTATCGGCACAAGCGCCCCACCGCCGCCGAATTTTGCAATTTTATCAAACACGCCTATTCCGGTCAATAATCCCGCGATGAAAATTAGTGTTAGCGAGGATAGCAGAAGGGAAGTATCTTTTTCAATCCCGTATTTAATACACACTTGAGAAACGAATTCCGCGAACAAGCAAATCGATCCGCCTACGGCAAATGCTTTAATACAGTTTTTAATCGTGGCAGAGCGATGTGAGCGAGACTCCACATATTCGATATACTTTTTGTTATTCATATAAATAACTCCTTTTTACATATTGTCCCGTAGCTGTGGCAAAATATACGTGCAGACTTGACATATTTTAAATTTTTGATATAATAAACTCGGAAAGGAATGATGCTTTAGATATATATTGAACCGAGTTTAAGGAATTTGTATTAAATTATATTTATTGACTTATGGAGATTTGATTTTGAAAAAAACTGCAATTGCTAATAAATACAGTACACCCGAAAGCATACGAGCTATTCTTGCCAATAGTGCTGTAGCATTCAAAGATAAAGTGGCGTACAAATATTTTATCGGCCCCAACGATGTGGCTGAAATGACTTATTCCGAATTGTTTGACAATTTTAATGCTATTGGGTCATATTTGTGCTCATTGGGGCTTCAAAAGAAAAAAATTGCAATCATAGCAGACAATAGACCGGAATGGATAATTGCATATGCTGCGGTTATCAGCTGCGGATCGACCGTTGTTCCTCTTGATAAGGAACTTATGTTACCGCAAATAGAGAATTTTATAAATTATGCAAAGATAGATGCGGTATTCTGCTCGGGCAAATTCACAGATAAGATCAAGGATATGGATCTGCCCAGTGTAAAGTATGTTTTTGATTTTGATAGCGATGCTTCGGATGAAAAATGTATTTCGTATAAGAATATGATTTCCGAGGGCAAGAGCTTAATAGCAGACGGATCTAACGCTTTTTCGAGCGTTAGATATGATAGATCTAAGATGAGTGCTTTGATATTCACGTCCGGAACCACCGGTACCAGTAAGGGCGTTATGCTTTCCGAGGATAACATTCTTGCTGCGATTAATGCAGCATCGAATATGATCGATCTTGACAGCAAAACTGTTTTGCTTAGTGTTCTACCCATGCATCATACGTATGAAACAACAGCCGGTCAGTTAACGGCTTTAAGATTGGGTATTACGATATGTGTTAATAACAGCTTAAAATACGTTATGCGTAATATGAAGCTATTTCGTCCTACCGCTATGGTTGTTGTACCTTTGTATGTTACTACGATCAAAAAGAAGATTTCTGATGAAATCAAGAACAGAAATAAGGAAAAGGTTATCGGTGTTGGCGTAAAAGCTACAAAAGCGTTGCGTAAGGTTGGTCTTGATGCCCGCAGTTTAGTCTTTTCCGAGGTTCTTGCTGCCCTTGGCGGCAGACTTAAGACGATTATTTGCGGTGGTGCCGCTACAGATCCCGAGGCAATTCGTTGGTTCGAGGATATAGGCATTGGCGTTTTCCAGGGGTACGGTATTACCGAGTGTTCACCGCTCGTAGCAGTTAACCCTATGGTCAACATTCATTATGATTCGGTTGGTGTTCCTATCCCCGGCAGTAGAGTTAAAATCGTATCCGATGAAACCGGCGAAGAAATCGATCTGCCAAATGGCGAGATCGGCGAAATATGCGTAAAAGGACCTCACGTTATGTTGGGTTATTACGATAACGAGGAGGCAACTGCCACTGCATTTACGCAGGAGGGATATTTCCGTACCGGCGACTACGGATATATGGATGATGATGGTTATCTTTATATTACCGGAAGAAAGAAAAATATAATTATATTGGACAACGGAAAGAACGTATATCCCGAAGAAATTGAAGAATACCTTGAAAGAATTGATCTGATTAAAGAGTGTGTTGTTATCGGAAGGGAAAATAATAATGGCGAGGTTGTTATAACCGCTTTGATTTATCCCGACTATGATTTGTTCAAGGACTGTGAAGATTCTGAAATTATCGATAAAATGCGTTCCGAGGTTGCCGCTGTAAACAAAATGCTTCCCACGTTTAAGCAAATTCGTAATATCGAGCTTAAGAAAACCGAGTTTGAAAAAACTACCACAAGGAAAATTATAAGATATAAACTTTCATAAAGTAAGAGGTAATTATTATGTTTAATAAGGTTAAAGATTTGCTTGTTGAAGAAATGAACATTAATCCGGACTTGATCACACTCGAGGCAGAGCTTATGAACGATCTCGGCTTCAATTCGCTCGAATTGGCTGATTTGGTCGTACTTTGTGAGGAAAGATTTAATGTTATTTTTGATGAAAGTGCGCTTCCGACTTTACTTAGCGTAGGCGATGTTGTTTCCTATCTTGAAAACAATCAATAAAGTAACGGGTATTATAATATGAAAAAAATAGCTTTATTATTAGCGATTGTATTTGTTCTTTCCGTATTCATTACATCTTGTAATAACGATAGCGAAGTAAGCGACGGTTCGGAATCGTCATCTGCAGAGACTTCGTCTGAAGCAGAAAACAAGCAAAATCTGTTTACCGAAATTTCTGTTGTTGACGAACCGAAGGAAGCTGTTGTTTCTAACGGTGCTGTTTATACTCATACGGTTCCTGCTGACGAAAAGTATCCCGATTCATTTAATTCGGAGCTTACCGACGGCGTACGTTGTGAATCTGCTTCTTTTGACGATGCGGCGCTTTCGGGTTATCCGCGTTCTTCAGGTAATACAAGAGTTTCGATTGACCTTGGTTTTGAGTGCGAGAACATTTACAAGTTCACCGTAGGTTATCTTGCAACAACAAGCTCTGGTATAAATGCTCCGTCTTCTATCAGAGTTCAGGGATCCTTTGATAACAAGCGTTGGGAGACAATCGGTGTTGCTACGATTCCTGAATTTGTTGAAGGAACCATGCAGGAAGCCGTTTTGGTTACTGACAAGTACATCAAAGCGCGTTATTTTCGTTTTATCATTCAGGCAGGCGCGGCGTGGGTATTCCTTGATGAGATTCAGATTATCGCAGACCAGGATCCTTCCGATCAATCTGCCGAATACGTTGAAGCGGTTAACGGCGCCTATAAAGAGCTTGGTGCTATTAAGCGTCCCGATAACGGCAAGGATATAAACAGAGATTTAAATAAGGTTTTGGTTTCCAAAGGCAAGAATTATGTTGTTGAAGCTAATCAAAACCCGAATTTTGCTGATGACGGCACAAAGCTAACCGACGGTTTGACTACCGGATTTTATCAAGGCGGTACGTGGGTTGGCTACGAGGGCGGAGAAGACATTACCGTAAAGATCGACCTTGGTGCTACTGTAGATGATATTGCATCTGTAGAGGCATCTTTCTATACAAATACTACTGTTAAGATCTTTCTGCCCGTTGCTGTAAAGGTTGCGGCAATATCTGAAAATAACGAACGTACTGAGCTTGGTATTCTGTACGGCAATACTTTTTTGACCAACGGCAATTATTGGTATACCTTGCCGCTTGAAAAGACTGTTAGTGCTAGATATATCGAGTTTACGATGGTTGCAACCGACTCCCGTCTTTATATGGTCGAGGAGCTTGCGGTTTATGCATACCGTACCGAATATTCCGGCACCTTATATCCTCCGTTGGAATTTGATACCGACTCGACCGATTGGGGCAGCGGTGCTTCGAGTGAATATACCAATCTTATTTCAGGCAAAACACCGCAGATCCTTTCTATTTCCGATCCGAAGATAGATAATTACAAGAACAATACGCCTGTCACCTCCGGTCTTCTTACCGACGGTAAAAGATCCGCTAGTGTTGATATTCACAACGGAAGCTTTTTCAAATTCAATCAGGGCGCAGGTCGTGTTGTAATATTTGATCTTGAGCATATTTCTGCTATTGATAAGGTTACTGCAAGATTTATTCAAAACACAGGTTGGGGTATACAAGCTCCTGCCACTGTACAGGTCGGTGTTTCTTATAACGGTACCGATTGGTATGAGGTTGCTGTGCTTGAGAAACCGAATGTTTCCGGCGATAAAGTGCTTGATTATTCTGCCCAGCTTAACGGCAAGGTAAAAGCAAGATACGTTTTGTTTAATTTCCCTGTGGGAACCTGGGCCGGCTGCGACGAGATAGAGGTATTTGGTACAAAGAGCACCGCAGGTGCTAAGGAACCGAACTCGTACCCCAAGAAAACACTTCTCGCAGGTCAGCGTATCGAACCGTCTGATAATATCCTCGGCGGCTCGGAAGATCTTTGCTTGATGTATATCGGCGACAACAGAGGATACACTGTCGAGGATATGATGCCTTATGTGGCATATCTTGATGAGAACGGCGAAATCAAGGATACTATGTTCGATAGTTTCCTGTTCCTCTATATGGGACAGTTCCCCAGTGGCGGATATCCTTATTCTGACGGTAAGCTTAGCGACTGGGATTGGTCTGCTGATGATGTATTCCAGGACGGTAAGAACTTAAAAGCTTTGGAAGAAGCGGCAGGTATCGTAAAAGAAAAGCTTGGTCTCGATGCGAATTATAAGTACAAAGTCACTTTAACTCTTTATTATCCATTGGCAGGGCTTGCTAACGTTGGCGATATTGACGGAGACGGTAAGACGGATTCGTTTGATAACGTAAATAATAGGATTGCTGCTATCAAGAACTATATTGATAAGCTTGATGCAAGATTTAATGCCCAGAATTTCAAGAATATTGAGTTGGTTGGTTATTACTGGTTCCATGAAACTATCGAGTCGAAGGACTCCGACAGTATGACTTTGCTTAATAATGTTTCCGACTATGTACATACCAAGGGCAAAGACTTCTTCTGGATACCGTATTTCTCTTCCAACGGATTTAATGCATGGGCAGAATACGGATTTGACTATGCTGTAATGCAGCCGAACTATGTATTTGAGCTCGAGACACCTTATTCCAACGTTATTAATTGCGCAAAGCTTACGCAGTTGTACGGAATGGGTGTTGAAATGGAGATTTGCGGTGACTCACTGACAGATATTAATTTCTTTAAGAAATATATGCAATACGTTGCCGGCGGCGTAGACTACGGGTATATGACCGACTGTATTGTTATGTATTATCAAGAGGTTTATGCTTTCCGTAATGCTTGTAACTCCGATACCGTGATGGGCAGAATGGTTTATGATGCTACCTATCATTTTATTAAGGAAGATTTAAAATATCAGCCCGATTCTCTTGAAAATATCTCCGCTACTGTTGAAAAAGACACACCCTACACGGGTACTTTGGGCCTCTCTACCGAAAAGCTCCATGAGTTCTCGGTATATCTTGCTCCCGATCATGGCTCTGTAACTCTTAACAGCGATGGTACTTTCGTGTTCTATCCTGAAACGGGTTATACCGGCGATGTTAAATTCAGCTTGGTATACAGCGAATATCTTGGTTGGTCCGAACCTTGTGAGGTTACAATTACAGTAAAATAATCAAAAAAGAGAGAAGTGCAAGCTTCTCTCTTTTAATATGAAAGATATATTCTCAAAAACAATTGATTGTTGTTTGTATTAAGTTATATTATCTAATTTAGTCATCAAATTTATAAACCAATCTTTGTTTCGGTATTCGTCAAAGCATTGCCACATCAATTCGCCTTTCAAATTACGTATAAGTTGCTTGTTATCAGAAGGAGCATCTGCGACATTCCAACCATACACCAACGGATGAGTAAGTTCATGGGCTTTCACACTCATTGACTTAACCGCACATTCAACAGCACGCGAAAGATGCTTTCTTATAACCGCTTCTTCCTTTCCGAGGGATGCTTCATCCTCTGCAATACAACGATGCAACGTACAAAGCTGTCCCAATGATTCATAACTCATATCATCATTTGGGTATGTTGCCTCAAACATATTTACAACAGCCATACTTATTCTTTGAACATAATCCTCGCCGAAGCGTTTTACGTTACACATATTAAGGCGTGCAGTCATATAAAACAGCATTTCCAGATACCAACGATTCGCAAAGCTAAAGGTATCGGTAAGCCAATCTTCCTCATCATGTATTTGCATAAAAAGCATTTCTTGACAATGATTGATTTGGTGTGCTCGGCGTGCCCATTCATCAGCTTTTTCGAAATTGCTATTTGTGTAGTAAGTGCATGCAATTTGTTCAATAGCTTGCCCCTGATAATAACTGTTTCCGCCTTCGTCGGTATTTGCGTTGTAAATTTCTGTGCCAAGTTCAATGATCTCGTTTTGATATTTAACTTTATCGGTATCAAAATATGTTGACATCAGCATTTCTTTAACACGAATATCGTTTGGGAGCTTTTTGTATGCTTCACGCCAAATCGGGATGATTTCTGCTCGTTTTCCATCACGAAAGAGGCTTTCGGCTTTAGAACAAACTTCTTCAAAGTATCTGTTGGCATCGATTTTTTCTACTTGCAACAGTTCATCTACGGTGGTTCCGTAATATCGAGCGATATCCGGAAGCAACAAAACATCGGGGGAAGTAACACCGTTCTCCCATTTGCTCACTGCTTGATAGGATACACCAAGATATTGTGCAAGCTTTTCTTGAGATATGTTTTTTGCTTTACGAAGCTCTTTTAATTTATCTGCAAGACTAACGTTCATATAATGTTTTTCCTTTCTCAAATTATTGTAGCTACGATTTTATTATATCAAAATAATGTTTAAAAACAATAACCGAGATGTATATTTATCATTGAGAAGCTCAACCAAATTGATAGATGCTATAAGAAATTTTTATTGCATAAAAATAGACACATCATCAAGGATTTCTCCAAAATGATGTGTCTAATTTATTTTTATAACTTATTCAGTTAAAAAGTAGGAAGAAGTGGCTTATTTGCTTGCTTCTTCAACTGCAACTGCACATGCAACAGTCATACCAACCATGGGGTTGTTGCCCGCGCCGATCAAGCCCATCATTTCTACGTGAGCGGGAACGGAGGAGGAACCTGCGAACTGTGCATCGGAGTGCATACGACCCATGGTGTCGGTCATACCGTAAGAGGAAGGACCTGCAGCCATGTTATCGGGGTGGAGGGTACGGCCGGTACCGCCGCCCGAAGCAACAGAGAAGTATTCTCTGCCGTTTTCAACACACCACTTCTTGTAGGTGCCTGCAACGGGATGCTGGAATCTGGTGGGGTTGGTGGAGTTACCGGTGATGGAAACGCCAACCTTTTCAAGACGCATTATAGCAACACCTTCGGAAACGTCATCGGAGCCGTAACACTTAACGTTAGCGCGAGGACCGTTGGAGAAGGGGATTTCTTTTATAACCTTAACTTCTTCAGTGTAGTGATCGAATTCGGTCTCAACATAGGTGAAGCCGTTGATACGGGAAATGATATAAGCAGCATCTTTGCCAAGACCGTTAAGGATAACGGGGAGCTGATTCTTACGAACCTTGTTAGCGTTAAGAGCGATCTTGATAGCGCCTTCTGCAGCGGCAAAGGACTCGTGACCTGCAAGGAAGCAGAAGCAATCGGTTTCTTCGGAAAGAAGCATCTTACCGAGGTTACCGTGGCCGAGACCAACCTTACGGTTTTCAGCAACGGAGCCGGGGATACAGAATGCCTGAAGACCGATACCGATAGCAGCAGCAGCGTCAGCAGCCTTGGTGCATCCCTTCTTGATAGCGATAGCACAACCTACGGTGTATGCCCAAATAGCATTTTCGAAACAGATGGGCTGAGTTCCGCGAACGATCTTGTCGCAGTCGATGCCCTTCGCGAGAGTGATTTCTTTGCACTCCTCGATGGAGGAAATGCCGTATTCTTTAAGAACAGCGTTGATTTTATCAACACGTCTTTCGTAACCTTCAAACAATGACATGGTATTTACCTCCTTTAATTATTCATGACGGGGGTCAATATACTTGACCGCATCATCAAATCTGCCGTAATTGCCGATTGACTGCTTGTATGCCTCGTTGGGCTCAACGCCTTTCTTGATAAGGTCGGTCATCTTTCCGAGAGAAACAAATTCATAACCGATAACCTCATCATTTGCATCAAGAGCCATACGAGTGCAGTAGCCCTCAGTCATTTCGAGGTAGCGAACACCCTTGTCCTTGGTACCGTACATAGTACCAACCATCGAACGAGAACCCTTACCGAGATCCTCCATACCTGCGCCGATAACGAGACCGCCCTCGGAGAAAGCAGACTGCGAACGACCGTAAACGATCTGAAGGAAGAGCTCGCGCATTGCGGTGTTAATAGCATCGCAAACGAGGTCGGTGTTAAGTGCCTCGAGAATGGTCTTGCCGGGGAGAATTTCTGCTGCCATAGCGGCGGAATGCGTCATACCCGAGCAACCGATGGTTTCTACAAGAGCTTCCTCTATAATGCCGTTCTTGACATTAAGAGAGAGCTTGCAGGCGCCCTGCTGAGGTGCGCACCAACCCACACCGTGAGTATATGCGGAAATGTCCTCAATAACCTTCGCCTGTACCCATTTGCCTTCTTCGGGAATGGGAGCAGGACCGTGCTTGGGGCCTTTGGCTACAACGCACATGTTTTCAACTTCTTTTGAATACTGCAACATTGGAGTAATCCTTTCGTTTTTATATCTTTATTTGATTATTTCAGCGTAAACTTCGCCGGTGCATCCTGCGGCATTTGCCTCATCGGTATCGATGTGAACGGCAGGGGCAAAATTAGCATTGACTCTTACAACAACGTCGCCGAAGATAAGCGAACGTCCGTTGGTGTCGATTTTGGTAGAAACAATTTGCTTATCCGTAACACCAAGCTCTTCTGCAGTTGCAGGATCAAGGTGTATATGGCGCTTTGCAACGATTGCGCCCTCGGATAACTCAACCTCGCCAGCGGGGCCAACGAGTTTGACACCCGCACTGCCGGCAACATCACCCGATTCGCGTACAGGAGCGGAGATGCCGAGCGATCTTGCATCGGTTAAAGAAATTTCAACCTGAGTAGCAGGTCTTGTCGGACCGAGGATAAGTACGTTTGCGATAGAGTTTTTGGGACCTACAAGAGTAATTCTTTCATTGCTGGCGAATTGGCCGGGCTGCGAAAGCATTTTCTTGACGGTGAGTGTTTTGCCTTCGCCCAATAAGGTGACCATATCAGCTTCGGTGAGATGGACGTGACGGGCAGAGGTTTCAACGAGAATTTTCTTTTCCATAACGTTTTACCGCCTTATATTTTATTATCTACGTAATTATATATCAAAACTTTGCGTTTGTAAATGGATTTTTGCAAAATTTTGTGTTGAAATAGCAAAAGTTGTGTGTTATAATACAAGTTATTGAATAGATAATAGGAGAAGTTTGCTATGAATTATATATTTTCCGATAAAGTTAAGGATATGAAGCCGTCGGCTATTCGTGAGATTTTCAAATCGCTTGCGGATTCAAACGTAATTTCTTTTGCTGCAGGAAATCCGTCGCCACTCTCTTTTCCTGTAGAAAAGATGCATACTGTTGCGGAGGAGATTTTTAATAATCAAGCATCGTTTGCATTTCAGTACGGTATTACCGAGGGATATAATCCTTTGAGAACTCAGATCGCTTCACGTCTTAAAGAAAAATTCAACACCGGATCGGATGATGACGATATTATAATTACCACCGGCGGTCAGCAGGGTATTGATCTTTGTGCTAAGGTTCTCTGCAACGAGGGTGATACGGTTATTTGTGAAAATCCGAGCTTTATAGGCGCTTTAAACGCATTCAGATCATACAACGTTAATCTTGTCGGAGTTGATCTTGAGAATGACGGTATTAACATCGAGGCGCTTGAAAATGCGCTGAAATCAAACCCCAAAACAAAGATCATATACGTAATTCCTACTTTTCAAAATCCGGCGGGAATAACCACATCGCTCGAAAAGCGCAAGGCGATACTTGCATTGGCAGAAAAGTATAATTGTACTATTCTTGAGGACAATCCGTACGGCGAGCTTCGTTTTGCCGGCGTTGATGTGCCCACGATCAAGAGTCTTGATACAAAGGGACATGTTCTTTACTGTTCGTCTTTTTCAAAAATACTCTCTGCCGGCATGAGAATCGGCTATGTATGCGGACCTAAGGAGCTTGTACAAAAGATCGTTGTTGTTAAGCAGGTAAACGATGTTCATACCAACCTGTTCTTCCAAATGGTCGCTTCTAAATTTATAGAAAAATACGGTCTTGACGATCATATAGAAATGATCAGGGCACTTTACAAAGGTAAGTGTGATCTAATGCTTTCCGAGCTTGATAAGCACATTGCGGGTAAAGCCGTTTATACACGTCCAGAGGGCGGTTTGTTTATTTGGGTAACGGTAGAGGGCGGAAACGGTGACGATATTGCCAAACGCGCTCTTGCAAACAAGCTCGCGGTTGTTACAGGTTCGAGCTTTAATCCTATCCAAGGCGGTTTTTCTCCTTCGGTACGACTTAATTATTCTACGCCCTCTGATGAAGAGATTGTTGAAGGCGTAAAGCGTCTTTCCGAGGTTTTATAAAAGGTGTATTATGGAAAATCAAGCAGTTAAAAAGACAATACTTTCGGGCGTTCAGCCGTCCGGTACTCTTACTATCGGCAACTATTTGGGTGCGTTGCGTAATTGGGCGACAATGCAGTATGACTATAATTGCTATTTTTGCGTTGTTGATCTCCATGCTATTACCGTGAGGCAGGTTCCCGCAGAGTTAAGGCAAAACTGTCTTAAAACTCTTGCGCTGTATTTGGCAGTAGGCATTGATCCCGAACAAAATGCTTTGTTTATACAAAGCCACGTTCCTGCTCACGCCGAGCTTGCGTGGGTACTTTCGTGCTATACGATGTTCGGTGAGCTTTCGAGAATGACACAGTTTAAAGACAAGTCTGCGAAGCATTCCGATAACATCAATGCGGGACTGTTTACTTATCCTGTGCTTATGGCTGCTGATATTTTGTTGTATCAACCCGACCTTGTTCCCGTTGGCAGCGATCAAAAGCAACACATTGAAATCGCGCGTGATATTGCAAACCGTTTTAACAACGTGTATTCCGATACTTTTAAAATCCCCGAACCGTATATGCCGAAGGCGGGCGCAAGAATAATGTCGCTATCGGATCCTACCTCTAAAATGAGCAAGTCCGATCTTGGCGACGGAAGTATATTTCTTCTGGATAACAGAGATACTGTTATACGTAAAATCAAGCGCGCTGTTACCGATTCCGGCTCTGAGGTTCGCTATGCTGAGGGCAAAGACGGTATTAATAATCTTATGTCGATCTATTCTGCTTTTACGGGCAAGAATTTTTCAGAAATCGAAGCCGAATTCGACGGTAAGGGATACGGTGTATTCAAGCTTGCTGTAGGCGAAGTTGTTGCTGATGCGCTTGATAAATTCCAGGAGAAATACAAGGTATTTGTTTCCGATAAGGAGCAGTTGAATAAGATTTTGATCGACGGTGCGGGAAAAGCATCGTATGTTGCAGAAAAAACCTTGAGAAAAGTTTATCGCAAGGTTGGTTTTTACTCTGTCAAGTAAAAGATAAAAGGAAGTAGTGTATATGGCTAAAAAGACCGTTGAATATAACGATCAGACAATTTCATCACTTAAGGGCGCGGACCGAGTTCGTTTACGCCCTGCTGTCATTTTCGGTTCCGACGGTATCGAGGGTTGCGAGCACTCTTTCTTTGAGATTTTGTCTAATTCAATTGACGAGTATAGAGAAGGATACGGTACGCGTATTAACGTAACGGTTTTTAACGACGGCGTTATGGAAGTCGAGGACTTTGGACGCGGTGTTCCGTTGGATTGGAATGAAAAGGAACAAAAATATAATTGGGAATTAGTTTATTGCGAGCTTTATGCGGGCGGTAAATATAATAATTCCGACGGCGGCGCTTATGAATACTCGTTGGGATTGAACGGACTTGGTGCCTGTGCTACGCAGTATGCATCGGAGTTTATGGATGTAACTTCGTATCAGCGTGGCGTAAAATACAATATCAGCTTTCGTACTGGTGAACCCGTTAACGAACTCATAAAAAGCGAATCGCCAAAGAGTAAAAGCGGTACTGTGATTCGCTGGAAGAGTGATAACAAGGTATTTACGGATACTGCTATTCCGCGCGAGTATTTTTCTAACGTTTTGAAAAAGCAGTCTGTTGTTAATGCCGGACTAACATTAACGTTAAAATGGCAAAAAATCGACGGTAGCTTTGAAACCGAAGAATATTGTTATGAAAACGGTATTATCGACTATATCGGTGATGTGATCGGAGAGGCGGCATTGTCGCCTGTTGCCAATTATTCCTGTGAACGTGTCGGACGTGATTCGCCCGACCGCAGTGAATATAAGGTTAAGATTCAATTCGCCTGCTGTTTTTCCAACGAAGTAAATCTTATAGAGTATTATCACAATTCTTCGTATCTTGAACACGGCGGTTCGCCCGATAAGGCAGCAAGAAGTGCGTTCGTTTGGGCTATCGATCAATACGCAAAAAATAACGGCAAGTATAATAAGAACGAAAGCAAGATACTTTTCTCCGATGTTGAGGATTCTTTGGTTCTTGTGGTAAATTCGTTTTCAACGCAAACCTCTTATGCTAACCAAACCAAAAAGGCGATAAATAATGTATTTATTGCCGAGGCAATGACCGAATTTTTCAAACACTCGTTGGAGGTTTTCTTTGCCGAAAACCCTCAGGCAGCAGATAAAATAGTTCAGCAGGTTTTAGTTAACAAGAGAGCAAGAGAATCGGCTGAGCACATGCGTGTTTCATCCAAGAAGAAGCTTACAACAGCGCTTGATATTAATAATACTGTCGAAAAGTTTGTCGGATGCCGTTTACGCGATCCTGATAAATGCGAGCTTTATATTGTTGAGGGTGACTCTGCTCTTACAAGCTGTAAATTAGCTAGAAATGCCGAGTTTCAGGCAATTATCCCTGTAAGAGGTAAGACACTTAACTGTCTTAAGGCATCTTTTGACAGGATAATTAAGAGTGATATCATTCTTGATCTGATTAAGGTTATCGGCTGCGGTGTGGAAGCAAAGCAGTTGAAAGCAAAGGGTGTATCTACGTTTGATCTATCGGCGTTGCGTTGGGATAAAATTATTATTTGTACCGATGCAGATGAGGATGGTTATCAGATCCGCACCCTGATTTTGACGATGTTTTACCGCTTGCTACCTACTTTGATAAAAGAAGGTAGAATCTACATTGCCGAAACCCCGTTGTATGAAATTACTTGCGGCAATGACACAATGTTTGCTTTTAATGAAGCCGAAAAGGTTGAAATTTTACAAAAGCTCGGCGACAAGAAGTATACAATCCAACGTTCTAAAGGTCTTGGCGAGAACGATCCCGATATGATGAGTCTTACCACTATGAAACCCGCCACACGTAAGCTTATTCGTATTTTGCCGGAGGATGAGCAAAAAACGTATGAGATGTTTGATGTGTTGTTAGGCGACAATATTGACGGCAGAAAAGATTTTATCGCGGCTAAAGGTACTAAATATTTAAATCTCGCTGATATTTGATGAGGTAACAGATGGCAAGAAAGAAAAAGGTTTTTGAGGAACCCGAAATAATTGCAGAACCTATTGATATGCCAATCACTAACGTGCTTGAGACGAACTATATGCCGTATGCTATGAGTGTTATCGTTTCTCGTGCGATTCCCGAAATAGACGGTTTTAAGCCCGCTCACAGAAAACTTTTATACATGATGTATAAAATGGGACTTCTTACAGGCGCAAAGATGAAGAGTGCTACTGTTGTCGGTCGTACCATGGCACTCAATCCTCACGGTGATGCTGCTATTTATGAAACGCTTGTTCGTTTAACAACCGGTAAAGAGAGCTTATTGCATCCTTTTATAGAGTCAAAGGGAAGCTTTGGTAAACAATATTCCGATGATGCTTATTCCGCATCACGTTATACCGAATGAAGTCGGAGGCCAAGCGGTCTTAGG
>JAZSDL010000032.1:0-52744 GCA_045531135.1 Eubacteriales bacterium | reverse complement strand
ATCCCCACCATCTCAACAGGTAACATTATCCGTGCAGCTCTTAAGAACGGCACAGAGATGGGCCTTAAAGCCAAGGAATTCATCGACGCAGGTAAGCTCGTTCCCGATGAGGTAGTTATCGGTATCATAAAGGAACGCCTCGCAGAGGATGACTGCAAAAACGGCTTCATCCTCGACGGATTCCCCCGTACTATTCAACAGGCAGAGGCGCTTAGCGCGATGGGAACCAAGATCGATGTCGTTCTCGATATCGAGGTTCCCGATTCGGCTATCGTCGAGCGTATGAGCGGCAGACGGCTTTGCTCTGCCTGCGGTGCAAGCTACCACGTAAAGTTCAACCCGTCTGCCGACGGAGAGAATTGCGATAAGTGCGGCGCACCCTTGACGCTCAGAAAAGACGATAAGCCCGAGGTTGTAGAACACAGGTTAGGCGTTTATCACGCCGAGACCGAACCGCTTATCGGTTACTACAAGGATAAGAACCTTCTCGTTACAGTCAATGGACAGCAAACCCCTGCGGAAGTTACTGCAGCGGTCAAGAAGGCTCTCGGAATATGATTACTTTGAAATCGGGTGAAGAAATCATCCGCATGCGCGATGCCGGCAGGATCGCAGCGATTGCGCGTGAGATCGGCGGTGAGCACGTCCGCGAAGGCGTTACCACCGCTCAGATCGACCGCGAGATCAAAAAATGCATCCTGTCGCACGGTGCAAAGCCCTCGTTCTTAGGATACGGCGGCTTTCCGGCATCGGCGTGCATAAGTGTTAATGAGGAGATCATTCACGGAATCCCGTCATCGAATAGGGTTCTTAAGAACGGAGACATAGTCAAGATAGACGTCGGTGCCTTTTATAAGGGCTATCACGGCGACTGTGCGGCTACGTTCGCGGTAGGGACTGTATCCGATGAGGCACAAAAGCTTATCGACGTAACAAAGCAAAGCTTTTTCAAAGGTCTCGCCGCAATAGGCGAGGGCAAGCGATTGGGCGATATCGGTAATGCGATACAGAGTTACGTTGAGAAACACGGCTTTTCGGTTGTAAGGGAATATATCGGACACGGCATCGGCAGAAATCTGCACGAGGACCCCGAGGTTCCCAACTACGGAACAGCAGGTCACGGACAGAGATTGCGCAGCGGAATGACGCTTGCAATCGAGCCGATGGTCAACGTGGGCGATTGGCGGGTGCGCGTTCTCGATGATAAATGGACGGTAGTCACGTTGGACGGAAAATTGTCCGCACACTACGAAAATACCGTTGCGATCACCGATAACGGCGTGCTTATACTTACGGATCCGTCTTAAAGAGGTTATTAAATGGATGACTTGTTAGGACATTTATTTGTTTCGCTGTCCGGACGAGATAAGGGCATCGTATGTGCAGTCATCGGCATAGCCGAGGATGATGGCTACGTGTATATAGCGGACGGAAAAATGCGAAAGGTCGAAAAACCTAAGAAAAAGAAACTCAAACACCTAAAACCGATAGATCACGCCGAAATAATACCGAGCGACAGATTCACAAACCGCTATGTACGCGAGGCAGTGAATAAAGCTTGTGAGGCGTAGATCATAACAAAGGAGGAATTATTCTGGCTAAGGCAGACGTAATCGAATGCGAGGGCACCGTCATAGAGGTGTTGCCCAATACCGTGTTCAAGGTCAAATTAACAAACGGACATATAGTAACGGCGCATATTTCAGGTAAAATGCGTATGAACTATATAAAAGTCGTTCCCGGCGATAAGGTAACGGTCGAGGTATCGATCTACGACCTTTCGCAAGGAAGAATAACTTTCAGAGCAAAGTAATTTGAATGGAGGTAAAAAATGAAAGTAAAACCTTCTGTAAAGAAAATGTGCGAAAAGTGCAAGATTATTAAGCGCAAGGGCAAAGTAATGGTCATTTGCGAAAATCCGAAGCACAAGCAGAAACAAGGATAGGAGAGTAAAATATGGCTCGTATTTCCGGTGTAGATCTTCCCAACGCAAAAAGAGTAGAGATCGGCCTTACCTATATTTACGGTATCGGCAGAGCAAGCTCCAACGAGATCCTTAAGCAGACCGGTATCAACCCCGATACACGTGTTAAGGACCTTACCGAGGAAGATGTAGCAAAACTCCGTGACGTAATCGAAAACAATTACCTCGTAGAAGGCGACCTCAGAAGAGAAGTTGCACTCAACATCAAGAGAATGGTTGAGATCGATTGCTACCGCGGAACCAGACACAGAAAAGGCCTTCCTGTTCGTGGTCAGAGAACTAAGACCAACGCAAGAACAAGAAAGGGCCCCGTTAAGACCATCGCAAACAAGAAGAAGTAAAGGAGGATATGAGAAATGGCAAAAGTACAAAAGAAGACGGCCGTTAAGAGACGCCGCGAAAGAAAGAATGTCGAAAGAGGCCAGGCACATATCCAGTCGAGCTTTAACAACACCATCGTTACCATCACCGATACCAAGGGTAATGCAATTTCCTGGGCATCGGCCGGTGAGCTTGGTTACAGAGGTTCGAGAAAGTCCACTCCTTTCGCAGCTCAGATGGCAGCAGAAACCGCAGCTAAGGCCGCTATGGAACATGGCATGAAGACCGTAGAGGTTTTCGTTAAAGGCCCCGGTCAGGGTAGAGAAGCAGCTATCAGATCGCTTCAGGTAGCAGGCCTTGACATCACACTCATTAAAGACGTTACGCCGATCCCTCACAACGGTTGCAGACCGCCTAAGAGAAGACGCGTATAACATTAAACGGAGGAAATTATGGCAAGATATACTGGACCTTCCTGCCGCCTTTGCCGCAGAGAAGGCTGCAAGCTTTACCTCAAGGGTGAAAGATGCACCAGCGATAAGTGCGCACTTTCCCGCAGAGCACAGGCTCCTGGCCAGCATGGCGCAGGCAGCGGTAGAAGAAGAGTCAAGGAATATAGCCTTCAGCTTCGCGAAAAGCAGAAAGCTAAAAGGTACTATGGCATTCTGGAAAAGCAGTTTGAGAACTACTTTAAAAAGGCCGACAGAAAAGAAGGCCAGACCGGTGAGAATCTTCTTACCATGATCGAGCGTCGTCTCGATAACGTAGTTTACCGTATGGGTATGGCAGAGAGCCGCAAGGAAGCTCGTCAGCTCGTACTTCACGCTCACTTCACTGTTAACGGCAAGAAGGTAAACATTCCTTCTTACGAGGTTCGCAAGGGCGATGTAATCGCACTTAAGGAATCCAGCCGTAAGCTTGAAAAATTCAAGGTGCTTATCGAGAATATCACCGCAAGGACAGTACCTTCCTGGATGAATGTCGATAAGGAAAATATCGTCGCAACCATCACCGAGCTTCCCAAGAGAGAAGACGTTGATTTTCCGTTCGAAGAACACCTTATCGTCGAGTTGTACTCGAAATAATCACTTCTGTATAACAGGAGTTGCAACATTTAGAGGAGGAACACAGAATGATCGAAATCGAAAGACCGAATATCATTACAGCCGAATTCAGCGAAGACGGCAAGCATGGCTTGTTCGTCGTAGAACCTCTTGAGAGAGGATACGGCATCACCCTCGGCAATTCGCTTCGCCGCGTGCTCTTGAGCTCGCTTCCCGGTGTGGCAGCATCGAGCGTAAAGATCGATGGCGTACTCCACGAGATTTCTACCGTTCCCGGTGTAACCGAGGACGTACCCGAAATCATCCTTAACGTAAAGGGAATCGTGGCTAAGCTCTATTGCCAACAGCCCAAGACCTGCGTAATCGATGTTCGCGGCGGCGAAGTTACCGCCGGTGATATCCAGGTTGATTCGGATATCGAGATACTCAATCCCGATCACCACATAGCGACCGTTGAAACGGGCGCGCCCTTCTTCATGGAGATTACTTTCGAGCACGGCAGAGGATATGTTTCCTCGGAGAAGAATAAGACCGCGGTTGAAAACCCCGTAATCGGCACAATCTATACCGATTCTATCTTCACCCCGGTTCAAAAAGCAAACTTTACGGTTTCCAACACCCGTGTCGGCAATATAACCGACTTTGACAAGCTAGAATTGGATGTTACCACCAACGGCACCATTAATGCCAAGGAGGCAGTATCCCTCGCAGCGAAGATCCTTAACGAGCATCTTAATCTCTTTATCGAGCTCTCCGACGAAGCTAAGAATACCGAATTCTTGGTAGAGAGAGAAGAAAAGATCAAGGAAAAGGTACTCGAAATGACTATCGAGGAGCTCGATATGTCTGTAAGAAGCTTCAACTGCTTAAAGAGAGCGGGTATCGATACCGTAGAAGACCTTACCAACAGAACCGAGGAGGATATGATCAAGGTCAGAAACCTCGGCAAAAAATCGCTTGAAGAAGTTATCCAGAAGCTTCAGTCCCTTGGTCTGTCGCTTCGTAAATCGGATGACTAAACCTCTGGCAGAATAAAATAAGGAGGCAAAGGAAATGCCCGGAACAAGAAAATTAGGCAGACCTACTGCGCATAGAATGGCTATGCTCAGGGGTATGGTTACCTTCCTTCTCGAAAAGGGAAGAATCGAAACTACCGTTACCCGTGCTGCCGAAGTCAGCGCACTTGCTGATAAAATGATCACTCTCGGCAAGAAAAACACCCTTGTCGCAAAAAGACAGGCGATCGCATTTCTTAAGAAGGAAAGCGTCGTATATAAACTCTTCACCAAGATCGCTCCTCTCTACGACGAAAGAAACGGCGGTTACACCCGTGTTCTTAAGGTAGGCCCCAGACGCGGCGACGGTGCCGAAATGGCAATCATCGAGCTCGTTGGTGCCGAGTCTCTCTACACCGCAAAGGAAGAGAAGAAGGAAGAGCCCAAGGCAGAAGAAAAGAAGCCCGCTAAGAAGACCACCAAAAAGGCAGTAAAGGCCGAGGTCAAGGAAGAAGCAGCGGCTGAATAATAAGTTAAAAGCTTATAAAGAAAAGGACGGAGATCAATTCCGTCCTTTTGTTTTATTGTATTTTAGAAATATCTTTGTCATAAGACGATATTAACGCCGTATACATCAGATTTGAGATCAATTTCGGCACTATAGGAAATCTAAAGACGAACAGTGAAATGCCCAAGGTGGAATAATCGCCGTAGTAGTTGATAAAGTAGGTCATATCAAGCAATTTCAAAACAGTTGTGAAGAAGGAATAAAAGTAAAATATGACTAACCCCACAATAGCAAGAGCCAAGATAATGTCGATTGCGATCAAAACGATTTTTGCTGATTTGATCTTTATCGGCTGCGTCGATTTCAAAGGGGTTATAATTGCATTGATGTTTTTAGCAAAAATGCTTACACAATAGAATATCGCCAAAAACAAAAATACTGTTGCGATAATAAACGGCACGCTCATTTTGTGCCGAAAATATAACAAATAGGTTATCACAAACAATGTTGCCGATGCATACAGCGAATAATAAACTATCCGCAATCCGTTAAAGCTGCTTTTTCCGAGGTAAAATCGCCGTGCGGAAAATACACCGAATAAAGACAATGCAGATGAAAGAAAAAAGGCGACGATCAATATCAAAAATACAACTGTAAAAAGGATGTCAGCCGAGTTGTCATGTGTCAGCCAATATCGTATATCGTGTATGATATCGAAAAATATCATAAAAAATAAAATTCCGGCACTCAAAAAATCAAATATCCCGCCCAATAGGAACAAACCTGACGATGCGTGCTTTTTTGTAGCTTCGAAAAAGCTGCCGCTTGATGTATTGTCCATACAAACACCTCCTTAAAATATTTTATCATAAAACATATAAAAAATCAATATCGGGCGTTTTGTGCCTGAATTGTATGCACGGTTCAGCAAAAGAAGGTGCATTTTTTTATATTCGGTTGACTTTTATCGGGTAATGTGCTATATGTTTTATAAGCACTGAATAATGTATTTTTTAGGAGAAAGCATAATGGAAAAGTTAAGAATCGGCGTTGTAGGCGCAGGTAATATTGCGGCTAATGCCCACCTTCCCGCATACAAGAAATGTGCAAACTGTATCCCCGCGGCTATATGTGATATCGATTTCGAGCGCGCAAAAAACGTGGCGGAGCAGTTCGGTATCCCCGAGGTATACGGTTCTATCGAGGAAATGCTCGAAAAGGCGGATATCGATGCGGTTGATATCTGTACCTGGAATAATGCACACGCACCCTGCCTTATCACTGCCGCAAAGGCGGGTAAGCACGTAATGTGCGAAAAACCGCTTGCTATGAGTTTGGACGATGCACTCGAGATGGAAAAGGCGGTAAAGGAAAACGATATTATATTCTTCCTCGCCGTTCCCTCCAGATTCGGTTATGCAAATATGTATCTCCGTGAGATGTATGACAGAGGCGAGTTCGGCGACGTATATTACTCCAAAACAAGCTATAACCGCCGGCGCGGCACACCGCTCGGCTGGTTTACCGACAAAAAGACCTCGGGCGGCGGCCCTGTTATAGATATCGGTGTTCACCGTATCGATGCCGCTTGGTACCTTATGGGTACACCGAAGCCGGTTCGCGTTTCGGCTAACGTGTTTAATAAGATCGGCGATTATCAGACAAAGGGCGTTTCCAGATGGCACGGTACCCCCAGCCCCGATAATAAGTTTGATTGCGAGGATTCGGGAGCAGGCGTTATCCATTTTGATAACGGCGCAACTATGGTGTTCGAGGCGAGCTGGGCGATAAACGCACCCGAAAAGTACGAGACCTTGGTCTGCGGCTCAAAGGCGGGAGCGACGGTAGAACCGCTTGTCATCTACGGCGAGAGAAACGAGTATCTCTCTACCGATAGCGTTACCGTGTGTGATGCAAACGATAAATTCAAGCTCGAGATCGAGCACTTTGCCGACTGCGTTCTTAAGGGTATCAAGCAAACCAAATATCCTATCGAGCAGGCGGTCGATATGCAGAGAATGCTGCAGGCGATCTATGATTCCGCCGAGCAGGGCAGAGAAATCGTAATAGGAGAGTAAATATGAAAAGTTGTATCAGTACCTATAGCTACCACCGTCTTTATGCCGACGGCTTTACCCGCTTTGATGCGATAGATAAAACAAAAGAGCTCGGATGTGACGGCGTTGAGTTCGTTCTCGACGATAATACCGCGCCCGAGGGATATACCGCGCTTGATTATGCTCTTGCATTGACCGAGCACGCAAAAAAGGTCGGACTTGAGGTTCCGATATACACTACCGGCGCAAACTTTTTCGTAAAGGATACAGAGGCAGAGATCGAGCGTATTTGCAAGCATATCGATATCGCATCGGAATGCGGTATTCCTCTGCTCCGCCACGATATCGCTTGGAGCTATCAGAGCTTTGAGGGCTTTGACGGCGTTAAGACCTATAAGAGCGTTATCGAGGTTGCCGCACCCGCTATCTCAAGAGTTGCGGATTACGCAAAGTCAAAGGGAGTTATGACCTGCTCCGAGAATCACGGCAGATTGATGCAGGACAGCGACAGAATGGTAGAGCTTTTTGCCGCAGTAAATAATAAAAACTACGGCTTCCTTTGCGATGTAGGCAACTTCGGCGGTGTGGATGAGGATTGCTATACCTCGGCATCCAAGCTGCTTGACCTTATCGTTCACGTTCACGCAAAGGACGCCTTTACAAAATCGGGTATGTCCTTTAACCCCGGCAGGGGCTATAACGTATCGCGCGGCGGTAATTACAGACGTGCAACCATCTTCGGTCACGGCGACGTTCCTACGTATCAGATGCTCAACGCTATTCGCAATTCGGGCTACGACGGATATGTTTCGCTCGAGTTCGAGGGACTTGAGCCGGTAATGGATGCAATAAGTATCGGTACCGAGAACCTGCAGAGAATGATCCGCGCTATCGAGGGGAAGTAATTTAAATGCGTATAATAAACGGTAATGTTCTTGTAAATAACAGCTTTGAACAAACCGATATAGAGATCGAGAACGGTATTATAACCGTTCTCGGTTCGCTTGGTGACAGTAAAGATGCCTTTGATGCATCGGGATGCTACGTTATTCCGGGTTTTATCGATACGCATATCCACGGCTGTGTCGGGGTTGAGTTTGCCTCGGATAACGAGGATTTTACGCCTGCACGTGTCTGGCTTGCGAGCGAGGGCGTGACCTCCTTTGCCGCAACGGTGCGCTCTATGCAGATAGAGGATATCGTGCTTGCAGAGCAGAATATCCTGCGTGAGATGGATAGGGATGCAAACGGCGCAACGGTAGAGGGCATCAATATCGAGGGACCTTTCGTTTCGTTTGTAAAAAGCGGAGTAATGTCGCCGCCCGATATCAAATGCGATAAGGCATCGGTTGCAAAAATGGCGATTGCCGGCAAAAATAAATTAAAGATAATGACAATAGCACCCGAGCGCGAAAACGCGCTCGAGGCAATAAAAACCGCCTGCGAATACGGCGTAAATGTGTCGATAGGACATACCGATGTAACCTATGAGCAAGCGATCTCGGCAATCGGATCGGGCGCGAGCAGGGCAACGCATCTGTTTAACGCCATGCGCTCGCTTTCCCACCGCGAGAGCGGTGTTCTGGGCGCGGTGCTTACCGATGGCAGAGTCAATTGCGAGCTGATATGCGACCTCGTTCACGTTGATGCGCCGGTCATAAAAATGGCATATAAGCTAAAGGGTGCAGAGGGTATTACGCTTGTCAGCGATACCGGCGTTATGTCGGGCTTGGGCGACGGCGAGTTTGTTGTAAACGGCAAAAGGCGCGTCGTAAAGGACGGTGTCTGCCGTAATGAGCAGGGCAGGATAGCGGGTAGCTGTGTGAGTATGCTTGCAGGTGCAAGAAATTTGTTAAAAATGGGTATTCCGCTTTCCGATATCTCGGTTATGGCATCAAAAAATCCCGCAAAAGCGCTGGGGATCGATGATAAGGTCGGCGTTATTTCGCTCGGTAAGCGTGCCGATATTGTCGTTTGCGACAGCGAGCTTAATATCAAGGCGGTATTTGTAAAAGGAAACAGGTGTAAATAATGACTTACAGGATCGGTGTCGATATCGGCGGCACAAGCGTAAAGCTGGGTGTGGTCGATAGTGATTTTAAGGTGGTCGAAAAGCATAGGATCCCCACGGGAGAGAACGCGACCTCCGAGGGAATTATAAACGGCATTATCGGTTGTTGCCGTGATCTGTGCAATAAATATAATGTGGAATCGATAGGCATCGGCTCTGCCGGCAGAGTGGATTCGGATAGGGGAATGGTGGTTATCGCAGGCAACCTCCCGTTTGTAAACGAGCCGGTTGCGATCAAGGTGGGCGAGGCGCTTGGTCTGTCCTGCTATATCGATAACGACGGCACCTGCGCGCTTATAGGCGAGCACGCGGCGGGCGTGTGCAAGGGAACGAGCGATACGCTTATTATTACTCTCGGCACAGGTATCGGCGGTGCCGTGATCGTTGACGGCAGGATCGTTCGCGGTCATAATAAACGCGCCGGCGAGCTCGGTCATATCGTTATCGACCGTAACGGTCCCAAATGCGAGTGCGGACTCCACGGCTGCTTCGAGCAGTATGCCTCCGCCACCGCGCTGATAGAGGCGGCAGAGCGTGTTTCTGCCGAGCAACCCGACAGTATTCTTGCCTCGCTTGCAAAAGACGGTATAAACGGAAAAACCGTGTTTGATGCGGCGGAAAAGGGATGCCCCGAGGCAAAGAAGATACTCGCACAATACGGCAACGACCTTGCCGATGCGATAAACAGTCTTATCCATATTTTTCAGCCCGAGGTTATCGCCATAGCAGGCGGTATCGCCAATCAGGGACAAACGCTTATCGATCTTTTTGCCGATAAGCTTTATAAGACCTGCACCGTCGCAACCACCTCGCTAAACGGCAACGGCGGTATAATAGGCGCGGCTTTGCTTGGCACCGAATACGCGAAATGAAGAATACTGTTGACAAATCATAAAAAGTGTGATATATTAACAAAAATCTTTGAAAGGACTACGGCAATGGCTTATATGTTCATCAACCTTATGAATACCGTGAACATGCCCCAAGCGGATCGCCAAGATTGGCATTCGTCGGGCTTACATTGTCGTACCCAAAATTCTTTATAATCTTTTTATAAGTTTATTGAATAGCGGTACATATACAGTGTAAGTCGAGATATCGATTTACACTGTTTTTTATTTTCAGAAAAAGGAGGCAAGTATCATGTCAGAACAATCTATCTCTCACCAAGATGACGATAACGATCAACAATATCACCAACTAAAACAAGGAGTTACTTATGAAAACAATCGACACAACTGTACTGGCAGGATACAATGCCGGAATTGAAAGAAACCGTTTAAGAACAGGAATTGGAATCATTGAATTTGAACGAACGAAAGAAATACTAAATGATAAACTGCCCACCCCTCCCGCTGTAATTTACGATATCGGCGGAGGTTACGGCGAATACGCTTGGTGGCTTGCATCACTTGGATATGATGTACATTTATTCGACATATCGGGAACCAACATTAAAATGAGCGAGGAATTAAAACACGAATATCCAAATGTTCATTTGGAATCAGCGGAAGTATGCGATGCTCGTTCAATACCTCGAAAAAGCAAAAGTGCGGATGCTGTTTTACTAATGGGTCCGCTATATTCCATCACAGAATATGAAGAACGAATACTCGCCGTAAAAGAAAGCTATCGTTTGCTGAAAGATAACGGCATTTTGTTCTCGGCAGCACTAACTCCTTACGGCGGTTTGCTTCATCGCATAACTGTATATCGCAATTTTGATGATAATAAAGCTTGCGAGCTTGACAATCCCAATGTCATATCAATGTTTGAGCGAGCATTAACCGACGGCTGTTATATAAACCCCGAAAGAAAAATCTCAAATGGATTAGGCAGTTCTCATTTTCATACAGTTAAAGCGTTAAAGGATGAATTACAGCGTGGCGGATTTAACACTTTGTCCATTCACGGTGTAATGGGAGGCGCATGGCTCGCACCTAATCTTGACGAACTATTAGAAAATAAAGAAACAAAAGAAGTGCTTATGAAAACCGTTAGAATGTTAGACACGCACGAAGAAATTATTGGGTTGTCAGGACACGTGCTTGCGGTTTCGAGAAAGGAAAAGTATCATGGATAAAACTCTTGTAATAATTATCGGTCCGCACGCGGTTGGTAAAATGACCGTTGGTCAGGAGCTTGAAAAAATAACCGGACTAAGATTATTTCACAATCATATGTCGATCGAGCTGGCTCGAAAACTTTTTGATTTTTCTGATACCGAATACAAAATACTGAACCAGGCAATACGCGAAACAGTTTTCAACTTGTTCGCAAAAGGTAATTTCAAAGGTTTGATTTTTACATTCATGTGCGACTTTGACGTGCAATCGGAATTTGATTATTTGAATAGTATTATAAAACTATTCGAAACTAACGGCGGAAAATGTCATGTGGTTGAACTGTGTGCCGAGTTCGATGAACGAATAGAGCGAAACAAAAGCGAAAACCGTCTTTATCATAAAGAATCAAAACAAAATATCGAATTCAGCGAAGCCGAGATGCGAAGAACAAACGAAAGGCATCGCTTGAATTCTTACGACGGAGAAAAACTTCCGTTTGAAAGCTATATTAAAATAGACAACACAAATCTATCGCCTGAAACTGTTGCGAAAATCATTAAAGACAAATTTAAAATCGATTACTAATAATTCGAGCGTTTGCATTTTACAAACGCTTATTTTGAATACAATACAAAGGAGTAAAATATGATATTCACAGAAAAAGAAATAATATTAAAAAACGGAAAAACTGTTATTTTAAAAAGCCCTGTTGAAACCGATGCGGAACAATTGCTTGATATGATTAAACGAGCTTGCGGTGAAACCGATTACTTAACGCGGTATCCTGAGGAATGGAACATAACCGTTGAGCAAGAGCAAAGATGGATAAATAATTTTGCCGTTGCTGCAAACGGCGTTTGCATTGTTTGTTACATCAACAACGTTATCGCGGGCAATTGTCAAATCAATTTTGGGAACGGCATAAAAACAAAGCACTTGGCAACAATCGGTATTTCGGTATTGAAAGATTATTGGGGCTTGGGTATCGGTTCTGGAATGTTTGAAGAAATGATTGGAATTGCAAAGGAACGCGGCGTTAAAATAATTGAGTTGGGAGTTCTCGACGGTAACGAAAGAGCGATAAATCTTTACGAAAAATACGGATTTGAAATTGTTTGTAAACGCCCTAACGCCTTTATGTTAAAAGACGGAACAATGCAATCTGAGATCTATATGCAAAAGGATTTAGGGGATTAAATGAACACAAATAAATTCGATTCAAAAGGAAACGTCTATTCAAAAGCAAGACCAAACTATCCCGATGCGTTATTTAGTTATCTTTTAGCTGAAAGAGTTATAGATAAGGATACTATTGCGGCTGATATCGGTTCGGGAACGGGTATATTCACAATCGCATTATCTAAATTTGTAAATTCGGTGTTTGCGGTTGAACCAAATGAAGATATGCGTATCAAGGCAGAAGAAAAATATAAAGCGATTACAAATATCTCTTCTATAAACGCAACCGCAGAGAATACTTTACTTTCTGACAGTTCCATCGACCTCATAACTGTCGCGCAAGCGTTCCACTGGTTCGACAGAGGATTGTTCAAAAAAGAATGTAAACGAATTTTGAAACCCAACGGAAAAGTGATTCTCGTTTGGAACGACAGAGATAGTGAGAGCGAAATTATCAAAGACAACTTTGCGGTCAACAAAAAATACTGTAAGGATTTCAAGGGTTCGTCTAACGGGATTGATTTTTCAAAAAAAGCATTCTCGGATTTCTTCAATGGCGAATTTGAACTGGTAGAGTTTTGCAACAATCTTGTTTATACTCGTGAGGATTTTATTGCAAGGAATCTTTCCTCGTCGTACGCACCGAAAGAAAACGACTTGATATATAATGACTATATAGAATCCATAGAAGAGGTGTTTGAAAAATATCAAACAAACGGAACTGTCGAATATCCATACATCACCCGTTGCTACATCGGAACAATATAATATTTAGAAATTAAAATCGTGAAAAACAGTTTGTTTTTCAATCAAAAAAGAGCAACTGTAAATAGTTGCTCTTTTCGTTTAATTCAACATTTCATTCAAATCGTAAGGCGTATTTTGATATACGAAATAATTAAGCCAGTTCGCATACAAAAGATGCGCGTGTGCCTTCCAGGTCATCATCGGCTCTTTTGTAGGATCGTCGTCGGGGAAGTAGTGCTTGGGAATCTCGGGGTTGATGCCCTTTAAAACGTCGCGCTCGTACTCGTTTCTCAGCGTGTCAACGTCGTACTCACAATGACCGGTAACAAAAAACTCGCGTCCGTTTTTGTTTGCGACCATATAAACGCCCGCCTCCTCCGACTCGGCAAGTATCAAAAGGTCGTCAACTTTCTCAATATCCTCGCGCTTAACGCCCGAGTAACGCGAGTGCGGTGCCGAGAATTCCTTGTTAAAGCCGCGCATAAGCGGATATTCGGACACAAGGTTTTTGTGCTTGAATACACCCGATACCTTTTTGTCAAGCGCGATCTTGTTTATACCGTGGTTGATATAAAGCCCCGCATAAGCACCCCAGCAAACGTACATAGTCGAGTATACGTTCTTTTTCGCCCAGGCAACGACCTCACACAGCTCGTCCCAATAATCAACGTCGTTAAAATCAAGCAGCTCAACGGGAGCGCCGGTGATTATAAGACCGTCAAACTTCTCGTGCTTGACCTCGTCAAAGGTCTTGTAAAAGGTCTCGAGATGCTCCTCGGAGGTGTTTTTCGATACGTGTGATGCAGTGTTGAGAAGCGTAATGTCTATCTGCAGCGGAGTGTTCGACAGCAGACGCAAAAACTGAGTCTCGGTCACTATCTTGGTGGGCATAAGGTTCATTATGGCTATCTTAAGCGGGCGGATGTCCTGCTTAACGGCGCGTGCCTCGTCCATAACGAATATATTTTCTTTTATCAGCGCCTCGGCGGCGGGTAATGACATAGGTATTTTTATCGGCATTTCGTTCTCCAATAACAGTACTTCCTGTATTATATCAAAGAAAAGGTATATATTCAATAGTTTTTTTCTTTAAACTGTGGAAAAAGGATGCACGTTGTGATATAATTTGTTAAAAGGGGTGATCGTTTTGTCTGCTCGTTTCTTTAATATCGATGAAAATAACCTTAAAACCGCCGCAAACGAAACAGCAAGCGTGCTGAATACGGGCGGTCTTGCCGTTTTCCCGACAGAGACGGTATACGGCATCGGCGCCGATGCATTTAACGAATCGGCGATAAACGATCTCTATGTAAAAAAACAGCGCCCGTACGATAAACCTCTGCTTATGCATATTTCGGGCATCGATATGGCAGAGGAGATCGCAATACTTGATGATCTCTCGCGCGAGCTTATCAGGCGCTTTTCTCCCGGACCGCTTACTCTGGTAGTTCAAGCAAAGGGGATCTTGCCCAAAATCGCGCTTTCGGGCGGGGATACGGTTGGATTAAGGTTTCCCTCGGATAAGACCTTTTTGGAGATATCGCGCACATTCGGCAAGCCGATTGCCGCCACCAGCGCAAATATTTCGGGCTTTAAAAGCGCAACCGACGTTGATGCGCTCAATGCGGTAAGCGAAATAGCCGATATAATCATAGCCGACGGAAAAAGCGAGCTCGGGCTGGAGTCTACCATAGTTTCGCTTGTCGGTGAAAAGCCGAAGATACTTCGCCTCGGCTCGTTCCCGAGGGCAAGGATCGAGGAGGTCATCGGCTTATGCGATTGATAGGACTTTGCGGCAGAAGCGGCAGCGGAAAGGGAATTTTCTGCAAAGCGGCGCTTGAGCAGGGCTTAAAGGTCATCGATTGCGATGCCGTTTATAAGGAGCTTGTTTCAAGACGGTCGGATTGCCTTTTGGAAATAGCCCTGCATTTCGGCGGCGAGGTCATAAAAAACGATTCGCTCGACCGCCGATATCTCGCTCCGATAGTATTTTCGGATAAAGAAAAGCTTGCGCTTTTAAATAAAATCACCCACAAGCATATTTCAAACGAGGTTATGAGCATACTTTCGCACTGTGACGGGAGTGATACGGTCATCCTCGATGCCCCTACGCTTTTTGAGAGTGGGTTGGACGAAAAGTGCGATCTTATCGTCGCAATAATCGCTCCCGATAACGAATCGGTCAAAAGGATCGTTATGCGTGACGGCATCAGCGAGGAGGAGGCATACTCACGCCTCTCAAATCAGCCGACAACCGATTTTCTTGTCGAGAACAGCGATTTTGTTATCTATAACGATTCATCGCTTGACGAGTTTATCAGCGGCTCACGCGAGCTTATAAAAATGATCACGGAGAACGACTGTTGAAAAAATCAAAGCTGTTTGTTATCTGCCTGCTTCTGCTGGCGTTTGGCGTTTTAGCGGTATATTTTGCCGACACTATCGAACAAAAGCTCTACCCGCGCGAGTATGCGGAATACGTTTCAAAATATTCGGCGGAATACGGGGTAGAGGAGGCGCTTATCTATGCCGTCATTCTTACAGAGAGCGGGTTTGATGCCGATGCGCGCTCCTCTGCGGGTGCTGTCGGTCTGATGCAATTAATGCCGGATACGCTTGATTGGCTTTCTCGCCTCATGGGCGAAAAGGAGCCGACGGGCGATATATCCGATCCCGAGACGAATATAAAATACGGTACCTACTATCTTCATCATCTTATAAATCGGTTCGACGACAAGGATACCGCCATAGCCGCCTATAACGCGGGACACGGCAGGGTTGCAAATTGGCTTAACGATACAAGATATTCCGACGACGGCAAGACGTTAAAACATATCCCACTTGACGAGACTGATAATTATGTAAACCGAGTCAACACAAGATACGAAAAGTATATCAAAATATATTATAACGGAGAAGAATAAATTATGGACAGAAAAGAAGCCGAAAAGCTTGTGCTTAAAAAGCCGTATTCCATTCCCGCTGACGAGGCAGAATTGCTAAAAGTAGAGGCGTTTATCAAGGATTACCGCCATTTTATCGACCACGCAAAGACCGAGCGTACCGCCGTTAATTACACCGAGGGCGAGGCGATTGCCAAGGGGTTTGTCCCCTATACCTTCGGCGATAAGCTAAAGGCGGGCGACAGGGTGTGTTATGTAAACCACGAGAAGAGCGTTTTCTTTGCGGTCATCGGCAAAAAGCCGTTGTCCGAGGGCTCGCGCATTATCGCTTCGCATATCGATTCGCCCCGTCTTGATCTAAAGCCCCAGCCGCTTTACGAGAATACGGGCATCGCATATTTCAAAACGCATTATTACGGCGGTATCAAAAAATATCAGTGGACCGCCATTCCGCTTGAGCTTCACGGCGTTGTTTACCGCGCAGACGGTACCCGCGTTGATATAAACATCGGTGCGGATGAAAACGATCCGGTTTTCTATATCAGCGACCTTATGCCTCATATCGGCAAGGACCAGATGAGCAAGGTGGCGTCCGAGTTTGTCCCCGGCGAGAGCTTGAATATAATAAACGGCTCTATGCCTATCGATGATGACGGCGGAGTTAAGCTTAAGGTGCTTTCTATCCTTAACGAAAAATACGGCATCACCGAGCGCGATCTGATTACCGCCGAGCTTACTGCCGTTCCCGCAATTATGTCGCGTGAGGTCGGCTTTGACCGCGCGCTTATATCGGCATACGGTCATGACGACCGTATCTGCGGCTATCCCGCACTCCGCGCGCTTATCGACGGCGACACCCCCGAGCTTACCTCTATCGTAATGCTTGCCGATAAGGAGGAGATCGGCTCCTACGGTGTGACCGGTATGGCGAGCGAGACGTTTTGTGATTTTATCCACGGTCTTTGCGATTCCACCGACAGCGATTTTTATGCCTGCAAGCGCAACAGTATCTGCCTTTCCGCAGACGTAGGCGGTGCATTTGATCCCTGCTATGCCGATGCATACGAGCCGCTTAACTCGGCATATCTCCATAAGGGCGTTGTAATCAGCAAATACACCGGCAATCGCGGCAAGGGCGGCTGCTCGGATGCTTCTGCCGAGACTATGTCAAAGGTAACAAGAATGTTCGACGAGGCGGGTGTTGCATGGCAGGTAGGCGAGTACGGCAAGGTCGATCAGGGCGGTGCCGGCACCGTTGCGGCGGATATTGCACACTACGGTATCGAGGTCGTTGATTGCGGTGTTCCTCTGTTCTCGATGCACTCGGTCAACGAGCTTGCCTCGAAATACGATATCTACGAGATGTACCGCGCATCTCAGGCATTCTTTACAAATTAATATTCTGCGTACGGCTCCTCTGTGCAAGGGGAGCCGGCAGCAACGCTGGCTGAGGGGTTGTTTTATTACGATCCCTCTGTCTTTTTCCAAAGAATATGCCAAATCTCTTACTTGAATATCGGTATCCGAAAACCTTTTTTGTGTCTTTTTCATATTATATATCAGGGAGTGAAAAATATGAAAAGGGTAATCGTCCTATCGTCGATAACTTATGCATTAAAGGCACAGGAGCTTCTTAAAAACAACGGTGTGTATGCAAAAATAACACGGTCAAAGGCGGTCAAAAGCGTGCGCGGATGCGGATACGGCATCGGTGTGGCTGAGGCAGTGTACGAAAAAGCGCACTCGCTGATAATTTCTGCGGGGATACCGATCATAGGGAGTGCGGAGGAAAAATGATATATTTTGATAATGCCGCTACCGGCTATCCAAAGCCGAGCTCGGTTGCAAGGGCGATGACCGATGCGATAAAAAAGTGCGGAAATTCGGGCAGAAGCGGTCATATATATTCGATAAATTCGGCAAAAACCGTCTATGATTGCCGAAAAAAGCTTGCGAACCTGTTTAACACCCGCCCCGAATGTGTGATTTTTACCTCGGGTGCTACAGAAGCGCTTAATATCGCCATAAAAGGCACGAACCGTATAGGCGGAGTTACCGTCGTTTCTTCAATGGAGCATAATTCGGTAATGCGGCCTCTGCACACGCTGAGGATGAACAGGGAAACGGTGGTAAAGCAGTTTGCGGTTGACGTGGCAAACGATGACAACACCTGCGAAAATCTGTTGTCTGTCAGTAATTCCGTCACCAATGCCGTTATAACCCACGCCTCCAACGTTTGCGGAAAAATACTCCCGATAAAACGCTTAAGAAGCATTCTCCCCGATGATGCTGTTTTTATACTCGATGCATCGCAGACGGCAGGGCATATACCTGTTGATATCGTCGCTCTTGGGGTTGACATAATCTGTATTCCTGCTCATAAAGGACTTTTCGGACCAATGGGCTTGGGCGCATTGATAATAAATCCCTACAGCGACGTTGTTATAGAACCGCTTATCGAGGGCGGAACTGGAACCGACTCAAAATCGCTTGATATGCCCGAGGTTTATCCCGAACGGTTGGAGTCGGGAACTATGAACGTCTATGCTGTCGCGGGACTTTCGGCGGCGCTCGATGAGCTTGAATTTGATTCGAAAGAGAACGATCTGTTTGAGCATCTTGTAAATTCAATGCACGATAAGGTTGACATAATCACATACGGTGCGCCTGATCGGAGCAGCTTTTCCGGATACGTTCCGGTGCTTCTTTTTAATAAAAAAGGCATCGATTGCGAGGAGCTTGCATATACTCTGTCGGAAAAGGGCTTTGCTTTGCGTGCGGGATTCCATTGTGCGCCGAACGCGCATCTTACTCTTGGCAGCTACGAGAGCGGCGGGGTGCGGTTGTCGCTTTCAAAAAAAAATAACCGCCGAGAGATCGACCGTTTTCTTAATGCTATCGATTCAATATAAAAAAATAACCCTTGGTTGCATGATCTATGTTACAACCAAGGGTTATTTATTTTCTGTCTTAATATCCAACATCTGTGGTTACCTCTCTTTCTTGTTTTTTTACGTCAGATACCTACCGTTCCGTCCGTCATTTGCCTCATATAATAGCTTGTTTCGTAAGTGAAACGTCCTTTGACACTGCTCGGCTTTGCAGTTAAGCATCTTACGCGGGTCCTATTTTATGGAGCCCATGGGAATCGAACACACTCTCTTTCTCTGTACTTTATACTAATCTCAACCTGTTTGTTGTTCTGTTGCATTCAGTGTTTCTCTTGCTTACTTCGTTCTGATTTGTCGGTTCTTCTTTAATCTGTATCCTTTGGTTCCGAGCTTATCTGTACATCGGTCTATACTTCCTTTCTTTGTTTTGGGCTTTACCTGTACATTGGACTCACTTCCTTTCTTCGCCTTTATAATACCATATAAAAACCCTGTTTTCAATACACGAATTATACAAAGTTAACTAAAATAATTTATGCAAATGGCAGAAAATGGGCATAACGCACATTTTTGTATTGACATTTGCATTTCTCTGTGATATTCTGTATGTGTTGGGGAGTAAAAAACGTGGCTGTTACATATCAGCCACGTCAGAGCGAAGACAAATGGTCTATTTACGCCCTTGAAAGAAAATAATATAAGAACAACAGAGCTTCACTATTACTATTACTTTGAAGCTCTGTTTCTTTTCATAAGGAATATTATTTTTTATTGTATTTTCAAGGGCTTTGACAAAAAGCTCGACTACCGTACAATCGTACGCTAACGCTCGCTTTTTTTCAAAAATATCCTCATTTCTCTCACTCTGCTCAGTTTGCAGACTTTGTCTGCAAACTGAACGTGGCTGTTATGCGCCAGCCACGTCTTTTTTTATTTTGCTGCTTTTCGGTTCAACAGATAAACAACCGTTTTTACGATAAGGTTAACGGCAAGTATCATAATAGAAACAACCGCCGCGTATTCAAACTGCGCCTGCGCCTCAAACTGATTTATCATCAGCGAAATCGGCTTGTTGCTTGTGTTTGCAAGAAAAGAAACCGCCGAAATCGTCATCATACAGTTTACAAAAAAGTATGAGAACATTTCAAATATCGTTCCCTTGCATTGCGGAATAAGAACGTCCTTTATCAGATGTATTCTTCCGATCCCAAGCGTTTCCGCCGTGCCCTCAAGGTTTTCGTTCACCTTCGAGAAGGAGTTGTACATCATCAGATACGGCGATGAGATAAAGTGTACCATATTTACCAGCACAAGTATGATCAGCGTGCCGTAGATCGGTGTTTTGTTAAAGGCGAGCACGTAAGACAAGCCGAGCACCACACCGGGTATCGCCGCCGAGGTTATCGACGAAAGGTGCAAAAATCTCGATGCGGGCGATTTCATTCTCGCCGAAAGATATGCCGATATAAACGCGATGATTACGCCCAACACCGCCGAAAGCAAGGCGATGATGACCGAATTGAACAGATAAGAATCGGCTTTTAAATTAAAGGTCTTTACCACGTTTGCAAAGGTAAAGCTCAGATCGTTGGGATAGTTCTTTGCAAACGCAAGGATGATAAACGATGCGATGGGGAGCAGGGTAAGTATGGCAACCGCTCCGCAGTAGATATATGCCGCCGCCTTTGCAACAATACCGTCGGCTTGCTTGCAGGGCTTTGTAACGAATGTCATATTGCCCTTATCCTTGTTAAGAAGGTCGATAACAAACGCCGCAATTGCGGGTATAAGCAATATCGTGCCGTAGACCGCACCCTTGCCGAAATCAAGCTGACCGATAACCTCCTGATACATAACCGTTGCTACCGTAGTGTATTTTCCGCCTACCATAAGCGGTACACCGTAGTCGGTAATAATAAGCGTAAATATCGCAAAAACAACGCTTATCAACGGCTTTCTCAGATAGGGGAGGGTTATCGCAAAGAACTGTCTGTATTTGGGTATGCCCAAGATCTCAGCCGCCTCGTAGGGCGATCCGTCCTCATAACGAATAACGTCGGACAGCATCAAAAACGCCACAGGGAACGCATAAACGACAGAGCCGAGAACAATACCCTTTAAACCGTATATATTGCTTTCCAAGCCGAGCAATCGGGTGAGCACACCGTTGTTGCCGAGCAGGATTATAAGTCCCATACCGCTTGAAATAGAGGGTATGAGCATCGGCAGGGTAAGTATAATGCCGAAAACGCCCTTAAGCTTGATCCTCGTGCGCTGTATCGCCACCGCGAGCGCAAACGAGATAACTACCGTAACAGCCGTTCCGATCACCGCAGATACCACCGAGTTTTTAACGGCGGTGAAAAACGTAGGTGCCGATGCGACCTTTTTTATGCTCTCGATATCGAGATATGTGAACATCCGAACAAGCGGAATAAAAACGAGCGCGATGAAAACCAACGCAAGAACTATCTTGGTAATATCGGAATATATCGGCTTGCCGCTTTTACTGCGCGGGGTTGTAACCGTCTTTTCGCTCATACTCAGTCCCTCACGTATTTCGCAAGCGAATCAATCTTTGTTTTGAGATTATCAAGCACAAATTCGCGTACGTAATCGTTTGCGGGGCTCTTGATGATATTCTCGGGGGTATCAAGCTGCTCGATTTTCGCCTCTTTCATTACCATAATACGATCGGACATGGCAAACGCCTCCTCTTGATCGTGGGTAATGTATATCATCGTGGTGCCGAACTCCGCCTGAATACGCTTTAATTCCTTGCGGAGCGTAAGACGTGTGGCAACGTCGAGCGCCGACATCGGCTCGTCAAACAGGATTATATCGGGATTCATCACCAGCGTTCTTGCAATAGCAACTCTCTGCTGCTGACCGCCCGACATTTCTGCGGGATACTTGTTGATATGCTCCGAAAGCCCAAGGTTTTCGATAGCGGCAAGCGCACGCTCGCGCACCGCCTTTTTTGCTTCCTTGCTCTTATTTTCCTTGCGTATCTTAAGTGCGTATTCCACGTTCTGAAGCACCGTCATATTCTCAAACAGCGCATAGTTCTGAAAAACTATACCCATTCCGCGCTTGGAAGCGTGGGTTTCGGTAATATCCTCGCCGTCCTTAAAAACTCTGCCGCCTGTCGGCTTTAAAAGACCGATAAGTATGCGGAGTATTGTCGTCTTACCGCAGCCAGAGGGGCCTAAGATCGACAAAAACTCGCCGTCTTGTACGTCAAAGCTTATATTATCAAGTGTCGTCTTGCCGTCGAAGACCATATTAAGTCCTTCGATAGAAAGTTTAATGCTCGCCATTATAAATAACCTCGGCTATCAGTGCTTCCAAAGCGCTAAAAGGCGTTCTTTTTCTTCAATGGTGTTGTTCTTCATATCGCTGTAAACGATGTTCTTGGGGAAGTTCTCGAGCTCGTAGCTCTTGTCCTTAAAGAGCTTTTCGGGACCGAACTTTTCGTTATATCTGTATCCGTATTCGTTTACCATATAATCGAATACTTCCTTAACACATTCTCTTTCATCCTTGCCCTTGATCATTGCCTGACCGTAAACGGTAAAGGGCGAGCCCTCCTCAAAGTAAACTATCTTAAAGGTGGCGCCCTCGTTTATCTTGATAACGCTCTGCGCCGTCATACCCAAGCCGATAGCCGCCTCGCCCTGAAGGAGCGCGTTAACGGGACCCGAGCCCGAGGAGGTGTATGCGAGAATATTCTCGGTGAGCTTGTCAAAATATTCAAACGCTTTTTCCTCGCCCCATGCATTTACCAAGCTCTTGAGGAACATATATCCCGTGCCCGAGGATTTGGGGTTGGGCATAGAGATAAGTCCCTTGTATTCGGGCTTAAGAAGATCCTCGTAGCAGGTGGGCTCGGGAAGATTCTTGTCGCTTAATACCTTGGTGTTAAGAATAATAGCACCGCCGCTGCGGACGCGGGGAATATAATTTTCGCTCTCGATAAGGTCTGCATAATAGATGTCTTTGTCATATTCCGAAAGGTCAGCAAGAATACCTTCGGCATCGAGCTGAGCGAGATAAGCGTACTCGAGATCGTAAATAATGTCGCACTCGGTGTCGGTCTTCTCTGCAAGGAGCTTCGCCGCGTGAGTGCCGGTGGACATATATTCGATCTTTATTTCATAATCGGGGAACTGCTCTTTTAATACTGCATCAAGGTCCTCTACAACGTAGTCCTCAACACTGGTGTAGATGATAATCTTTTCTTTTCCGCCGCCGCATCCGCAAAGAAGGGTAGCCAACATAAGAGTTGCGAGTAAAATCGAAAATAGCTTTTTCATAATAGTTCTCCTTTGTTTGTTTTTTATCTGTATGCGGGATCCAATTTTTTAAGATCCGCAAAACTGTCTATTTCAATAATATCGTCAAAGGTACAGTCTCTTACCTCTACCTGATAATTCTCGGCGCAGAACTCAAGCGCGACCTGATCCCAGTATCTCTCTTTACCGCCGGGCATCTCGTAGACCTTCTTAATATCGTCTGCGAGCTTTTTGCCGTGCTCTTGGTTCCAATAAGAGATACCGTATAGGTGGTGGCAATTCCTGCCGCCGATTTTCAGTTTTGTGATAATGCGGTTTTTGGTCTCCAAGCACCAGTCGTCGGTAACCTCAACGGGAACGCCCAAGTAGTTGGAGGTGTATTGGTATTTTGTTATAAGTCCCTTGTTATAGAGTACAAGGTCTGCCTCCATAACGTATGCGTTCTCGAGCAAATGGCGCACATACATAGCAGAGGAAATATTGTTTGCCTCGCCGTATAGCGTGTTGTCGATAAACTTAATGTTAGGGTATTTGTAAAGGAGCTGATCAAATTGCTCGCCCAAATATCCGCGTACAATATAAATTTCTTCTATTTCGGCTTCGACAACCGCCTCGAGCAGAGTCTCTATCATTCTTTTTCCGTGCACGCGTACAAGCGGCTTCGGGGTGTTGAGCGTGATGGGGACAAGACGCGATCCGAATCCCGCCGCGATAAAAATCGCGCGCTTTACGCGGTAGGGTTCAAGCGCCTCGTAGCCCGCTTCTGTAATACCGCGGTCCGAGATCAAGCCGCTCTCGTTAAGCGAAGCGAGCACCTTGTTTACCGTTCCGGTGGACATATCCGTGCCCTCGGCTATGGCGCGCTGTGTGAGCTTGCCGTTTTTCTCTATAAAGGTCAGTATTTCGAATTGCTTTCTCTGTAACATTTTCATTTGCACTTTCGTAGTTGTTCATTGTTGTATATTTTACACCATAAAATGAACAAAGTCAACCGCGAAGCCGCATTATTGTATCTTTGTTCAAAAACACCCCGAAATGAACACGCAAATGGTGTATTTTAACGACATTTTGCCCGCAAAAACCAAAGAGGTGTTCATTTTCGGATGATAAAAAACAAAAAACCTTGCATTTTATCACATCCTGTGCAATAAAACGCAAGGCCTTTTATTGTTCAATTATTCTTCTTCGGCGGTGGATTCTGCTGTGCTTTGAACGTTAAAGCGGTTAAGACGCTCGATAATATAGTCGGCAGCCGCATCTCCGCTCGAGCCGAGGTTGTAGAAATAGCTTCTCTTAAGCTCGTCTATCTGCGCGGAATAGCTGTCTCTGTTCTCGATAAGCTCGTCTATTACTGCCGAGATGTTCTTGGCATCTTCCTTTTCTATCGATCTGCCTATCGTGTCTCTTGCGGTGATATCGAACGGCTTTACCTTTATCTTTTCAAAATCCTTGTTTACCACCTTCATTTCGGTGTTGATAAACAGAGTCGGCTTGTTGGTGGTAAAGCTGAACTCATAGGATATCGCCGACCAGTCGGTTATAACAACGTCCGCGGTGTATATAGTGACGTTCGACGAAAAATCGGTCTCTATCATAAAATCATCGCCGAAACGGTCCTTGTACTTTTCGATTATCGCCTCTATCTGCAAGGGGAAACGGCGTATATACTGCGGGTGGGGACGGATGATTATCCTGTATTTTCCGTTCAGCATGCTCGATAGCATATCGTCAAGACAGCTGTCAAGCAGATTGTCGTACTGCCACGAGGGCGCAACGAGTATCGTCGGCTTCTCGTTTTGTGTCTTTTCGCTCTTTTCGTATGCGGAGATCATATTATCGATAAGACCGTAGCCGACCTTAACGATACGCTTTTTCTTGGTTCCGCGAAGCTGCTCCATCTGACGTATCTCAACGCCCTGATGCTTGCTCACCGCAAAGATCGTGTCGAAATAGTCAAATGCACCAGTACGGTAGGTGAGATTTAACGAGGTACAGCCGTGATCGGTATAAACGTACTCAATGTCGCGCTTCATTTTAGAGCGCTTTATGTGGTATTTCTCAAGGTCGGGGGTTGTCATAACGACCATCTTGCATTCGAGCTTCATCATAAGCGAGATAAGCTGGTTGCCGCTTATGTAATAGGGCTTTATCTGCTCGATGCCGCAATCAAAAATACGGTCGTTCGGGTCGCTCGTTATGTAATAAATGGGCTCGTCCGTCTTTTTAAGAAGAGCGTTTATAATGTTCTCAAAATACTTATAAAAGCCGCTTTGCTCGGAGTAGAACATAAGATTCATCTTCTGCAAAGTTCCGTCCTTGCAAAGACGCTTGTAATGCTCCTTGGAGAGCTTTTTGTTTTTCTTTTCGGTTGCGGCGTTTTCCTTCGCCATCGCTTTCATTTTGTTAAGCGTGTCGTAATCGATATACTTTTTCGGACTGTATATCATATTGACAAGGTACATAACGGGGATAGAAAACAGGTTGCCGAATATCCAGTAAACACCCACCGCGGTAGGAACGATAAATGCAAAATAGGTAGAGATAAATATCGTAACTATCGTCATCGACCATTGCGAAACCGCGTTCTGCTCGACCTGAAGCACGTTTATCTTGTTCTGGATAATGCACATTATCAGCGCGCTCAAGCCGGCAAAGATGGGGATGAGCACCAGCAGCTCAAACGCAAACGACGGTATTGCCGATAGGTCAAAGCCCAGGAAGTTCATATTGACAGAGTTCATTCTGTCGATATACGATGCAACGTCGATTCCCGCAAGCTCGTCGTTTGCGAGTGACAAAAAGCTGTCTCTGTATTCACTGTTGGCGGCATAACGCATCGCAACCAGCTCGGGCGAGGAGCCGAGATCGGTTATACCCGTTATCTCCTTCGTTTTCTCAACAAACGCATTGATAACGTCGGTCGGGAAGTGAAGAATATGCTTTAGCGGTCTGTAAACAACGTCGATAAGACCGAATATAAGCGGTATCTGGAGCAACAAAGGAACGATGCCCATAAAGGGACTGTATTTCTCGCGCTTATATAGCTCGCTCTGAGCATCGAGAAATGCATCCTTGTCGTCGATGTACTTGTATTTAAGCGCATCGACCTCGGGCTGAAGCTTGATCATTTTTATAGAGTTTTTCTGAACAAGCAACGATACCGGAAGCAGTATCACCTTTGTAAGCAGGGTGAATGCGATTATTGCAAGACCGTAGTCCTGAATAATATCATAACAAAATTTCATAAGGTAGCCGAGCGGCGTACCCAAAACAGTGCCGATAAAACCCATTTTTAAAAAACCTTCGCTTTTTTAATCAATAGAATCTATGCTCGGAAAAAGACGGAAAAGCACTCTTCCGTCTATATCCCCGTATTTTACAAACGGATCGTCCCAATGGCGTGAGTCGTTTGATTCTGCAAAATTATCGCCTATAACAAAGCAGCACCCGTCGGGAACCGTGGTTTTCACATAGCTTTCGCTCTCGTCAAAGCGGTAAATATCATCGCCGCAGGATACGCCGTTTACGTACAGCGTGCCCCCGCGTATCTCTATCTCATCGCCGCCGACAGCAACAACACGCTTTACGATACGGCCTTTTGTAAGGTCGCTTCGCTTAAACAAAATCACGTCATTACGTTCGGGTGCACCGCCTCTGTATGCGTTAAGCGAAACGGCAACAAGATCGCCGCTGTCAAGCGTGCCCTCCATCGAATCGCCGTCAATAACGGCAAAACGGAGCAGGAAAAAACTCAAAACCGCGGCAAGCAAAAGCGCCGAGGCAGCGATCATCAAAAATCGGTGCTCGGGCTTTATGCCGCTTGCTTTATTATTCCTCTGCGCCGGAGTCAAGGTCGTCAAACTCACCGTTGTCCTCGATAACCTCATCGCTTTCGCCGGGGGCGTTGATGATCGGCTCGTCGCTCTTCTTGCGGCTTAATTTTCTCTTGAGCTTGTTAAAGTAGAATCCGATAGCCGCACCGCCCGCAACGACCACAGCGGTGACAGCACCGATAAGATAGGTGGTTGCCGAAGGATCGATATACGCGCTTGCGGTAAACGAAAGACCGATCATACCAAGCACAAAGAAAAGTGCGAATGTAAACAAAGTGCAAAGCTTTTTCATGATAATATACCCTCTTTTATCAATAGAATTTATGTTCATCGTCTGTAATATCGATGTAATCCACCTGAGTCCAATTATCAAAATCGGAGGCATCGCCGATAACGTGATAGGTGTAAAGCCCTATCTCGTTGCTGCTGCCCGATTCGGTGACCGATTTGTAGTAAACTCTTACTAGCTCCTCATCCTCGCCGATCTCATCAAGCGGTCTGCCGTAATTTGTGTAATCTCCGCCGATGCTCTTGATTATCGTGGCGGGGATGTTGTCGGTGCATACCTGTGCCGACGACCATTTAAGCTCGGTCCCCGCACTGCCCGAGGGCTTGTAGAACAACCCTATGCGAGTTTCCGCAAGCACGGGATTTGTATCGCCCTGATGCGCACCGTGGTCGGCTGTGATGATTATGGTCGCATCCTCGTATATGCCGAGCTCCTTCATTCTGTCAAACGCCTCGTAAAGATACGTCATACAGCCCATAAGCTGATGAGCGGCGCTCGAGCCCGAGGAGCAGAGATTTCCGTTTTTGTCTATTGTGTAGGGCGCGTGCGGACCGTTAAGGTGGTAAAACTTAAAAGATTTTCCGCCTCTGTCCGCCGATGCGCTGTTAAAGCCGCGGGTGTTTGCAAAATCGTCAAAGGTGTAGGTCGTTGTCGCATCGGGCTTTAATACGTCTTGGTTGTAATAGTTGGTATCCTGCCATACAAACGGCTTTGCGAATATGGGAGCGTATCTGAATGCCGAAAGCCGCATCAGCTTGCCGAATGCGGTCATCGCATTTACGTCGCCGTAGCCGGAGGAGGCGTTTGATACGTATTTCTCCATAAAATCCGCATCCGAGAACAACGATCCCGCATCGGTATAAAACTCCATCGAGTATCCCTGAGCATCGATATCCCCGAGAATGTTCTTTCCGTCTTCAAACCAGGAATCTCGGTAAAAATCGTCGGTCGGGACCTTGTATGCCGTTTCCTCGGAGCCGGTAAGCAATTGGTTGAGCGCCGGCTTGGTGCGCGCAAATGCCGAGATCGCGTTGTCGTAGGCGGTAAATCCGTCGAGCTTGTCAAAAAACTCGCCATCCTCCTCCAAAACCGATTCGACATAGTCAAAATCCATTCGGTCAAGCACAAAAACAAATACGTTTCCGTTCTCGGAATATTCGTACATTCCCTCGGTGGTAAGACGGCTTTCACCCAACCCCGAGCCGCTTGTATCGTAAGCACCGCAGAATATGGCGATAAGCGGCACCAGCTGCATCACAAAAAGCAAGACCGAAACGTAGATGACCGTATTTGTCCAGAATTTGCGGTGCAGATACATTGCAAAGTAAAACAGCAAAAGCACTCCCGCCCAGACAAGAACACCTACGGTAAGCTCGGTTCCCAAGCTGTCCCAGGCAATAGCATCGCCGGTAAGCGTTCCGAGCGAGCCGTTCATAAAATTGCCCTGTATATAACCGCAGACCGCAAACGAAAATATAGAGCATACCACGTAGTTGAATATCTTGCCGCGCAGAAGAGAAATAAGCAACGTGCCGCCTATCCAGAATATCAAAAATCCGCAAAGCAAAACCCACAAAACGTCTTTATAGGAATATATAAACGAGTCACCGCTGAATGCGATCAGCTCCAACGGTCCGAAAAAGATAAACATAAAACAAGCCGCAAGCAACGCGGAGCCGGATATCAGCAAGCGCTTTTTGTACCCTCGCTTGTCTGCCCACAGCGCCGCGAGCTTTTGCTTTATCAGCCCCCACTCGCTCTGCGGCGATGCATTTTTCGGTGCCTGTGCATTATCGTTCAAGGTAAACCACACCTCCGAAAATTATAATCAATATATGATACTACTTTTTACCGAAATATGCAATAGGAAACCGAAAAAAGTCTTAAATTAATCTTAAAAAATATCTTAAACGGACACAAAAAATCAAGCCCCGAGCTTTCTCGGAGCTTGATAACTGTAAATTATTCGGTAATCGTAACGCTTACGGTAAAGGTCTTGAATTCCGAGAATCCGTCATAAACGGTAACCTCGATACTGTCCTCACCCGAATATCCCTCCATCGCGTAGTACTTAAGCTTGCCGCTTTCGTTAAGCGTAAGCGTTCCGTACAAGGGGGATTTGGATATGCGGTAGGTGTAATTGTCAAGCTTGCCTATCTCGCAGGAGCCGGTTCGGCCGTTCTTGACGGTTATTTCGCCGTCAGCAAATGAGTCAAGCGGCATCGGCTCGGTCAGCGTGTTGTAATTCCTGTCAAGCGTTCCGTTGACGTACATAAGCGTTTCATCCCAGATCTGCTTAAGTATCTCGTCGTCGGAATCTCTGTATCCGACATAAGCGCCGGGAACCGCACCCTGATAGTAGGCGTTGACCGCATTGATAAATCCGTAATCAACACCTGCACCGAGATAATCGCGGTAGAGCTTAAGAGTCTGCTCGCTCTGAGCCGAGTACTCGATCTCTATCTCGAGAGCGCATCCGTAAAGCTTAGCCATCTCTGCGGCGGTGGACATTCTGGTCTCCTCGGTCCAATACCACATAAGGTTCGGCTGCCAGCAGGTTATATCAAATCCGAGGAACTTGTTGGCATAAAGTCCCGCACAGTTGTAATAGGGACACCAAAGCGAGAGATAACCCTTGCCGTGAATATAATCGTTAAACGCCTTTGCCGCCTCAACGTCGTGCGCGGGATCGGGCGAGTACTCGATATGAGGACGCATCGATTCGTGCTGCCAATAAAATCCTGCAAGCTTAAGGTTCTTATAGCCCTTGGCGTTGAATCTCTTTATCGCCTCGTCTGCCTGCCATTTCAGACATTTGATATAATCCTCCGCGGTCTCTATCTTCTCACCCATAAAGGTGTCGCCGATAACAGGGCAGATTACCGATATCCAGACCTTGCATTTTTCGTTGATGCCCAGATCTGCGTTGACCTTTGCCTGTGCCGCCTCAACCGCATCCATATTCAAGCCGTCGTAAAACAGCTCGTCAAGGAAAAATTCAAATCCCTTTTCGCGTTCGGAATACTGACTCAGCGGATTTCTTGTGGTAAATGCAAACGAGTCCATAAACAGCTCTGCCGCATTGCCGTTTTCATCAAGAATGGCAAGATATTCAAGCGCTGTCTGCTCGGTGACCACGTGATATTCGGCGCAGTGCTCGCCGTATTCGTTTGTGATACCGGTAAAGAGTATGTCGCTGACACCGTATTTTTCAACCGAGGTATATACGCCGTACTCAAGCGATTTGTCCTCTGTCGCGGTAACTGCGTTTGTAGGGTTCTTTCTGCCCATTATCTCGATCTCGTCTATGTGTACCGAGCTCGAAACCGTAGGATCGGGCATTGTCGGGAAGGTAAGGCGTACGTAGCGTGCGCGGACCTCCTTGCCGAAATCGCATTTTCTGTCGTCGTAGATCTTCTCCGTTTTGCCGTAATCGGGATAGGTGTCGTTATATACCGTCACCCAATCGGTTCCGTTTTCGCTTACGCTTATGTAATAAACGGGCGGGGTGGAAACGCCCCAGGTGTATTTGTCGTGGAAATAAATATTCATTCCCGATACCGACATGACCTGTCCGAGATCGGCAACAACGTGCCGTCCCGCACCGCGCTGGAATACAAAATAATCGTCGTTGATGCGCTTGCCGTGGTATTTTCCGTCGGTAAGCATGCCGATCTTGTCCATTCCGGTGTTGCTGTGACCGATCACAAGGGGATCGAAATGGGTTATCTGAAATTCAACACCCTCGAGGGTGGCAAGGTTGCGAAGCTCGTTGTAATCGGCATCGCTTTCGCTTACCTTAACATCGGATTCCCCGAGATTAAGGTCGTAATTGTAATAGTCGTGTACCGTTGCCTTAAGATTTATCTGCCGGTCTATCTTGGTGTTAACGGTACCGCTTTCGCTGTATTCAAACGCCATTATCTCGTCAACGCACATCATACCGTATTCGGGACGTGCAAAGGAGATGCGTATGTATCTCGCGTTGAGCGCCTGAGGCAACGAGAAATAATAGGTGTACTTGATATTCGCGGGCAGATCGGTGGGGGTGTTCAGCGTGGATATATCGGTAAATTTACTGCCGTCGTCGGATGCCTTTATCGTAACCGAGCCGGGAAGCCCGATGCCGTATTCCGATATTCTGCCGCAACCGACCGATATATCGGCAACATCGTGCTGTTCGTCGCCCAGATCAAAGGTAATATCGACAGTGCCCGAGCCCTCCCAGCCGACAAAAGAGAAATTGCTGTAGATAACGTCGGAATACTCGCCGTTGGTGAGCTTGTTGTTTGTGTTGGGATAGGATTCCGATGCGGCGCGGCTTACCTGATATTCCTTATAAAGAAAAACGTTTGTCGCAAGCTGATCTCTGTTTATCTCGCCGCCGAGATAGCTCTGCTTTTTCTCTACGATAGGGCTTAAAACAAACCCGTTGTTTTTGCTCTCCTCAGAGGAAACCGCCTCGGATGAGCCGACAGATTCCTCGGTGGTACCGTTACCGCATGCACAAGCGGATACCGTGAGCATGACCGCCAAAATAATAAGTAATAGCTTTTTCATGTCAAACCTTTCAAAAAGTTTTAGTATAACATTAAGGATGCCGCAATCGCGGCACCCTTAAATAAGCGGTATTGATTAGTCCTTAAGGATAAAGCCAACGTATCTCGAGAATGCCTTGCCGTTGACGATACCTGCACCGAAGCAAGCGTAGGGGGTAGGTGCCTCGTCGTCCTCAAGATCAACCTCCTCGCAGCAAGCGGAGAATGCGTAACCGATGTTCGCGCCTGCCTTGGGAGTAAAGGAAGCTGCATCGTTCAATGCGGACCAGGGAATTCTCTGCTCGTAAACCTCGGAGTTGAGCTTGGAAACTGCTACGATAAACTCGTAATCTTCGCTCTGGGTAAGCTTACCGAAGTGGTCTGCACAGATGTTGGAGCCGTCGGGCTGAGCGGTGGTGGTCCACTCGGTACCGAGCTTGGAGTTGGAGGCTGCGCCCCAATCCCATGCGAGAGGATCGTCAGCATCGGGGTTTGCCTGAGCAGAATCGGGCTTATATCTGTCTTCATCGGGATCGCCGAGGATGACAGCGGACATTACGTGACGTCTGTCAAAGATATAAGGACGGTTCTGGAGATAGTCGGTGTTGTTGTAGGTTCTGGGACGGCCGGTGCCGATCTCAACTGCGGTATAAAGATATTCTTCATCCCAGGTGATATAAAGAGTAGCATTGTATGCCTCTGCACCGTCGGTGGAGTTTGCGCTCCAGTATGCCTTGGAAGCATCGTACTTGATAACGGTGGTGTACTCGCCGTCGCCGATAACGCCGTCAACAACGGGAGTGGTCTTCGCTTTGTTAAGGAAGAGAGAGCCGTAATCAAAGTCGTCTTCGTTAAAATCGCTGTCTGCATCGCTTTCGTCGCCGCTTTCGTCGGAAACGTCGCTGCTGTCATCGCTTACTTCGCTGCTGTCGTCGCTTACATCGCTCGAAGCATCCGATGCGGTGCTCGAGGTATCGCTTACAGCCGAAGAGGTAGCAGCCGAGGAATCATCCTTGGATGCGGTGGAAAATGCGCTGCTTTCGTCTCCGTCACCGCCGCAGGCAACGAGGGAGAACATCATAAGCAAGCAAAGAATAAGTGCTATTTTTTTCATAGTACCCTCCATAAAGGTTTTTTAGAATAAAAATTCCTAAAATATTATTAACACGAACCACCGCTTTTTTCAATTAGCAAGTTGCTCAATATTTCTATCTCGATTTGGGGATTTTTAACAAAACACAATTTTAACTTATATTCCGTACTGAGCCGTAACGGGATCCTTAAACAGCGGGATCATCGGCGGATAAAAGGTGAATATAAAGAACGCCAGCGCAATAATCACAAAAAATGCTATGGCAAGCTGCTTTTTTACGCAGGGGAGCGTGTCGGATCCAAACAGATGCCCCTCGACGATAAACGCCAACGCGGCAGAAACAAAAAATATCGTAATGTTCAGCCAATCGGGCGTTTTTCCGAACACGCCGTTGAGTGTGTAAAAAATAATCGGTATCGCCAATAAACCGGTCAGCGTGCCGACAAGCTTTATCTGCCAAAAATCCTCTCTGTCCTTGATAAAACGGCTTTCGATAACCGCAAAAATAAACAAAGGAAAGAAAAGCAGCTTCATATGCTCCCAGGTGGATTCGTTTACCCCCGATATCAACGCCGCCGTTTTGCTCTGATTTGTCCAGTCGTATAAAAAATGCAGTAAGACTCCCAATAACGATGCAACAAAAAATCCGACCGCCTGGAGCAGAGATAACGATTTTTTCATAATTACCGCCCTTTTGAAAAGTATATGTATATGTTTATGCAAAAAAATGCACTTTATGCGGAAAATCAAAACTGTAAAAATCCTACTTGCAAGTGAATGGGTTTTGTGTTATAGTTAAGATAATAAAATTTTTTATTGTAGGAGAAAAAATATGAAAATAGGCGTTTGCGTACACTTTGGCGATATCAACAATATTCCCGAGCAGTTCCGCGCACTTCGAGAGCAGGGGTTTGATAACTGCCAGCTCATTTCTTGGAACACTGCGCTCTGGACCGATGAAAATGCTAATAAAATACTCGGGTATCAAAAGGAATTCGGTGTAGAGATATCTGCGTTCTGGTGCGGCTGGGAGGGACCTGCCACCTGGAATTTCTACGAGGGACAGACAACTCTCGGCTTGGTTCCGGTCGAGTACCGCGAGATACGTATAAAAAATCTCTGCGACGGTGCCGATTTTGCACATAAGCTCGGTGTTGAGAACGTTGTTACCCATATGGGCTTTATCCCCGAAAATCCGCTCGATCCCGAGTTCGTTCCCTTCTGCAACGCGGTTAAAACGGTTGCCGACCATTTAAAGAAAAACGGTCAGTGGCTTCTTTTCGAGACAGGACAGGAAACCCCCGTTACCATGCTCCGTTGCTTTGAGACCGCGGGCGCGGATAACCTCGGCGTAAATCTCGATACCGCAAACGTTATTCTCTACGGCAGAGCAAATCCCGTCGATGCGTTGGACGTTTTCGGCAAATACGTTCGCAACCTTCACGCAAAGGACGGCAAATATCCCGTAAACGGCCACGATCTCGGCGAGGAGACCGCCATCGGTCAGGGTAAGGTGGATTTCTACGGCGTTATCAAGGGACTTCATGAGCTCGGCTATAACGGCTATATCACTATTGAGCGCGAGATATCGGGCGAGCAGCAGACAAAGGATATTCTGGCCGCAAAGGAATATCTTGCGGGCATCATAAAGGAAGTTACCGGCAAGGATGCCGAATAATGCAAAAAATAATCGTTATCGGCAGTCCGGGTGCGGGTAAAAGCACCTTTTCGCGTGCTTTGCGCGATAAAACGGGATTACCGCTTTATTACCTCGATATGCTCTGGCATAAGCCCGACAGGACCAACGTCACGCGGGAGGAATTTGATGCCCGGCTGTCCGAGATATTAGAGCTCGATAAATGGATCATCGACGGTAATTACAACCGCACGCTTGATGTCCGTATGTCTGCGTGCGATACGGTTTTTCTGCTCGACCTTCCGACAGATATCTGCCTTTCGGGCGCTCAGGCGCGTGTCGGACAAAAAAGGGAAGAGATGCCCTGGGTAGAGACCGAATTTGATCCCGAATTCAAGGAATATATAAAAACCTTTTCACAGCAAAAGCTTCCGTATATTTACGAGCTTTTGTCGAAATACGGCGATAAAAGCATCGTGATTTTCAAATCCCGTGACGAAATCAACGCATATTTAAAAGATTAAAGGCAAGAAAAGACGGCAGATTACGATTGTCGCCTTTTCGTTCCTACCCCCGATTTTTTCGTTATTGTTACGTACAGTTAAATTAGACGCAAAATAAAGGAGACAAACTATGAAAAGACAGATCGCGCTGTTTCTGGTTCTCGCATTTGTGCTGACCGCGCTTTTGCCGCTGTGCTTCTCGGCCGCAACGTTTGCGCCCAAGGCGGCGACCGAGGGTGCGACCATTGATGCACTGGGCGGATATGAGAATCTCAGGCTGACCTATACCTTCAAGTATTCCGCATCCGACAGAGCAAGACAGACAAGCGAGAAATTATTGCCCTATGCCGGATATTATGATGAAAACGGAACACTTAAGGACTTTTTCTTTGACAGCTATCTCTTCCTGCCGTGTATGGACTACGGTCCCTCGGGCGCAAGAATGCATTACGATGTAAATAACCCCACAAAAGCGATAGACTGGACCACCTACGTCGAGGATACCTTTGTTTCGGGCTATAACGTCGATGCGCTTGAATCTGCGTTCAATACCGTAAAAAAAGGTCTCGGCGATACCGAGACTCAGGCGGGTGTGTTCCTTACCATCCTTTATCCTGCCAAGGGTGCAACAAGCTTCGGCACGCTCGGCGGAAGATCGCTTGATTTCTCCAAGACCGACGACCGTAAATATGCGATAAAATGGATGATAGATGAGCAGGTAAAGCTGTTCAACAATAAAAATTACAAGCATCTCGACCTTGTCGGCTTTTATTGGCTCGAGGAGGCGATAATGGATGACGGCGACGCAGAGCTGTTCAATTATGCCTCCGAATATCTCCATTCTCTCGGCTATAAATTCATCTGGATCCCGTGGTTCAAGTCCAACGGATACGATCGCCACGAGGAGCTGGGGATAGACGTTGCCTGTATGCAGCCCAACCTTTTCTGGATGTCGGAGCCCGATTATAACCGTGTAAAAACAAGCTGCAGCATCTCCAAGCAGTACGGTATGGGTATGGAGATGGAGGTCTCCTACGACGTAGAGCAGGATGAGTATTTCAATCGCTATCTCTGTTATCTCGAGGGCGGCTTGCAATCGGGAATGATGAGAGAGGTAAAGATGTATTACGACGATTTCAGCGTTTATTATTACGCCTGCAATTCGTCGGTACAGAATATGCGCGATACCTACGATCTCACCTATAAATATGCAAAGCAGACCTTAACTCAGGCGGATCTCGATGTCTATGATGAAACGGGAGGCACCGTTAACGATATTTATTTTGATAAAACGCTCGAAAAGGCGGATTGGATATCTGTCGGAAAGTCCTATACCGGCTGTAGATCCTATTACGACGGCAACGGCTTCGATTATCAGAACATAAGCGGAAACGAGCTGACCGACGGCATTATCGCCTCCGAGGTATTAAGCACCGATTGGTTTGCCTTCCACCACAGCGTTGTCGATGAAAACGGCGAAATGAGCATAACCGTCGATCTCGGTGAGGTACGCGACGATATCAAGCACTTTGCCGCGCATTTCGATAACCGTCAGGAATACGGTATTGCTTCTCCCGCAACGGTTACGGTGTCTACCTCCGTTGACGGTAAGAGCTTTACGGCATACGCTCAGCCGGCACTCACGTACGATGCTACAGATTCGGCATTTTACGTCTGCGGCAAGGCGGTCACCGCAAGATACGTCAAGCTTACCGTAACCCGCGATACCGCGCCCTTTGTATTCTGCTCGGAGTTTTTGATCGGTGTCGATAAGACCGACAGCGGCGAGCCCGAGCCCGAGCCCGAATTGGAGGTCACCCTGCCCGATGCAATAGAGCAGCAGGGTTCGCCCTACGGCGATCTCAGTATAATGGTGGACGGCTACACCGGCCTCGGTAAGATAACGGGATACGAAAACCGTCAGGACCGTATGATCGCGTTCAAGAACACTACGGCAAAAAGTCAGACCTACTCCTTTACCGTAACCTATCCCGAAAAACGCCTTGTTGATACGGTAACTCTGTATATGCTTGATTATTCTGCGGGCTGTGTCGTTCTTCCCAGATCGCTTACCTTTACAATTAACGGAACCGATTATGTCCCCACTATAACCTCAAACCCCAATAATATCACAAAAGCGGAGCTGCTTTTGGATAAATCGGTAAATACCGATACCGTCACCGTAAAAGTCACCACCACAACGCAATCGGGATACTATAATATGTTCAGCGAGCTTACTTCCGTTGAAGAAACTCCCGATCCCCACGAGTGTGTGGGCGAGGGTGATTGGATCACCGACGAAAACAACCATTACAAGCTTTGCGAGTGCGGCGAGGAATGTGAAAAGGCACCTCACGACGAGGGCGAGTGGGTAGAAACTACTCCTGCTCAGGTAGGTGTTGCGGGCGAGGAAACGCTTAAATGTACCGTCTGCGGCTATGCTCTCGATACCCGTGCGACCGATCCGCTTCCCGATACACACGTCTGTGTCGGAGAGGGCGATTGGCAGAGCGATGACGACGGTCACTACAAGCTTTGTGCCTGCGGTGAGGAATGTGAGCGCGAAGCTCACAATTCGGGCACGTGGGAAATCACGGTGCCCCCTCAGATAGGCGTTGCGGGCGAGCTTTCTCTTAAATGCACCGTTTGCGGTCATACCCTTATGACACAGGGTGTCGATCCGCTCCCGAACCCCGATCCCGATCCCGATCCTGATCCCGATCCCGAATTCGAGCTCGGCGATATAAACGGCGACAATAAGATCGATTCCGCCGATTATATTCTGTTAAAGCGTATCTGCTTTAACAGCTTTACGCTTGATGACGTGATGTTCAAGTATGCCGATATCGACGGCAACGGAGATCTCGATACCACCGACTATCTGCTATTAAAGCGTATCTGCTTCGGCAGCTATATACTGTAATCGACAATAACAGAAAAAAGAGTCGTTTCCCACGGCTCTTTTTTGTGCTTTTTTTATCATATTTATCAAAAAAAATATTGCTTTATTGAAAATCATATGTTATAATTTACAACGTATTTACATTTATAATAAAAATAAATTTAATAAAATTAATAAAATATTTTTTATGAAAGGAAATATTGTTATGAAAAAGTTAAGAGCAATAATCGCACTTGTGCTGGTGCTCTCCTTCCTGAGTGCGTTTTATGTGCCGATGGAGACCTCTGCAGCTACGAGCACTAAATTTTCCGCGATGCTCGCACGTGCCGAGGCACTGTGTAATTACGAGTGGACTCCTACCTCACGTATCTACACCTGGAACGGCAACAAATATAACGGCAAGACCTATTTTGAAAAGGGCGAGACCGTAAAAGGCGTTCCTTATACGCTTTTCTTCTACGATTTCGGCTTCGACAGTTTGCTCTCGCTTGAGCAGTATAAGGCAGTCGCATCCAAAAACTATTCGACAACGGCGTACGCCGAGGCAGTCGGCGCCAACCGTACCGGTCCCGTTTACGGAAACTGCTGTGCCACCTTTGTCAGCGAGGTTTTCGGCGGCAGCTTTATGAACGGCAGTAACCCCCGTTACGACAGCGTTTATAAGATCAAAAACGCCACCTCGTACGGAACCACCACGACCGGTGTTAAGCTCGCCAACGTAAAGGCGGGCGATGCGCTCAGTAACACCTCGGGCGGACATATCATCTGGGTAGGCGCAAAGACCTCTACCACCATCACTATTTACGAATCCACCCCTCCCGTATGTAAAAAGACGGTCCTCAATATAGCCAGCAACACCGACAGCAACGGCTATCTTTACTATGCCGGTGGTACATACAGCATCCGTACCAGAAGCAACGAGATCGTTTATGACGACAGCGGCGACAGCGGCGATACCGGCACCACCTCTGCAAAAGAGGTTTATTCCGATTACGTGCCGATAAAGGCATATCCCTGTGCAAGTGCAAACTTCGATGTTCAGGACAGCGATTTTTCCACCACTATAGGCACTATCTATACAACCGACCTTTGTACTATCGATGCGATCTACGATAACGGCTGGTGTAAGGTCACCTATCCTACCACCTCCTCGACAAAGACCGCGTACACCAAGCTGAGCAATTTTGTTCAGAATACAAGCTACACGGCTGTCAAGCACTCTCTCGACAGCTCGCTTACGACATATCAGACAAAAGCGCTTTCAACCACCTTCGGCTCAAGTAAAAACTTTTACGTGGTAGGTGTTTCGGGCACCTCCTCGCAGGTATTCTATAAGCTCGATGCGGGCGGATATAAGCTTGCTTGGGTTGCAACCTCGTCGATTCCCACGGAGCATACACACTCTGCAACGGGAAGCTGGCAGTCTGACTCTACTCAGCACTACAAGCTCTGCTCCTGCGGTGAGAAGGTCAATGCCGCCAGCCACGACAGCGGCAGTTGGGTTGTCACCAAGGAGGCGGAAATAGGCGTGGCGGGAAGTAAGGAATTACGTTGTACCGTTTGTGCATACGTTTTGCAGACCGCAACCATCGCCGCGCTTGCCGATCCCAACGAGGGCAATCTCGCATATCAAAAGACCTATACAACAAGCGGCATTTATTCCGATTCCTCGGGCAATATACCTTATCCCGATGAAAACGGAACATCGCTTACCGACGGTAAATCCGCAGATGCCTCTGCACTGTATAACGATGAGATGTTTGTCGGATTTAATACCAACACCGATGCTTACGAGACCGACGGCTACGCTTCGATAACCGTTGATCTCGGTGCAACAAGCGATATCGCAGAGTTCGTTGTGCTTCTTGCGGGAGAAAACGAGACCAATGTAGCCGCAGGCGTAAAATTGCCCACTACGGTTGAGTTTTACGTGTCCAACGATAAATCCGCTTGGACAAAGGCGGGTACCGCAGCTCCCGTCGCTTCGTCGAGCGAGGCAGCCGCAACGCTTTCGCTTTCCTCTGCGGTCAGCGGCAGATATATTCAGTATCGTATTATTTCCGCTACAAGCTGGATGCTCGTTTCCGAGGTTCGTGCGTTCGGCGATTCGCATACCCACGCGGCACAGGGAAGCTGGCAGTCCGATTCTGCACAGCACTACAAGCTCTGCTCCTGCGGAACCAAGGTCAATGCCGCAAGCCACGACAGCGGCACCTGGGTTGTCACCAAGGAGGCAGAGATAGGCGTAGCGGGAAGTAAGGAATTGCGTTGTACCGTTTGCGCATACGTACTTGAAACCGCAACCATAGCCGCACTCGTCGATCCCAACGAGGGCAATATCGCATACCAAAAGACATATACCGCAGACGGCATTTATTCCGATGCCTCGGGCAATATCCCTTATCCCGATGAAAACGGCTCTTCGCTTACCGACGGTGCTTCCGCAGATGCCTCGGCATTGTATAAGGATACTGCGTTCGTCGGCTTCAACAAGAGCTCCGATTTCTACGAGGAAAACGGCTACGCCGCTATAACCGTCGATCTCGGCTCCGAGTACAGTATCAAAAAATTATCGGCATTTTTCGCCGCCGAAAACGAATCCAACGTTTCCGCGGGTGTAAAAGCCCCCTCGTCTGTTGATTTCTACGTTTCGAGAGATAATTCGGTTTGGACAAAGATAGGTACGGCCGCACCCATTGCAACCGACGATGAAACTGCGGCAACGCTTTCGCTTTCCGCCGCGGCAATCGGCAGATATGTTCAGTACCGCATCGTTACAGATGATTATTGGATGCTTGTTTCCGAGGTACGCGCCTTCGGCACCGCATACACAGCACCTATTGACGATAGTCTTACGTACCAAAAAACATATACCGCAAACGGCATTTATTCCGATTCTGCGGGAACTGTGACTTATCCCGACGAAAACGGTGTTTCGCTTACCGATGGTATTGTTGCCTCCGCTAATGCGAATTACAACGATGCAGCGTTGGTCGGCTTTAATAAGAACACCGATTTCTACGAGGCAAACGGCTACGTTTCGATAATCGTCGATCTCGGTGCAAGCTACAGCTTTGATGAGTTTGCGGTCTACTTCGCCCCCGCGAGCGAGTATAATATTATCGCCGGTGTCAGCGCTCCCACTTCTGTCGAGATTTACGTTTCGGCGGATAACACCAATTGGACCAAGGCGGGCAGCACGATACCCACGGTTACCGATGTCGATGTTGTTGCAACCGTCAAGCCCGATTCTACGTCCGTAGGCAGATATATCGAGTACAGGATCACCACCGACCGCGCTTGGATAATGGTATCCGAGGTATTGGCATACGGCTCCGAGTATGTCGAGGAGGAAAGCTATCTGTTAGGCGACCTTAACCTTAACGGCGAGCACGATTCTTCCGACTATCTCTTGCTCAAGCGTGCTCATTTCGATACCTTTGATCTGGATGAAAAGCTTACCAAGATCGCCGACATCAACAGGGACGGTAAGGTCGAAATAGCCGACTACCTCCTCTTAAAGCGCATTTGCTTCGGCACCTATACCATTCAATAAGCATCAAGGAGAAATTATAAAATGCAAATGACGTTCCGTTGGTACGGAGAGGGAAACGACCGTATCAAGCTGTCCGATATCAAGCAGATCCCCGGTGTAGAGGGCATCGTCTGGGCACTTCATCATAAAATGCCGGGCGAGGTCTGGGAGATCGGAGAAATTGCCGAGGTCAAGCGACAGCTTGATGAATACGGCTTTAATATGGACGTTGTCGAATCGGTCAACGTTCACGACGATATCAAAATAGGCCTTCCCACCCGCGATAAATATATCGAGAACTATAAGACCACCATCAAAAACCTCTCAAAGTTCGGCGTTAAGGTCATTTGCTACAACTTTATGCCGATCTTCGACTGGACGAGAAGCAATCTGTTCCACCCCGTAGGCGACGGCTCTACCGCGCTGTTCTACGAGAAGAATATGATTCAGGACGATTATAACGCTATGGCAAAGTATATCCTCGATTTTACCGAGGAGTACAATATGTCCTTTCCCGGCTGGGAACCCGAGCGAATGGCAAAGCTCGATGAGCTTTTCAAAGCGTACGAGGGGGTTGACCACGAGAAGCTGTGGGCAAATCTCAAGTATTTTCTGGAGGCAATAATGCCCACCTGCCGCGAGTGCGATATCAAAATGGCGATACATATGGATGATCCGCCATGGGATATCTTCGGTCTTCCGAGATTGCTCGTAAACGAGGAAAATATCGACAGATTCTTAAAAATGGTCGATGATGAGTATAACTGCCTTACACTCTGCTCGGGCAGCTTGAATGCCGATCCCAATAACGACGTTGCATCGGTAGTACGCAAGCATTGCGACAGGATCGCGTTTGCGCACATCCGTAACGTAAAGCATTTCGAAAACGGCGATTTTTCGGAGGCGAGCCACCGCGATTGCGACGGCGATACCGGAATTCTCGAGATACTCAAGGCATACCACGATTGCGGATATAAGGGATATATCCGTCCCGACCACGGCAGACATCTCTGGGGCGAGGGCCCCGGTAACGTCCGCCCCGGTTACGGTCTTTACGACCGCGCACTCGGCATAATGTATATGCTCGGTGTGTGGGATTCGTTGGAGAAATTCGGCAAATAAGGAGATTTAAAAATGATAAAACTTCCTCTTAACGTAGATTACAGCGGCAAGGTCGTTGTGGTGACCGGCGCAGGCGGACTTATCTGCGGCGCCATGGCAAGAGCTTTTGCCCAATCGGGCGCAAGGGTTGCCGCACTCGATCTTAACGAGGATGCCGTTAAAAAGCTTGCGGATGAATTAAAGGCAGAGGGCTTTGTCTGCGAGGGCTATAAGGCAAACGTGCTCGATCCCGAATCGCTTGAGGCGGTTCATCAGCAGGTGATAAAGGATCTCGGCGAGTGCGATATCCTTGTCAACGGCGCAGGCGGCAATAACCCCCGCGCCACCACCGATAACGAGTATCAGCACGAGGCAAAGGAGGGTGGAAAATCCTTCTTCGACCTTCAGTCCGACGGGGTGGATTTTGTGTTCAAGCTTAATTTTCAGGGCACGCTTCTTCCCACCCAGACGTTTGCAAAGGATATGGTTGCCAAAAAGAGCGGCTGTATCTTAAACGTCTCGTCGATGAATGCATACACTCCTCTTACAAAGATTCCCGCATATTCCGCCGCAAAGGCAGGTATTTCAAACTTCACACAGTGGCTTGCAACTCACTTTGCGGGTACGGGTATCCGCTGTAACGCTATCGCTCCCGGATTTTTGGTCTCTGCTCAGAACAAGGCACTCTTGTTTAACGAGGGCGGCACCCCCACCGCAAGAAGCGCAAAGATATTAAACGGCACTCCGATGAACCGCTTTGTCGATGCCGATGAGCTTTTGGGCGGTACCCTGTTCCTCTGCGACGATAGGTCTGCTTCTGCAATAACCGGCGTTGTTCTTCCCATCGATTGCGGCTTTGCCGCTTATTCGGGCGTGTAATTAATTTAAAAAGAGGATTTTAAAAATGGAAAAATTTATTCCCGTTGTTGTAATAAAAGAGCTTTCCGAAACCGATAAGATATTGACCGCGCTTAAGAATAACGGCATCAACTGTGCCGAGATCACCTTCCGTACCGCTTGCGCGGCAGAGGCAATCGAATACGCGGTTAAAAACTATCCCGAAATGGAGATAGGCGCGGGCACAGTCATTAATGCGGCACAGTGCACAGCGGCGCTTGATGCGGGTGCGACGTTTATCGTTTCTCCTGGCTTTTCTCCCGCAGTTGCTACTATCTGTAAAGAAAAAAATATCCCCTATTATCCCGGCTGTGTTACTCCCACCGAGATCATGGCGGCGCTTGAATTCGGCATTACGACGGTAAAATTCTTCCCCGCAAACGTCTATGGCGGCTTAAAGGCGCTCAAGGCACTCTCGGCACCGTTCCCGCAGGTCAAGTTTATCCCCACGGGCGGCGTTGACAGAAGCAATATCGACGAATTTCTTGCGTTCGATAAGATAGCCGCTATCGGCGGAAGCTTCTTTGTAAAAGAGGCACTTGAAAAAATGGAGGCAGACAAATGAAAAGAGTAGTAACCTTCGGCGAGCTTATGCTTCGCCTTGCTCCCAACGGATATTATCGCTTTTTCCAAAACGATCAGATGCAGGCAACCTTCGGCGGAGGCGAGGCAAATGTTGCCGTTTCGCTTGCAAACTACGGCTTGGACAGCGTTTACGTTACAAAGCTCCCCAAGCACGCTATCGGTCAGGGTGCGGTCAACTCGCTCCGCTATTTCGGTGTTGATACGTCAAAGATCGTTCGCGGCGGCGACAGGGTTGGCATTTATTATCTCGAAAAGGGCGCTTCTCAGCGCGGCTCGGTATGTATTTACGACAGAGCACATTCGGCAATCGCCGAGGCAGTTCCCTCCGATTTCGATTGGGATGCAATATTTGACGGCGCCGATTGGTTCCATTTTACCGGCATCACCCCCGCGCTCGGTGGAAATATGGTCGAGATCTGCCGTCAGGCGTGCATCGCCGCAAAGGCAAAGGGCGTAAAGATCTCCTGCGATCTTAATTACCGCGGAAAGCTGTGGACAAGAGAGCAGGCAAGGGAAGCGATGACCGATCTTTGTCAGTATGTTGACGTTTGTATCTCCAACGAGGAGGATGCAAAGGATGTTTTCGGCATCGAGGCGGAGAATACCGATATCTACGGCGGTAAGCTCAATCACGAGGGATATAAGTCGGTTGCAAAGCAGTTGGCGGATAAGTTCGGTTTCAGCAAGGTTGCAATAACCCTTCGCTCGTCTATCTCGGCAAGCGATAACGACTGGGCGGGTATGCTCTACGACGGTGAGAATTATTGCTTCTCCAAGTCTTATCACCTCCATATCGTTGACCGCGTCGGCGGCGGTGATTCGTTCGGCGGCGGACTTATTTATGCGTTGCTTTCGGGCAAGGATACCCAATCGGCTATCGAGTTTGCGGTTGCGGCATCTGCGCTTAAGCATTCTGTCGAGGGCGACTATAACCGTATCGGCGTTGCCGAGGTCGAAAAGCTCGCTCAGGGTGACGGAAGCGGCAGAGTTCAGAGATAAATCAATTACAAAAGCCATCCTCGGATGGCTTTTTGTGTGGGTATAGTTATGAAAAGATCAAAAGGCATCGGCATCCTCTTTTGTCTTATGAACCGTGCCAAACGGGTGTTGCGGCGGAGCATAGATCGAATAGAGCTTCAGTAGACCGCTGCCAACGTTTATAACGTTGTGCCAGGTACCGGCGGGGATGATAATGGCATAGCTTTCGTCAGCAAAACCGATCTCGCGTAATGTATTCCGATCGTTTCCCAAAAGCACCTTTGCACTGCCTTCTTCAATTCGGAGAAATTGATCGACGTCCTTGTGCATCTCGGCACCTATGTCGCTTCCCTCGGGAATACTCATCAGCACAAGCTGCATGTGCTGTCCTGTCCAAAGCACCGTGCGGAAATTTTGATTCATTTCGGTTGCGTGCTCAATGTTAAAAACAAAGGGATTCGGACCGTAATCTCGTATCTCGGGGTGACCGCTTTTGTTTTGCATATCAATACCTCCTGCATTGGTATCAGTATATGCGCTCAGCAATCGTTCGGATATAAAGTCAAATCACCGTCGGCTTTGCGGTAGATACCGAGAAAAATGTCCTCGGCGGCTTTATATCCTTGCTTTTTTATCTGTTTTTTTAACCAGATCTCATTCAATCCCATGCGCGATAGGTTTTCGCCCAAAATCCGTCCGTCCATAATCACCTCGACACCGATGTGTGCATCCTTGACGCTTAGGTTCAGGTCCTCGGGTGTGGCGGGGCGGCTTTTGGCTTTGGGCAAAATCGAAAGCTTGCCGTTGTGCTCAAATACAGCGGTTTGTATCTCGTCAAGGTCAAAATATCCCTGCTCTCTGCAAAGAAGCATAAATTCCGATAGATCAAGCTTTGCCTTTTTCAGATTTGCTCTTAAAAGCTTGCCGTTGTTTAACAGAATCGAGGGCGCGCCGTTGATATATTTTCTCGTTTTCGGTATCTTTTGTGCAAAAAGATTCAGCAAAAACGATGCAAATCCGTAGATCACCAGCGCGATCATCGGCTTGTATGGCTTTTCAAGCTCGGTTGCAAGCTCGGCACCGATAGAGCCGATGGTGATCCCGCTTACGTAATCGAAAAAATCCAACTGCGCTACCTGCTTGTGCCCCATGATCTTTGTAATAATAAATAAAGCAACCACCGATAGTGTTGCGGTTGCAACGATTTTCAATATCTCCGTATTTTCCACCGCCTGTCAAAAGTATTCTGCCGTAAACGCAGAATATTATTCATTAAAGACATTTATCGACAAACGTGACGGATAGTATCGTGACATAACGGTGCGGATGTGATATAATTAAATATCAAAAAGCAGGGAGGTGGCTTTATGACGTTCGGTGAAAAGCTGAAAAAATTAAGAACCGATAATAATCTCACTCAGGATGAGCTTGCCGAAAAGCTTTATGTTACAAGGACCGCGATCTCAAAATGGGAATCGGACAGAGGTTATCCGAATATCGAATCGCTCAAGTCGATCTCAAAATTCTTTTCCGTCACGGTGGACGTACTTATTTCGACCGACGAGGTGCTTACCATAGCCGAGGAGGAAAACAAACAAAAAGAAAACCGTTTCCGTGATATGATTTTCGGCTTGCTCGATATCGGTATGTCGATGCTCCTTTTTCTGCCGTTTTTTGCTCAAAAAAGCGAAAATGCCGTTTACAGCGTTTCGCTCATATCGTTAGACAGCGTTCAGCCCTATTTAAAGGTGATGTATTTTGTCGCTGTCATCGCGCTGATCTCAATTGGTGTTGTCACGCTTGCCATGCGCGAGCATAAAGCATCACGCGGTATGATATCGGTTTCGTTAATACTCGGCGCGGTTTCCTTGCTGCTGTTTATATTGAGCTCACAGCCGTATCCCGCAGTGTTCGCGCTGACACTGCTGGCGATCAAGGTGATTGCGCTCATAAAGCATCGGTGACACCAAACGTGTCCTGTATGTAACGCTTCGTTTCTTGTTGTCTCTTGTAACCTGTGATAAAATGTGCGGGAATCCAAAAGAAAGGTTAAAGAGATAATGAAAAACAAAAGAAAAATCTGCTTGCCCGTTGCTTTGGTATCGCTCCTTGCGTTTGCGCTGTGGACTGCGCTTTTGCATTGTGCGGATGTCGCGCAGATAGGACCTATGGAAACGTCGGTCGGCTTGTCAACGCTTAATGGGCAGGTTCACGGGCTGATAGGTGTGAATATGACCTTATATAACGTCACCGATTGGCTCGGTCTTGTCCCGATCACCGTTGCACTCGGCTTTGCTTTGCTAGGAGCGATACAGTGGATAAAAAGAAAATCGCTTGCAAGAGTGGACCGAAGCTTATTGATCCTCGGCGGATTTTATACCGTTGTGATAGCGTTCTATGCACTTTTTGAAAAGGTGGTTGTCAATTATCGTCCGGTTTTGATCAACAACTGCTTGGAGGCATCCTACCCGTCGTCCACTGCAATGCTGGTTATGTGTGTGATGCCCACGGCGGCGATGCAGTTCGATGCCCGCATAAAAAACAAAACGTTCAGATATTTTGTATCACTTGCGTTATTCGCGTTTGCAGTATTTACGGTAATAGGCAGGATACTGTCCGGCGTGCATTGGATAACCGATATAATCGGCGGCATATTGCTCAGCACAGGGCTTGTGATGCTGTATGCGTTTTTTGAATTTACGCCCCGCGATGAATAACAACAACCGATGAGGAACAAAATCGCCTCATCGGTTTTTTATCATTGAATCCGCCCCGAAAGTGTGATATAATTGCGGTGTGAGGTAAAAGAAATGAATAAATATCTCAAAAACCTGAATAAAATCGAGTTTGTCATAACCAACGCCTGTACGGGACGGTGCAGGCATTGCTCCGAGGGAAAGCATAAAAGCCGCGGTGAGTTTATCGATCCAAACACAGCCGCCTCGGCGGTGCGTAAGATCGTTTCGGAGTACGATATAAAAACCGTGATGACCTTCGGCGGCGAGCCGCTTTTGTATCCCGATGCCGTCTGTGCGATAATGTCTGCCGCAAAAGAGCTCGGTATCAAAAAAAGACAGCTGATAACCAACGGATTTTTTTCGAATAATACCGATAAGATCCGCGGGGTCGCACGTCTGCTTGCCGATTGCGGCGTAAACGATCTGCTTTTGTCGGTGGATGCCTTTCATCAGGAAACCATACCGCTGGACGTTGTAAAGCAGTTTGCCTCGGAAGCAAAGCGGTACGGTATTCCCATCCGCCTTCAGCCCGCGTGGCTGGTCGGTAAAACCGATGATAATCCCTATAACCTGCATACGCGTGAAATACTTAACAGCTTTCAAAATACCGATATCCCGACAGGAGAGGGAAATATCGTTTTCCCCGAGGGAAATGCGCTTGTATATCTTGCCGAGTATTTTACCGACACCCGCCCCGAAAACCCCTACGCAGAGGATCCGTTTGATGTGCGTTGTGCATCGTTTTCCCCCAACGGCGACGTTCTCGGCGGAAACGTTTATGAGCAGGATATTATGGAGATCGAAAATAAATACAAACCAAGAGGAGTTAATTATGAGCAGCTTTGAAAATCTCAGAATAGTAGACAATTTTTATCAGACCTCGCTTTATTTTCCTATGCCTACGGTTGTTATCAGCACGCTTTGCGAGGACGGCACCACAACACTCGGTCCCTATTCACTCGTTCAGCCCTATTACGTTGCGGGCAAGGATTACTATGCTATGCTTCTGTGCTGCCGCAATTCCTCCAACACCGCGCAGAATATTCTCCGCAACGGCAAATGCGCTCTTAATTTTATCGATGATAAGCCCTCTGCCTTTAAAGAGGCGGTCAAGCTTTCGTGGCCCGGCGATAAGCCGTCGGATAAGATGCCCAAATGCAATTTCAAGCTCGAGACGAGTATGATCGAGGAAGAAACCGGCGAAAAAAGACCGATGGTGCTTACAGATGCCATTCAGGCAATCGAGTGCACCTGGATGCGCGAGCTTGATAATGCCGATAGGGACGTCCCCGGTGAATTAAACGGCTACGAGGGACCTTATCACGATTTTAACGGTATCACAAGCAAATTCGGCGCGCATTTCATTCTTCGCGTTGATAAGATATTGATGAAAAAGAAATACTCGGATGCCATAATCAACGGAGTAAGAGCCAAGGATTTTCCGCCGCTTCCCGTAGATTACGGCTACCGCGATTCCAAAAACTTCTGGTTCCACCGAAAATCAAGAATGAGAGCCGAGCTTTTGCAGATGCGAAAAGCATCGCTCGAGTCGGTCCGCTATGCCGCAGACCGTGCCGATGATAAGGTGAAATTCACCGATGAGGCACTGCAGACGGTTCTCGGCGTTCCCAGAGTGTTCCTTCCGCTTGTGCTTAAGGGCTGTGTGGATTGGGCAAAGGAAAACGGTGTAGAGCTTGTCACTGCCGAGCATATGCAGATAATTCAGGATAAACGTGCAAAAGAAAAGAATAAAAAATAATAACTCACGTTTAGTATAAAGGGGAATAATATGGAAATCCGTCCTATCGATAAAACACCCGAGCTTACCGAGCTGCTTAGGATATATAATCCTCTGATTCATTCAAAAAACGACAATGAGTACGATTGGTTGGGAGAAAGCTCGGTTTGCATAGAAATACCCAACCCCTGCGGAGCCGACAGTATCAAGCTTGTGTGTGATAACGGAGAATTTATACTTTGCTTTTCGTATTTTCATTCCCATTATTGTGCGGATGACAACGGATACGGCACTATGTGCGAGCAGTTGTCGGAATTGTTGGATAACAAAACCTGCTGTGCAACCGTATTTTGCGGCAGCGAGAATAAATGGATCGGAAGCACCCTGCTCGAAAAAGATAAGCTATCGCTGCCGATCGAGGAAATATTTGGTTTTATATTCGATCACGGCTCTTATAAAGAACAATTTAGCCAAAACGGCGGCGAAGCACGCTTCACCTTTTGGGACAGCAGCTTGAATAAAAACCTTAAGCTGTAGAATAGCAAAGACGAATCGGTATAAACTATGACAAAACAAGAATTTCTCGAGTATTGCTCGGGCAGGTACGGCACCACGGCAGACTATCCCTTTGACAAGGATTTTGAAACAGCGGTGCTTCGCCATAAAGACAACAAAAAATGGTATGCTATCGTTATGCGCGTGTCAAGAAATAAATTTGATGAGGACAGCGGCGAAACGGTTGATGTTGTTAATCTCAAGATCCCGTTGTCGCTGTGCGGTGCATATGATGTGTTCGGCGGTGTTTATCCCGCTTATCATATGAACAAACGCCATTGGATATCGGTGCTTCTTCCAGATGTGCCCGACGATCTTCTGCACCACCTTGTCGATTTGAGCTACGATGCAACAAGCTCCAAAAAGAAAAAAGCAAAACAAAAAGAGAGCACCTGCGAGGAAACCGACAAACCGTGTTACAATAGTATCGGCGGAGCCAATGAGTTTGCATGCTCCGATGTTAAAATTTTTCGCAAAGGATGGAACAGATCATGACACCGTCTGTTTTGGTCACAGGTGCATACGGCGGTATGGGAAAAGCTACGGCAAAGGCATTAAAAGAACGCGGATTCCGTGTTTTTGCGTTGGACAGGACCGTAGGTGACGAAGAAGAAAATATAGTTCCCATCGAAGCGGATATCACCGATGAAAACAGTATCAAAAACGCATTTGACCGTGTTAAAAAAATGACCGACGGCTTGTTTGCGATCATTCATTTTGCGGGAGTTTATATGTTGGATTCTTTGGTCGAAATGGATAGCGATGCATTTGAGCGGATTTTCAAAATCAACCTTATGGGCGTTTTCCTTGTAAACAAAACCTTTATTCCGCTTTTGCAAAACGGTTCTCGGATCGTGATCACCACAAGCGAGCTCGCCCCGTTGGATCCGCTTCCTTTTACGGGTGTTTACGCTGTAAGTAAGGGGGCACTCGACAAATATGCATATTCGCTTTGTATGGAGCTTCAGTTAAAGGGTATCAAGGTCAGCGTTCTCCGTGCGGGAGCCGTTGCTACCGATATGCTCGGCGTTTCTACCGATGCATTGGACCGTTTTTGCCAAACGACAACGCTCTATTCCTGCAACGCCAAGCGGTTTAAGAAAATCGTCGACAGTGTTGAAGCAAGGCATATATCACCGTCTCGCATTGCGGAAAAGGTAATATGTATACTGCACAGGCGCAATCCGCGCTTTGCGTACAGTATTAACCGCAATCCTCTCTTGCTTATATTAAACGCTCTTCCGAAAAGACTGCAGCTTTGGATCATAAAGCAGGTGTTGAAGAATAAACAATAATTAAAAAATATGCAGAATAATAAAACTAGAGGGCGCTTGTTAAGGCGCCCTCGAAATTTTAATAATAAATGGTTATATACAGCCAACCGTTTTGCGGATCGGTAAAATACATGGTTCTGTTCTGGGGATCGGTTCCTTTGTATTCATAGCTGTTCAGCTGCTCGATAGTGTATCCGAAATCGGGCAGAGACTGTACGTATGCATGGAACGTGGCGGAATCGCGGGACTCGATAAAGATCTTGTAACAGTTTATGTTGTCCTGATTCTGTCCCTTCCAGTCCGAAAAGGGAAGATCGGGGATATAAACGTTGCCGAACACCTTGGTCCAACCCTCATACGGGTCCTTCGATGATTCCTCGGACGAAGCTTGCGAAGAATCTTCGCTGTTGACAACAGATGTCGTAGCGGTATCCTCGCTCGAGCTTGCGCTTGAATCGGCGCTTGCCTCAATGCTCGCGTCATCGCTAACGTCGCCGCTAACGTCACCGCCCGCACTGTTGCACGCTGTGATACAAAGCATCGCAATCAGTATCAAAAATATAAGTGCTTTTTTCATAAATAATCTCCCGTGTCGATATGCATATATTCACTCGTTTTAATACCTGCTTATTGTATCAAATCTCCGCCCGGTTGTCAATGACCGCGCTTTAATTATATTGTTTCGCCCCTTGCAATGAAGTAGTATAAACTGTGGCCAAACGATAAGCAAAACCTGTTTTATAGGCGTTTCGGGTTATTTCTAATCGTTTTCGTTAAAATCGCATCCTCTTTGGCGCTTTTATTTCCGTTGTGTCTGTATGTTCCGGTTGCAGATGTGGGATAAACTGTGGTCAAAAAACAACCTCGCAGTCGTGGAATTTTCTCAACACCGGCGGTTGTTTTTTCTTTCTATATCAAAAATTGATTCGCAGTAGACAAAGAATGAGTTTCTGTTGAAACAGCAGTTGTTCATAAACAGTAATTGAAATTATAATGTGAGCTTTGAGAAATGTAGAAATACGCAAAATTCCCGAAAGTGCATACTGACTTGTGATATTGGCTACATTGAAGTAAAAGCAGAAATGTGATGTCATCACAGAACGATGTCAAAAGCTGTGATATAATGAAGCCACAAAGAAAAAAGGAGGACGTAAATATGTCTGCTATCAATATCAACAAAAACAATTTTCAAAATGAAGTATTAAATTCCGATAAGAAAGTCCTTCTGGACTTTTGGGCACCCTGGTGCGGCCCCTGCCGAATGGTAGTACCGATTGTTGAGGAAATCGCCGCTGAACGTCCCGACATCAAGGTCGGAAAGATCAACGTGGATGAAGAGGCGGAGCTGGCGAGTCAGTTCGGCATTATGAGCATTCCTACTCTGGTGGTAATTGAAAAGGGTAAAATCGTAAATCAGGCAATGGGAGCAAGACCGAAGGAAGCAATCCTCGGTATGCTGTAAGGAGAT
>JAZSDL010000004.1:0-15140 GCA_045531135.1 Eubacteriales bacterium | reverse complement strand
TATGAAGCTCTGTCTCTTTTCATAAGGAATATTGTTTTTTATTGTATTTTCAAGGGCTTTGACAAAAAACTTCGACTGCCCTACTTATGTAGGGCGACGCTCGTTTTTTGCCAAAAATATCCTCATTTCTCTCGCTCTGCTCGGTTTGCAGACACAAGCTTGCCGTTAGGCGAGCTTGTTTTTGTGTTTGCGGATATATTATCAAAAGGTTAAAATTTTTTTGCCCCTCTTGTAATGCAAAAATAAATATGTTAAAATATGGATATAATAATTGTTAAGTGTATCGACGGGCACAGGAGGGAGCGCGGTGTTTAAAAGCATTTTCGGCAAATATCTTGCCGCATTTACCTCTATCCTTATCGTTTGTATAGGAACGATAATATTTGCAGTTTCCTCGCGCGTGGCGGTGGACAGCTATAATATGCAGCGCGGTGCGATGGACGTTTCCGCCGGCTCTGCCGTGATCGTTATCGATACCTATCTCGAGAATAACGGTTATGATAATATTTACGGCTGCTTTTACGAGAACAGCGATCTTCAGCGGCTTATCGATTATTCGGCGCTTAACACCAATGCCGAAATATTTGTATTTGATGAAAAAGGCAAGCTTGTAGGCACTACCGAAAGGTCGTTTGCCGATGGCGGAAGGCGTCTTTCCGAGGCGGCGCTGACCACCGTGCTTTCCGACGTTGAGAGTTATTCCATAAGCACGGTTGACGGCTTTTTTGAGAGCAACCGTATGAATGATTATCATATCGGATACGCGGACGACAAGCCGTTTATTGTGCTTATAAGCATGCGGAATTACGGAAACGTCGTCTTCACGCGGGAAATTACCATTGTTGCGATAACGGTCGGACTTTGGATGTTCCTTGCGGCAATGATATCGCTTTACGTTATATCAAGACGTACAACCGAGCCGCTCAGCGAGGTAATAGCGGCGGCAAAAAGCTACGCAAAGGGACGTTTCGATACAAAGATAGAATATACAGGACAGGACGAGGTTGCCGAGCTTGCCGATGCCATAAACGATATGGCGGATTCGCTTAAGCGGATCGACGAGGGCAGAAACTCATTTTTGGGAAACGTATCGCACGATCTGCGTACCCCGATGACGACGATATCCGGCTTTGTAGACGGAATTCTGGACGGCACCATCCCGCCCGAGCAGCACGAGAAGTATCTTAACATCATTTCTCAGGAGGTCAAACGGCTTTCGCGCCTTGTCAACACGCTTTTGGAGGTCTCGCGGTTGGAAAGCGGTGCCGAGCTTAAAATGTCTGACTTTAATCTGTCCGAAACCGCAAGGACGGTATTGATCTCTCTTGAGTCAAAGATAAGCAAAAAAAATATAGACATAAATTTTGAAACCGGCGAGGACGATATATACGTCAATGCCGATAAGGACGTTGTCCACCGCGTTATATTTAATCTAACGGACAATGCAGTTAAGTTTACTCCCGATAACGGCAATATATCGATAACACTGTCTACTGTTGCCGACGGCAGAAAAAAGCGCAAAGCAAGGTTTGTTATCCGCAACAGCGGAGAGGGAATACCCGCCGATGAGCTGCCCCACGTTTTCGAGCGGTTTTATAAGACCGACCGCTCGCGCGGGTTGGATAAAAGCGGAACAGGGCTCGGTTTGTATATCGCCAAAACCGCAATACAGAATCACGGCGAGGATATGTATGTCGATTCGGTCGTGGACAAGTATACCGAGTTCGGTTTTACGCTTCCCACTGCGTTGGTTGAGCCCGCACCGAGACGTTTGGGTTAAGAGAGATTTAAGTATTATACAGTAAAGTTATTACATCACAAAAGCACAGGAGATAAAGCATGTCCGAAAACAATTTCAACTTTAACAACGGGGATCGCCCCGACTACGTCTATAATTGGAACGGATCGGAATCCAATAACGGTAACAAAAAAGGCGGTTGGTTTAAAATACTTATTGCCGTGGTGCTTATTGCAGGTATGTTGGCACTTACGGTGCTTGGAGTATTCCTTGTTCAGCAGCAGTATTCCGAGGACTCCTCTTCCGAATCCTCTGCATCTTCCGGAGATAGCTCCAATATCTCGGTCGATATAGGCGAGAGTTCAAACGTATCGCTGGATTATTCACGCGATCCCGATGCGAGTGTTCCCGATTTTTCGACAGCACCCGATGTTGACGTCGATCTTTCGACGAGATTGAGCGAGATATACAAGGAGTGTTCGCCCGCCTGCTGTACCATAAGCGTCAGCTATAGAGGCAAGCCCTATTCTATCGGAAGCGGCTTTGTTATCGATGCCGAAAACGGATATATCGCAACCAATCACCACGTTATCGAAACCGGCGATGAGATCGACGTTATCTTTTATAACGGCGAGGAATATTCCGCTCAGATAGTCGGAAGCGACTCGGTGACCGATATAGCGGTGCTTCATATAGATGCCGAGGACATTCCCGAGGTAAGCTTCGGCGATTCGAGCAAAGTTTTAATAGGCGAAAACGTTGTGGCTATCGGCACTCCCTTTGACCAAACACTTGCAGGCACTATGACCTGCGGTATAGTAAGCGGTATCGCGCGTGATATAGATATCACAAACGATTCCGGCAAGGTTATTAAGACGATGACTCTGCTTCAGACCGACTGCTCGATAAACCCCGGTAACAGCGGCGGACCGCTTATCGATATGGCGGGCAACGTTATAGGCATAACCTCGCTCAAGCTGGTTGATGAGCAATATGAGGGTATCGGCTTTGCTATTCCGATAACCAACGCTATCGATATATTTCAAAAGCTGATCGCGGGCGAGGAAATAGGCGACAGCGATATTGCGGTTGCAACTCCTCAGATCGGAATTACCGTTTACGACGTCGAGGACGGTCTTGACTATTTCCGTATGAATCCCCGTTGCGAGTATCCGCAGGGCGTACTTGTTGCCGATATCGATCTTACCAGCGCGGCTTACGTTGCCGGACTTTCGAGATACGATATCATTACCGACTTTAACGGAACGACTATCACCAACCGCGAGGATCTTACCACGGCGCTCTCAAAATACCGCGCAGGCGATAGGGTGGTAATAACCGTATTCCGTTTCAACCGTACTCTTTCGGCGGGCGAATCGCAGACTATCGAGTTCAAGCTTGATGCCGCCTCGTAATTAATAATAAGCAAAAATATTGTCGCAGTCGGCATGTTTGTACCGACTGCGACGTTTTTTATCTGATTTTCAGATATGCTCCGTAGCTGTAGCCCTCGATACCGTTATAGGAAACGAGGTACCAATCTCCGCTTTGTCCCTTGATCATAACCCGACTTCCGTTGGGTATCTGCCCGATTATCGTTGCACTCAGATCGGGTGCTTCGCGTACGTTTAGCCGTCCGCCCTCGGTGGCGACGGTTGCTGTCTGGTTGGTGTTTGGGTTTACGAGCGTAATGCCGAAGTAATCGGCAACCGATTGCGAAAGATTTTTTGCGATCGTCTGCAGATTGCTTTTGATCCACTCGGCATCGCCCGGATTGTCGTGATAAGCAAGCTCGACAAGAACCGAGGGCGCGCGTGTGTTGTTAAGCTCGTATAGGTTTGTGGTGGCAACCGCGCGAACCTTTTGAGGATCGGGGTAAATTTCTTTAAGATTATCTACAATGATGTCTGCAAAACGCTTTCCGTTAACGCTGGTGGGGTAATAATAGATATCGCTGCCCGTTTGCCTGCCGTAGTTCGCACTGCCCGATGCGTTTGAATGAAGCGCGAGATGCAGAGCATAATCGCCCGCGTTGGAAAGACGTACCGAATCGCCGACGGTGCCCTCGGGGTTGTTCCGCGTAAAAGTGATACCGCTTGCGGTAAGATAGGGCTCCATATAATCGGCAATAAGGTTCATATAATATTCTTCACTTCCGCTTCCGTCGTAGTATATGTTGTACTCTTGTGTAGACGGACTTAAAAACAGCATTGGCATAATAATTCCTCCTCAGGATCATTGTATGCGCGAAAAATATATAATGTCAGCAATTTTTTGGTAAAAAGATATTGACAAAGCGAATATTTTGTGATAATATTTCTAAGCACAAAGAAGTAGAGTTATTGCTCTCACCCTGCGGCTATAAGCTATGCTCGGTCAATATTCGGTTGCGGTATCGCTATGCCGTAATGTTTTTTGGCTGTGCAAAGCGGGTTGTCTGCTTTGCTTATTTTTTTGTAAAACGCAAATTATTTTTGGAGGTGTCCTCTCATCGCGACCAAACCTTCTTCCGCAATCAATGAAGAAATCAAGGCAAACGAAGTCCGCGTTATAGGTGCGGACGGCAACCAGCTTGGCGTTATGAAGCTTTCCGAAGCGATCCGCCTTTCAAACGAAGCAGAGCTCGACCTTGTTGAGATCGCGCCCGATTCCAATCCCCCCGTATGCAAGATTATGGATTACGGCAAGTTTCGTTTTGAAAAGGAAAAACGCGAGAAGGAACAGCGCAAAAAGCGCCAGATTATCGAGCTTAAGGAAATTCAGTTGAAGTGCCGTATCGACACTCACGATTTCAACACAAAGCTCAACCACACGTTGAAGTTTCTCTCTCAGGGAAATAAAGTCAAGGTAATCGTTAAGTTTTTCGGCAGAGAAATGGCACATACCGAGCTTGGTGCTCAGTTGCTTGACCGTTTTGCCGAAGGTTGCGGCGAGAACGCCGTGATCGAGAAGAAACCCCTTCTTGACGGAAGAAATATGACGATGATCCTCGCACCTAAAAAAACAAAATAACCGAAAGGAATTATAACAATGGGAAAAATCAAAACACACAAGGCCTCCGCAAAGCGCTTCTCCTTCACCGGAACCGGCAAAATCAAGATGAATCACCCCGGCAAGCGTCATAAGACCGGTCTCAAGCCCAGCAAGACCAAGAGAGCACTCCGTAAGGCATCTTACGTAAGCGATGCTCGTTATGACGATCTTAAGAGAATGATCCCCTATAAATAATTGACGGAGGTATTGAAAGATGGCAAGAATTAAAGGTGCATTGGCAACCAGAAAAAGAAGAAATAAGATGCTCAAGCTCGCCAAGGGTTACTGGGGCGCAAAGAGCAAGCATTTCAAGATGGCGAAGCAGGCGGTTCTTAAGAGCGGCAACTATGCATTCGCAGGAAGAAAGCAGAAGAAGAGAGATTTCCGTTCTCTCTGGATCACCCGTATCTCTGCTCAGTGCAAGGTAGAGGGTATCAACTACTCCCGTTTTATGTACGGTCTCAAGAAGAGCGGCATCGAGCTTAACCGTAAGATGCTTTCCGAACTTGCTATCAACGACAAGGCAGCTTTTGCTTCTCTCGTTGAAACCGCTAAGAAGGCGCTCTAATTTAACAGATTTATCAGAAATTGTTAATTCTTTTGTTGACATGTGTCGAATTGTTTGATATAATGTCCCCAATAGATGCGATTTCCTCGGAAACCGATGTAAGGGAGGGTTTAAAATGGCAGAGGTAAGAGTTAAGGAGAACGAAACCATCGATAGCGCTCTCCGCAGATTTAAGAGATCTTATCTCAGAAGCGGCGTACCTGCTGAGATTCGTAAGAGAGAACATTACGAAAAGCCCAGCGTAAAGCGCAAGAAGAAGTCCGAAGCGGCTCGTAAGCGTAAGTACAGATAAGCTTCTTATCGTAAAAAGATACAAACAATACAACGGCGTAAAAACCGTTGTATTTTTGTTTTGTCTTGAAAATGCCGTGATTTTGTTTTATAATATAAAAAAGGAATCGGAGGTAGTTTGATGAAAAAGATAGCTTTGTTGATACTGCTTTGCTGTATGGTATTGCCCGCGTTTGCCGCGTGCGGCGAAGAAATTGATATTTCATCCTCGGCTTCAACGGAGGAATCGGTTATGATACCCGACGAAAATGCAAAAATCATATGGGACGAATGCTTTTCCGATGTCAAAAACGGCTTTGATAACGGCGAATCTGTATACAAGGCGGTTGCCTATACCGACGGAAATATAACCGAAACGTATTCGGAGATTCCAAAAGGCGATACACGTTATCTTTTTGAAAACGGCGAAAAAACACGTGTTGCCGTGCTTTCGGAGGGGTATGCGCTTACTCTGCCCTCGGTAAACGTAAATGCCGATTTTTCGCTCGGCGCTCTGCGAAGCAAGTATGTTACCGACGATTATGCTTTGACCGTTTCTTTTGAGGACCAAAATCCCTACGGCAACAACGAAAACGGCTGGAAGATATACTTTGACGAGTGGCTTGTAAGATATTTCGAGAACACCGATTTTATGCTCAAAAACAATATCAGACGTACTCGCAAGGCGGGTGTTACCGAGGAACTGCTCGACGGATACGTTGTAAATTATTATGATATGACTGTCGGTGTTGCGCTTAAAATGGAGTATCCCTATTACAGCATCGCTATCGTTCGTCCAAAGGATAATTACGATTATTTTTGGTTTTTCGTGCTTAAATCCAAGTCGGATATGTACGATGCGATGGATGCTATCGTCGGCTCTTTTTCCGAATTTGATAAAACCGGCACTCCGATCAACAGTGTCGGTGCTTATGAGTTAAAGGTCCCCGAGTTTTGGAGTGAGGAAACAAGAGCGTATTACGAAAAGCTGCAAAATCAAACCACCGTTGATTTCGGTGCCTTTTACGAGAAGAATGATCCCGAGTATATAGAGTGGCTTGCATCGGAAGAGGGGATCGACAACGATATGGATATATTTATGACCTATCTCCATATCGGCTGGGGCGACGGCGAATATACAAAAAACTCACTTGACCTTGATTTTGTAAATTCGCAGGCGGGCGGTAACGGCTTTAACGGAAAGCCGGTGCTCGAGCTGACCTATCAGTTCACCACCACAAACAACGTTTTGGGCGGATATACCCCGATGTACGATATCTGCCGAGGTCGGCTGGATAACCAGTTCCGCGAGCTCGCGCAGGCGATAAAATCCTACGGCAAGCCGATCCTTTTCCGTTTGAATAACGAAATGAATACCGATTGGACGTCGTATTGCGGCATGCAGACGATGAACGATCCTGATATCTTTATCACCACATGGCGCAGAATGTATGATATTTTCGTCGAGGAGGGTGTAGATAATTGTATCTGGATATGGAACCCGATAGCGACAAGCTGTCCTTACAGTAATTGGGGCGATTCGCTTAATTATTTCCCCGGAAGCGATTACGTGCAGATGCTCGGCTTGACCTATTATCAGATGAACAATACCGATTATATGGCATCGTTTAAGGAAATGTACCAAGAGCTTTATGCCAAAAACACGCCTTATTTTGATAACTATCCCGCAATAATCGGCGAGTTTGGCTGTGCCGCGGGCGGCGAGGTCGTTTACGATTGGGGTATCAACGATTGGAAAACGGTTGAGAATATCGAAAAACGCCGTCAGGATCAAGCGAAATGGATAACCGAGATGTTTGACTGCCTTATCAATAATCAGCAGGCGGGCTATGAGTTCTGCAAGAATATTAAGGCGGCATCGTGGTTCTCCTGCAACGACTATGTCACAGTCAACGGCGAGCAAAGGATATCCAACTACCTAAAGCTTGATTCCGGCGTGCCTCTTGCTATCGAGGCGTTCCGCGATGGTTACGCGAGGTTGAAGGATAAGAGATAGCTTATATATAAAGACAGCGAGAGAGAAACTTTTTGTAAAAAGCTTCTCTCTCGCGCTCTCTTTTCAAAAATTTTAAATATATAAGAAAGGGTGGAACATTATAAGCCAAAGACCTTTTTTGCATTGTCGGCGTAAATCAACGATTTTTCGCTTTCGGAAAGACCTATGCTTTCTATCTGGTTAAAGGTGAAATCGGTGTTCCACAGCGGATAATCGGATCCGAACATAACCTTGTTGACACCGTGCTTTTCTATAAGACGGTAAAGTCCTTTATAATCCATACCCAAAAGTGCCTCGCTCGTATCAGTGTAAACCGGCGAGCCGATAAGATACTCCTCCGCCTCGTCCCAAACGCTGTAACCGCACATATGAGCCGCGATGACAGTAAGCTCGGGGAGCTTTTCAAGTATATTGCAAACACGCTTGGGCGTTGAAAAATCGGTATTTTTGTCGCCCACGTGGAAAAGTATCGGCAGCTTAAGGCGAGCCGCCTCTCTGTATATTTCCATAGCGTTCGGCGCATCGATATAAAAGCGTTGAAAATCCGAGTGTATCTTAATTCCTTTTGCACCCAATGCCTTACAACGCTCGAGCTCGCTGACCGATTCGTCAAACCCCATTTCGGGATGGAACGAGCAAAGCGGGATAAAACGGCTGTCGTTGCTTGCTGTGTTAATAAGAAAATCGTTTCCGACCTGCGCGTGCGCGGTGTCGGGCTTTAATGTGGCGGAGGATATCACAAACCGAATGTTTGTAAACCCGTTAGCGCCCTTGAATATGCCCTCAATAGAGCCGTCGCCCTGACGGGGCAGGGAATAGTAGTTTACTATGTTGTCGGCGGCACGCACTGCTATCTTGTCGGGCCAGATGTGTGTATGTACGTCGATAATTTCTCTGTTGATGCTCATTTGTTCACCTAAAAAACGCTGTCGCGGAGTCACTCCCGCAACAGCGCTTTTTTACCTATTTGAATTATGAACAGTATCTTGCGATATTATTCCTTGTCCTCGCAGCAGCAACCGCAGTCGCATTCATCCTCGTCGCACTCGGTCTCAACAAGAGTGAGAACCTTGCCGCAGGAGGGACATTCAAGCTCGTCAATGTCCTCTACGTCGCACTCGTCGATATAAACGGGCTCGCCGCAAGCGGGGCACTCAAGCTCAAGACATTCGCAGCAATCGCAGCAATCACAATCGTCATCGCAATCATCGCAATCGCAGTAATCGTAATCGTCGTCGCAATCACAGCAATCGCAATCGTCATCATCACAGCAGTAAAGATCCTCTTCAACCGCGCCGAGATCCTCATCGATTTCCTCGATGTAATCGTTAAGGGTAGCGGTCTCATCCTCGAGATCCTGAACCGAAAGCGCAAGGTCCTCGAGAAGATCAGCCATAGCGGCAAGGATCTTGCCCTCGCTCTTGGAGGTATCGATATCCATACCGTCCATAAGACCTTTGATGTATGCTGCCTTTTCGGAAACGTTCATTTTGTTTTCTCCTTTGGATATATTTTTGTTCGTGGCTGATAAGCTAAATATATTATAGCTTATACGCGCTCCAAATATTCGCAGGTTCTGGTATCAATCTTGATAACATCGCCCTCGTTAATGAATATCGGAACCTTAACCTCGGCACCGGTCTCTACGGTAGCGGGCTTGGTAACGTTGGTAGCGGTGTTGCCTCTGACGCCGGGCTCGGTAGAGGTAACCTCAAGCTCAACGAATATGGGGGGCTCAACCGAGAAAACGTTGTCCTTGTAGGACATAAGTCTGCAGGTCATGCCTTCCTTAACAAACTTAAAGCTGTCGGGAAGCTTGTCTGCATTAAGCGGAACCTGATCGTAGGTCTCGGGATCCATAAAGTAGAAAAGATCGCCGTCGGAGTAGCTGTATTCCATATCCTTTCTTTCAACGATCGCCTGAGGGAATCTTGCGGTGGGGTTGAAAGAGGTTTCGATAACCGCGCCGGAGATGATGTTTCTCATCTTGGTTCTTACAAATGCTGCGCCCTTACCGGGTTTTACGTGCTGGAATTCGATAACCTGCATAAGCTGGCCATCCATTTCAAAGGTCAGACCGTTTCTGAAATCGCCTGCCGAAATCATATTATTTCCTCCTGATTTATGTCTAAATTTAAGACAAATATTTTTAACTATTATATTCTATATGAAAACCCTTGTTTTGTCAAGTGCTTTTTTCTTTATAGCTCTATTAACGTGTTGTCGCTGTTTGTCAGATTTTCACAGCCGTTTTCGGTAACGAGAACCATATTTTCGATTCTCACGCCGTATTTTCCGGGGATGTAGATTCCGGGCTCAACAGTTACGATGTTGCCTGCTCGGAGCACGCTTTCGCTCTTGGGTGAACAGGAGGGCATCTCGTGTATCTCCAATCCGAGCGAATGGCCGAGCGAGTGCCCGAAATACTCGCCGTATCCTGCATCGGTGATAACGTCGCGTGCGACCTTGTCTGCCGCCTTGCAGTCAACGCCCGCCTTGATGTATTTCATCGCCTCTGCCTGTGCTGTGAAAACGGTGTTGTAGATACGTTTCATTTCATCATCGGCCTTGCCCAAAACGACGGTTCTTGTCATATCCGAGCAATATCCTGCGTATTTTGCGCCGTAGTCCATTGTAAAAAATGAATTTTCGGTCAATTTGCTTTCGGTAGGAACACCGTGAGGAAGCGAGGAGCTTTTGCCCGAGACCGCAATGGTATCAAAAGCAAGTCCGTCGGCACCGTTGCAGCGCATAAAATACTCGAGCTCCGCCGCAACCTCAAGCTCGGTTCTGTCTTTGCTGATAAAACCGAGAATGTGGGAAAACGCTTTGTCGGTAATGGCTTGTGCCTTGCGGATCTTTCGTATCTCCTCATAGGTCTTTACCTGACGGTGCTTTAGACAAATATCGGCAAGAAAGCCGAACTCGATATTTTCGCACTTTTCTTTAAGAATGTTGAACTGCTTTATTGTAACAAGCGCGGGATCGACACATACCTTTTTTGCGCCGTCAGACACAAGATACTCTGCTATGACGTCGAAAATGCTTTTTCTGAACAGATAGGGCATAACGTCATCGCTTAATCTGCCTGCATTTTTGTCGTTTTCGACTGCCTCGAAGTATCTCGAGTCGGCAAACAATGCAGTTTCCTTGCCCGATATGATCACCGCGCCGTCGGTGGTGTAAAAATCGCTTAAATAATACTGACTTGTTTCGTCAAGAAACAAAGCGCAATCAAACCCCTGTGCGCTGATGTCGTTGTAAATCGCTCTTCCGTTCATAAATACCTCACAGAAAATGTGTTTTGGTTTACATAATTAATCTTCGGTGCCGCAAAACCTTGCTTTTTCAGTGTAAAACGATAAAACCCTTATGTCAAGTGTTTTTTTCTGTTTTATGGTAAAATCTATTGAAAAAAGGATTTTTATATGTTAGAATAAGGTCAATATGAACGGGATGAATATGCTCGTTCGCAACACAACAATGTAATTTTTCGGAGGAACTTATTATGTCCAACATGAAGATCGCGATCATCGGTTGCGGTACTATCGCAAACAGTGCGCATATCCCCGCATATATCGCTAACGGCACTGTTGATATCAAGTATTTCTGCGATATCATCAAGTCGAGAGCAGACGAGGCGGTTGAAAAGTACGGCTGCGGCATCGCTGTTGAGGATTATCACGAAATTCTTAACGATCCCGAGGTAGAGGCAGTATCTATCTGTACCCCCAACAAAATGCACAGCACCATCACCATCGATTGCCTTAAAGCAGGCAAGAACGTGCTTTGCGAAAAGCCCGCTGCAAGAACTCTTCCCGAGGCACTTGAGATGCAAAAGGCACAGCACGAGACCGGTAAGGTTCTTAACATCGGTGTTGTTAACCGTTTCAACTCGGCAGTTAACCGTCTTCGTGAGATCATTCAGTCGGGCGAGCTTGGTGAGGTTTACCACGTATACGTAAGCTTCCGTGCTCATCGTTCCATCCCCGGCCTCGGCGGTGCATTCACCACCAAGGATATCTCGGGCGGCGGCGTTCTTATCGACTGGGGCGTTCACTATCTTGATATCGTTATGTATTGCTTGGATGATCCCAAGCCCCTTACCGTTTCGGCAAAGACATTCTCCAAGCTCGGCGTTGATATGCCCAACTACGTTTACAACAGCATGTGGTCCGAGATGACCAAGGACGTTAACGGCACCTATGATGTTGATGACTTTGTTACCGGCTTTGTTCGTACCGAAGGTCCTACCATCACCCTTAACGGTGCATGGGCACAGAACATCGGTATCGCCGAGACTTATATCGACTTTATCGGTACCAAGGCAGGTATCCGTCTTACCTACGGCGGCGATTTCACTCTTTATACCACCGCTTGCGATACTCTTATCGAGTACAAGCCCAAGTTCAAGTCCAGCAATCACTTTGAGAACGAGATCAACGCATTCGTTGATTGCGTAAGAAGCGGCGAAAAGCTCCCCTCGCACATCGACAAGGCGATCATCACCGCAACTATGATGCAGGCAATGTACGATTCCTCGGCTCAGAATAAAGAGATCACGCTTGCATAAGCAAAACTGAGCAGCGCGAGAGAAATGAGGATATTTTTGGGGTATAAAAAAACGAGCGTTGCTCTACATAAGTAGGGCAGTCGAAGTTTTTTGTCAAAGCCCTTGAAAATACAATAAAAAATAATATTCCTTATGAAAAACAACAGAGCTTCAAAGTAATAGTGAAGCTCTGTTGTTTTTGTATTATTTTCTTTCAAGGGCGTAAATAGACCATTTGTCTTCGCTCTGAATCGGCATCATATTGATGCCGATCTTTTTATGTTATGCGATGTAAGTTGAAAAGGTGATTCGCTTAATAAGCGTATAGTCGCCGGAATCGATCTCTCCGTTTTGATCAACGTCGGCATTGAGCTGCTGCATGGCGCTGAGCGTAAATGCACCGAAGCAATGACGCTTGACCAATATGTAGTCAACCGCATCGACAGTACCGTTAAGGTCTGCATCGCCGATAAGGGTAGAGCCCTCGTATGATGCATATGCCTCGATCTCGTTTACAAACGCGAAAACGCTTGAGAGCGTAATCTCGATTTTAAGATACTGTGTTTCCCAGATATCGTTAATATCTATCCAATAGCCGACACCGTCTGAGCTTGAGGGCGCTGTTACCGTTGACGCGGTTTCGCTCCAGCTTGAACCGTCCTCCGAAATATACACCTTGATCTCCGACGGCGCGCCGACCGCCCACGATGTTTCGTGTACGGTATGTATGCGGATATGCTCAAACGTACGTACCGATCCGAGATCGAATATCACGTGTCCGACACCGCCCGGTGCGTTTACATCGCTTTCGGAAGCGATAGAGTTATAATAGAATCCGAACCAATCCCCCGTAGCGGTATCTGTAAGAGCTTCTGCCGCCAGACCGTCGGTCAGATCCGCGTTGTACGAGCTTTTAACACCGCAGCCCGAAATAGTATACGGCATATAGGAAAGGATATTATAGGTCTCCTCGGGCTGATCTGTCGGAAGATCGGTGGGCGCATTTGATCCGAGCTGACCGTTTTTGCCGACCATCGCCTCGCCGCAGAAGACAAAATTGGTGGTATCGTTGATAAACGAATATTTTACATATCTCGTGCGTATCGGCTCGATAATGTAATGGATATATGCCGAAACGCCCTCGAATTTTAACTGGGGCTGGGCGAGCAGCGTATATTTTATGCCGTCCTCCGAAACGTAAATTTTAACGTCATCCTTGGGCTTTGCTATGCCGGAGGTATCGGTGTTGTTGAACTGTATAAAGAAGTTCGTGATATCGCTCGTTACCTCGCCGAGATCGATGGTAACGCTCATTCTGCCGTCGGAATCAAGAAGCGAGGCATGGAATGCATGCCAATCGGTATCGTAATCGCTCGTTCCGAGTACACCGTCGGTGAGCTCGGTTCCGTCGATATCCTGATATCCGAGCGAGCCGTCGCCGGTATATGGGGTGGATGCGGTATAATCCTTGCCGACCGATATCCAATCTATATCCTCAGGAATCTTAAATTCAAGATTTCTGCGGCTGTCGATATCGCTTTGGGTAAGAGTGCCCTTGGCGTATTTATAGGTGAGGTCATATATCGAACGGGCGATAGTGCCTCCGCGTGTATATGCCGTGTAATAAACAGCCGATTTGCCGTCCTGATAATAGGTCTTTATCGAGCTCATCGCACCGCCGTTCATACAGTCCTCGAGATAATCAAGGTATCTGTTATAGTACTCGACGTCGCCGAACACCTTGTAGTCTACCTCAAGCTCGACTCCCATACCGTATCTGTTGCTGTAATATATACAGCTGTCAACACGGTTTTCGTCTGCAGTTTCCTGCCAGTACATATTGGGCTGCATGCAAGCCGCATCAAATCCGAGATTTTTCCATATGTGATAGCAATTTGCCTTGTAATACGGGATCCAAAGGAATTTGTATCCGAGCGAATGGATATATTGCGCGGCATATTGGATAAGCTTGATATCCTCTTCGCCTATCGCGTTTCTCTGTATAATTTCCTCGAGCCAATAAAAACCTACAAGGTCAAGATTTTCATATCCCGCCTCTTTATACAGGCGGAGCTGCTCGTCTATCATCCATTTTACCGCATATTTACGGTCGGACAAATTGTTTGTATTAAGCGCCTTTCCGCCAAGCGTGCCGAAGTTGGAGCCGGCGCTTTTTGCGGGATAAAGCAGAGTCAAAAACACGCCGAACTTTTTATCGGGGGCATTGAGTGCCTCCTTTACCTGTCCTGCCGCGGTCTCAAGCGCGTTTACGTTCGCGTTCGGGTAAAATGTATCGTTGATATAATCTATCCAGTCTACAGCAAGAGAGGGGTTGTCTACATCATAATGCAGTCTGCCGCCCGAGGTTCCGAGCCGCATACATGGGAGGTAGAGAAAGCTGTCAAAAAAGAAATCCTCTATATTACCCTCGGTATCATAGTAGGCAACGTACGGCAAAAGGTCATCGACATAGTGACGTCCGTTGTCCTCGCGGTTGGGGTTCCAGGTGTACGTCAGGCAAAGATTCTCATACCCGTTTATTTTTTCGGGATCGGGAAAAGCGGCGCTTGCACTGTTGGGAATGAATGAAAAGGTAGTGCAAAGCAATAAAAGCGCCAATATAAAAGATAGCAGTTTTCTCATTATTGCCTCCTGATGTTATTTAGTTCAGTTTAACACGAAAAACAGAATAAATCAATAGCATTTTCCTTTTTGGTTATCACAAAAAAGGACGGAAGACCGTCCTTTCAGAGCGAAGACAAATGGTCTATTTACGCCCTTGAAAGAAAATAATATAAGAACAACAGAGCTTCACTATTACTATGAAGCTCTGTCTCTTTTCATAAGGAATATTGTTTTTTATTGTATTTTCAAGGGCTTTGACAAAAAACTTCGACTGCCCTACTTATGTAGGGCGACGCTCGTTTTTTGCCAAAAATATCCTCATTTCTCTCGCTCTGCT
>JAZSDL010000012.1:0-62486 GCA_045531135.1 Eubacteriales bacterium | reverse complement strand
AAGCATTTTATTCGTTCTTTTGTGATGTCCGTTCGCTCGCGCCTCACTCACCGTTCGCGGACATCATAGGTATAAAAATCGAAAATGCGATTTCCGATTTTTATGGATTTTTATTTTAAATATCATAAAAATTGTTTGTTCTCTTAAATTTACACACGGACAGTCGAGGACGGTAAGTCCCTACAATAATATATTTGTTATGTAATACAAAAAACGATATGCCTTGTGGATTACACAGACATATCGTTTTGTTTTTGTGTGAACATCGCGGTGATGAAAAAACAAATCCGCCGCGACAAATCCGCAATAACGAACGTATTTCTAACCCACGCGGAGAGGAGATAACAAATCCGTCGCGCATACATCGCGATAATAAAAAACTCGCGGTGAGGAGAAAACAAATCCGCCGCGACAAATCCGCAATAACGAACGTATTTCTAACCCACGCGGAGAGGGGGGCAACAAATCCGTCGCGCATACAACGCGATAATAAAAAGGTATTGCAAAACGGTGATGGTTTGTGTTATATTTAAAATGTCGAAAAATCACGAAAAACGGAGGAAGGCGCGATGATAAAAAAGGGAATATCGGTGATGATCTGCGCGATAATTCTGGTCACCGCGTTTGTTGTGCCGTGCGAGATATCTGTCGGGGGCGAGGATATTGCCGTTTTGGGCGGATCTGATGCTTTCGGCGACCGTATTATGTACGGCGGAACCGCCGTTGATATCGGCGAAAACGTTGTTTTTAACCGCGACGGCGAGTTATATATAAAAAACGGCGATACCGAAAAGCTGTTGCTGGCTATCGACGGAAAATATCTTAATTATTACGGCGGAAAGCTTTGGTTCGTTGCCGAAAATAAGATAATGACCTGCGATCTCGGCGGGGGCGGGCTTGATGTCGCATATAGCTTTGATACGGAGATAAAATGCCTTTACGTTTCCGATTCGGGCGTGATGTATCTGCGCGGGGAAACGGTATATTTCAACGACGGCTGCGAGCGGGAATTGCTTACGCGCCAAGGCATTTGCGGATTTGTGCCCGAAAGCGACGGCATAAGGTTTATTGTGCGGAATCCCGATTACGTTTATACCGAGCTTGACGGCGACGAGGGCTTTGTAAATGAAAATAACGAGTATTTTGAGTATATAACCTCGTCGGAGAGCGGGTATGCCGTTGATAAAATCTCAACAAAGCTGTACGGCGATGCCCTGACCGACGAAAACAACGATTATTACGGACCGTACGTTAAGATAGGCGACGTTACGTTGCCGCTTGACGAGCATATGCCGGGCACCTATTTTACAAAAAACGGGCAGGCGTGCACCTGCCATAATACCTCGTCGAATTACTGTATAATTTCCGAGGGGAATTGCAACTGTATGCGCTATTACCCGACGGGTGTCAGAGAGACCTGCGAGATCGACCTGCTCGGTGCACAGTGCTTTGCGTTTTCGCGGATGGTTTTCTGGCGCTGCTTTGGGTTTATCGATCACAGCAACAATTCGGCGCTTTATTACAGTGTCGGCTCGCTTTCGAGCGGGGGAGTGACGGCAAACAGCGCAAAGGAGCTGCTTATGCAGGCCGCGCCCGGTGCGCACGTGAGATTGTCTGTCGGACATTCGATGACTATTTTGACGATGGACGAGGATTTTGTTGTATTTTATCACGGAAACGCGGGCGGCGACGGTGTTGCCTCCTCGCCCTGCGTGGTTTCGACAAGACGGTATACCTGGGAGCAGTTTGCCTCTGCCGCGGCAAGAGGTATACAGTACGTAAATATGCCCTATGAGTACCCCGATACCGAGCTGATACTTACAAAAATGGAGACAGGGTACTATAAGCTGACCGACAACCTTAATTTAAGAAGCGGTCCGAGCACCGATTCGGAATCGCTTGCCGTGATGAGCAGGGGCGATATAATAGAGATCACCGAGCTTGACGGATATTGGGGAAAAACCGAGTATAACGGCAAGACCGGCTGGCTGTTTCTGCCCTATACCACCTTTTACAGCAGAAAAACGATCTCGCCCTCGGGCGAGGTGTTTATACGCGATAACAGCGGTTATCTGCGCGGATTAAGCTGGAAAATGACAGCCGATTCCTTTGCCGAGCATTTTGTAAAGCAGGCGCTTACGTTTAAAGATTCCGACGGACAGGTGCTTTCCGCCGATTCGTATATCGGAAGCGGAACAACGGTTGAGATATCGCTTAACGGAACGGTCGTAGACAGCGCAACGCTCTGCCTTGCGGGCGACGTTAACCAAAACGGCTCGCTGGATATCGGTGATTATCTTCTTATCAAGCGCGCCTGTCTGGGAAGCATTAAGCTTTCCGACGTGCAGACGGCGGCAAGCGACGTTTACGGCAACAACGGCACCGATATTTACGATTATATAATGATAAAACGCTATTTCTTTGCGCCCAACAAGGAGCTGTTTTGCGATTTTCTTACCGTCGGTGAGTATATACCGCCCGTTGAGGAGTAATTTTAAACAAATTTAAAATAACTCGTTTGCAGCCGCCGCATAACACAACAGGAAAACGATATGTCTGTGAAAAACACAAGACATATCGTTTTTTGCATTGATCCGAAAATCACAAGATATAGTCGGCATTTTCGGGCTATCCACTCTCTGTGGGACTTGACAAGGTGTGTTATAATATTATTTGGAAATACTTGCGCTGTCGCGGGTTTGGATGCTTTTTCGGCTCGGACAGGCATAGATTTCGCAGAAAATGACTATAATGTAACGAGGCATTTTCTGCATATAACAAGGAGTATTTTTTGTGAAAAGATTTGTGATTCCGCTTGTGCTCGCGTTGCTTGTTGCGGCGGCTTTGCCGCTTGCATCGATGAGCATGACCGCGAAAGGGGAAAGCGAAGCGGCGGCTGCCGATGAGATCCCCGACGACACCTTTATAACATACGGATATCTAAAAAAGTTTAAGGAAGAACTGCGCCGAGAGATCATCGAGGAGCTGATGCAGGAGGGCGGTATAAGCGTATCGTCTGACTACAAGGATATTTCGTTAAAAGAAGGGGAGATACTTATACTTTCTCCCGAGACCGAGGTTATTTACCGCGGCGGCGGCGCCGTTGCGATAACCGCTACCGATGAAAAGGATGAGGGCATTACCGATATGTCGCTCTCGCGCGAGATCTTTTCGGGCGAGGCGCTTGAATACGGACATATCTATTACGCCTCGTCGGGCGAATCGCGCAGGGCGATCCTTGTTGTCGGCTCAAGCGCATATTTTACGGTGAGGGGCAGCTATGAGATCGGTTAAACGTATTGTCTGCCTTGCACTTGCACTCGTATTCTGCATATGTGCGAGCATTTTCCCGGTTAACAACACCGTCAAAGCAAGCTCTTACAGCTCGTTCGACGTTAGCGTAGGTCTTTACGTTAATGCGCCGTTGCTTGATTCCCGCCTTTTTTCGTCGTTCAATCAGTCTTCGGACGGATTTGATATCGGCTATCTTTCGGGCGGGTTCAAATCGCTGTTCTCGTTGGAAAACACCGCGGTCATTTTGCTTCCGCAGGTAAACGCAAAGCTGGTAAACGGCAGCTGCTATGCCGACAATTCGGGCAATATCGGCGCATACAGCGCGGTTTTGGGCAGCTTTTCCTCTTATTCCGATGCACTTTCCGTTGCGAGATCGAAAAACGGATTTGTTGCCGTAACCAACAGCGGCTACGAGGCACGCGCTTACTCCGCAAACAGCGAGTCGGCGGCTAAATCGGCATCGGGCGGCAGGGTAGTGGCAAAGCCGTCGGCAAGCGGTATTTATATTGTCGATGCAAACAGCGGTAAAATACTTTTAAGCTACGAAAATACTTCGCACAAGCTTACCCTGCGCTCCAAAAACGGCGGTTCCGTAAACCTTCCCTTACGTCATTTTTCGGGCAGTATAACAAGCTTTGATTTCATCGGCGTGTTTGAGTATTCGGTTTCGGGCGGTCTGCTCTGGATGGAGAATATCCTCGGACTCGAGGACTATACCAAGTGCGTAATGGCCAACGAGATCGGCACAAATTATTCCAAAGAAACAAGAAAAGCGTTCTCGGTGCTTGCGCGCACCGTTGCCTTCCATCATAAGCATGCAGACCTTGGCTTTGACGTCTGCACAAACCCCGGCTGCTGTCAGGTTTATCACGGCACTTTCCGTATGAGCGAGGAAAATAACGAAATAGTTGATTCCACCCGCGGACAGATATGCACCTATGGCGGAAAACCGATCGTAGTGCTTTATCATAACTCAAACGGCGGCGCAAGCTGCTCGTCGGTTGCGGCATGGGGCGGTAACGAGGTGCCTTATCTCACCACCGTTTTTCAGGAGGAAATGAACGACGGCGACAAATGGGAGTACAGCTTTACCGAGCAGGAATTTTATGATTATTTCGTCTCGCGCAATAAGTTTTCGTCGCTTGTCGGCGAGCTTAACGTTGAGATAAAGGAGACCGATCCCTACGGCTCGGACTTTATAACCGTGCTTTCGGTCAGCGATTCCTACGGCAACACCGTAAACGTCGAGACCAGCGAGGGCATACGCCTTGCAACCGGCTTTACCAGCGCGAACTTTAAGCTTGAGTATACCACCGAGCAAAAGGCATTAACGGCAGACGGAACGGTTGAGACTGTTTCGGTCTCGGGCGTTATGACAAGCGAGGGATATAAAAGGTTCGATAGCTTTAACGATGGCTATAAAACGGTTCAGGGCGTTGAGATCAAGCCCGAAAAGGTTACCGTAAAGGGCTCGGGCATCGGCCACGGTGTCGGTTTTTCGGCAACCGGCAGCGAAAAGCTCTCTAAAGAGGGCTACAGCTACAAGTATATCCTCGAGTCTTTCTTTAAAAATACCGAAATATCAAATTTAAGTTAAAACCGCCCAAAACGGCGCAGATATCGCTACGCTCTCGCCCGAAAACGCTTGTTTTCGGGCGTTTTTGTCGCTAACGCTCTCGAATAAAACGGCAAGCATTTTATTCGTTCTTTTGTGATGTCCGTGCGCTCGCGCCTCGCGCCTCACTTCGCTCGACACTCGCAATGTTCATAGGAATAAAAATCGAAAATGCGATTTCCGATTTTTATGGATTTTTATTGTATTTTTATTTTAAATATCATAAAAATTGTTTGTTCTCTTAAATGTACACACGGACAGTCGAGGACGGTAAGTCCCTACAATAACAATATATTTGTTATGTAATACAAAAAACGATATGCCGTGTGGATTACACAGAGATATCGTTTTTCTGTTGTGTTAAAAATATTCACTTACAAAGGGGAAATACCTATTTGCAGGGCAGGGCAACATGGCAGACAAAATATTTGTCGTCCTCGTAAAATTCTATAAGACCGTTTGCGTATTCCACTGCATTTTTCATGCTTTTGATTCCGTATCCGTGGATCTGATCGTCTTTTTTGGTGGTTTTAAGTTCAGGATTGCTTTTGATAACAGAATCGGAAATTTGATTTCGGCAAGAAATGTTTTGATAGCCGCCTATCAGCGAGAAGCTTAATTCTATGGTGCGTTCGTTTTGGTGTGCGGTTGCCTCAAGGGCGTTGTCGAGCATGTTTGACATCAGCGAAACGAGCGCAACGTCTCCGATCGACGTTAACTCTCCGAGCGTACCCGATACGATAAATCTCACATCCGGATTAGTGGTGATCTTGCAGTATAAAACGCTGTCGATGATGTTATTTCCCGTATGAACAACGTCGTTTGTATCCCGAACGATAGCTTCGACCTTTGATATATGCTTCTCGGCGGCGGAAAGCTCGCCTTTTTTAATAAGCTGCTTTGCATATAATATCTGTTCTTTGATGTCGTGTCTGAGGATCCTTACCGATTCGTAATGCTTTTGGGAATCGTTGTAGCGCTTGAGCTCGGCATCGCGTATGCTTAGGATCAACTTCATTTCGTGCTTTTCGTTTTCGCTTTTTGTTTGCTTTATTAAAAGAATCAAGCTGAGCAGGTTGATTGCCACGAGTCCCAAAGAGCATATCAAAAAGAGAAGATAGTATTCTTTTACGTCTTTATTGAGCCCAAGCATAAGAAAGGTGCAGAGCATTATTACGGTAATTATCGGCGAAACAAGATATAATACAAGGTCTATGGGTTTGAACCGCTGCTCCGGCGTGTAGTATTTTATTATCGGAAAGAATATAAAGGACAAAAGCACCTTGCTTATAAAAAGCAACAAAAACCGCGGAAATGACAGACCGGAGCTGATGGCAACCATATCTATATGAAAAACATTTGTCAGCAGAGTTACCAACAGCACCGAGACCAAGGCGAGAGTAAGCTCGTAAAAAACCACCGAAAGAATTGCAGTGAAGGTCGTGTGTGTTTTAATGGAAAAGGCATAGCACAAAAGGACGGCGGTTATTAAAACCGAGTGCAGCCAGGAAAATACGTTTATAAATAAAAATGCGGAGGAAACCGCAAAGCAGAGAGCGGAAACAAACCAGAAGGCCCGATTCTCGCTCACCTTGCCTTTGTTCATTCTCAAAACAAAGTATGCTCCGATAAACGAGTCGAACATATTGGCGGCAAGCTCTAACAAAATATCCATAAATTACTCCTCGCGCATGAATTTGAAAAAGCTTTGAATAACGCTGTTTTTGTATTTGGGCGAAACATAATACACATATCCGCCCTTTAATGAAACCGCACTGTCCTTTATGTTAAGAATGTGCGCCATGTTTATATATGCATTTTGAGATGCTTTTACAAAATTGCCGTTTTCGGTCAATGCCTCGAAATCCGATAGAGTTCCGCGGTATCTGTAAACGTTATCCAAGCAGTAAAGCGACATATAGTTCGAGCGTTTTTCTTTTTCGGAGTAGATGATGCTTGCTATTCTCACAGGGATCACGTCGCTGTGCTTGGTTATCATTATACATCGGTTCTTTTTCGTGAGCTCGATATATGCCGATCTGAGTGCCTCGCCGATCTCGTCCTTGTATTTATCCTTGCGGATAAATCTGAAGGGCTTGTATCTCAAAGAATAAAAAACGTTGTTTTCAAAGCTCGAAACAAATATGATGCAGGTGGAAAGATTGTTGTCGTTGATGTATTTTGCTATGTCAAAGCCGTCAAGCTCGGGCATGGAAATGTCCAGAAAAAGTATATCTACATCGTGCTCGGTCATATAGGAAAGAAGCCGCTTTGACGATTGGAAATATTCGACATTTACGTTGTCGTCATAAAAGCTTTCGGCAATAATGATCTTTTCAATGTGATTTTTCAGGTCGTTGCCGAACTGTTGGTTATCGTCGCAGATCACAATTCTCATTCTTTTCACCTCGGTATGATTATAACACATTTTTTTGTATTTGCAAACCTTATCCGCACCGCAAAAGGCGGTAGTTGCACCGTTTTTGCGAGAGTTTGTTATTTTGGGGTATGATGAGACAAACGTCCGAGTTGACGTTGTAAAGCGCCTCTTTTGGCGGGTGACATGAACAGAAAACGGTTTTCTGTAATAAGTGCTATCTCTTTGTTTGATTTTTTGCCGTTTTCTTAATTGATTCCCGCAGAAAGAGGCGTTTGTTTTGGTTTGTGTTGGGTAATACATTAATAAAAATAACGAAATAATTAAAACCGTAGGGACTTACCGTCCTCGACTGTCCGAACATATACACACAATTCCGCAATAACGAACGTATTTCTAACCCACGCGGAGAGGAGATAACAGATCCATCGCGCATACATCGCGGTGATGAAAAACTCGCGGTGAGGAGGCGGAAAATCTGTCGCGACAAATCCGCAATAACGAACGTATTTCTAACCCACGCGGCGAGAACTTCTCCAAATCTGCCGCGATAAATCCGCAATAACGCACGTTACTCTAACCCACGCGGAGAGGAGATAACAAATCCGTCGCGCATACAACGCGATAATAAAAATGTTGCAATTGGGAGGGCGGGGGTGTATAATGTTGAATGAGTAGGTATCGCAAGGGATGCGACCGTATGAAAACGAATGGAACCGTCGGTATTTTGAGTTGCAATATCAAGAGTTGGGCGGTTTTGGCCGTTTTGCGCGGAGCTTGCGGTAATGCTTAAATAAGTATTCTGACAACAAAAGGAAAAAGGTACTGTTTTGAAAACGATTTCAGTCGAAAAGATACCCGGATCGGTATCGCAATATTTTGCCTCTGAGGGCATATCGGCTGATGCTGTTCTGGTTGCGCTGAGGAGCGACCTGCGCGAAGACGGAAGCAGGGGAGACTGCTTTGTTATGCTTATGAGCGACTCTTTTGCGGTTGCGGAGGGCATAATCGTGTTTACCTCGGCGGGACGTAACGCGGCGGGCGACACCGTAAGAAGCGAGGAATTTAAGGTCTCGCGGTTCGAACGGTTTGAGCTCTCCGAGATCAGCGAGCCGATTGCAGAGCAGCTGATATCTACGGGCAGAGTGGTTTCCGAGATAAACGGAGAACCAAAGCTTTTGTTTAATTTTTCATCGAAGCACAAGCACGGCGCTTCGGTTTTTTGCCGTGCCGTAAATGATTTGAAAAAGAACGGAGAATTGGATTTTTCGGAGTACGAGGATGAAAATTACGAGCATCACGTCTGTCCCAAGTGCGGGAACCGTTATCCCGACGATGAATTGCGTATCTGTCCGAACTGTATGGACAAGGCGCGGCTTGTAAAACGGCTTGCGACCTTGTTTTTCCGCTATAAACGGTCGATACTTATGGTGCTGATGTCGTTTGCGCTTATTGCGGGCTTGGGAGTCGTTACCCCTTATATCAGCAACGAGCGATTTTACGACGGAGTTATCAATAATATCGATTCCACAATGGCGGACGTTGTGGGCATAATTCTGCTCATAATCGGTGTCAGGTTGGCATCGCTTTGTGTGAGCTTGCTGTCGGGCGCTATCAGCTCGACGGTTGCGGCAAACGTGACGTTTGACCTGAAAAAAATGATCTTTAACACGATAAGCGACTTATCGCTCGGTTTTTTCACAAACCGACAGACAGGCGGTCTGATGACACAGGTCAACAGCGATTCGCTTACGCTTTATTGGTTTTTCTGCGACGGATTTCCCTATCTGATACTGAACGTTGTTCAGCTTGTCGTGATAATGGGGGTTATGTTCTCGCAAAACCTTGTGCTTGCGCTTTATACGTTTATAACCATTCCTCTGTTTTTCGTGGCATTTAAGTTTATGTTCAATGTGTTTGACAAGATGCATGCGAAAAGCTATTCCAAGCGCCGTTCGTTCAACTCGCTGGTAAGCGACGTGTTGAACGGTATGAGGGTGGTAAAATCCTTCTCGCGTGAGGATGAGGAGCTTCGCCGGTTTGATAACAAGAATATGGAGGTTGCGGTTGCACGCAACGAGATACAGACCTTCTCGGCAAAGGTGTTTCCGTATCTGCATTATCTGCTCCGTATCGGCTCTTACGTTGTTTGGGGCATAGGCGGCTGGCAGGTTATGAACGCGACGGGCGATATGACCTACGGACGTCTTACGGCGTTTATCGGTTATTTTGCGCTGATATACGGCCCTATCGAGTCGCTTGCCGACGTTTCCAACTGGTGGAGCGAAACGCTTAACGCTATTCAGCGGCTTTTTGAGATACGCGATGCGATCCCCGACGTGCGCGAATCGGCAAACCCCGTAACTCCGAGCGAGTGCAGGGGAGAGGTGGAATTCCGCAACGTCTCGTTCTCGTACGTGGAAAACCGAAAGGTCATAGAGGACGTCAGCTTTGATATCCCTGCGGGGAGCACGCTCGGCATTGTCGGACAGACCGGCGCGGGCAAGAGCACGCTGGCTAATCTGCTTACGCGGCTTTACGACGTAAAAAGCGGCGGAGTTTATATCGACGGCGTTAATATCAAGGAACTTCCCTTTGCGTACCTGCGCGAGAATATCGCAATAGTTTCGCAGGAGACATATCTTTTCAGGGGAAGCATACTCGAAAACATTCGATACGCCTGCCCCGAGGCAACTCGCGAGCAGGTCATAGCCGCGGCAAAGACCGCATCGGCGCACGATTTTATCGTGAAATACCCCGACGGCTATGATACCGAGATCGGATTTGGCAAAAAAGAGCTTTCGGGCGGGGAAAAGCAGCGTATCTCTATTGCGCGCGCACTTCTTCGCAACCCGAAGATACTTATTCTCGACGAGGCGACCGCGGCGATGGACACCCAGACCGAGCGTAATATTCAATCCGCGCTCGACCGATTGACCAAAAACCGCACCACCGTTATCATCGCGCACAGGTTGTCCACCCTGCGCGATGCCGATAAGCTTATCGCTATCGAAAACGGACGTGTTGCCGAAAGCGGAACGGCGGAGGAGCTTTTAAAGCAAAAGGGAGTTTATTACAAGCTGTATAAGCTTCAGGCAGAGGCGCTCAAGACCGTCGGTATCGCGGAATAGGAGGTTATTTATGGATAATTTTTTGGATCTTGCCGAGGTAATATACCTTACGGCAGATAATTCGCGCTTTTATCGCACCGAAAACGGATTTCCCGCTATGGAGGCGGTGTTGCCGAGGTTCGGTGACGATCTGGAGGCGAACGAGGACAAGACACCGGTAAAGCAGGATCTCGGACGTGTGTTTTTTCACCGCTGCTTTCCGTTTGAGACACCGAACGAGTATATATCGGTGCTTAATAAGGACGGCAGAGAGTATGCGATGATACGCAACCTCGACGAGATCGATCCCGAATCGAGAGAGATAATTCTTGCCGAGCTTGACCGCAAGTATCTCTGTCCCACGATAAAAAAGATAAGAGCATTAAAGGAAAAGCTTGATTTTTCGTTCTGGGAGGTCGATACCGACAGGGGAGAGATGAGCTTTTCGATGCACGACACCTATCGCAATATCGCGCGTGTGGGCAACGGTATGCTGATTATTACCGACGTTGACGGCAATCGCTACCGTATTGACGACGTTGCGGAGTTGGATAGAAAAAGTTTTAAAAAGATAGAGTTGTATCTGTAATATTATGAAAATATTTAAACGCAAACAACCACCGTCACCGTTTGATAAGGTCAGACAAGAGCTTTTGAAATCGGTGAACGAAGAAAAACCCTATATTTTCAACTTCGATCTGTCGTTCGACAACAAGAAGACCGAGGGCGTTTGCGCACTTTCCGACGGAAAGCTTATTATCCGAGAGGGTATCGACGGAGCAAACCGCGAGTATGCTCTTAAGGATCTCGGCGAGATACGGTTTGTTCAGCTTTGGGGCTGTATCGCGCTCGAATCGAGCGACGGCAAGGACGATATCGAGCTTTGCCGTGCCGATATGAAGTTTTCCAACATTTTCCGCGCCGCTGCGAGAAAGCTCGAGGGGGTTCGCAAGGGAGAGCCCGTGCCCGATATAAAGATCGATCGCTGTCCCAAATGCGGAAAACCCTATGCACGCGGAAGAACGAGCTGTGAAAAGTGTATCGACAAGCGCAAGCTGTTTGCACGGCTTATCCCGTATATGAAGCCGCATATATGGACTTTGCTTCTTGCGGGATTGTGCCTTATTGCCGTTTCGGGTATTGCGATAGTATCTCCGATGCTTATGAGAGAGCTTATCGACGGATACATAAACGCAAGCCCTGTCCCCGAGGACAAAAGCGGATTTGTGTATCTGATAGTCGGGATGGCGCTGATGGGACTTCTTTCGGCGGTTATCGTTTCGGTAAGGCGTTTGCTTATTGCGGGCGCATCGAAGGGGATAATCGTTAAGCTGCGTAACGACGTTTACAAAAAGATTCAGGAGCTTTCGCTTACCGGACTCAACCGCCGAAGCGCAGGCGAGCTGATACAGCGGGTTACCGGCGACACCGAGGAGCTTCGTGAGTTTATCACATGGCTGGTTCCGAATCTGCTTCAGCAGGCGCTGACTCTCGGCGCAATTGCGGTATTGCTGTTTGTTTACAACTGGAAGCTGACCTTGCTTATACTTGTTCCGATACCTCTGCTCGTGGTGCTTTTCCGCGTACTGCACGTGTTCACGCATAAAATGTACCGCCGTCAATGGCAGGTGGAATCGGATGCGGGCTCGCTTATGCACGACGTGTTCTCGGGCATGCGTGTGGTAAAGACCTACGGCACCGAAAAGCGTGAGGAAAAGCGGTTTGAGACCGCCGCAAAGCGTATCGCGGAGATAAGCAAAAAAAACGAGCTTACCTGGAATATGATAATGCCGTTTGCATCGTTTTTGCTCAATATCGGCGAATATGCGGTGCTGTTCTTCCTCGGATGCGAGCTTGTGGGCGATCCGTCGTTTATTACCTCGGGAAGCAGTGATTTCACACTCGGTGATATGACGATGTTTTTAAGCTACGTCGGATTGATGTACGAGCCGATTCGCTGGATGGCAAACGTTCCGCGGAGGATAGCGCGTGCCACCACCTCGCTTTCAAAAATAACCGAGCTGCTTGACGAGGAGTGCGAAGCTCTTGTCACAGGCGAAAAGGTAGAGAGCATTAAGGGCGATATCGAGTTCAAAAACGTTTATTTCGGCTATAACGATGCCGAAAACGTGTTAAAGGATATCAACCTTACGATAAGCAACGGCGAGATGGTCGGGCTTGTCGGAAGAAGCGGAGTTGGTAAGACGACCGCCGCAAATCTCGTGCTTCGGCTTTACGACGTCAGCGACGGAAGCATTACCGTCGATGGCAGAGATTTGCGCGAGCTCGAGCAGCATTCCTACCGCTCGCAGATCGGCGTGGTTCTTCAGGAGACGTTTTTGTTCAACGGCACGATATACAGCAATATTGCCTACGCAAAGCCGAGCGCCACGCGCGATGAGGTCATCCGCGCCGCAAAGCTTGCAAACGCACACGAGTTTATTATGAAACAGCCCGACGGCTATAATACCTATGTGGGCGACAGGGGCAACACCCTGTCGGGCGGCGAACGCCAGCGTATCGCTATCGCACGTGCGATATTGCGTAACCCGAGGATACTTATTCTCGATGAGGCGACCAGCTCACTCGATACCGAGACCGAAAAGCAGATCCAGGAGGCGATATCGCGGCTTTCGGGCGGGAGAACCACCATTGCTATCGCGCACCGTCTCTCAACGCTGAGAAACGCGACCAAGATCGCCGTTTTTGAAAAGGGCGCTATCGAGGAGATCGGCTCGCACGATGAGCTGATGCGTAACGAGGGCAGGTATTACCGTCTTGTTATGGCACAACGCCAAGTCAACAAACTCAAAAACTAGTTTTTTATCACCGCGATGTGAGCGCGACAGATCTGTTGCCCCCTCTCCGCGAGGGTTAGAGTAACGTAGGTTATTGCGGATTTGTCGCGGCGGGTTTGTTTTCTCCTCACCGCGATGTTCACACAAAAAGAAAACGATATGTCTGTGAAAAATCACATGGCATATCGTTTTTTGTATTACGTGAAAATTTATTATTTATTGTAGGGACTTACCATCCTCGACTGTCCGAATATATACATATGATTTTGTAATAACAATCATTTTTGTTGTTATTTTAATCTATACATCACGTAATTTATACATTACGTGACACCTCCAAATTTGTCTGTTTCTTTTTTAATTGACAATATCCGATAGTTGTGTTATCATAATAACATATAAAATCAACGGAGGCATACCATGCGAGCTGTTTTAAAACGAATCACCGCAACAATGCTTTGCCTTGTTCTTCTTTCGGCAAGCGTTATCGCACTTATCCCCGAATCTGCTACCGAGGCATCGGCGGCTACCTACGTAACGGGCGATAACCCCGTTTCCTCTTCCTATAAGGGAAGTATTTATTACGAAAACTTTACCCGTGTTCCGCTTACCGGCGATGCACGCACCGACGTTGTTGCCGTTGCCATGTCGCAGATCGGCTATCAGGAGAGCGACAGCGCGAGCGACCTTGACGGTATCGGCTCGGGCAGCAACAACTATACCGAATACAACGAAAACATCAAGGGCGTAAACTGGCTCGGCACCACGTTTTATTGGTGCGCGTCCTTTGTTTCGTGGTCTCTGCTCCAATCGGGCGCAACCGACCACAACTCCTCTGACGATATGGTTCGTAACCACAGAGGCGAATCGGAGTATATCTGGCGCGAGGTTGCCTGCGGCACCTGGGCTTACCAGCTCGATCTTTTTGATTATTTCGAATACTCAAAATACCACGGCGGCACCTACACTCCCCAAACCGGCGACCTTATCTTTTTCCATTGGAGCGGAAGCTCGGATATGTCGGATGCCGACCACATAGGTATTGTTGTTTATACCGACGGTGAATACGTTTACACCGTAGAGGGCAACACCAGCGACTCCGAGGGTATGGAGGACAACGGCGACGGCGTTTATTTTAAGAAATACTCGCTCGGCTATTCCTGCATCGTCGGCTACGGCGTGCTTCCCTATGCCGCCAACCCCGACGTTCCCAAAATAGATTACAGCGGCGCAAACCCCACCTGCGGTCTTTATATGGCAAACAGCTCAAAGGACGTACACGCAAGCGCCGACAGCGATACCGTTATTGCCGAAATGCCGAGATATACTATGTTTGAGGTGACCGAGATCGCATCAAACGGCAGATTAAAGGCGACCTATACCGATTCCGACGGCGACACCGTTACCGGCTACATACTTAACAACTCTTACCGAGTAATTCAGATAACCGCCACCGAGAGCAATCTTGATGACGTTATTGCACAGGCGCAAAAGGCGCGTTACTTTGATTACAGCGAGGCAGCATTGGCAGAGCTGAGAGCCGCTTATGACGAGGCACTTGCCGTTCAGGCGGGCGGCTCGGATATCGAGCAGGAAAAGGCGGCGGCAAACAAGCTGAAAAACGCACTTGCAAACACCGCCGACAAAGAAATGATCACATCCCTCGGCGCCGATTACACCGCCACTGCAAACACCCGCGATGACGGCTGGGCGGACGATGCTTCCCGTCTTACCGACGGCGTAAAGGGCAACGCAGACGGCGACAGCGGATTTTCGGGCTGGGGCGGCACCGATGTTGAGGTCGTTGTCGATCTCGGCGAGGATGCAACCTCCAACACCTTCCGTGTTTACGGCTCGGCAAACAGCGGTTGGGGTATTTCCACCGCAAGCGGTCTTACCGTATATTCCTCCGACGATAACGAAAGCTGGACACAGGTCGGCTACACCGCAACTATCGTCAACGGCGCAACCGACGGCGATTGGACGGCATACACCATGACAGTTTCCTCTGCCGATAACACAAGCCGTTATATTAAGTTTGTCATCGCAAAGGGCGAGCTCACTCACCTCTGGATCGAGGAGGTCGAGGCGGCATACAAGGGCGAAAACGCATCGGGCAGAGTATATATTTCGGGCTTTAATACCCGTATAACCTCGGGACAGACGGTTATATTCACTTCCGATTTCGGTACCGTTACCGTCGGCGATGCCAACCACGCATTTACCGAAAATCTTATTGCGACTTGGGACGAGACCGAGGAATGCTATATCGTGGAATCGGTCAGCACGGGTATCGGCAACGACACCCCCGATATAGAGCTTGGCGAGGGCCGGATACTTATCTGCGCACATTCCTGGGAGGGCTCGGACATTGATGATTCGGTCAAGGGCAGTGCGGCAAATGCCGAGCTTGTAAAGAACGCATCGGTAGGCGACAAGCTTTACTTTACTCAGGTAGATATCGATAATAAGCTTATCGGCGCGGCTCCCGTTGTTACCATCGGCGAGTATATTGCACCCGAACCCGATCCCAACAGAGAAAATCTTGCACTTAACAAAAAATACACCGCCGACGGTATTTATACCGACGAATCCGGCGCGGTCACCTATCCCGATGAATCCGGAATCACCCTTACCGACGGAGTTATCGCACCCTCCAACGCGGGCTACGATCACACCGCATACGTCGGCTTTAACAGAGGAACCGATTTTTATGAAACAAACGGCTACGTTGCGATAACCGTCGATCTCGAGCAGGAATATTGGATGGACAAATTCGTGCTCAGCGCGGCATCCGATTATCATATAGAGTCCGGCATCGGCGCACCCGAGCAGATCACGGTGCTTGTTTCTGCCGACGGCGCGGAATGGACCGAGGTAAAGACCGTCACCCCCGATAACGATGCATCGGTAAGCTGTAACGATTTCGTTATCAAGTCCGATAACAGCGTTTTGGGCAGATATATTCAGTTCAGAATCGTCGGCACGCGCAATTGGATAATGGTTTCCGAGATCGCGGCATACGAGGGCGCGGCAGGCGAGGTAACTCCTCCCGATACCGAATATATTACAGGCGACGTTGACGGCAGCGGCGAGGTTGATTCTATCGACTATCTTATGGTCAAGCGCTATTGCTTCAGCAGCTACGCGATGTCGGATGACGAGCTTATCCGCGCAGACGTTGACGGCAACGGCGAGGTCGATTCGCTCGACTACGTTTTCGTAAAACGTATAGCTTTCGGCAGCTATATTGTAAAATAACCAAATAAACGCAGAATAACAGGGAAAGCTTTTTACTTTCCCTGTATTTTTTTGATTTCGTTGTTCTGTGCCAAACCATACAAAAAACACATAAAAAGAGCTATAAAAATCGGTTTTGCTTCGACAAACTGTTTCTTTTGAGTCGGATATAATAGACTTCCAAACTAAAAAAAGAAACGGAATGTTTAAAAATGGAAATTACCCGAAAAAAACCGTCTGTTCGTGCGGGAAGGCCCGAAATAATTTTTGCACTTTTGGGATTTGCGCTCGGAATCGCGCCTATTGTCTCGGGCGTACTGCCGTTCGGTCCGGCGTTTATCTGCGCCGTGCCGAAAAAATACCGTTTAAGCGCCTTTGTCGGTGCTTTGTGCGCTTTTCCGTTTGACAGCTGTATGCTGCTTTACATATTCAGCGCGGTCTATCTGTTTTCGGTGCTCAACGCGCTCGAAAAGAAGGGCAGAGTGGGATTTTACAACCGCGCTCTGCTGGCACTTTCGGTCGGCGCTCTGCGCGGGGCGTATATCGCGGTGAGCGTTAACGGCGATATAGACAGCATATTCCGCGTTATTGCGGCAGTCATCTCTTATCCGCTTTTTGCAACCGCCTTTTCGGGATATTTTGATAAGAAAAAAGAGCTCCGCACGAGAAGATACGATATTTCTTTGCTTGCCTTTGCGTTTGCGTTTACAATGCTTTTGGAGCGTTTTCGGATAGCCGGGGTTTCGCTTTCGTTTGCCGTCGGCGCGGTGTTCACGCTGTGCGCCGCCCGCTCTCGCGGGTTTGGGTTCGGTACGGTTTGCGGAGTGCTTTGCGGGCTTGCCTCGGGCGGTGCGGCAACAGGGGCTTTGGGTGTAATGGGAATGACCTACGGTCTGCTTCAGTCCGAGATCGAGCCGCTGGCGCTTGTGCTTTCCTTTATGCTCTCGGCAACGGGATATTATTATCTTTCGGATATTTCGGGAACAGCAACGGCGATAATTATGCTTGTTGTCGTGTACAGCGGCTTTGCGCCGTTCAGAAAGCGCATAACACAGCACGGCAACCGTACCCCAAGTGCCGAAAAACGCGCTCACGACCGCAGGATCGCGCGGTATGCCGCGGCTTTTTCGTCGCTTTCGTCGCTTTTTTATACCGTTTCGGAGTCCGCGCGCGAGACAAGCGTGACCGAATTGAACCAAAATATCGTTCGCGTTGTGGATAACTTCTGCGAGCATTGTGCGGGATGCGCGCTTGAAAGAAGCGAAATATCCAACTTTTTAACAAGCGAGATAAGAAGAAACGGCGTTGCCGCTTATTCAAAAATACCCACGCACATAAGCGGTATCTGCCCAAACGCCTGTGCCATGGCGCGCGAGGTCAACAATCTGCCGCTTTTAAGGCAAAAGGAGGGCGAAAGCGGGCTTAAAAGCATGGCGGACGGGTATTCTGCCTTTTCGCAGATACTTATCGATGCCCAAAAGCGCCAGGAATCCGACAACAAGCCCGACAAAGCGCTTGCGCGCACGCTCAAGGGGGTGCTGAACGGCATCGGGATCGATTGCGACGGGGTTAAGATCCACGGCGAGCGCAGTAGGGACATAACCGTTTTCGGTGTCACGCCCGAAAGGATAAAGGCCACCCCCGAGGAGATAGTAAAAGCCGTGTCAAGCACGGTGGGCACCGCCGTTTCCAACCCCGATTTCCGTCTGCACGACGATTACGTTCTGATGAAAATGAGCACCGTGCCCTCGATCCGCATAGAATCCGCCAAGATATCCGAGGCGAAAAACGGCGAAACCGTATGCGGCGATACGGTAAGCATATTTGAAAACGACGACGGATATTTTTACTGCCTTGTTTCCGACGGAATGGGCAGCGGCAGAGATGCCGCGCTTACCAGTCGGCTTTCGGCAATAATGCTCGAAAAGCTGCTCACCGTAGGCGCCGAAAAGGAAAGCGCGCTCAAACTGCTTAACAAAGCGTTGGTAGAAAAGCAGGAGGAGGTTTTTGCTACGGTTGATCTGCTCGAGATAGACCGTGTGCGCTCCCGAGCGACCTTGATAAAGGCGGGCGCGGCCCCGACGATAATCATCCGCAACGGAAAAGCGGGCATAATCGAATCGCGCACTCCTCCGGCCGGGATAATGCGCAACGTTATTGCCGAGAAAAAGAGCTTTCCGCTTGAAAAGGGGGATATGATAATTATGCTTTCCGACGGCGTTTTGCAAACAGGCAGCGAGAATACTCTCCTGCCCGAAAAATCACTGCCTCCTATGCCGTCTGCGCGTGCATTGGCATCAAAGCTGCTCCGCGATGCCCGCAACTCCTGCGAAACGGCGGATGATATGTCGGTCTGCGTATTGCGAATATATTGAAAACCGCCCAAAACGGCGCAGACCGCATAAATGCTATAAAAAAACAGCACCGCTTGCAGTAGATTTCTACAGCTTCGGGTGCTGTTTTTTCATTCTGCATCCGTTTTATCGCTAACGCTCTCGAATAAAATGGCAAGCATTTTATTCGTTCTTTTGTGATGTCCGTGCGCTCGCGCCTCACTCACCGTTCGCGGACATCATAGGAATAAAAATCGAAAATGCGATTTCCGATTTTTATTGTATTTTTATTTTAAATATCATAAAAATTGTTTGTTCTCTTAAATGTACACACGGACAGTCGAGGACGGTAAGTCCCTACAAGAACAATATATTTGTTATGTAATACAAAAAACGATATGCCGTGTGATTTTTCACAGACATATCGTTTTCCTTTTGTGTGAATCCTCGCGGTGATGAAAAAACAAATCTGTCGCGCTCTCATCGCGGTGATGAAAAAATTATTATCTTTGACACCCGAAAATGTTACTTAAAACCCGTTGATTCAAAAACATAACATCATATAATAGTAAACAAGACTTGTGAGGTGAATTCAAATGATTACAAAAGTTTTAGGGGACAGAATCAAGGCGCTTCGTCGGAAAATGGGGTTGAGTCAAGAAAAATTTGCACTAAAAATCGAAATGGACAGGACGTATTTCGCATCCGTCGAAGCCGGAAAACGCAATATTGCTATTGTTAATATCAAAAAAATTGCCGATGGATTGGGTGTTACGTTAAGTCAATTGTTTGAAGGAATATAAGTTTACATTTTACGAATAAGGAGAAAGAGTATGCCCAACGAAAGAATGCAACAGATTATCGAGATATATCCTTGGATAACAGAGGAAAACCAAAAGCTCATTATAAGTCCCGATAGCGATGGCTTTTTGTCTGCTCTCCTTATGATGAACTATTTTAATGCAGAGGTCGTCGGATATTACGACTGTAAAGTCATGTTATGCGACAAAGATATCGATCCGCGTGAATGTACGTTTGTTGACCTTGATATTTTTTGCAGAGATATTAAGAGCGTTGGGCATCATATGGTTTGTTTTAACAAGAATAGAAAACCCGATAATTGGTTTCATTACGATAATTGCATACAGCTCAACAATCTGAGAGAATTCGATTGCCAACATAATTTTCAACAGAAATATCCTTTTGCCACAATTCACTTTTTGCTTTCGCTTTTGGAGACAGTTAAAAACATCGAGATTTCACAAGAAGCAGTTGTGCCGCTTCTGTTTAGCGATGGCGTATGTAATAATTTGTTCGGATACCCCGAAAATTGTCTTGAGTGGTTTCAGTGGTTAGGGGCGGATAATCGAGATTCGTTGTTACATGACGTATTTTTCAAGGAAATATCGTTTTCAACGGTTATGGCCCGTGTAAGCGATTTTTTCAAAGCCAGAGATCGATTCAATTCTACCTGCTATTTTGACTTTAACGAAGGACGATTAAAAGATAAAAACAGGTCAAGATCCGGTCACCATATGATAATATCGCTCTCTGACGGAACACCCGCTAACATAATCAGAAACAGAAATGACAGTTATTACATTCTCGAACAAGAAAAACAGCGAACGCTTGGATTTATTGAGTTGTTGGCGGGTTTGATGGGTTGGGAAACCTTATCTGAGAAATGGAAATTCACCGATTTGAAGCTTTATAAATTCAAAAAAGAAAGTATGAGTGATAAATCTGCTATACGTTTTAATCAAAATAATTACAAGGCGATGGTTGAAAGTGATTGTTTTTCCATGGCTATTACTGCGGGCACCACGATAGAATACACGCGGGATATAAATGGTTTTTTTCGAAGATAAAAGCAAATAAAAAGCGGTCATGAAATAATCATAACCGCTTTTTATTTACCAAGGCATTAACGAAATTTGTTGAAAATCTGTATCTGCGGAAAGACGTTCGTATGATAAATCTACGTATTCCTGAGATATGTCAAATCCAATAAAATGCCGTCTTAGTTTGACGGCAGAAACGGCAGTAGATCCGCTTCCCATAAAAGGATCAAGCACAATTCCGCCTTCAGGGCAAAAGCATGTAATAATATCATAGGGGATTTGATCGGGGAAAACAGCGGGGTGTTTGCGTTTCAAAGGGTTTTTATCACCGGCCATCATATAGTCCCAAACGGTTCCGCGACATTTCATGGCATTAATTTCGCGACGCACGGTCTTGCCCGTTTGTCCGTTTGTCTTTCGATTTCCGCTGCCGCTCATTACTTGACCGCCGTGTTTTGAAGGTATTTTCAGCGGTTCTTTGTTGAAATAGGCGGGTCTGTCTCCTTTTAAAAACAAAGGTATGTTTTCATGATCAACGCGAAACCGAGACTTCCACCATGCACCCTCGGTGCCGTTTTTATGGTAAATTATATTTTCAAATAATTTAAACCCAAAGCTGTCACACCAATCAACAATCGTTCGAAACGATGTAAGAGATTTTCCGAAATTTTTGGTTTGGTCTTGAATTACCATTGCGCAAATGCCGCCCGGCTTTAGAATGCGAAAAATTTGCTCTCCTGTTTTGTGCAGATCAAACGAAAATCCATTATATGTTCTAAGTCCATCATATGGAGGAGAGGTGACGATAATGTCTATGCTATTATCTTTGATCTCTTTCATAAGCTCGACACAATCGCCGCAATATACGGCATCTATTTTTTTGTCAGTATGAAAAACAGAATTATCCATTAATTCCTCCGATCAATGTACAAACGCGCGGTTGTTATTGTTTTGATAATACAATCGAGAAAAACCTGCAAAACCTTGTTTCGTAAAATCCGCAATAACGAACGTATTTCTAACCCTCGCGGTGAGGACATAACAAATCTGTCGCGCCTACATCGCGGTAATAAAAAACGCGGTGCAAAAAATTACTTTCTTTGGGAGTCGGCGTAGAAGATCTCAAAAGCGTTGCCGTCGAAGGAGGGATCGCCGTCCTTAAGGTCGGCAATTGCCTCTGCGGTGCCGCCGTTTGCCATACTCTTTTTGCCTGCGAGCATGATCTTGATAGAGTCGGTCATCTGCTTAACGGTTGCCATCTTATTTTCCTTGCCGGTCATATATGCGCAGACCTGCTTAAGCATTGCCTCGTAGACCTTGCTGCTGTCGATCTTGTATGCATAGCTGGTCTTGCTCGTCATAACGAGGGCGGTCGAGGGCTGCCAGCCCTTTTTGCAGATGTGGTAGCAGGCAGAAACGCCGTTCTCAAACAGAACGTAGTAGCTGTCGCAGGGGACGTCGCCCGAAACGCTTGTGCCGAGGTAACGGGTGGAAACCGGGGTCACGTCGCCGAGGAAGCCCATAATCGATTCGACTGCGTGGATGGCATAGTTGAACTCGTCAACGCCTACCATAACCGAGATATGAACGATATTTCCGCGCTCCTCCTCGGGAATTGCGAAAAACGACTCGTGCTCGTAGGTATAACGCATCGCGCTGGTGCCGAGGATGACCTTGCCCTGTGCGGCGAGATCCTCAAAAACCTTTACGTCCTTGATATTGCCGGCAAGGGGCTTGTCGATAAATACGGGCACGCCTGCCTCGATAAAGGGCATTGCCTGTTTAACGTGGTTGTCCCAGTTGCAGCTCTGAATAAAAGCGATATCGATGTTCTTTGCCATTTCCGAGAGGTCGTCGTAGCGCTTATCAAGCTCGTAGGTCTTGATAAAGTTATCCACTTCCTCGTCGGTGCGGAAAGCATCGTTGTAAATAGCGGTGTATCTGCCCTCATCGCCCTTCATAAGAATTTCTGCGAAAGAGGGTGCGTGAGAGGTGTCGATGTTTACTGTGCCGATTCTGAACATAACGTTTCTCCTTTGTTGGAAAAAATCTTAACTACATTAAAACACAAATGCTTTTAAAAATCAACCGCTTTTTAATTATTCAAGCTCAAATGCACCTGTATAGAGGCGGTAATACTGTCCTTTTTCGGATATAAGCTTTTCGTGGTTGCCGCGCTCAATGATACGCCCCTGCGAAAGCACCATTATCACGTCGGAATTACGCACCGTGGACAGACGGTGGGCGATAACGAAAACGGTTCTGCCCTTCATAAGTCCGTCCATACCCTTTTGAACTATCGATTCGGTACGGGTATCGATGCTTGAGGTCGCCTCGTCGAGTATCATAACTGGGGGATCGGCAACCGCCGCGCGTGCGATGGCGAGAAGCTGTCTTTGCCCCTGCGAAAGTCCGCTTCCGTCGCCCGAGAGCAGAGTGTTGTAGCCATCGGGAAGAAGCGAGATAAATCCGTCGGCGTTGGCGAGCTTTGCCGCCGCGATACATTCCTCGTCGGTGGCATCAAGCCGTCCGTAGCGTATGTTTTCCATAACCGTACCTGTAAACAGATGCGTGTCCTGAAGCACCATACCCAGCGAGTAACGGAGATCGGCTTTTCTGATTTTTGTGATATCGATTCCGTCGTAGGTGATGCTTCCGTCGGAGATATCGTAAAAACGGTTTATAAGGTTGGTTATCGTGGTCTTGCCCGCGCCCGTCGCGCCGACAAACGCAACCTTTTGTCCCGGCTCGGCGTAAAGGGTTACGTCGTGGAGCACGGTTTTTTCGGGAACGTAGCCGAAATCGACGTTTGTAAGGCGAACGTCGCCGCGCAGGAGAGTCATATCAAAGCCGCCGTCGGCATTTTTCTGCTTCCACGCCCAGATGCCCGTGCGGTGATCGGTCTCAACAAGCTCGTCTTTTTCGTTGTACTCGGCGTTAACGAGCGCGACCTCGCCCTCGTCGGGCTCGGGGATCTCGTCCATAAGCTCAAAAATACGCTTTGCGCCCGCAAGCGCCATGATTATCGAGTTTAATTGCTGGGTGATCTGGTTTATCGGGTTTGTAAAGTTTTTGGAAAGCTGCAAAAACGAGATAAGTCCGCCCGCGGTCAGCGCAAGCAGACCGCTTGCGTTTCCGACAGTCGTCGTCAGCACAAGCGTTGCGCCGATCGTGGCGACGAGAATGTACTGAAGATGTCCGAAGTTGTTTGACACGGGGCCTAAAATGTTTGCAAAAATGTTTGCGTTCTTTGCGTTTTCAAACAGCTCGTTGTTAAGAGCGTCAAACTCCTCTTTTGTTTTTTCCTCGCGGCAGAATACCTGAACCACCTTCTGACCGTTTATCATTTCCTCGATATAGCCGTTTACGGTACCTACCGATCTCTGCTGCTTTACGAAAAAGCTTCCGCTTTTTCCGCCGATCTTTTTAACGAGCAGCATTGTCAAAAGCGCAAACACAACAACAAACGCGGTAAGCGGTATGCTGGTGGTTATCATCGCAAAGAATACCGAAACAACGGTGCAGAGCGACGAGAATATCTGCGGGATGCTCATCGATATCATCATTCTCATCGTGTCGGTGTCGTTGGTGTAACGGCTCATCGTATCGCCGAAGGAATGGGTATCGAAATATTTTACGGGGAGCGTCTGCATTTTTGCAAACATTGTGTTGCGGATGTCCTTTAATACCGATTGCGAGACGACCGCCATAATGCGATTGTAGGCAAACGTGGATAACGCGCCGACCGCATAAACGCAGGCGAGAGTGATTATTGCCCTTAAAAGTCCCGAAAAATCGGGGGTGCCGCCGGCATTGATAAGATCCGCGATATGAATATCAACAAGGTCCTTTAAAAACATCGCGCCGTAAACGCCCGCGAGCGCGCTGAAGATTATGCAAAGCATAACGGCAATAAGCCGCCATTTGTATGCAACCAGGTATTTAAGCACACGCTTTACGGTTTTCATATCCAGCTTTTGACCGGGGATGTGAACGCCCTTGCCGGGGCGCATGGGCGGATCCTGCGGACGTGTTTCTCTTTTTTCCTCGCTCATTGCCTGTCATCCCCTTTCATCTGCGATTCGTATACCTCTTTGTATATAGTGTTTGTATTTAATAATTCCTCGTGAGTGCCGATGCCGTTTATCTCGCCGTTGTCGATAACGATTATCTTGTCGCACTCTTGAACCGAGGAGATACGCTGAGCTATGATCAGCTTTGTGGTGCCGGGAATGCTTTTTGCCATCGATTCGCGGAGCATTGCATCGGTTTTGGTGTCTACCGCGCTGGTCGAGTCGTCGAGAATAAGAATTTTCGGCTTTTTGATAAGAGCGCGTGCGATGCAAAGACGCTGCTTCTGTCCGCCCGACACGTTACTTCCGCCCTGCTCGATATAGGTATCGTAGCCGTCGGGGAACGCCGAAACAAACTCGTCGGCACAGGAGGCGATGCACGCCTGCTTTATCTCCTCGTCGGTGGCGTTTTCGTTGCCCCAACGCAGATTGTCCTTGACCGTGCCCGAAAACAGAACGTTCTTCTGCAGCACCATCGCAACCGAATCACGAAGCGTTTTTATATCGTAATCGCGCACGTCGATGCCGCCTACACAAACTCTGCCCTCGGTTACGTCGTAAAGACGCGGGATAAGCTGAACGAGTGACGATTTCGAGCTGCCCGTGCCGCCGATTATGCCGACGGTCTCGCCGGAGTTGATTTTAAGGTTGACTTTTTTCAATACGTTCTTGCCCTCGTGGTAGGCAAAACATACGTTTTCAAACGAGATATCGCCGTTTTTGACCTCGGTTATCGCGTTTTCCCTGTTTTTGATAGTGCTTTCCTCGTCAAGAACCTCGCATATACGCTCTGCCGATGCCTTTGACATTACTATGTTAATGAAGATCATCGAGAGCATCATCAAGCTCGATAATATCTGCATCGTGTAGTTGATAAGCGCAGTCAATTCACCTGTCGAAAGCTGATCTCCGATGCCGAAAAGACGGTAATTTACAATTGTTTTTGCGCCAAGCCAGCAGATGATAAGTATAGTCGAGTAGATGGTCAGCTGCATAAGCGGCATATTGTAGGCGAGTGTCTTTTCCGCCTTGACCGAGTCGTCAAATATCTCGCCCGATACCGTTTCAAACTTGTCGGTCTCCTCTTTCTCACGTACGAACGCCTTTACAACGCGCACACCGCGCAGGTTTTCCTGTACAACGCGGTTTAACTTGTCGTAGCGCTTGAACATACGCTTGAATATCGGGTGGGCAATGCTCATTATCAATCCGAGCCCGATAATAAGTATCGGTACCGCGCCGATAAACACAAGCGCGAGCTTGGGATTGATGGAAAACGCCATGATAAGCGAAAATATCATCATCGAGGGGCTTCGCACCGCGATGCGTATTATCATATGGAATGAGTCCTGCAATCTCGTTACGTCGGTGGTAAGACGGGTTATCAAGCTCGATGCCGAAAATTTATCGGTGTTCTTAAACGAAAAATCCGATATCTTTCCGAAAAGGCGCTTGCGCAGATTCTTAGCAAAGCCGGTAGATGCGATAGCCGCGCTTCTGCCCGCCAGCGCGCCCGACAAAAGCGATATAAGCGCGCAGACCGCAATCAGACCGCCGATGATCAGGATGTATTTAAGGTCGCCCGACGATTCGGGGGTTCCGATAAGCTCCTGTATAAAGGCGGCGATCTTGCTGTTGCTCTGCTCGTTTGCGTTGCCCGCGGTCGTATCGATACAGTTGATAAGCAGTGCGATAAGCACGGGGATTATTACCTCCATAATAACCTCGCCCATAATAAGCAGGGGCGAAAGTATTGCGTGCTTTTCGTATCCTTTTATGCTTTTTGCGAGTTTTTTAAGCATATTTATCTCCTTATAAAACAAAATTCCATATTTTCTCAAATATCATTTTATAATATACTTTTGTATTTGTCAATGAAATCCGCATTGATTAACATAAAGGTTACAATATTTTAAGACATTATTAAGGCGATGCGAGAATTATTGACAAAATTTCTTTTGAGGTTTATAATCGAAGAAAAATATTCGGAGATGCGTTATGGGTATATTAAAGAGATTTTTTGCCGTTTTTTGTGTCTGTGTGCTAATGCTTTCGCTTTGCGTTTCTGCGCTTGCGGACACTGCGACGGTTACAGTAAGCGGCACCTATACCGTTGATACAGACGTCAGCTACAGCAAGCTTTCGGTAAAAAGCGGGCAGGGCTCAAATACCGTAACGGGATATTCGGTCACCTTCAGTCCCGACGACGGATATCTGCCGATGGTGTTCAACGGAAATGCGGGCGGAGTTGCCGACCTCAAAACGCAATACAGCACCGCCGTCGGCAGTAAATACGGCTATGATGTTATCGGCGTTATAAACGGCTCGTTTTTTACTACCGATACCGGCAATCTTGTCGGCCTTAATATCTCAAACGGCGTTATCGCCTGCGCAAATTCGGATTACAGTTCCGAGGTCGTTGCTTTCGGGAGCGACGGCAGCATGAATATCGTTACGAGCAAGCTCGATTACAAGCTTTATATAAACGGCGAGCTTGCTTCGGATGCACTCCGCGGAATAAACAAAAAACGCCAGTACGATTCGAATTCGCCCGAAAAGATATTTTATTACGATTCGTCTGCGGGAACCTCTGCGGGCACAACGGTAAGCAGCTATGAGGTTATATGCCAAAAGCAAAATAACGGCGAGCTTGCTGTGGGCAGTACGCTTTTTGCAAAGGTCATAGAGGTAAAATCAAATACCTGCGGAACCCAATTCGAGACCGATTCAAGCATCTTTTCGGATAAATTCGTGCTTTCGGTAAAGACCGATTCGGATTATGCAAAGTATTTAAAGGACTTAAAAAGCGGCGATGATATAGCGATTTCGGTCAGTGAGACCAATGCGAGCGCAAAAGAGGTTATGGAAAACGCAAACAGCGTTATAACAAACGTCGGCTGGCTTGTAAAGGACGGCGTGGACCGCACCCGTATCGATGAGACGATAGGCACCCACTCGGTCACCTACGAGGCGTGCTGGTCGGCATTCGGACAAAAGGCCGACGGAAGCTACGTGTTTTTCGTTTCGGGCGCGAGGATACTCACCTACGGCGGAGTTACGCTCCGCGACGTTGCCGATTATATGATATCGCAGGGCTGTGTAAACGTTATCCGTATGGACGGCGGCGGCTCGAGCGGTATGTATCTCAAAAAAACCTCTTCGGGCTCCGCGGGCTATACTCTTACACCTGCCCGCTCGGTTGCCGACAGTATTCTGATAGTAAAAAAATCAAGCATGGTCGATGACGGGCTTGTTTCAACCCTTAACAGCGCAATAGCCGATGCAAAGGCGCTGGTTGCCGAGTATCCCGATGCGGAATATTCGGCGCTTATCGCAAAGGCCGAGCAGCTTGCAAGCGCCGAGAACGCCGTTTCGGGCGATGTGCGCGCGATGATAACCAAGCTTTCGGGCAAGGATCGTCTTGCAAGCGCGATAGAGCTTGTTTCGGACGCGAATATTTATGATTACGGCGGGGAAACGCTTTCTGCCCTGCGTGAGAATTACAAAAAGGCAAACGAGCTGCTTTTTGCAGGCGATGCCGATGTAAGCGAGGTTCAAAAAACGGCATCTCTGCTTATTTCGGAGCATAAAAACAAATTTGCTGCGGTTATCTCGACCGGCTGCTCTTATACCACCACAACGCCAAACCGCACCGACAGCTTTAACGATGACGGCATCCGCCTGACCGACGGTGCAAAGCTTCAAAACGCCGCGAGCGAGAGCGCGTATTCCGGCTGGAACGGCGCCTCGGTCGATCCGCAGATCACAGTCGATCTCGGAAGCGTAACCGACAGCAACGTTTATACCGTTTACGTTGCTTCCATGTCGTCGTGGGGCATACCCTGCCCGAACTCGCTTACCGTTGAGGTATCGGAAAACGGCAGCGATTTTACCGCCGTCGGCAGCACAAGCGTTGCGGTCAACCGCCAAAGCAACGGCGTTTCGGGCACGTCAAGGACAAATTATTTTGCGTTTACCGTCACGTCGGATTCGCTCGCTTCGGCACGTTACGTGCGCTTTACCGTAGACGGCAATAACCATACCTGGATAGATGAGGTCGAGGTTGCGGTTTCAAACGCCTCCGCCACCGAGCCGATCGATAGCCCCATATTTATCAACGGCATCAACAATATTATAGCCGAGGGGGATTGCCACGTGTTTACCTCGATCTTCGGTACCGTGACAGTTGATAAGGCAAATCATAATTATACGACAAACCTTGTGCTGAAATACAGCGGAGAGGGCTATAAATATACCGTGCAATCGGTTGCTTCTCCCAACGGAAGTGCGACGGATGTTGTGCTTGCAAGCGATGAGATATTGCTTGCCTGCCACAGCGATTCCGCGATCCCCTCGAGTGTCGAGAACCTCTCCCGCGTTTCTGCGCTTGCGGTGGGCGATTCGGTCAATGTTTACGGTATCACACCCGATAGCGATGCTCTCCCTCTCGCTCCCTGTGCCGCAAGAATCACGTCCGATGACGGCGAGAACGGCGGTGATAACGGTGGCGAGAACGGCGGTGATAACGGTGGCGACGATTCGGGCGACACCCCGACCGAGCCCGACTATATCCTCGGCGATACAAACGGCGACAGTTCGGTGGATTCTGCCGACGTCCTTCTTGTAAAACGCGCGATTCTTAATAATTATCTCCTCTCGCTTGAGGAAAAACAACGCGCCGATATAAATTCCGATTCTAAAATAACCTTTCTCGATTACCTCCTCGTAAAACGTATCACATCAGGAACGTATCAGGCATAAAATAACAGCCGACCGTATAACCCCGGTCGGCTGTTTGTGTTATGGCGTTGTCTAAAAAGAACATTTTGAAATGTCATTAAGCATTCCGCTATACAGTAATATAACATAGTCGGGTTTTTCTTTTTCAATGTATTCGTGCACGTCGATTCTATCCTCTGACACCTTTGTAAAGTCTCGCATATCAAAGATGTGCAGCTCACTTGTGTTCATCGCTAAATACGGAGTGACCACACAGGCGAACGAATCACGCAACACAAGGATTTTTTTGCCGTTGGGATTTAATTCGTTTTTGACGATTTGGTATTGGAAATCTCCCCCTGTATATGTGGCATAAGCATTGAGGTGATAAGGATCCTTCGTTTCGATGAAATCCGACTCCATCAGCACTTCGTAAAAGGTGCCCTGCTTTGTTTCGTTTTTAAAAGGTTGCGCTGATGTAAATTTCGTATCAAATTTGGGAAGTATGATGTCTATATCTTCGGCCCCATTAACAAAGAAACGTCCGGTTTTCTTTCCGTATGAACCTAAAAACCAATTCTCGTATGTGGTGGTTTCGTAATTTTCCGGGTTTGTATAGTAATCATCGTAGACAAACCCGTAATTAACGCTTAAGGTCGAACAAATTTTTTCTGTTGCCCAGAATCCGACATTCGGCTTCCAATGGTGATCGGTAATAAAAAACAGATCCTCGCTCCATTTGCCTGATTTATTAAGTTCATCGGTGAGATTCAAGGTAGGGATGTTTTTATTGCTTAAGCTATTGATAAATCGATCGTAATTGACTTTGCTGTAATCCGAAACGTTAGACGGAAGTTCCAAACCATAGCTCTTTTGTGCGACACCTACATATAAAAAATCGGCATCGTTTTTTATGGCAGTTGCGTATAGTGCCTCGATGTTTGAAACCGCCGTTTCGATTGTTTCGTCAGGAACATAAGGGAAAACCTCTGTTAATGTGCCGGATTCGGTTTTTGCAATTGTCGAGTCGTCTTTTATAATTATTGCAGTGTTCAAAAGATTGTTTTTTGCGGAGTCGATATCCATTAATGTATCATGATATGACAAAGACTTCGATGCAGTATCACTAACATAAGAGACACAGTCGCTGATTCCTCCGATGATGTTTCCTGTCTTTATATTGCTGTAAGCAATGTATAGCGTGTCCACAATCATCCATCGGAAAGACGCGCCGAAGCCGAAAAGGACAAACACAAAAGCGCATACGAACAGTATGAAGTTATTATTAAATCTTTTCATTGGGCACCAACTTAAAAATTAAAGTATATAAACGGGTTATAGGAGCTGCTGACCAAGCTTGCAACCGACAAAACGAAAACAAGGATGAGGAAAAGCGTGCTTAATATAGCAAAGGTTCTGCTTTTGCGCGCTTCCATCTTTTCTTTTAGTGTTTTTATTAGCGGTGTACAGAACAATATTCCGATGCAGAGCAAGATTGCATTTTGCGACAAATACCCCCAAAACACGCCGTCAAACATAGAACCCGCACTAAATCCGAACATCGTTTTGGTATAAATCCATGCGGTTTCCAAGGAATCCGATCTGAAGAAAACCCACCCTAATATAACAAAAAATAGGGTATAGGACATTTTGATGATTTTTGCAACAACTCCGTTTTGGCTCTTGTTTTTATCAAAATGCGTGATTTTTTCAAGAGCAATAAGAACAAAATACATCAATCCCCACACGATAAATGTGAAATTTGCTCCGTGCCAAAGACCTGTTAAAAACCAAACAACAAACAGATTAAAAATCGCACGAGGCGGTTTTACGCGGCTTCCGCCCAACGGGAAATAAAGATAGTCTCTGAACCAAGTACCGAGCGAAATGTGCCATCTCCTCCAAAATTCCGATATGGAGGTTGAAATATAAGGATAATTGAAATTCTCCAAAAAATGAAATCCGAACATTCTGCCGAGGCCGATCGCCATATCGCTGTATCCGCTGAAGTCAAAGAAGATTTGTAATGTATACGCAATTGCACCGAGCCAACAGAAAGAAGATGACAACGTATTTCCCGCTGCGACAGAATCGAACGCTTGATCTGCTAGAATCCCCAAAGCGTTTGATAATAATACCTTTTTTGCCAGACCGCCGACAAATCTTGCAAATCCATCAAAAAAGTCGTCTGCGGTTTCTTTTCTGTTTGCAATTTCGTCGGCAACCGTTTCATAACGAACGATAGGTCCGGCTATAAGTTGAGGAAAAAATGAAATATAAAGACCTACATACAGAATATTGCGTTGCACCCCTGCGGTGCCGCGATACACATCGAAAATGTACGAAAGTCCTTGGAAAGTAAAGAACGAAATACCGATGGGCAAGGCGATTTGCGGAATTCCAAGCCCTTTTCCGAACACGCTGTATATGATCGAATCGGCAAAGTTGAGATATTTATACGCAAACAGCAAACCAAGGTTTACTATTAGTGACAAAACAAGTAGGAGTGTGCACACTTTTTTATATCGGTACTTGTCGATTGCAAGTCCGATAGCCCAGTTTGACACGATAGCTGCCAGCATTATCAAAACAAATTTCGGTTCGCCCCAAGCGTAAAAGAGAAGACTTGCAAAAAGCAGAAAAACATTTTGCAACATTCTTGATTTTTTCAAAATCAAAAAATATACAAACAAAACAGTTGGCAAAAACAGGTATATAAACGCGATGCTTGAGAAAAGCATGACAAACTCCTAAAACACCAATATTTATTTCATTCTACATTATATCGCGGCGCTTGATAACAAAGGCGAACATCATATGCCCAAATTGTTTTTTCAACAATTCAAACCCTAATTCGTATCATCTCAAACAACCCAATTTCTGATCCTTATCGCTGATGGTGAGTTTTGTTCCATCCGCGAGAGTATATCCCTCGGCGCTTGCGGAGCCGTTATAATTGCCGGTCACCTCGGGCCAAGCGATGCCGATGCTCGGATCGTTCCAGGCGAGACCGCCCTCGTCCTCGGGATGATAGAAATCGGTGCACTTATAGCAGAACTCTGCGGTGTCGGACAACACAAGAAAACCGTGTGCAAAGCCCTGAGGAACATAAAACTGTTTTTTGTTGTCCTCGGTAAGCTCGATTCCGTACCATTGACCGTAGGTCTTGCTATCGGCGCGCAGATCCACTGCAACGTCGAAAACACGTCCTTTTATAACCCTTACGAGCTTTCCTTGGGGATGATTTTTTTGAAAATGCAAGCCGCGGAGAACACCTTTTGTGCTCATGCTCTGATTATCCTGCACGAACACCATATCGAGCCCCGCCTCCGACATATCCTGTTGGTTGTAGGTTTCCATAAAATAACCGCGGTTATCGCCGAAAACCCTTGGCTCTATTACGACCAAGCCGTCGATATGCGTTTTTGTGACGGTGATCTTTCCCATATCAAATAACCTCCGATTCCTTTAAATACCTCGAGAGCGCATCCTTCCAATCGGGCAACGGCGAAAAGCCGTTTTCGGTCAATTTGGATTTGTCCAAGCGGCTGTTAAACGGTCTTGCCGCCTTTGAAACGCCGTATTCGGCGGTTGTTACGGGAATCACGTTTACATCCATCCCCGCCTGCTCGAAGATCGCGCACGCAAAATCATACCAGCTTATAAATCCGCCCTCGTTTGTGGCGTGGTAACAGCCGTACTTCTCGGATTCGCCCATATCGACCAGAAGCCGCGCGAGATCGTAGGTATACGTAGGCGTGCCTATCTGGTCGGAAACGACACGCAGAGTGTCGTATTTTTTTCCGAGATCGAGCATGGTTTTGATAAAATTCTTTCCGTTAACGCCGAATACCCAAGCGATACGTACTATAAAATATTTTTGAAGCAGGCCGCTTACCGCGAGCTCGCCCTCGAGCTTGCTTTTGCCGTATACGTTCAGAGGGCTGTAATCCTTGCAATCGGCGTTCCAAGGCGTCTCTCCCTGGCCGTCAAAAACGTAATCGGTGGAAATGTAAATCATTTTACAATCGAGCTTTTTGCACACCTCGGCGATATTCCTTGTGCCGTCAACGTTGATTGCCTTTACCTTGGAAATGTTTTCGGGCTCCTCCGCCGGATCCACCGCGGTCCATGCGGCGCAGTGAATAACAACGTCGGGATCAAAGGAGGAGATCACCTTATCAACGCTTTCTTTGTCGGTAATGTCCATTTGAGCATAGGGCGCGGAAATGTTATCGCAGCTTGGCAAAATGTCCGAGCCGATGCAGCTATGTCCTCTTTTTAAAAGCTCCTGCATAACGTCGAAGCCGAGCTGACCGCCGACGCCTGTCACTAAAAATTGCATAAATTCCTCTTTTATCTGTTGCCGTACATCTTTTCGTAATAGTTTTGGTATTCACCGGAAATGATATTTTTCCACCAATCGCGGTTTTCAAGATACCATTTAATAGTTTTCTTGATGCCGTCCTCAAATTTTGTTTCGGGCAACCAGCCGAGCTCGTTGTGGATCTTTGTGGGATCTATCGCATATCGCAGATCATGCCCCTTGCGGTCGGTAACGTAGGTTATCAAGCTTTCGGGCTTGTTTAATTCCTTGCAGATGATCTTTACTATCTCGATATTTTGTTTTTCGTTATGTCCGCCTACGTTATATACCTCGCCGACCTTGCCGTTGTGAATAATAAGATCGATCGCCTTGCAATGATCCTCCACATAAAGCCAGTCGCGGACGTTTTTGCCCTCGCCGTAAACGGGCAGCGGCTTATCGTTAAGCGCGTTTGCGATCATCAACGGGATCAATTTTTCGGGAAAATGATAGGGACCGTAGTTGTTTGAGCAGCGGCTGATCGTTACAGGCAGACCGTAGGTGCGGTGGTATGCGAGAACCAACAGATCGGCAGATGCCTTTGACGAGGAATAGGGGCTGCTTGTGTGCAGCGGAGTGGTTTCGGTAAAGAACAGATCGGGCCTGTCCAGCGGCAGATCGCCGTAAACCTCGTCTGTTGAGACCTGATGATAACGGCCTATTCCGTATTTGCGGCAGGCGTCCATCAAAACCGCCGTTCCGATAATGTTGGTCTGTAAAAACACATCGGGATTTTCGATGCTTCGGTCAACGTGGCTCTCTGCGGCAAAATTGACCACAATATCGGGGGTCTCTTCTTCAAAAAGTGAATAAACCGCTTCTCTGTCGCAAATATCACACTTGACAAACCTGAAATTCGGCTTATCCATAACCGAATCCAAGGTAGAGAGATTTCCCGCATAGGTCAGTTTGTCTATACAAACTATCCTGTATTCGGGATATTTTTTTATCATATGAAAAATGAAGTTGCTGCCGATAAATCCGGCACCGCCGGTTACTATAACAGTCATTTCGCGCTTCTCCTATTTGTCTATGTATTTACCGTCGAGTATGTCCTTGAGATATTGACCGTACTGATTCTTTTTAAGCTCCTCGTAGGTCTTAATAACGTCATCTCTTGTGATCCAGCCGTTAAGATAAGCGATCTCCTCGAGGCAGGCGATCTTTCTGTGCTGATGCGTTTCCACGGTTTTGACAAAGTTGGTGGCATCAACAAGACTTTCGTGTGTTCCGGTGTCGAGCCAGGTAAAGCCCTGTCCCAACAGCTCAACGTTCAAGGCGTTGTTGTTCAGATAGATCGCGTTCAGGTCGGTGATCTCGAGCTCGTTTCGCTTGCTCGGCTTTAAGCCCTTTGCGTATTCCACAACACGATTATCATAAAAATACAGACCGGTGACGCAATAATTTGATTTCGGCTTTTCGGGCTTTTCCTCGATGCTTACGGCTTTTCCGTTTTTGTCGAACTCCACGATTCCGAAGCGCTCGGGATCGTCAACGTAATAGCCGAATATAGTTGCGCCGCTTCCGTTCTCGGCGTTTTCGACAGCGCGCAACAGGCGCTGCTTTAAACCGTGACCGGAGAAGATGTTGTCACCTAAAACCATGGCAACGGTATCGTTGCCTATAAAATCCGCGCCTATGATGAACGCCTGTGCAAGCCCGTCGGGGCTCGGCTGAACAGCATAGGACAAGCTTATGCCGAACTGAGCGCCGTCGCCGAGAAGATCCTTGAATCTCGGTGTGTCCTGAGGCGTTGAAATAATAAGGATATCCTTAATTCCCGCCATCATAAGCACCGAGAGCGGATAATATATCATCGGCTTGTCATAAACGGGCAAAAGCTGTTTTGACGTAACCTTTGTCAAGGGATACAGTCGGGTTCCGGAGCCGCCTGCGAGAATAATACCTTTCATAAAAACCTCATCGATCAAGCCATAGCCGATTTTGAATATTTTTTGACCCAATATTATAATACAACAAAAAATGCAAGAGGTCAATATTTTTTGTCAAAAAACGTCTTTGGCACGATGTTTCGCGTATGTTTGGGCGTTAAAAAACATATACATCAACAAAACCGACAATCCGGAGATGATTATATGTTGTATGACGAAATCGGCGGGCGGGTAATAACGGTCGCGGAGTACGTTGCAAGGACGGGTGCGACGGTGCGCGAGGCGGCGATGCGCTTTGGGGTAAGCAAGAGCACGGTACACAAGGATCTTACCGATCGGCTCAAGCTCGTCTCGCCGCGGCTTTACGAAACGGTTTGCGGCGTGCTTGCAAAAAATCGTGCCGAAAGGCACTTAAGAGGCGGTATGGCAACCAAGCTTAAATATCTGTCGAGGGAAAATATTGACAACCGCTGAATAAAGGTGTAGAATATACGGGAAGTAAAAAAGACGGAGGACACCGTAAAAATGGCAAAAAGGATACTTGTCGCAGGAAGCTCGTATATAGATTTTTTGGCGAGCACGCCGTATATTCCCGCACCCGACGAAACCTTGAGATCGACAGGTAAATACGCATTCGCACCCGGAGGAAAGGGCGCAAATGCCGCAGTTGCCGCAAAGGCGCTCGGCTCGGAGGTCGTGTTCTGCACCCGTGTCGGTGACGATGCATACGGAGACCGTCTTATCGCGCTGTTTAACGAAAAGGGTATCGATACCCGTTACATAAAGGTAGACCGTCTTGAGCAGACGGGGCTTTCGGTCAAGCTTCTCGAAAAAAGCGGACGAAGCCGTACCGTTGCGTTTTGCGGCGCAAACACAAAGATATGCGACACCGATATCGAGGATGCCTTTTCCTGCTATCCCGATGCGGTGCTGACACAGCTTGAGATACGCTCGGATGCGGTCATTGCCGCGGCAAGATGCGCAAACGAAGAGGGATTGCCGCTGTTTATCGATGCAAGCTCGGCGACTGCCGATTTCCCGATAGAAAAGCTTGAGAGAGTTGAGATATTTTCACCCAACGAGGCAGAGACCGAGATACTGACAGGTATACGTCCCAACAATCTGGAGAACTGCCTGCGTGCATCTATTGCGCTTTGCAACAAGGCGGACATAAAATACGTCGTGTTAAAGCTCGGCAGCCGCGGCTGTTACGTTTATGACGGAAAATATTGCGATATCGTCTCGCCGTTTGACGTAAACACGGTCGATCACACCGCCGCGGGTGATATATTTACCGCCGCGCTGGCAAGCGAGTATCTGCGCACGGGCGACGTGCTTTCGGCGGCGAAATTCGCCAACGCCGCAGGCGCTTTGGCGGTCACCAAGGTCGGCGGAGTGAACTCGGTCCCGATGCTTGATGAAGTAAAGGCGCTTATCGCAAACGGTTAAAATTTGATCATTATCCGCTTTCGGAAAAACCGAAGGCGGATGTTTTTTTGTGTAAAACGAAAAAACAGCCCGTTATTTTAGTGCGATAATGTAGAAAAGCAACAAAAAACTATTGACACAGATAGGTGGTGAGTGGTATTATACATTATGTATGATTGTATGGTGAGGAGGTGTCGGCATTGGGCAGAGTAATATTTGTGACCGGCTTTAAGGGCGGTGTCGGAAAGACCACGGTTTCGGCAAATATAGCGGCAACGCTGTATGCCCGCGGCAACCGCGTGCTTGTTATCGACGGCGACTTCGGTATGCGTTGTATGGATATGGTTCTCGGGCTTGAGAGCGAGGCGCTGTTTGATTGCAGCGACGTGCTTTCGGGGCGGTGCTCACCCGCGGCGGCGATGAATGACGTGCGCGGAAATACGGGGTTTTCGTTTATACCCGCGCCGATAAGCAACGACGAGAGCTTGCCTGCCGATGCATTTAACGAGCTTATAACGCAGGTGCGCGAGGATTTTGATTATATCATAATAGATTCCTGTGCCGAGATGACAGATTATTATCTTTCGTTCGCCGCGGCGGCGGACGAGGCGGTGATAGTCACCCTGCATCAATCTACCTCGGTCCGTGCGGCGGAAAAGACGGCGATGCGTTTATCGGCGATGGGGGTACCAAAGCTGTCGCTGGTGGTAAACGGATACCGTTCCTCTTACGCAGATAAGGGACGGCTGCCGAACATAGTTGACATTATAAACCGTTCGTCTGTAAGGTTGTTGGGCGTTGTCCCGTACAGCGAGAAGCTTCAGGCATCGCAGGAGGCGGCGGAGCTTTCGTTTATGGGCGACCTTAAAAAGAAGGCGAGACAGTGGGAGGCGGCGTTTTATAACATCGCTTGTCGTATAGAGGGCGAGCGCATACCGCTGTTTTATGGGGTTGAATCGCCTAAAAGGCGCAGATCATACGAGGGGATAGTACCGTATGAGGCAAGGGAGGAAAAGAACATATGAACATTGCCATAATTGCAAATGACAAGAAAAAAGAGCTTATAACCGAGTTTTGTATCGCATATTGCGGTATTCTGTCGCGACATAATATTTGCTCTACCGCTATTACGGGTAAATATATTTCCGAGGCGACGGGACTTAATATAGAAAAAATGCTTTCCGGCTCTCACGGCGGATTGGAGCAGATCGCCTCCAAGATAGTTTACGAGGAAGTGGATCTTCTTATCCTGCTCCGCGATACCAATAACGATGCCGAGTATGCCGAGACCGAGCACAGTCTTGTAAAGCTGTGCGATAAATATACCGTTCCGGTTGCCACAAACATCGCAACGGCAGAGGCACTTGTGCTTGCGCTTGACAGGGGCGACCTTGATTGGCGCGCAAATATGAGAAGCGGAAAAGGCAGTATATAAATTTTTTGAGGAAATATATTATGAGCAGAATACAAAAGCCAAAAGGAACGCTGGATATTCTTCCGGCAGATATAGGAATTTGGCAATATATAGAAAATGCAGTACGTGAAACGGCAAGAATAAACGGATTTTCCGAGATAAGAATGCCCACGTTTGAGGCAACCGAGCTGTTTTGCAGAGGCGTGGGTGACACCACAGACGTTGTCGGCAAGGAAATGTATACCTTTACCGATAAGGACGGCAGCAGTCTTTCGTTAAGACCGGAGGGCACGGCGGGTGTTGCGCGCTCGGTTATCGAAAACGGGCTTTATGCCGGCGCGATGCCGCTTAAGCTGTTTTATCTTTCCAACTTTTTCAGACGTGAAAAGCCGCAGGCGGGCAGAAGCCGCGAGTTCTGGCAGTTCGGCACCGAGCTGTACGGCAGCTCGCATCCCGAGGCGGACGCGCAGGTGATTTTGCTTGCCGACAGCTTGTTTAAAAAGCTCGGCTTGACAAAGGTCACGCTGCGTATCAATTCTATCGGCTGTCCCGAGTGCCGCCCCGAGTTCCGTAAGGCGTTGCTCGATTATTTTTCGCAGTTCGAGAGCGAGCTTTGCGATACCTGCCGCGAGAGATTGCAAAAAAATCCCCTCCGCGTGCTCGATTGCAAGAGTCCGATCTGCTCGGGCATAGCAAAGAACGCGCCCAAAACGCTCGATCATCTTTGCGGCGGCTGTAACAGCCATTTTGAAAAGCTTAAATCGATCCTTGACGATTGCGGAATCGAATACGTTGTCGATCCCTCTATCGTCCGCGGTCTTGATTATTATACCGGTACCGTTTTTGAGTTTACGGTCGATTCTATCGGCGCGCAGAGCACAGTCTGCGGCGGCGGACGTTATGACGGACTTCTTTCCTCCATCGGCGGTCCCGAGCTGCCGGCGGTCGGATTCGGTATGGGTATCACACGTCTTATTCAGGCAATGAAGGACGAGGAGCTTGTGCCCGAGTTATCCACAGGATGCGATGTTTATATCGCCCCTCTCGGAGAGGCGGCGGAGGCGGTGGCGTTTACGCTGGCGCATAAGCTGCGCGGGGCGGGTGTTGCCGCCGAGACCGATATATGCAAGCGATCGTTAAAGGCGCAGATGAAGTATGCCGATAAGGCAGGCGCGAATTACGTTATCGTTGTCGGCGATAACGAAATTGCCGAAAACCAAAGCGAGCTCCGCAATATGAAAAACGGAGAGAGAGTAAAGGTTGAATTAAGCGTTGGCGGTATAATCGAGAAGATAAAGTAGGGAAAGGGCGTGTCCCTTTCCGCAAAGATCACGATTTGAAATGAGGATATGTCTGTGATTTTTCGTCTCGAATCGTTTGGTTTTCCTGCTAATGTCTACGTGTTACAAATATGTTATGGGCGGAAAGAGGTAAGCCCTTTCCCTACAAAAGAGGTATATTATGGCAGAGCTTTTAGGTAATGAGCGCCGCACACATTACTGCGGCGAATTAAGAGAATCGAATATAGGAGAAACCGTTTGTGTAATGGGTTGGGTGAAAAAGGCGCGCGATCTGGGCTCGCTTGTTTTTGTCGATCTCCGTGACAGAAGCGGTATCGTTCAGCTCGCCTTTGACGAGAACAGCGAAAAGGCGGTTTTTGAAAAGGCGCTTGAATTAAAGACGGAGTTTGTCGTTTCGGCAACCGGCGTTGTGCGCGAGCGCTCGAGCAAGAATCCCGATATCCCTACCGGCAATATCGAGATATTTGCATCTACGGTGCGTATTCTGGGCGAGAGCGAAACGCCTCCCTTTGATATAACCGACGATTGCAAGACCAACGAGGAGCTTCGTCTTACTCACAGATATCTGGACCTTCGCCGTCCTGTTCTGCAGAACAATATTATGTTCCGTGCAAAAGTTACAAAGTCGATCCGCGATTATCTTTGCGACGAGGGATTTATCGAAATAGAAACTCCTATTCTTATAAAATCCACCCCCGAGGGCGCAAGAGACTATCTCGTCCCCTCGCGTGTGCACAAGGGCTCGTTCTATGCGCTTCCGCAGTCGCCCCAGCTTTATAAGCAGCTTTCGATGGTTGCGGGATTTGATAAGTATTTCCAGATCGCGCGTTGCTTCCGCGATGAAGATCTCCGCGCAGACCGTCAGCCCGAGTTTACCCAGATAGATATGGAGATGTCTTTCGTCGATACCGATAACGTGTTGGCGGTAGGCGAGGGACTTGTAAAGCACGTTTTCAAGGATTGTCTGGGTGTGGATATCCCCACTCCGCTTCCGAGATATACCTACCGTGAGTGTATGGAGCGATTCGGCTCGGACAAGCCCGACCTCAGATTCGGTATGGAGATAGTTAACCTTAACGATGCGCTTAAGGGCTGTACCTTCCCCGTATTTGCCTCGGCTATCGAAAACGGCGGCAGTGTACGCGCAATAAACCTTAAAGGTCAGGCAGAAAAGCTCTCACGCAAGGATATAGATAAGCTCGGTGAATACGCAAAGGGCTGCGGTGCAAAGGGCTTGGCGTGGGTAAAGCGCGCCGATACCGACAGCGGCTCGTTCTTAAAGCATATGACCGGATCCGAAATGAATGCGATCTTTGCGGCGGCTGATTGCGAAAAGGGCGATATACTGCTTATTCTTGCGGATAACGACAATAACCGTGTGCTTACCCAGCTCGGTCAGCTGCGCGTTGAGGCGGCAAACCGCCTTAATATAGAGAGAAGCGGCTACAACTTCCTGTGGGTTGTCGAGATGCCGTTCTTTGAGTATGATTACGAAAGCGGCGAATGGGTTGCTATGCACCATCCGTTCACCAGCCCGATGGACGAGTGCCTTGAGTATCTTGATTCCGATAAGGGCAAGGTGCGCGCAAAGGCATACGACCTCGTTCTCAACGGCGTTGAGCTTTCGAGCGGATCCATCCGTATAACCGATCCCTCGCTTCAGGCAAAGATTTTCGAGCTTTTGGGGCTTTCCGACGAGGAGGCAAAGATCAAGTTCGGCTATCTGTTGGAGGCATTCCGCTACGGCGCACCTCCTCACGGCGGTATGGGTATCGGTCTTGACCGTCTTATTATGCAGATGGTCGGCGCAACGAGCTTGCGTGACGTTGTTGCGTTCCCCAAGATGCAGAACGCGAAGGAGCTTATGACCGACTGTCCCGCAGAGGTGCCCGCAGAGGCGATCGCGGAGCTGGGTATTACTATTGTAAAAGAGGAAAAACCGCAGGAATAATTGCGGCGGTATGATAGGATGCTGTTGCTTGCTTTGGTTTTGCGTTCGTATAGCATATACGATGCGGTAACTTTTACGTTTATCACCGTCGTATGCGGGCTCGGGTGCTTTTTTCCGGCGAGGGAATACGTCCGCGAGAGCAGAAGACGGTTGGACGCTCCCAAGGGCAAGCTGATCGCGGCGATAATTTTCGGCATAATCGGGCTTGTTTTCCTTATTCCCATGCTTATATTGTGGGCGTTTATGCTGTTTTTGGTTTAATACTTTATAAATTCAGAACCCGAATATCTACCGTTCGGGCGAAAGGAACACTGGAAAATGATAGAAATCACAGACGTCCGTAAGAGCTACGGCGACAAACACGCGGTAAACGGAATATCGTTTGAGGTCAAGGAAGGCGAGATACTTGGCTTCCTCGGCCCGAACGGCGCGGGAAAGAGCACGACTCTTAATATGATCACCGGCTATCTTTCCGCCGACAGCGGCGTTATAAGGATAGACGGAACCGATATTCTTACCGATCCGATAAAGGCAAAGAGAGATATCGGCTTTTTGCCCGAGATCCCGCCCCTTTATCTCGAGATGACCGTGCTTGAGTATCTTAATTTCGTTTATGACCTCAAGGGCTGTAAAATGCCCCGAAAGCAGCATCTTAAGGAGATCTGCGAGGTGGTTAAGATATGGGACGTCGGCAACCGTCTTATTAAAAATCTGTCAAAGGGCTACCGTCAGAGAGTGGGTATCGCTCAGGCGCTTATCGGCAACCCCAAGGTGCTTATTTTCGACGAGCCGACTATCGGCTTGGACCCGAGACAGATCATCGAGATAAGAAATCTTATAAAAATGCTCGGACGTGAGCATACGATAATACTTTCCACCCACATTCTCCCCGAGGTTCAGGCGGTCTGCGACAGGATCGTTGTTATAAACAAGGGCGAGATAGTGGCAAACGAGAAGACCGAGGACCTTATCAATGCCGTAGAGGGCTCGAGAAAGCTCGTTGCCAAGATAGTCGGTCCCGAGGATGAGGTGCTTAAGGCACTCCGCGCACTCGGCGGAGTAAAGTCTGCCGACGTTATCGGCAAGCGCGACACCGACAGCATCAGCTATATGATAGAATCTCAGGACAGAGTTGATGTAAGAAAGCCGCTGTTCCATATGCTCGCCTCAAAGGGCTGGCCCTTGATAGGTCTTGAGGGTATGGAATTGAGCTTGGAGGACATCTTTATGCGCCTTGTCGGAAAAGAAAAGGGCAAAGAGGACAAGAAATCTAAGAAAGGTGTGAAATAAATGTTTGCGATATATACACGAGAGTTAAAATCATATTTTCTCACACCTATCGGCTATATCTTCTGCGGTATGTTTCTGGTGGTTTCGGGACTTGCGTTTGCACAGTGTATACTTCTTCCCGAAAATCCCAGCTTGGAGGGTATAAGCGAGTATTTTCTCTGGATGATGGTCATTTTTGCCATACTGCTTCCCCTGCTTACGATGAAGCTGCTTTCCGAGGACAGAAAAACAAGGACAGATCAGATCCTGCTTACCAGTCCTGTTTCGATTTTCGGTATCGTTATGGGCAAATACCTTGCGGCGCTTACTATTTTTGCCGCAACGTTTGTTGTAAATACTTTTAATTTTGTGTTGCTTTTCAAGTACAGCACCCCCAACGTAGCGTCTATTTTGGTTAATATTTTGGGCGTTTTCCTGCTCGGCGCGGCGTTTTTGGCTATCGGTCTTTTGCTTTCGTCGCTTACCGAAAACCAGCTTATCGCGGCGGTTTCGGCTATCGGCGTAAATGCGGCGATGCTTCTTCTCAGCTTGGTTGCCGGCAATATCGAATCGACCTTCTGGCGCACCGTGCTTAAATGGTTCTCGGTTATGGACCGATTCACCCCCTTTACTCATCAGATGCTCGACGTTTCGGCGATAGTTTATTATATATCGCTTGCTGCGGTTGCAATATTCCTTACCACGCGCGTTATCGAAAAGCGCCGTTGGTCGTAAAGAAAGGCGGTTTTTGATATGAATAACAAAAAACAGACCGCCGTCAGAGATAACAGACGCTATAAGTACGGATCGCTTTCGGTCGTTCTCACCGTCGTGTTTATTGCCTTGATCCTGGCGCTTAACCTTGTTCTTTCCTCGCTGTCGCTCTCGGGCGATCTTACGGTTGACCTTACTCAAGAGGATTTTACCTCTATAGGCGAGGAATCCGAAAAGCTCTTAACCGAGCTCGGAAAGGACCTTGATATCACCATCACCTTTATGTCGGCAAGAGATATGTTTGATCTGAAGGAAAATAACTACAACGGCATCAACCTTACCGGTATCGTGCGCGACCTTGCCGAGAACTATGCCCGCACCTTTGACGGAAGCGGCGATAAGGGCACGGTAAAGGTTCAGTATAAGGAGCTTGATACCGACCCCGAGTTCGAGAAGAAGTATCTCGAGGAATCGGCGATAAAGCTTTCGGCTCAGACGGTTATCGTTCAGGGTAAGCATCACTACCGCATCCTTAATCTTACCGCTTTCTTCTCGGTTGACGAAAACGGAAATTACTACGCATTTAACGGCGAATACCGCTTTACCACCGCTATGCTTCAGAGCTCCATAAAGGAGGCACAGGTGGTCACCTTTACCTACGGTAACGGCGAGCCGATAGGCGCAGACGGACTTATTTCCACAGATTCTGCCGTTGCGGGCATCGCATCGGTGCTTGCCGAGGCGGGATTTGAGATAAAGACCGCAAATATCGAGTCGGAGGAAATCGATCACCGCACGGAGATCCTTATCACCTACGATCCCGTTACGGATATTTCGGCGTACGAGGCAGACGTTATCACCAAATATCTTGCAAACCGCAACGCATATATGGTGTTTGTCGATTCGGCTACACCCAAGCTCAATAATCTTCAGTCGATGCTCAGCGATAACTGGGGTATCGATTACAAGCCGTTTAACCGTATTACCGACGGTACTCATTCGCTCGGCTCTATAAGCACGATAAACGCAAAATATCCCGAGCTTTCCACCGACAGTGCAGATGCCTCTGCGGCGTACCAGATACACAAGACCGCAAGCAGTATGGGCGGAAATATCGCAACCGCGATGCCCGAAAGCGTTGAGCTTATGGTGCGCGACGGTCTTACAAAGGACAGCTTCTTTGTGGAAACCGTGCTTTCTACCCATGATACCGCTGTCTCCACCAACGCCGACGGCAGCGAAAACAAGGGCGAGATGCCTTTGATGCTTCTCTCCACCAAGTACGGCTACGGCGAGAACAACGCAACCGAGTTTTCATACGTATCGCTTGTCGGCAGTACCGAATTTGCCGATGTTGAGCGTCTTATTTCCGAAACCTACGGAAACAAGCGTATACTTCTTTCGGCGGCACGTGTGTTCGGCGCAAACCGTATCGCGCCCGATATCGAGGCAAGACCTTTCGGCTCTGCGGCGGTTGATATCGAAAACGGAACCGCAAAAACGCTTACCTATCTTATCTGTACCGTGTTCCCCGGAGTAATAATCATATTCGGTATTGTTGTCTTTATCAGAAGAAGACATATGTAAATTAAACAGAAGCTATATTTTCCGCACGGGAGTTTCTTTCGTGCGGAAATTCAACGAAGGAAGAAATTGAATGAAGAAACAGATTATCGTTATTGCATCGGTCGCGCTGGCGGCGGTGTTGCTGTTCACGTCGTACGCATTGTTTTTCAAGGATGACGGTATCGATGAGGCAGTCGATCCCTTTTACACCCTCACCGACGATGTAAAAAACGCACTTTCGGAAATTGATACAAAGGTAGAGATTTTGTTTTCGGAATATGATTCCGACGATGCCAATTGGGAAATGATATACCGCTATATCGAGCTTTTTGAGCAGGAAAGCCGAAAAATCTCGATAAAAGCGCAGGACATCGACGGGTTTAAGGGCGTTGTTGTTCAGCTGAAAGACGATACGGTAAGTAATTGTATAAATATCGAGTTCGATTCGTTCTTTAAAAAGCTGTACGACGGCACCTATTATGCCTTCGACGGCGAATCGCTTGTCACGAACGCGATACTTTCGGTATGCGGAAAAGAGGAAATGACGATCTCTCTCCGCGCGCTTTCGGGCTATGATACCGACGGCGACGTTGTCACTTCAACAGGCGCACCGTTTATTTTTCCGTCGGTACAAAGAAGCGAGATATCCTTCCTTACCATTAATAACAGCCACGGAGAGTATTCGATCTATAAGGACGAGGGCGATTTTTATTACGGCTCGTCACGCGCGGTCGCATACGACAGCGAGGCGTTTTCACTGCTTACCACCAACTGCAGATATGCCGTTGCGGTAGGCAAAATGGCGATTCCCGAGGGAAAATCGTGGGCAACCTACGGTCTTGACGAGGCAAAAAACACCACCGCGAATTATACTATCATGACCGACACGGACAAGGACGGAAATTACCGTCTGCATACCGTTTATATCGGCAATCTTTCATCAACGGGCAGCTATTATTACGCACGTTATATCGGCGGTATCTTTAAGCCGTCGGGCAAGGATGACGTTGCCGACGAGCTTGTTCAGAATCTGAGCAAGGATATGCTTTATTTTATGCCCGTGGATGCGGTGGATAACTCTATCGCGCTCCCCGAGACCGCATCGATGCAGGCGATGATAGTCAACGCGATAACCTCCTCGAATGAGATATATAACGTACAGAATATCCGTATAGATTTTTATAACGACGGCATAAGCGCTATCGCAAAAAAGATGATCGAGTTTAATCAGGCGCCCAATTTGAGCGCTATCGATGCCTCCTCGCTCACCAAGATCATCGGCGATAAAATATCTGTCGATGATTACAGCGCGTACAGCGACGGCTGGCAGAACAATATCGGCGTTTTCGGCGGATTTACCAGCTCCGACGGAAAGAGCACCTATATCGAGGCGGCGCTCACCCGAAGCGGAAGCGGCGATTACCGTATAAAATTCGGTCTGTTGCGCGATGAGACAAACGGCGCATATCTCCCGTCCAAGATCACGCTGACAAAGTCCTACGACGGAATCAACTTCCTGCCGATAGAGGACGGCGAGATATCGATATCCCACAAGGACAAGACCATAAAAAATTACGAGCTGGAATTTTCGTCGGAGGATGCGGTAAAGTATATAAGGATCGGCTTTGACGTACCTCAAAAGGCAAAGACCTACGTTGTTTTTGACGAGATAAGGATATATTGCAACGATACCGATACCCAGCCGGTAAGCTCGGTAGGCGGTAACTGGAAGCTCACCTCCCCCAAGGAATATATAAAAGAGGGAATGAACTACAGTTATCTCGATATGAGTAACTTTTATGATTTTATTCAAAGCTTGGCGGCGCTCGAGGGCGACAGTGTTGTTGCCTGCGGATTTTCGGATAACGGCGATGCATCGGCGATAGACAGCGAAAAGCTTGCACAATACGGGCTCGACAACCCCGATAAGCATTTCGGCTTTGAGTATCAGGGCGTTGTGACCGACGTTTATTTCTCCAAGCTCAACGAAAACGGAAAGTATTATGCCTACTCCACCTTTAAGGGCGAGATAAGCGGCACAAAGGTCAACGCGACCACCGACGTTATCGTTGAAATTTCCAAGGAGACGGCTCCCTGGCTTGCCTGGAATATGGTAGAGTATCTCGATCACTCGCTGTTCTCGATATTCGTTGCCGATATAGATAAAATGGAGATCTCGGCAGACGGCAAGACGTATGAGTTCGATCTTACCGCCAAGGACAGCAACCTCGCAAGCGTTACGCTCGAGGGCAAGGAGATGGACGTAACGAGCTTTAAATACCTCTATCAGTCTATAATCAGCATCCAGATGCGTGATGCTTACGTTGCCAACGAGGACGAGACTCCCGAGGAGTATTTCCGATTCAAGATACACACCGAGACCAACTCTCCCGAGATCGTGTTCTACCGCGTTTCTTCGTCCAAGTGCTTCTTCACGATAGACGGTCAGGGCGGATATTACGTGCTGGTCGAGGAGGTCAACGGTGCGAGAGACAGACTGTTCGCATATATCGACGGTGAGATTATTACGAAATGATCAAAAGATTAATTGCTGTTTTGTGCCTGCTTGCAGTGTGTCTTTGCGGTTGCGGCGGAGAGGATGCTCCCGACGGTGAAACCGTTAACACGCTTTGCGAGGCGATAGAAAAAACAAATAGCGAAACACGTGTTTCGGGTAAGTATATGCTCGAGATGACGTTCGGCGATGCCGCGGTGCTTTATTACGCGCTCGGCAACGTCGCGTGGGATACCGAAAGCGCGGTATCGAGCGTCAGCTTCGATCAGACCTATCTGGGCGAATCGAGCGTGTGTGCAAACTATTTTGCAAACGGGATATTGGTATCGGTAGATGACGGCGTTGTGCTGAGCTCCGAGCGCGAGAGCGAAACGCTGTTTTCACGCTTTCCCTATGCAAAGCTGCCCGGGTATGATACCGCGCAGGGCAATATTGCGGTCAGCTCCACCGCATCGGGAAGGACCTATACGGTAGTGCGTAAGGATACCGAGAGTATTATCGATTCGGTCATCGGCGGAGATATTTATACGATAGCAAACGTTATAAAAAAGCCGCAGTACGATAAGACCGAGTACAGCGATGCAACCTGTATTTATACCGTTGACGACGGCAGAGTTGTCGGTATGCGCTACGAGTTTGACGTAAAGCTGTTCGATACCCCCGCCTACGTGCCGGGCTACAGCACGCCCGAAAGCGAGTATACTCTCGATCTGCATATCGTTGCAAAGATGAGCTATCTCGATTTCGGAGACGGCGTTGAAATAGCCGAGTATTCGTCAAGCGAGGAATCAAAGTAAAAAATACTTGACAAAAGGTGTTTTTTGAGTTATATTGTTTGCAAGCAAGAGCTCTGCTTAAAAAACTAAAAATTAAAGATTTTACGGGGTGCTGTGCGATAAACCCGCACGGCTGAGAACATACCCGAGGAACCTGATGCGGATAATGCCGCCGTAGGGAGATACGTCTTTTTTGCCGTATTTACTTAGGAATTGTCGGGTCCCAAAAATGTTTTTCATTTTTGGGACTTTGATATTTCGGTGCATTGGTATTTTTCGCGCGGTTTCGGAAAGGATAATAAGAATGAACAACAGTATTACGGCAAAAAGATTACGCGCATTGTGCGAATCGGCGATAATGGTCGCCCTTTCGGTCGTGCTGACCTTGCTCCGCTTTCCGCCCTTCAATATCGATCTTTGGGGCAACGGCGGAAGCATTGATTTTGTTATGGTTCCGCTTGTCGTCCTTGCTTGGAGACGCGGCGCAAATTGGGCGATCCCCGCGGGATTGGCTTTCGGATTTTTAAAATGTCTTATAGGCGGCGGCATCGGCTGGGGCTTGCCCTCGGTGCTGCTCGATTACGTGCTTGCCTACGGCGCTGTCGGAATTGCCGGCTTTTTCAAGGGTAAAAAGAACGGTCTTGTCATCGGCACGGTGGTCGGCTCGCTTGCAAGATTTATCGTTCACTTTATTTCGGGTGTAACGATATGGAAAATCGCTGTCGGCGATGAGGTCTCGCTTTTTGGTATGACCTTTGATTCGTCTGCATCGTTTGTGTATTCGCTTTTGTATAACGGCGGCTATATGCTCGGCAACTTTATTTTCTGCCTTGTTGCGGTGCTGTTGCTTGCAAAACCGTTATCAAAGCTGCCCAATAAATAAAAAGAGGTGTGTTTAGTTGTTCGGATATCTGCAGTATTTGCTGTTTATGCTTCCCGCGTTTTTGCTCGGAGCAGTTGCGCAGATAATGGTAAAAACAAGATTTAACAGGTTTTCGCGCGTTGCATCGAGCCGTGGAATGACGGGCGCCGACGCCGCAAGGGCGGTGCTTTCGGCAGGCGGAGTTCACAACGTGCCGATAGGTCGCGTTGCGGGCGAGCTTACCGACCATTACGATCCCAAGAGCAACAGCATTTCGCTGTCCGACTCGGTCTACGGCAGTAACAGCATAGCCGCTATCGGCGTTGCCGCGCACGAGGCGGGACATGCGCTCCAATATGCGAATAACTATGCACCGATAAAACTCAGAACGGCAATTGTTCCGGTTTGTAACCTCGGCTCGAGGATAGGACCGCTGCTTATCATCGGCGGCTGTATTATTTCCTATGCCGCGGCGGCGTTTGCCGACCTCGGAGTGATGCTGTATATGGCAGGTCTTGTGCTTTATGCGGCAGTCGCATTCTTCCAGCTTGTTACGCTCCCTGTTGAGCTTAATGCCTCCAAGCGTGCAATAAAAGCGCTTGAGAGCGGGAATCTGCTCGCAAGAGATGAGCTTAAGGGCGCAAAAAAGGTGCTCACAGCGGCGGCACTGACCTACGTTGCGGCGCTGTTCACGTCGATAATGCAGATACTGTATTATGCATCCCGTTTCCGCCCGAGCAAAAGATAATACAACCGATTGGATGTAAATCAAGCCGAATATACAACATATTGAAAATGACGAAAAATATGCAAAAATACGCAAAAACACTTGATTTTTGTGTAACGTCGTGATATAATAGATTGCTAAATTACGGGTGGTCCTCTGCGGCTCAGCACGAACACCTAAGAAAAACGGAGGTAAAAGCTTTGGATATTTTGAAAGCATTTACAAATGAGCAGCTCAAAACCGAAATCCCCGAGTTCAATGTTGGTGATACCGTTAAGGTAGCACAGAGAATCGTCGAGGGAACAAGAGTCAGAACCCAGATCTTTGAGGGTACCGTTATCGCAAGAAAGAACGGCGGTATTTCCGAGACCTTCACTGTAAGAAGAGTATCCTACGGTGTCGGCACCGAAAAGACCTTCCCCATCCATTCCCCGAACGTACAGGCAGTTGAGGTCGTTCGTCGCGGTAAGGTTCGCCGTGCGAAGCTCTACTACTTGCGTGATAAGGTCGGCAAGAACGCTAAGGTCAAGGAAAAAATCTAAATCGGCTCTTTGGTGTCTGCGTTTCTTCGCAGACACCTTTTTCTATCTTTTATGTTAAAGGATCGATGCTTTTATGAACGATTTTGAAAACCTTAATAACGGGCTTAATAATGAAAATGACATCACCGAGGATATGTGCGAGCAGGCAGACGAGCTTGTGTCGGTTAAGCCAAAGCGCACCCTGATGGCGATAGTTTACGATTATCTCGAGACATTTTGCTATGCGCTTGCGCTGATGCTGTTTTTGTTTCTGTTCGTGTTCCGTTACGTTTCGGTCGACGGAGATTCGATGCTCGGAACGCTTCATAACGAGGATAAGCTTGTTATATCCAACCTCTTTTATACTCCCGAGACGGGCGATATCGTGGTTATCAACCCCGAGTCGCACGGCGATAACGACGAGCCGATAATAAAGCGCGTTATCGCAACCGAGGGACAGACGGTGTATATCGATTACGCCAAGTGGGAGGTCTATGTTGACGGCGTTAAATTAGACGAGCCCTATATAGAGGAGATGCACCGCCAAGAGCAGTATCATTGGGGCACCGACGTTCCGATGAACGGAACCGGCGTTCCGAAATACCGCGATGAGTTTGTTGTAGGCGAGAACAAGGTATTTGTAATGGGCGATAACCGCAACAACTCAAAGGACAGCCGAAACAGCGAGTACGGCGAGATGGACGAAAACCGTATACTCGGCAGAGTTATAGTTCGGCTGACACCCAAATTCGGTGTTGTTGAATAATTAAGAAAAGGAGCATAACGATGGCAGAGATAGTTTGGTATCCGGGACATATGGCAAAAGCGAAGCGCCTTATAAAAGAGTCGCTTCCCAATATAGATATGGTTATCGAGCTTTTGGATGCGCGCGCTCCGATATCAAGCACAAACCCCGATTTTAAAAAGCTTTTTGAGAACAAGCCCACCCTTACTCTGCTCACAAAATGCTCGCTTGCCGATAAAGAGGAGACAAAACGGTTTGAAAAGGCGTTGAGGTCCTCGGGCAGAGAGGTTATTGCAATAGACTGCAAGACCGGACAGGGTATAAAGAGTATACAAAACGGCATAAGATCGCTTATGCGAGAAAAGCTTGAGCGCGATGCGGCGAGGGGGATAAAGCGCCCCATACGCGCCATGGTCGCAGGGATCACCAACGTCGGCAAATCCACGCTTATCAACACGATAAGCGGCACAAAAAAGGCGGTCGCACAGGACCGACCGGGCGTAACAAGACACAATTCGCGCATTTCGGTGCCGTCGCTCGGGCTGGAGCTTACCGATACCCCCGGTATTTTGTGGCATAAGTTTGATGACGAGCTTGTGGGTGTAAAGCTTGCCTGTCTCGGCTCGATAAAGGACGATATCCTTGACACGCTGGAGCTTTCCTGCCGTCTGATAGGTCTTATAAGAGAAAATTATTCCGATTGTCTTGTAAATCGGTTCGGTATAGTTATCGATGAAGAGGACAGCGATTACGATCTGTTTGAGAAGATAGCGCGCCGCCGCGGATTTTTGCGCTCGGGCGGGGTTATCGATGAGGACCGCGCCGCAAGCGTTATTCTTGATGAATTCCGTGCGGGCAAGATAGGTCTTATTACACTTGACAGGGCGTGAAAAATATGTCGCTTGATTGGGAATTTGAGTTATCCCTGCGTAACGAGGGCGAAAATATGGCTTGCGGCTGTGACGAGGCGGGCAGAGGTCCGCTTGCGGGCCCCGTTGTTGCGGCGGCGGTGATACTGCCCGAGGGGCTGTATATCGAGGGGCTTGACGACTCGAAAAAGCTTTCCGACAAAAAGCGCGAAAAGCTTTATTATGAGATAATCGAAAGCGCTGTCGATTGGGCGGTCGGTCACGCAGAGGTATACGAGATAGAGAAATACAATATATTAAACGCATCTATGCTCGCAATGAACCGCGCGGTCGCAAAGCTTAAAAGCCAACCGCAGCTGGCGCTTGCCGACGGTAATATCGTGCGGGGATTTCCTATGCGGGCGGTTCCGGTTATAAAGGGCGATGCGCGTTGTCCGTCGATAGCGGCGGCATCGATAATCGCAAAGGTAACGCGAGACCGAATGATGGACGAGGCGGAAAAAATATACGGCGGCTACGGATTGGGAAAGCACAAGGGCTATGCCACAAAGGCGCACAGAGAGGCGATCGTCTCGCTGGGAGTAAGCCCTGTCCACCGCCCGAGCTTTTTAAAGAAATTGCTATGCGAGGATTAAAGACCAAAAAAGATATCGGCACCTACGGCGAGGATGCTGCCGAGCGGTATTTAAAACGCCGTTTCTGGCATATACTCTCGCGCAATTACAGCGCCTACGGCGGCGAGATAGATATTATCGGATACCGATTCGGCGTGCTCACCTGCTTTGAGGTGAAAACGCGGTCTAACGGCTTGTACGGAAAGCCGTCGGAGGCGGTGGATGCCGAAAAGATCAAAAAAATAAAAACCGCCCTGCGCGATTTTTCAAAGCTTTACCGAAAGGGCAACAGGATACCTGTTTTTCATTTCGGGTTATGGCTTAACCGAAGAATTTTAAAGCAACGTATCGACGTTATAGAGGTGTATCTGTCACCGAACGGCGAGATAGAGAAAATAAATCACATCAAGGACTGGGAGAGCATGCTATGAATTACATCAGCACCCGTACCAAAGACAGCGAAAAGCAAACCGCATCGTACATTATAAAAAGAGGTCTTGCACCCGACGGGGGACTTTACGTGCCCGAGGATCTGCCGACACTTGATAAGGCGGATATCGAAAAATTGGTCTCGATGAGCTACACCGAGCGTGCAACATATATACTCTCGCTTTTCCTCACCGATTACAGCGGGGAGGAATTGAAAAATGCCGCAGAGGCGGCATACAGCAAGGAAAAATTCGGCGGTCCCGCGGCACCTATTGCCAAGGTGGGCGACGATTATTTCTTGGAGCTCTGGCACGGTCCCACCAGCGCGTTTAAGGATATGGCACTGCAGATAATGCCCCGTCTTTTATCGCTTTCGCTTAACAAGACAGGCGAGACAAAGGATGCGTATATCCTTGTTGCCACAAGCGGCGACACCGGCAAGGCGGCGCTTGAGGGCTATTGCGACGTTGACCGTGTTCGTATAAAGGTGTTCTACCCCGTAAACGGTGTATCGAACATCCAAAAGAAGCAGATGGCTTCTCAGAAGGGAAATAACGTTGACGTTGTTTCGATAAACGGCAATTTTGACGATGCGCAAAGCGGTGTCAAGCAGATATTTGCCGATGAAAATGCAAAAAATATGCTTGCCGAGAGGGGATATTTCTTCTCGAGTGCAAATTCTATAAATTGGGGACGTCTTGCTCCTCAGATAGTTTATTACGTTTCGGCGTACTGCGACCTCGTTAACGAGGGTGAGCTGAAGTACGGCGATAAGCTTGACGTGACTGTGCCCACGGGCAATTTCGGCAACATTCTTGCGGCGTATATCGCAAAGAAGATGGGGCTTCCGCTCGGCAAGCTCGTTTGCGCCTCCAACCGCAACGATATTCTTACCGATTTTATCAACGGCGGCGTTTACGATAAAAGACGTGAGTTCTTTACCACCGTTTCGCCCTCGATGGATATTCTTATTTCGAGTAACCTTGAGCGCCTTTTGTGGTTCACCGTCGGCGCGGACAAAACCCGCGAGTGTATGGAGAAGCTCAGCAAGGAGGGTATTTACACCCTCGATTCCGAGGCGATGGAGGTCATCAGGTCCGATTTTGCGGGCTTTGCCTGCTCGGAGGAGGATACCAAAAAGACTATTTCCGAGCTTTTTGCGGAATACGGATATCTCTGCGATACCCATACCGCCGTTGCGGCGCACGCGGCAAAGCAGTATAAAACCGAAAACGGCAATAAGATGCTCGTGGTTTCTACCGCTTCGCCCTATAAGTTCGCGCCCGCAGTGCTTTCGGCACTCGGAGAGACGGTTCCTGCCGACGATTTTGATGCGCTTGATAAGCTCTTTGCGGTCACAAAGTGTGCTATCCCCGCAAATCTTGCCGATCTTCGCAACGCCGAGACGAGATTTGATAAGACCGTTGAGCCGAGCGATATGATCAATTCGCTTTAAAACTGCTTGGGTTTAAATGTCGCACACACGGTTTGCGCGCTGTTTGTCGCGGTAGAGGGACCTACGGTTATGCTCTGCGCGGTGCAGTAATGCACTCCGTCGTGATAGGCACAGCCGCTGACGCTGCAGCTTATGCCGTGGATGTGCTTGGGGACTTGATTAAAGGATATTTCGTTCATTTTCTTGGTTCCTTTCTGTATTTGGTATATTTGTATTATTAGCAAAATTTAAAAAATTATAAGGAGAACGGAAATGTCGGTCTTTACGATAGCGGATCTGCATCTTTCACATTCGACGAATAAGCCGATGGACATTTTCGGTTCTCGTTGGGAAAACCACACCGAGCGGCTGTATGAAAATTGGCAATCGACAGTCAAGCCGAGCGATACGGTGATAATCGCGGGGGATATTTCCTGGGGGATGCGCACCGAGGATGCGCTTGCCGATTTTGAGTTTATCGAAAAGCTTAACGGCAAAAAGATAATCGCAAAGGGCAACCATGATTTTTGGTGGCAGACTATGAAAAAGCTCTACGAGTACCGTGATTTGATAGGCGCGTTGAGCATTGATTTTTTGTTTAACAATGCATACGTTGCCGAGAATTTTATTATCTGCGGAACACGCGGCTGGTTCCCCGAGACAAATTACGGCCCCGATGACGAAAAGATAGTCAACCGCGAGGCAGAGCGGCTTCGCACCTCGCTTATTGCGGGCAAAAAGCTGCAGGAGCTTAATCCCGAAAAGGAAATAATCGTGTTTTTGCATTATCCGCCCGCATACGGAAGCGTAAAATGCGAGCGTATCTGCGAGGTCATACACGAGTACGGTGTAAAGCGTGTTTTTTACGGTCATCTTCACGGCGCGGTAAGATCGCGGCTCGTGCATCAGATAGCCGGCGCAAGGTTAGAGCTGATATCTGCCGATTGGGTGGATTTTATGCCGGTTGAGATCAAATAAAGCAAATCAGAGATATGTCGTTTGAGCATATCTCTTTTTTGATTGACAAAAACGGGAAAGTATTATATCATTAATTTAATATATGAAAAATCTCGGAGGTTTTTATGCAGACAATAAAACGTATCGTAAGCGTTTTGCTTGTGACGGCCATGCTTTTTTCGGTCTTTGCGGTAACAACGCTTGAGAGCTCGGCAATAGCTCCGCTGCCTCACAGAGTTCAGTTTGATGAGCCGTGGGGCTCTGTCACTGTCGGCTACGGCACCATTTCGGCTACCGGCTGCGGCATACTTTCGCTTGTAAATGCCGTCGGCTATCTTACGGGCAAGGAAATGGATATTGTCGAAACTGCTCAGTGGGCATACTCGGTAAAGGGCTTTAACAGCATCGAGGGCAATCTGGGTACTTATAGATTGACGCTTTACCCCAAGGTTGAGGCAAAGTACGGCGAGGAATACGGATTTACCGTCGATTGCAACACCAACGACAGCGGCTGGTGGCTCGGCGCATCGAGTACGGTGCTTAAGAACCATCTCGCAAACGGCGGTGCGGCGATAGGTAATATCCCCGGTCACTTTATTGCAATTGTAGACTACAATCCCTCTACAAATATGTTCCACGTTCTCGACAGCGCACCTACCTCCGACAGAGGTACTGCCGAAAACCGCGGCGACGTATGGCTTTCGGAATCGCATATGAGCACGGGCAACTACAAGCTCAGCTGGTTCTGCCTGCTTTCTGCTGTCGGAACCCCTGCCGACGAGCAGGATAACGAGCGCGAGTTCCTCGGCGCCGAGATCGAATCGGTAAAGGATCTTCGTTTTTACAACTTCAATTCCGAAACGCTTAATACCTTCCGTACCGCGTATGCAAACGCCGTTTCGGTATATAATTCCGACACCGCCGAGAGCGCAGATTGCACCGCGGCAAGAAACGCACTTGTTTCGGCGGTGAATGCAACAAGCGCTGTTTCGGTAGGCAAGAGCTACACCGCAACCCCCAACGACAGAACCGACGTTTTCAAGGACGATGGAATCAAGCTTACCGACGGCAAAAAGGGACAGCTTCCCGCTAATACCGAGATCTATTCGGGACTCGGAAACAAGCAGGATTCGGTTATAACCGTTGACCTCGGCGCAAGCCCGTCGGCGCATAATACCTACCGCGTTTTTGCGGCATCCAACACCAATTGGGGCATCGGCAAGCCGGTTTCGGTAAAGGTGTCTGTGTCCGATGACGGCAGCAACTTTAAGGAGATCGCCTCCACCGCAACCGTCTGGTCGGTGGCAAATGACGGCGATTGGACGACCTATGTTTTGAATCTGCAGGCAGATGCAAACCGCACCGAGCGTTACGTGCGCTTTACCGTCACTCCCGACGGACACACCTGGCTCGATGAGGTAGAGGTCTGCGGCGGCACCGCTATCGATCTCGAGGGCGCGTATATCACCGCGGTCAACAAGCGTATCGCATCGGGCGAGTGTAACGTTTTCACTTCCTCGTTCGGTCAATGCACCGTCAGCACCGTAAACTATCTTTACGGACATTCGCTTATTCTCAAGAAAAACGCCTCGGGCAAATACGAGGTCACCTTCAGCGGCTACGGCAAGGCAATAGAGGAAGTTCGCAGCAGCTCGTTCACTCTTGCCAACGATGAGCTTTTGATAGTTGCTCACGATTGGGAGGACGGCGTTACCGCCGACATCGTATACGGCAGCGGCACTAATTATCTTGCGATAAAGAGCGCATCTGTCGGTGATATTGTTGATATCAGCGGCATCGACGTTGCAAACGCTACCTGCGCGGCGGCATCTTATGTAAATATCACGTATAACAACGCGGATCCCGAGCCCAACCCCAATCTCGCATATCAAAAGGACTACGTAACCTCCGAAATATATGCGCCCGGCGGAACAGCGCTCTATCCCGACGAAAACGGAGTTACGCTTACCGACGGCAAATATGCAAAGTCCGACAGCGATTTTTCCGATGCTGTTTTCGTTGGCTTTAACGTTAATTCCGGCGACTATAAGACAAACGGATATTCTTCCGTAACCGTCGATCTCTCAGAGGTTTATTCGGTCAAGAAGATGGTTGCCGAGGTTGCCTCCTCTTATCACGATTCGGTGGGCATCAATGCACCCTCGATGATAGAGATTTATGTTTCAAGCGACAACCAAAGCTTTAAAAAGGTCGGCTATGCAAACCCTGTTGACAGCGACAAAAAGAGCACGGTTTCGGTTGAAATCGTACTTAACTCGGCGGTCGATGCAAGATACGTTCAGTTCAGATTCATCGGCAAATCGAGTTGGATCTTCGTGTCCGAGGTCGAGGTCTACAGCAAGGGCGATGCTCTTTTCTACGGCGACGTTAATGCCGACGGCAAGATCGATTCGCTTGACTATCTGCTTATAAAACGCACGAGCTTCGGAACCTATGTGCTTGATGAGGATGAGCTCAAGCGCGCAGACGTAAACGGCGACGGAAAGACAGATTCCTCCGATTACCTGCTCATTAAACGTATTGCGTTTGACACGTATATTGCTGCCGCTGTACACCCCGAACCGTCCGAGGATGAAACCGACGACACTCCGACAGTCCCCGAAATAGAGATTCCCGATATTTCCAACGATGCAACCTATACCAACGTTGTTTTGAACAAGACCTATACAAAATCGAATCTCCACCCCGTAGATAACCCGTCGTATCCCGACGAGGATAACAAAACGATGACCGACGGCGTTCGCGCATCGAGCACCGCAAGCTATAGCGATGCGGCATTTATGGCTTTCAGCAGATCGAGCTTCGATTACAATGCGAACGGCTATTCCTCGATCACCGTTGATCTCGGCGGAATACATTACGTAGACAAATTTGTTGTTTCCACCGCTTCGGCAAAGTTCAGCAAATACGGCATCGATGCGCCCGCATACGTTTGGATCTACGTTTCCAACGACGGCAACGAGTGGTACCGCGTAGGCACGACACCCCACGTTGACAGCACCAGCGTCAGCACCGTTGATTGCACTCTCAAGCTCGACAAAGCGGTTTCCGCAAGATACGTACAGTACCGTATCTGCTGTAATGCAGGCGGCTGGATGTTCATAAGCGAGGTCGAGGCGTTCGGTGTCAAAGCCGAGCAGGCGGTATCCTATCCTCAGACAACCGCCGACAAAAAGATCCTTTTCGTCGGCAACAGCACCACCTTCTTCTTCAACATCCCCGATAAGCTGTTCTTCCTCGGCGAAGCGGCGGGGATGGAGATCGACGTTGAGTATTGCTGCGGCGGCGGTGCATACCTGTATCACTATGCCGATTCTACCACCGCTCTCGGAAAGCTTTTCCGAACCAAGCTTGCGCTTAAGGATTACGATTACGTAGTTCTTCAGGACAACGGCAACGCGACCTACGAGGATTCGAAGCCGGCATTGGATATTTTGATCCCGCTTATCGAGCAGGCAGGCGCAGAGGTAGTGCTTTACAAGCGCTATTCGTCCAACAGCGATCCCGACCAGCGTCTTGACAGCGCATACAGACACGAGCAAAACTACACCGCGCTGGCTGCGGCATTTGGTATCGACAAGGTTGCTCCCGCGGCGGATGCGTTCCTCATCTGTACCGAAAAATATCCCTCGATCAACCTTTATCACACCGATAATTCTCACCACAACGCTACGGCTGCATATCTTGTCGCTTGTGTTTTTGCTATCACCTATCTTGATATGGATATAACCGACAACACCTACACCGCAGGCCTTGATGCCGCGACGGTGAAAGCGCTTAAGGAATGTGCAACCATTGCCTGCAAGCAGGGATATGATTACAACAAATAGAAGATGATAAAACAAAAAATCACGCTTCGTCAAGAAGCGTGATTTTGTTTTAAGTTGTTTGTCTAATAAAATTATTCCTCGTCTGCCGAGGTTGCCTTGTCGAATATTGCAACGACCTCGGGAGCGGGTGCTTTATCGATAAGTGTAACGACAACAGCCGCGATCATGCTTACCGCAAATCCGGGGATAAGCTCGTAGATACCGGTGCCGGCCGAAAGGAAGATAAACCAGAGCACGTCGGTGACCGCACCTGCGATAACGCCCGCGAGCGCACCCTTGTAGGTGAATCTGCGCCAGAACACCGAGAGGATAACTACAGGTCCGAACGCCGAGCCAAAGCCCGCCCATGCGTTCTCAACAAGGTCCATTATCGCCTGCGCGCCCTCTGCCTTACTGCTTGCAATAAAGTATGCGATAACCGCAACTACAAGAACAACGATTCTGCCTACCCAAAGGGTTTCCTTGTCGCTTGCGTTCTTGCGGATGATGGGCTTGTAGATGTCCGAGGTAAAGGAGGAGGAAGCAACCAAAAGCTGGCTGTCTGCGGTGGACATCGATGCGGCGATGATAGCCGACATTAAAATACCTGCGATAAATGCGGGGAACAGCATTCTCGAAAGATTGATAAATACCATACTCTGCTGATCTGCCTCAAGCAGCTCTGTACCGACAAGTATTCTGCCGAACAGCGCCATAACGATAATGGCGCCGAGCGCGAGAACTACCCAAACGATAGCAACGATAGAGGATTTTTTGACCATAGAGGGCTTTTCGATAGACATAAAGCGTACGAGAATGTGAGGCATACCGAAGTAACCCAAGCCCCATGCCAAGCCGCTTGCGATCTCTGTGGCGGGTGCCGAGAACAGATCGCGGACAAAGCTGTATTCGGCATCGCTCTTTAACGATTTAACGGTAACGTCGAGCACCGAATAATCGAGATCCTTTGTGATAGCGATGATTATCGGAACCGCAAGAACGGCAACGATCATCAGCATGCCCTGGAAAAAGTCGGTCCAGCAAACCGCCTTGTATCCGCCGAGGAAGGTGTATACAATAAGTATTGCGGCGAATATAAGCATCGCGGTGCCTTTTTCAACGTTGGGGAAGATAGACGTAAACACGTTTGTGCCCGCAACGAATGCCGATGCAACGTATACGGTAAAGCAAACAAGGAAAACGATCGCGCTTACCACCTGCAAGCTCTTGCTCTTTGTAACAAATCTGTTGGAAAGATACTGCGGAAGCGTGATAGAGTCGTTTGCCGCCTGAGAAAATTTACGCAATCTGCGCGCGATAAGTATCCAGTTGAGCGCGGTACCGAGCGCAAGACCGATACCGATCCACGCCTGTCCCAAGCCGAAGGCAAGAATACTGCCGGGCAAGCCCATAAGCAGCCAGGCGCTCATATCCGATGCCTGCGCGCTCATCGCGGTTACCCAAGGTCCCATCGAGCGTCCGCCGAGGAAGTAGTCCTTGTCGGTTTTGCTCTTGGATTTAAGGAAAAACGCGACACCGATTGAAAGCATTGCCATAAAATAAATGACCAATGCAACAATTTCCCAATTCATATAATTAACCTCTTTCATAAAATTGTAATACACTTATACCACAAAATTCCAAAAAACGCAATAGTGTTTTAACATTTTATCCTGTTGAAGCATTTTTGCCGTCTTGATTTCGGGCAAAAAATGGGATATAATCGTTATCGAAAGGGGGCGAAGAACCGTGGAGGGCAGATATTATTCGCTTAACGAATATCTGAAAAAAAGCTTCGGCGAAAAGGTATATAAGCTGTCGCTCGATCTGGGCCTGACCTGCCCGAACCGCGACGGAACTTTGGATACCCGCGGATGCAGCTTCTGTCTTGCGGGCAGCTCGCATTTTGCAAGCGATTCGGGTGATATCGATACGCGTATCGAGAGGGCGAAAAAGCTTGTCGAGAGCAAGACAAAGGCGAAAAAATTTATCGCTTATTTTCAGAGCTACACCAACACCTACGCGCCGACAGAATTTTTGAAAAGCGTGTTTTTGAAAACCGCCGAGCGCGAGGATATAGTTGCGCTTTCGATAGCAACCCGCCCCGATTGTCTGGCAGAGCCGGTTCCGGCGCTTCTTTCCGAAATAAATAAGATCAAGCCCGTTTGGGTTGAGCTCGGGCTGCAGACCGCAAACGAAAAAACGGCAGAATATATCCGCCGTTGCTATAAAAACGATGTTTATGCACAAGCCGTGCATGACCTGAGATCGCGCGGGATAGAGGTAATCACCCACGTTATAATCGGACTTCCGTTCGAGACGGGTGAGGATATAATGCGTTCGGTCGATTTCGCGGTCGATTGCGGCACAAGCGGCATAAAGCTGCAGCTGCTTCACGTACTGCGCGGCACCGATCTCTGTGCCGATTACGAAAAAGGTCTGTTTGATACCCTTTCGCTTGATGAATATATGGATATACTTTTTGCCTGCATCGAGCGCCTGCCCGAGAATATGGTCGTTCACCGTATGACCGGCGATGCGCCGAAGAAATATCTTGTGTCGCCTCTTTGGAGCGCCGACAAAAAGACGGTAATGAACACGATACGCAAAGAAATGGATGCGCGTGACGTAAGACAGGGTAGAGGGCGAGGGGAATGATATACTTGCTCCGCTTCGTTCAAGCTGATTTTTGCACCAAGCAAATAATGTTTCAGACATTTTGATAAAATCAACCTCGCCACCACTTTTGAGATATACAAAAGTATCTACAATCACCTTTTCGTTTGCTGATGCCAAACGTTGCAGTTCTTTCTGTTGTTTGATATAGTTTCCGGTTTGTTTAAAGACGATCGCCTGTATAACAAAAGAAGCGGATTTATACAATCCACGCAAAAAATCTTCGCTT
>JAZSDL010000015.1:0-35576 GCA_045531135.1 Eubacteriales bacterium | reverse complement strand
GATAGTCAAGACCTCCACCTGGTATATTGCAGTTGCTTTGGACAAGCGTACCGCCGAAACCTTCCGTGACGGTGCGTCCTACCCGATAACCTTCCAGTATTCCAACAATACCGAGCTCAACATGAAGCTCGACAGACGCATTACCCGTACCGACAAGGATATTACCGTTCTTGTTTTCAGCACCAAGCAAATGCCCGAAGGATTTGATTATTCGCGCAGGCAGACAGTCGAGCTTACCACCGACACTCACGAGGGTATACGCGTAAGCAACAGCGCAATAAGAATGAAGGACGGTGTTACCGGTGTATATACCGTCGTCGGCTCCAAAATAGTTTTCAAAAAGGCAGAGGTGCTGTACAACTACGGCAGCTACAGCATATGTGCCATTCCCAGAAACCCCGCATATCCCGACCGTTATGATGTTTCATACACCTCAAAAACCGAGCTTTCTCTACACGATTCGGTGGTTATCGACGGCGAGGATATTTATGACGGAATGAGGCTAAAGTAATGAACGACAGAAATCAGGTTGCCGAAAATATCGCACGGATAAAACAAGAGCTCGGCTCTCGCGCAAGGCTTCTCGCCGCGACAAAGACCGTACCGCCCGAGATGATCAATTTTGCTATCGAGCAGGGTGTCGATCTTATCGGCGAAAACCGCGTTAACGAGCTTTTGGAAAAATACGAGTTTATCGACCGAAGCAAGACAGAGATACATTTTATCGGAGCATTGCAGACCAACAAGGTCAAGTACATTATCGACAAGGTGGATATGATACAGTCGGTAGACCGTGTTTCGCTTGCACTCGAAATAGAGCGGCTTGCCGCAAAGCATAACATCGTTATGCCGATCCTTGCCGAGATCAACATAGGAAACGAGGAAACAAAATCGGGTATCGAGCCCGAGCGCGCGGGCGAATTTTGCGATTTTTTACGCTCGCTTCCCCACCTGAAGCTAAAGGGTTTGATGGCTGTACCCCCGAAATGCGAAAATTTTGGCGACAATCGTCAATATTTTTGCAAAATGAGGAAAATATTTATTGACATATCGAGTAAAAATGTAGATAATAATATTATGGATATTCTTTCGCTCGGAATGAGTGACGATTATCTTACCGCTGTCGAATGCGGCTCTACCCTTGTGCGTGTAGGGAGCTCGATATTCGGCAAAAGAAATTATAATAAATAAAAAATTAACATAATTTTCAGGAGGCACATTATGGGACTTATGAACCGCTTGAGCGATCTCTTCAAGGATGGAGAGGAATACGAAGTAGACGAAGAATACGAGGGATATGACGAGGAAGAAGCCGAAGAACCGGTTGCAGCGCCTGCGCCCGCACCCGCACCCAAGGCGGCTCCCGTTTCCAGAGCTACCGGAGGTCTTTCCTCTGCCGCATTGGAAATGAAGGTAATCAAGCCCGAGCGTTTTGACGAGGTTCGCGCTATCGGCGAGCATCTTCTTGCAAGACGTACCGTTGTTCTCAACCTCGAGGACACCAACAAGGAAACCACCAAGAGAATCATCGACTTCCTCTGCGGTGTTGTTTTTGCTATCGACGGTCAGGTAAAGAAGGTTGCCAACGCTACCTACGTGGTCACCCCCAAGAATGTTGACGTTTCCGGCGAACAGTCCGAGAACACTACCGAAGAACAGCCCGCTGCAAACGCACCGAGAGAGCTCTTCCGTTAATCTGATCGGAGCTTGGTTTTTTGGAAAAATTGTTTTTTGTCTTATCGCGTTCGGTATATTTTTTTCTCGATGCACTGATGTTTTTGCTCCTCGCAAGAGTGTTGATGAGCTTTTTCACCGATGAGGAATCGAGATTTTACAACTTTTGCTATGTTCTAACCGAACCGATAGTGGCGCCTGTACGCAATCTGCTGTCATTGGTGCCCGTATTAGCAGACTCGCCTATAGATTTTTCGTATATGGCGACATCACTTATTGTAATATTAGTCCAATCCGCACTACCGATTTAGTGTTTTTAAAAAGCACGAAAGCCGTAGTGCTTTTGGGCGTTTTATGGGGAACACTGTGTCTGCGGTGCTTGACAGACCTTGCTGTTTTCCGTTTTATAAAATCCCGAAAGGAATTTGATTATGCTCGCACCTCACGAACTTAAAAATAAAGAATTTCAAAAGTCGTTCAAGGGCTATAATCCCCAGGAAGTAGACGAATATCTTGAATTCGTCCTCGAAAAATACACCGAGGCATACCGCGAGAACAACGAGCTCGAGCGCAAGCTGAGGATCGTTGTTACCAACCTCGATGAGATAAAGGACGAGGAGGAATCTATAAGAAGCACGCTGATTTCGGCACAGAAGATGGCAGAGAAGATAATCGCCGATGCAAATGACCGCGCCGACATTATCACCGGTGCGATCAAGGACAGATGCGACGGCGTTATCGCCGAGTTCCGCCAGCAGCTTCAGGCAGAAAAGGAAAAGGCGTGGATAATGCGCACCCGCATTATCGATTTTAAAAAACAATTGTACGAGCTTTACGGCACACACATTGCCGAGCTTAAGGATCTCAGCGTTAACGAGATCGAGGATATCGTCCTCCCCAACGACGATGCGCTTGTCGCAAGCATCTTTAACGACGTCAAGGGCAGGATCGAGGAGGAGACCGAGCGCAGAAAGAACGTGCGCGAATTAAAGGCGGAGGCACCTCAGTTTGCCGATATCGCAAACGAGGAGCCGGAAATCGAGGAGGAAGCGCCGATAGAGGCATGCCTTGATGACCAGCCCGAGCTTTCCGAGGAGGCAAAGACCGCCGAGGACGAATATCTTAAATTTATGATGGGAGAAAGCGAAGGCGAATAAGCTTTGCTTTTGATAATACGAAATGAAAGACTACAAGGATACACTTAATCTGCCTGTCACCGAATTTCCGATGAGAGGCAACCTCCCCACAAAAGAGCCCGAAACACTTGACCGTTGGTTTGATAAGGATCTTTACCGTCTTATGCTTAAAAGGAACGAGGGTAAAACCCCGTTTGTGCTTCACGACGGCCCTCCTTTTTCCAACGGCTATATCCATATGGGACATGCGCTCAACAAGGTGCTTAAGGATTTTATTGTAAAATCCAAGTCGATGAGCGGATGCTATACTCCCTACGTTCCCGGTTGGGATAACCACGGTCTTCCTATCGAAAGAGCTATTGAGAAGACCAAAAAGGATCTCAACAGAGATATGACCGTGCCCGAGTTCAGAAAGGCGTGTGAGGATTTTGCGGAGGACTTTATCCAAAAGCAGATGTCCGGCTTTAAGCGTCTCGGCGTGGTCGGCGATTGGGATGCCCCCTATCGCACTATGGATAAGCACTTTGAGGCACAGGAGGTAAAGATCTTCGGTGCAATGTTCGATAAGGGCTATATCTATAAGGGACTCAAGCCGGTAACCTGGTGTCCCTTCTGTGCGACCGCGGTGGCAGAGGCAGATATCGAGTATCATGACGATGCCTGTACCTCGGTTTACGTCAAGTTTAAAGTAAAGGACGATTTGGGCAAGCTTGCCGGATTCGACCTTGATAATACCTATTTTGTCATTTGGACCACTACCGTCTGGACCTTGCCCGGCAATATGGCGATATGCCTTAATCCGCAGGAGAGCTATGCGCTTATCAAGGCGGAAAACGGCGAGACCTATATCATGGCAGAGGCGCTTGCCGACAAGACGATGAAGATAGGCGGATTTGAAAGCTACGAGATACTTGCCACCTTCCCCGGCGAGTTCTTTGAGAATATGTTGGCTTCTCACCCCTTCCTCGACAAGACCTCGCGCTTGGTCTATGCCGATTACGTCACTATGGACAGCGGTACGGGATGCGTTCACACCGCACCCGGATTCGGTGCGGATGACTATCAGACCTGTATGCGTTACGGTATGGATCTTGTCGTTCCGGTTGACGATTACGGCAGACACACCGATTATGCAGGAAAATATGCAGGCCTTAAGACCGAGGAATCCAATCCTGTAATTCTTGAGGATATGAGAGAATCGGGCGCACTGTTTGCATCCGAAAACATAATGCACTCCTACCCCCACCACGACCGCTGTAAAAAGCCGGTCATCTTCCGTGCAACTCCCCAGTGGTTCTGCTCGGTAGAATCCTTTAAGGATCAGGCGATCAAGGCGATTGAAAACGTTAAGTGGTATCCCGCTTGGGGCGAGGACAGAATGGTAAGCATGATCCGCGAAAGAGCCGATTGGTGTATCTCGCGTCAGCGCCGCTGGGGACTTCCTATTCCCGTATTCTACTGCAAGGACTGCGGAAAGCCCATTTCTACTCCCGAATCTATAAAGAAAATATCTGCTCTCTTTGACGAGCACGGCTCGAATATCTGGTTCGAGCATGAGGCAGAGGAGCTTATCCCCGATAACTTTACCTGTCCGCATTGCGGCGGCAAGAGCTTTGACAAGGAGACCGACACGCTCGACTGCTGGTTCGACTCGGGCTCTACTCACTTCTCGTCGCTTATGAAGGACACCCCTGAGCTTTGGCCCGCAAACGTATATCTTGAGGGCGCGGACCAGTACAGAGGTTGGTTCCAATCGAGCTTGCTTACCTCGGTAGGCGCGCTTGATAAGGGCGCTCCCTTTAAAGAGGTTTTGACTCACGGCTGGGTTGTTGACGGTCAGGGACGTGCTATGCACAAATCGCTCGGCAACGGCGTTGATCCCGCAGATCTTATCAAGGACTTCGGCGCGGATATCCTTCGTCTTTGGGCGGCAAGCTCGGATTATCATGCAGACGTGCGTTGCTCCAAGGAGATATTCAAGCAGCTTTCGGAATCATACCGTAAGCTCAGAAACACCTTGCGTATACTTTTGGCAAACCTCGGATCACCCGATACCGATTTTGATCCCAACAAGGACCTTGTAGCTCCCGAAATGCTCACCGATATCGACAAATGGGCACTTTCGCGCCTTAACAAGCTTGTTAAGCGCGTGCGCGAGGCATACAACAGCTATCAGTTCCATATCGTTTACCACGATATCCATAATTTCTGCTCTATCGATATGTCGAAGCTTTATATCGACATCACCAAGGACCGCCTTTACTGCGAGGCAAAGAACGATTCCGCGCGCCGCAGCACGCAGACCGCGATGTATATCATCGTCAGCGCGCTCACCCGTATGCTTGCTCCTATTCTTTCGTTCACCGCAGAAGAGGTCTGGGGCTTTATGAGCCACACCGACAGCGATTGTCTGGAGAGCGTATTCTGCAACGATATGCCCGACTACGACGAGAAATACGATTTCTCGGATATCGAGGCAAAATACGAATCGCTCTTTACCCTGCGTGACGGTGTTATGAAGGCGCTTGAGCTTGCACGTGCCGAAAAGGCAATAGGCAAATCGCTCGAGGCGGCCGTTACTATTTACACAAAGCCGGATAGCGATGCCTCTAAGCTCTTTAACGAGTTCAAGGACATTCTTCCCGAGATATTTATTGTAAGCAAGGTAACCCTTTGCGAGTGCGATGCGGTTGACGGCGCATACTACGACGAGGAGACCGGTATTTCGGTTGCGGTTGCCGTTGCAGACGGCGAGAAATGCGTTCGTTGCTGGATGCAGAAGGATGATTGCACTCCCGACGAGGACGGTCAGCATCTTTGTGCACGCTGCCGTAAGGCAATATGTTAGCCGCAATTATTGCTGTTGTTGCCATCATTCTCGATCAGGTAAGCAAGTATATCGTCGTTCAGAATATCGAGCTGCGCGGAAGCGTACCCTTTATCGACGGGTTTATGAGCTTTTATCATACCCAAAATACAGGTGCCGCGTTTTCGATGCTCAGCGACAACCGTTGGGTTTTTATGGTATTTTCGGTGATATCGATGGGCATTATCGTTTATCTTCTTTATAAGGAGTATAAGCGTCATGTTTTGCTCAATATTTCACTTGCTATGATCCTCGGCGGCGGTGTGGGAAATATGATCGACAGAGTACGTCTCGGCTACGTTGTTGACTTTTTCCGCACGGAGTTTGTCGATTTTGCGATATTCAACGTTGCCGATTGCTTTATAACCGTCGGTGCGGTGCTGTTGGGTGTTTATATAGTTTTTCTCGAGCCGAAGATCGAAAAGCGCATCAAGGCGGAGAAAGCCGCGCTCGAGCAGGCACAGACCGAAGCAACCGTTGAGGACAGTACCGAAAATGGATAATTACACAGTTAACGAGCGTGATATATCCGAAAAACCGCGGTTGGATCTTGTTGCGGCAAGAGCTTTTGATATTTCCCGCGCACGTGCGCAGGAGCTTATAACCGAGGGGTTGCTGACCGTAAACGGAAGGAAAGCCGAAAAAAAGCTTTTGCTTTCGGTCGGTGACGTTATATCGGTCGAGCTTCCCGAGGCACGCGAGCTTGAGGCGATACCGCAGAATATTGATATTGATATAATTTACGAGGACGAGCATCTGCTGGTCGTCGATAAACCGCGCGGAATGGTGGTTCACCCCGCAGCAGGCAACCCCGACGGTACGCTGGTAAATGCTCTGCTCTATCACTGCAAAGGTCGGCTTTCGTCGATAAACGGCGTTATCCGTCCCGGCATTGTGCACAGGATAGACAAGGACACGTCCGGGTTGCTTATCGTTGCAAAGACCGACGAGGCGCATCAGGGGCTTGCCGAGCAGATAGCGGTCCACTCGTTCGAGCGGAAGTACGAGGCCATTGTCGGCGGTCATTTGCGCGAGCAATCGGGCACGGTTTGCGCCCCGATCGGACGGCATAAGACCGACAGGAAGAAAATGGCGGTCACCGAGCACAATTCCAAATCGGCAACAACGCATTGGCGTGTGCTTGCCGAGAGCAAGGAATACACACATTTGGAGCTTACGCTCGAAACAGGCAGAACTCATCAGATACGAGTTCATATGGCACATATCGGTCACCCCGTAGCAGGTGACACGGTATACGGAAACGTGCGTTACAGACTTGGCATGGAAGGTCAATGTCTGTTTGCAAAATATATTTCTTTTGTCCACCCGATAAGCGGACAAGCAATGACGTTTGAAGCGGCAAGACCGACGTATTTCAGCGATGCGTTAAGGCGTGCCGGGCTTTAGTCAGAAAGGAAAAGGAAATCAAAATGGAAAAGAAAACCGTTTTAATGCTGAAAGAAAGAGCCGCCAAGGTCAGACAGCACTCTGTCGAGGCGGTATACGGCGCAAAAAGCGGCCATCCGGGCGGATCGCTGTCTATTGCCGACGTAATCACCTATCTTTACTTCCACAAAATGAACATCGATCCCAAGAATCCGGCTATGGCAGACCGCGACAGATTTGTGCTCTCCAAGGGACACTGCTGTCCCGCGCTTTATGCCGCGCTTGCGGAAAAGGGCTACTTCCCTGTTGAAGAGCTTAAAAAGCTCCGTAAGCTGGGTGCACTGCTTCAGGGACACCCCGATATGAAGGGCATCCCCGGTATCGATATGTCCACCGGATCGCTCGGTCAGGGCTTTTCGACTGCTTGCGGTATGGCGGCTGTCGCAAAACGCAAGGGCTACGGTTGGAAGGTCTATACCGCGCTCGGAGACGGCGAGATCGAGGAAGGACAGGTTTGGGAGGCGGCTATGTTTGCCAACCAATACAAGCTCGATAACATAATCGCTTTTGTCGATTGCAACGGATACCAGATCGACGGTGCGGTCGAGAACGTTATGAACCCCAACCCCGTTGACGATAAGTTCCGCGCATTCGGTTGGTACGCGCAGGTTATTGACGGTCACGATTTTGATGAGATCGATACCGCCGTTAACAACGCGCTCGCAAGCGACAAGCCCTCGGTGATCATCTGTAAGACGGTCAAGGGCAAGGGCGTTTCTTATATGGAAAATAACTATACCTGGCACGGCAAGGCACCTAAGGACGAGGAATACGCTATCGCCGAAAAAGAGCTTTACGATGCATGGGTAAAGGCAGCGGAGGATGTAAAAAATGGCTGAAAAAGAAGCAACCAGAGTCGCCTACGGCAGAAAGCTTGCCGAGCTGGGCGAAAAATATGATTTTTACGTGCTTGATGCCGACCTTTCGGGCTCGACACAGACCGCTGTTTTCGCAAAAAAATATCCCGAGCGCTTTTTTAACTGCGGGATAGCAGAGGAAAATATGATATCCGTTTCGGCAGGTATTGCCGCAACCGGCGTTCCCGCAATTGCATCGTCATTTGCTATGTTTGCCTGCGGCAGAGCGTTTGAGCAGATCCGCAACTCTGTTGCATACCCCCGCCTTCCCGTTAAGATCTGCGCATCTCACGCAGGTGTTACCGTTGGTGAGGACGGCGCGACCCACCAATTCTGCGAGGATATGGCGATAATGCGCGCGCTCCCCAACATGACGGTGGTTTGCCCCGCCGACTCGGCTTCTACCGAGGCGTTGGTTGAGGAGATTATTAAATTTGACGGCCCTGTTTATATGCGATTGGGCAGATACGCGGTTCCTCAGTTCTATACAAAGGGCGAGCGCGAGTTTAAGCTCGGTAAGGGCATTGTTCTTGCCGAGGGCAGTGACGTTACCATAGTAGCAACGGGTATTATGGTTGCCGCCGCTATGGAGGCAAGAGAGATTCTTGCAGGCGAGGGCATCAGCGCCGCGGTTCTCGATATTCATACCATCAAGCCGCTTGATACAGAGCTTGTTACCGAGTATGCAAGGAAGACCGGCTACGTTGTTACCTCCGAGGAGCACTCGGTCATCGGCGGTCTCGGCGATGCGGTGATCTCGGCACTTTCTGAAACCGCTTGCGCCAAGATTATCAAGCACGGCATAGACGATGTGTTTGGCACAAGCGCACCCGCCGGCGTGCTTATTGAGCATTACAAGCTGAATGCAAACGGCATAGTCGAAAAGGTTAAGAAGCTGCTCAACAAATAAAGCATAATACAAATTACAAAAAACCGCCACTCGCGCGGTTTTTTGTGAATACCGAGGTTTTTGATATGACGGTAGAACAGTTGATAAACAAATTAAACTCTGAGATCCCCGCAGAGCTTTCCGAGCCATGGGATAACGACGGCATCGACGTGCTTCCCGATAAAGATATGGAGATCACCCGCGTGCTTTGTGCGCTTGACTGCACGAGCGTTGCTATCGAATTAGCCAAGCAGGAGGGTTGCAACGTCATCATCACCCACCACCCGCTTGTTTTTAAGCCGTTGGGCGAGGTTTCTTACAGCGACAGCGTGGGAAAGCGGGTTATCGAGTGTATCAAAAGCGGCGTCGCGGTGATTTCATTCCACACTCGGCTTGATATTATCGAAGGCGGTGTGAACGACTTTTTGGCATCTGTTGTTTTGGGGCTTAAAAACGTTGAAAGCTTTATCCCCTACGGCAGAATAGGCGATATCGAGAAGCAAAGCTTTTCCGAATTTGCCGAAAAGGCGGCAAAGCTGTTAAAGCTTGATATCCGGGCAATGCCTATGGTAAAGTCGAGCGACAGCGTTTCTCGCGTTGCTGTCGTTTCGGGCTGCGGCAAGGATGAGATCGATGCGGTGATCAAAGCGGGTGCAGATACATTTGTCACAGGCGAGGTTATGCATAACCATATGATCGATTGCAAGGAATTGGGGCTTAATCTTATTTGCGGCACGCATTACGCGACAGAGAGGATAATTGTCCCGACGCTTGCCGAAATAGTAAACAAATACGTACCCTGCGATATTTATCAATTTACAAGAGAAGAAGAATATGGCATTTGACGGACTATTTTGCGCCTTTGTCGCGCAGGAATTGAATAGCTGGGCAGGCGCAAGAGTCGAAAAAATACACCAAAGCTCGCAAAACTGCTTTTATTTCCAGATATACCGCGACGGCAAGCGGGGCAATTTTGTCATCTCTGCCTCCGCACCGCGCCCGATACTCGCCATAACCGAGGAGTCGGTCGCGCGCCCCGATACCCCCACGCCGACCTGTATGCTCTATCGAAAGCATCTTCAAAACGGCAGATTTATCGGTGCGGAATGGATAGAAAACGAGCGTATTATACGCTTTGTCTTTGATTCCGCCGACGAAATGGGATATATAAAGCGCAAATTCATATATGCCGAAATGATGGGCAAATATTCCAACATCATCCTGACCGATGACAACAACCGCATTTTATCTGCCGGCTCGACATCGGACATCACGGCAGGGGTTCGTCAGATAATGGCGGGGCTGAGCTATGAGCTTCCGCCCAAGCAGGACAAATATTCGCTTTTTGCGGTTGACGAGAAGGAATTTCTGTCGCTTTGCAAGGCAAACAGCGGTATAAGCGCAAATGACTTTTTGTTGCGCAATTTTCTCGGATTTTCGCCCGTAGTCGCGCGCGAGATCGCATTTTGCGCGCTCGGAAGATACGATGCCGAAATCGACGACCGCAACGCAGACATACTGTTTTCCGAGCTTGATAAGCTGAAAGCTCGGTTTAAAAGCTCGGATTTTGTGCCGAATGCGGTTTTTGATGTTGACGGAAACGGTATTGAATATTCATATATTCCGCTGACTCAGTACGGCAACGGATATACTGTACGGAATTATGACAGCGTGTCTTCCCTGCTGACCGACTTTTTCGGCAGAAAGGAAGAAGCGGTTAATATCGGCAGATACTCGCGCGAGATAGTAAAAACCGTAAACACGCATCTTGCGCGCGCTCAGAAAAAGCTCGTGCTTTTAAAAAACGAGCTTGATGATTGCAACGCGATGGAGGATATGCGGATAAAGGGCGACGTCGTCACCGCCAATATTTATCGAATAAAGCAGGGCGATGATTCGGTTATCGGAATGGATTACGAATCGGGCAAGGAAATTACCGTAGCGCTTGATATTTCGCTCTCGCCCGCCAAAAACGCACAAAAATATTATAAAAAGTATCAAAAAATGAAGCGGGCATCGGTTATGCTTGCCGAGCAGATAAAAAAGACCGAGCAGGAATGTGATTATCTCATCGGCGTGCTCGGGTTTATCGAGCGTGCGGCAAGTCCGAGCGAGCTATCGGAAATAAAAACCGAGCTTGCCGAGGGCGGTTATCTGTCGGACAAGAGCATATCCGCCAACAAAAAGAAAAAAACGCCCGCCGCCAAGCCGCTTGCATTTACCACCACCGACGGACTTTTGCTCCGCGTGGGCAGAAATAACCGCCAAAACGATGCTCTTACCGGCAACGCCGACAGAAACGAGCTATGGTTTCATATCAAGGGCTTTCACGGCTCGCACGTTATTTTGACACCCAACGGAAGCGAGGAGCCCAGCGACCGCGATTATACCGAGGCGGCGATGATTGCGGCATATTACAGCGAGAAGCGCGGCAGCCGCAACGTTGAGGTCGATTACACCCGTGTGCGCTGTCTTAAAAAGCCGTCGGGAAGCGCACCCGGATTTGTGACCTACGAAAAATATTATTCCGCAGTTGTAGATGCGGTTAATCCTTTTGAAAAGTGAGTAGTTTTATGAGCTTGACCGAAAGGTCCCTGCCTTTATACGGCGAGGACGGATTGCACAGGTTGAATAACGCCAAGGTTATTGTGTTTGGTGTCGGCGGTGTCGGCTCCTGGTGTGCCGAGGCGCTGGTACGAAGCGGTGTCGGAAGCATAACCGTTGTTGACGGAGATACCGTTTCCGAAACAAACCGCAACAGACAGCTTATCGCGCTCTGCTCGACTGTTGATAAAGAAAAAGCGCATATCTGCGCCGAAAGGTTAAGGGATATCAACCCCGATTGTGATATTAAATCGCTGAACCTGTTTTATTCTGCCGAAACGGCAGACGGTGTCAACCTGAACGAATATGATTATATCGCAGACTGTATCGACACGGTCACATCCAAACTGTTGTTGATTACCAAAGCAAAGGAAATCGGCGTGCCCATAATATCGTCTATGGGAACAGGCAACCGATTAAACCCCGATAAAATAATCGTTGCCGACGTTTTTAAGACCTCGGGCGATCCGCTTGCAAGGGTTATGAGAAAAGAGCTGAGGGTACGCAATATCGAATCGCTTAAGGTCATCTGCTCGACAGAGGAGCCGTGCGAATGTGTTGAGGGCAGAAGCGAGATCACCGGACGCGCAACGCCGTCGAGCTCCTGCTTTGTTCCCGCAACGGCGGGTATACGGATGGCTTATGAAATCGTCACGGAGATAATAAATGGCTAAAACAAATTGGAAGGGCGGCGCACTTTTATCCCCCGTGCCCGCAGTTTTGGTTTCCTGCGGGGGCGAGGATAATGCAAACCTTATCACAGTTGCCTGGACGGGAATCGTATGCACCCAACCGCCCAAGCTGTATATTTCGGTACGCCCCGAAAGACATTCCTACAATATCATAAAAGAAAGCGGCGAGTTTTGCGTAAACCTGCCTACTGCGGATATGGCATCTGTTGTTGACTGGTGCGGCGTAAGATCGGGCAGAGATTTTGATAAATTTGCGCAGACAAAGCTGACAAAGCAAAAATCTGCCGTAGTATCCTGCGTTGGCATTGCCGAATGTCCTCTTACGCTTGAATGCAAGGTCGATAAGATGATCCCTCTCGGCTCGCACGATATGTTTATTGCAGATATCGTGTCTGTCGGAGCGGAGGAATCGATAATCGACGAAAAAGGACGTCTGATGCTCGAAAAAGCAAATCTGCTTGCCTATGCTCACGGCGATTATTTTGCGTTGGGGAAAAAGATAGGTGATTTTGGCTTTTCGGTACGCAAGAAAAAGAGGAAAAAGAGATGAACTCGATAACGGTAATACACGTAGGCGATTATAAGGAAAGCTATTTCCGCGAGGCAGAAAACGAATACATCAGGCGTTTAAAGCCGTTTTGCGAATACAAAACGGTATGCATAAAGGAAGAAGCAACGTTTGGCGAGGATTCCGAAAAGCTGATACTGCGAGCGCTTGAAAAGGAGGCATCTGCCATCCGCGCCGCCATACCCAAGCAGGCATACAAAATTGCGATGTGCATCGAGGGAAAGCAGTACTCCAGCACCGAGCTCGCCGAGGTTTTTGCGCGTGAATCGCGCCCGATCTGCTTTATTATCGGATCGAGCTTTGGACTTGACGAAAACCTAAAGCGCGAATGTGATATACGTCTTTCGATGTCAAAAATGACGTTTCCCCACATGCTTGCCCGAGTTATGCTGGCAGAGCAGGTCTACCGCGCATGCGCTATCAATAACGGAAAAAGGTACCACAAGTAAAAAATGCCACGCATCATTTCGATGCGTGGCGTTTTTTGTTATACCATATATGCGCCGAATGCGATACGCTTTACAAGCACGTAGTCGGTCGCATCGACCGTGCCGCTGTTGTTGAGGTCGGCACGCTTTTTCTGTGTCTCATCAAAATCGTAGGTTCCGAAGCAATAGCGTTTTACAAGCATATAATCGACAGTTCCAACGGTTTTGTCGCCGTCAATATCGCCGTAGACCGTGTTATGAGGATCCTCGATCGCAGGCAATATCTGGCTGTCGAGCAGATGGTTACAAACCGTGCATCTGAGCTCTTTAAGTCCGTCGATGCCTATCTCGGCCTCGCTGACGGTAGTCCAAACACCATCGTCGTGTGCCGATTCATTGTGCTTGGCGCCGCAATCACATTCGTTCCAATGGCTGACATCATCACTGATCCACTCGTCGTTGACCGAGCACTCGTGCTTGATGCCGTATGCCGTGATTTCGTTTACCCAGACAAGATTTTTTGAAATACTGTTGGTGAATTTAATTTTGATCTGATTTGCTACAACAGGTGTTGCCGCATCAACGGAAGCCGCGATCACGTATTTGTCGTCCCCGCTTCTTGTATGCGAGCCGAGCTCGTTCCAGGTTGATCCGTCGGCAGAATAATATACCGTAAAATCGGGCTCGCTGACACCGCTTGCGCATTTATCGCCGCCCACGACCGCTTCTACCGAGAAAAGCTCGCTGGCCGCATTTCCGTCGCCCAAGGGAACAACGATCTCGAACTCGCGGAGCTTGCTTGTGAGACAGTATCCAACCCAACGGGCATCGTTATAATAGGGAGAAACGATAGTAGAATCGTCCATGATCACGCCGTCGGTAAGCTCTTTATTATCGGTATCAACATAGGTGGTGCTGGGTGCAAGAGTGCTTTCATAGCTGTTACCGAGCGTAAGATTATCGCGGGTGCCGAATACGTAAAGCTCGCTGAACCACATCCATGTGACAGTTCCGCCAGAATAGGCAGCGGTAAACCGAACCTGCTTTGCCGCAACGGTGTCATCAAGGACAAGCATATTGTTGCGGAATATCCACTCGCCGCTTGTTGTCTCCGCGGACTGAGTAAGAGTTCCGACCTCTTTAAAGCTGATTCCGTCGTTGGAAACGGCAACGCTTATCGAGATATTTGCGGGATCGGTAATACCCCAGTTTCCGCCGTAAACGGGAACCTTGAACGCCTTGAGTGCATATGCGCCTCCGAGATCGATAGTATAATCGACCGATGCGCCCTTATGGCATCCGACAGCGGTAGAATCGCCCGCCTCGGCAACTATACCGTCGGTAAGCTTACCGATGATACTGCCGTCATCGTTATGGTCGGTGCGCACGTTATTGGTATCGTGATACTCGGCGCCGTTGGAGGTGTAGGACTTATCCAAAGCAACGTTATTATAGATCACGCCGTCCTCAACGTAGAGATTGTCGGCGTTATCAAGCGACTCACCGAATACATAAAGCTCGCTGAACCACATCCATGTGACAGTTCCGCCCGAGTAGGTAGAGGTAAAGCGTACGTGGCTTGCGGTAGTGATCTTATCCACAACAAGCATATTGTTGCGGAATTTCCAATCGCCGCTTGTTGTCTCCTCGGATTGAGTAAGTGTTCCTATGTCAGTAAAATTAATTCCGTCGTTGGAAACGGCAACGCTTATCGAAATGTTTGCGGGATCGGTAATACCCCAGGTTCCGCCGTAGACGGGCACCTTGAACGCTCTTACACTGTATACACCGCCGAGGTCTATCGTATAATCTACCGAAGCACCCTTATGACAGCCGATAGCCGCATCGCTGCCCGAGGTTGCCGCAATACCGTCGGTAAGCTTGCCTATGATAGTGCCGTCATCATTATGGTCGGTGCGCTCGTTATTTGTATCGTGATACTCGGCACCGTTGGAGGTGTAGGGCTTATTCAACGCTACGTTATCGTATGCCTTGTCGCCCTCGACGTAAACTCCGTCATCCTCGTACGGTTCAAAAGGATATCCCTCGTTGCACGCCTTGACAGCGCACTGCTTTAAGATAGTAACGGTTTCATCGGGAAGGTTTGCGGTATAACTGTTGTTTGTAATATCGATGCCGAGATAGGTTATCGCCCATACAAGCGCGATAAGATAGGAGCCGGCGGCAGAATGGTGTGCGTTATCGTCGGCATATAGATTTATCTGAGGATAGTTTTCATCCACAATCAGAAAGGCATCGGCAACCGGCGCGACCATATCTATACCGTATTCCTTGGCAAGACGATTGTAATTATAGTTGTGTATCTCTGCGTGAGCCAATCTTTCCTCGTAGTTCGTCTCGGAGGCATAGCGCTTATAAAGCACCGCCGTAGCGCCGTTTTCCTCGATGAGAGGCATAAGCACCTCCATCGCGGGCTTGGAGTTTGCATACGTCGCCTTGCCGGCATCCTGAAGCACTACGTAATCGTAGCTCTTTTCGGCAAGCTTTTCTCTGAGCATTATGCCCGCATCGTGAGTCTCGTCGGCAAAATAAGAGAGATATGCGCTTCCTCTTGTCGAATAGGTAACGTCGATCTCGATTCCCGCCGCGGCGGCAATGCCCTTGAACTTAATGGGCGAGCCGTTAAAATATGTCGTGCTGTTGCCGACAAAAAGATACTTTTTTGCACTTGCGGAGGGGGCAACAGGATCGTTATACTCGATAGTGAGCTTGTTGGTGGTTTTGTTATAGCTGCCCTTGATCTCATAGTTTACCGTCATGGTGGAGTTATAGAGCATTGCGCCCTCCATAGCAGCGGTATGTGCCGACATAAGTCCCGACACGCCCGAACCGAACGCAAGCAGAAAACCGCCTGCAGGAACGGTCAAAGTAAGCTGAGGAGAGCCCGTAACGGTGGTACTGTTGGGAAAAACCTCACCGCCACACTCGATAATTCTTCCGTCGCCGTTGAATATCATCAATTTGCTGTAACGGAAAGTATAATCCGAAGCATTGATAACTCTCGCGCTCGACGAGGTGTTGGGGAACACATATATCCCGCTGTGTCCACTCGTCGAAGGCGGCGTTGTGTCAAATCCTGTAATAGTGTATGTGTTGCTGTTATCATAAGCTGCGCTTGCCGAAAACGGAATCGCAAACGCAAAGCCCGATATTAGCAACGCAGTTGTCAAAAGATACGCAACTGCTTTTTTAATAGCGTTCATATAATACCATCCTTTGTGTACTTCTCGCTTCTCTAATTATATAACAAAAAGCCGTTTTCGTCAATGCAGTTTTCGTTTTTGCGGTTGGGTTTTGGGGTATTTTATGCAAAAAGCAGGAGACGATGCTCCTGCTTTTTTATATTTATTATACCGAGTAGGTGCCAAACGCGATTCTCTTTACCAACGTATAATCGAGCGAATTGATAATATCGTTGCCGTCAACGTCTGCGCGCTGTTTTTCGTCAGTGTTTAGCACATAGGTGTTAAAACACGAACGTTTTACGAGGAGATAGTCGGTAGCATCGGTTTTACCGTCCGCATTAACGTCGCCCATCACAAATGTCGGCTCGGTTGCGGGCTCGCACTCGTATACTTCCAAGTCGGACACGAACATCCAGCCCTTGTTCTCTGCTACAACGATACGGAACTGAACGTAGCGCGCAAGCACGCTGTTCTCGAGCTCGATGGTTGCGGCGATAGTGCTTACCGTGTCGGTATCGACGGGAATCACCCGGCCTGCTTCCTTGTAGCTTTCGTTATCTGTCGAAACATAAACCGAAATCTCGCTCGGGGCATAAATACCAACCGCTGCATTATACATCGATGCAACGTTTGCCACAAACTTGTCTACCGAATAGACATCGCCAAGGTCAACGGTGATGTACGCATATCCGTTTTCCTGATAGTCTGCGCTGCTCTTGTTGAAGCCAACAAATGCGTAATTGTCGTAAGATGCGTTCGCAGGAGGATTCTTACCGTCGGTGAGAGTTTTTCCGTTCTCGTCGGGATAAGAAGGGGTGCCGTTAGGCGCATAAATCTCCGAGGTAACATAGCTCTTGCCGAGCGCAAGACTCTCGGTGATGGATGGTACGACGGGCTGATAATTCTCGTCCTCGTAAATAACAAACCTATCGAGAACAAGTCCGTCAACCTGCTTAACCGTTACAACGATCTCGCTATCCTTTACCGAAACCGTGGTATAAGCGGGCTGATACATAGTCGGAGTGGAGATAGAGAACATCTCCTCGATGTGGAAGGTATCCTTTGTACCATCGTGGTTAAGAGTTGTCGAACCGATAGTGGTATATACCGTACCCATTCCCTTGGGAATATCGTCGGTAACGGTTTTAGAGACGATCTCGCCGTCTTTCATCGGATAGGTTCTGGTAACAAGGTGCGAGTGGCCCTGAAGCACAAGGTCGACACCGTAGCCCTCGATAACGTCATAGAGCCAAGGACGGCTCTCGCCTCCGCCGACTCTGTGATAAACCGGCTCGTGAATAATAAGTATCTTCCATTTGGCGTTGGAATTTTTCAGATCGTTTTCAAGCCAATCTCTCTGCGCCTCTAAAAGATATCGGTCATCGCCTACGTAGCTGCCGGTATAAAGCACGGTAAAATGCGCATCGCCGTAATCATAGGAATAGGTAAGCTCATCGGGGGTTTGCAGGTTGGTTAAAATATTACTGTTTGTTACTTTTGCGTTGATATAATCCATATCAAACGCCGCTGCACCGCCGTTGTTGGGGTGGTTAAAGTGAAGGTCGAAATAAAACGGTGTGCCCTGTGTGTCGTGATTACCGATAGCAGTAAACGAAGGAATATAGGAGCCGTAATCGCCAAGCGATTTAAAATACCAGTTCCACATATTCTTATCATATCCGCGCTCGACAACGTCGCCCGTGTGGACCATAAACGCCGCATTGGGCACTTCCTCAAACGCCTCGTTAAACGCCGCTTGAGCATACATATATCCCTTTGTGCTGGTGTTTGTGCCGTCCCAAGACAAGCCCTGAGTATCGCCGACAGCAACAAAGGTAAACTCGTCGATGCTTTCGGGTGCGGTAGTAAAGCTGTATATCTTGCTCCAATCGTTTGTTTCGTCAGTGCTGTTCTTTTTACCTATCTTAAACTCGTAGGTGGTGTTTGCGGTAAGACCTACAAGATCGCACTTAAAGTAATCCTCGTCCGCAGTCTCGACAAGCTCTGTTTCCTTGTTTGCATCGACGACCGTCCAAGACGTTGTACCCGCTACGCGATATTTAAGTGCCATGACCGCGCCGTTAAGGTATGCCGTCTTTGCGGTCCAAGCAAAGTTTCTCGTCGTCTGAGCGTTGTCAAAAGAGGTAACAAGGTTATATACATTTGCATTAAAGCCGCTGTACGTCGGCTCGCTTGTTGTGAGCGTATATTGATTTAGCGATACCGCCTCATAGGTAAGATTCACGTTTCTTGCCGAATTATTTGCATCGGCATAAACGTATATTGCATCACCGCCGAGAAGTGTATAATAACCTCTGCGTACAACCGAGCCGTCGGGGCAAACAAGCTCTATCGAGAGCATAGTCTGCGAGGGATTGACCTTGATCGTTGCCGAATAAGTGCCCTCGGCAAACGTACCCGTAACCGCCTTTCCGCCGATCGCAAGCGATTTTGCGTTAAACGCAACAAGGTCGGTAGCTCCGCATTTTAACGTGAGCATTCCCATTCCGTCGTAATCCAAATCGCACTTGTAGATCGCCTGCTTGCCGTCTGCAATATTAAGAGCAGTAGTGCTTATTGCCTCGCTGGTTCTTGTCTTAAATGTAAAATTGTCGATCTCGGCCGCGCCGTCCTCGCAGCGAAGCACAAGATAGGTCATCGCCGCTTGCTCGGCTGTCATATCGGTAAACGAAGAACTTGTGCGCGAGCCCGAAATAAGTACGTTTCCGCTCGCATCAGTAACCGACGTGCTTATTGTATCGCCGCTCCACGAGATAGTAACGTGGACGCTCTTGTTAAGATAATCAGCATCGGCAAAATTCTTGGTGTTCGAGCCGATTTTCACTTGACCGTTGGTGTCGTTTATCTCCAAAAGATTATACCAACCGCCAAATGCAACGTATAAAGCTCGTGTATTTCCCGAGCCGCCCCAAACACTTCCGTCGCCCTTGTCGGTGATCTTTGCGTCGAACTCAAAAATGTAGTTCTTTGTGGCATCATACTCGCCGATACCCTTGACCTTGGTCCAATTAAACTGCACGCTCGCCTTTTCGCCAAGCTTTAATATGCCGTTGCTTAGCGTGGGGTTTACCGCGTCGGTTTTTCTAACGGTTTCGAGTCCCCATACACCGTTGCCTGTCATAACACCGTCGACAGATGCATAGCTAAAGCTCTGGGAATAGGTGTTTGTGCCGTCGGAAAGCGAAAAATTGTCAAGCTCCATACTGCCGTCCTCACAGCGCCATACGAAAGAACGGGTGTATTTGTTCACGTCGGCATAATTATCGGAGGTACGTATACCCTGCGCTATCACGATACTGCCGTTTTTAACGGTGGAGATTACCGTCTTTGCGGAAGGGCTCCAAACAACCGTACAGGTATAGACGGTGTCCTTTTTATAGGTCGAAAGATCGTTAGTCCAGCCGCCGTTGGGATATGCATCGGTCTTGTCACCTGCGCGGATGCCGAGCTGGTTATCGTAATTGCCGCTTCTGAACTCGATCTGGTTAAGATAACCGCCGAACGCACAATATGCCTCTCTGTTCCAGGAGGTGATAGCGGTCATAGTGTCGTCGTTGCCGAAATCGGTGACCTTGATATCAAATTTAAAGGTGTAGGTCTTTGCAGAGTCAAACGTCGAAAAAGCAGAAATGCTTTGCCAATTAAGACGCAGACCGTACCCCTGCTCAAACTTTGCCACACCGCCCTCTACAACCGGCGCGGCACAATCGTAATATCCGAAATCGCTGTCGGAATCCATATTTTTGTACTCGCTTACCCATACGTCTGTCGAGTCGTACAAGCTCTCGGCAGTAAATTGGGTATAATCAAAGCTATCGGAAAAATGAGACGTAATGCCGTTGTTATCGGCTGTTACCGCCCCGATCCCGAAAATTTGAAACAACATAAGAAAACATACAAGTCCAGAAATAAATCTTTTCATTGACTTTCCTCCGCCATAGAGTCGGCGCGCATTTATTTGCGCGCATTACTGCAAATAGTTTACCACGCGCCTGTTGACAAAACAAGATAATAAGTGTATATTTTATAGCAGAAAGTTGACCTTTTATCAGGAGGTTCTTATATGAAGCGCTCATACTCTGCGCATACACCGAATACCCAAACCGCCGATTTTTACACATCGATAATCACAAACGGCGAAGTTCCTACACACTTCCACGAGAATTTTGAAATATTGATCGTTATCGATGGCACCGCAAGTTGCACCGTCAACGACCAAAGCTACACCGTTTCAAAAGGAAATGCGCTGTTTATCTGTCCGCTTCAATTGCATAAATTTGACATTTCGGACAATGCGAGTGCTCGCATAATCGGCTTTTCCGACAATATAATCCTTACCGTTTCGCAATCGCTCGACGGACGTATACCGAAAAACCCCGTGTTCTCGATAGACGGCGATACGCTTGAATTCGCGCTTAGCTTCTTCGATGCGGCGTTTGGCAAGGAACACGTAATGCAGCAAAGAATAACACCCTATGAGAACCGTATACGCACAAAAGGGCTGTTATATCTTTTGGCGGGTGAATTTCTTAAAGCCGCCGAGCTGGTACAGATGCCGAAATCCGATACCGTTGCAATGGATATCGCGCTTTATATTTCCGAAAACTACCGCAATAATATTTCTCTAAAGGAAATCGCACGCGAAAAGGGCTATAACTACCAATACCTTTCGCGTACCTTTAACAGATATATGAATACCAATTTCAAAAAAATGCTCAACCAATACCGTGCCCAATGCGCCTTTGCGATGCTTCAGGACACCGACTTCCCTATTTCTTACGTCGGGTTTGAATGTGGATTCCAAAGCGTGCGCTCGTTTAATCAGGTCTGTATGGATGTATTTGGAAAAACACCCAAGGAAATACGTTCATCAAGAAGAATATAAAATTTTTTCCTGATTTACCCAACCTTTTTGCCCTCTCGGGTGTCTTATATACGAGCGCTTAAAAAACGGAAATTTTCCGAGAAACCGAAAAAGGAGAATGCATAATGTACTTGAAAAACGAAACCGATGAGACTTTGGTTATGCTTACTCTTGCAGGCGAGCAATCGGCGTATGAAATATTGGTAAGACGTTATCAAAAATCGGTGATCGCCTCAGCCATGTCGATCACCAAAAAGCAATTTATGGCAGAGGATGCCGCGCAGGATGCTTTTGTTACGGCTTGGATGAAGCTAAACACCCTGCAGGAACCGCAAAAATACGTTTCCTGGGTTTGCCGTATTGCAAAAAACTGTGCTTTGAATATGCTTAAGAGATACAGCAGTTTTTTGCCGCTTGAGACGATCGACAATATCAACGTATACGCAGACCGAACCCAAAACCCCGCAGAGCTTTATGCATTATCCGAAGAAAAAGACGAGATCGGCAAAAGCATCGAAAAACTGCCTCAAAAAATAAAGCAGATCATTCAACTGCACTACTTCGAGGGACTTTCTATCGCAGATATTGCCGACAAAATGCGCATTTCCGAAGGCACGGTAAAATCGCAGCTGCACGACGGAAGAAAGCGCATAAGAAAGGAGCTTTGCGCTATGAACGAAAAATACAGCGATACGCTTGTAGAGCGTGTTATGAAAAAGGTTGAGGAACTTAAGCTTTGGCAGGTAAAAAACGACAAAACAGGATTTGAAAAGGTATACAAAGACGTACTCCGCGAGGTTGAGGAACTGCCCGAAAGCACAAAAAAACAGCACGCACTTGCCGACGTGCTTATGCGCGGCTGGTGGTGGCTCCCCGGCAAAAAGAACGACGCGTTATATGCACGCATCGTCGATGCCGCTATCGAGGGTAAAAACGAGGAGGTTATGACCTTTATCGTTTCCCGCGAGGACTCGCAGATATACGGCAACGCGCGAATCGAGTTTATGAAAGATAAGCAGATACCTCGGCTCGAAAAATCGGGGTTTGTGCAGACCTTGGGACGAGAATGGTTTTGGCTTGGCTACCATCTCTGCCGCGAGGGCAGAGCCGACGAGGGCAAAGCCGCTCTTAACAAAGCCGCAGAAATATTGCGCAACAGCGACAGTCTTTGCAAGCTGCTCGTTCCGTTTGCGTTAAAAACCGAGGATTATTGTTTGGGCAAGTACAAAAATGCATCTCCCACAAAATACTCTTTTGGCGCAGTAATCGAGGAGTACCGTTTTATAGACAAAACGCTTCACTTTTGGAACGCAGAGTCCTACGGCGAAGGTTATATGAACTCTGTCGACATCGATAACAAGGACGTATTCCGCAACGCCTCAAGATTCGACGGAAGGTTTTTCTCGGATATCTCGGTCGGCGAGACCGACACGGCGACCGACGGAACAACGCTTTCTTACATATCGGACAGCGAGTGTGTCGATACCCCGTCGGGTAGGTTCGATAACTGTCAGCTTTGGATTATCACCCAGTGGGACGACGTTGGCAAATCGGTCTACAAGACCTATTACAAAAACGGAGTCGGCATTGTACGCCAAGAGCATACCTGCGACGGCATAACCGAGGCGGTCGTGCTAAATTCGTACGAAATTATAGGTGGCGACGGATATTTGCCGTTTTACAAAGGAAACCGCTGGGAATACCTGCGCGAGAACAACGGAAGCGGCGTAGAATACGAGCTTATCTTTACGATCGAGCGAGCCGACGACCAAAAGGTTATCATCTCCTCTTGGAACGACATAAACCGTGTTAAGTATGACGATAGCTCTTGGCTCGAGATGATAAGCGAGATACGCAACGATTATTGGAAAGAGGAAAACGGTAACGAGCTTATATGCGACGTATACCCTGCCATAGCTCGCGCCGAGGAACTTGCAAGCACCAAAATGGAGCGTGCTCATACAAAGGTTGCGGCATCGGTTGCAAGGCGCATACTCTCGACCGACCCGACCTTTAACCCCGAGCATACCGCGACGGGACATTGGAACTTTTTCCAAAGAAATGCGATTCGCAACAAAAACGGTCAACTGCATTATTGCTCAAACCACCGTTGGTCTTTCGAATGGAAGGTGTCGAGCGGAATGGATGCCGCCGAAGCCCCGATACTTCAAAACCACATTTTGAGCATCTTGCAGGACACGGCAAACTGCATTTGGTCGGACGAATGGCGCATCGGCGCATCGCCCATTGTCGAGTACACCCGATACACCCACGACATAAAAACGCAGATCAACTGTGTTGACGGCGGCACCGTTACCACAAAGGCAGGCGTTTTTGAAAACTGTCTAAAGCTTTGCCTGGACACCGCCGGTCTCGACGGCGGTTGGACTTATCGCGGCGGCAAGAGATATTACTATTTTGCCGAGGGCGTGGGTATTGTGCGTGTGGAAAGCGAATTAGCAGAGTTTGGCGGCGCAAGAATATCTGTCTACGACCTGACTTATTACGAGGGCATCGGCGAGGGATATATGCCCATGGCAGACGGACTTGTCCGCAGATACGATGCAATCGGTCTTACCGACGGTTTTAAGGCGTGGACCGAATACACCTACGTTGCCGACGAAAGCGGAGATATTATTATATTCGCCGACAAGGCGGGCATACGCGAGCTTCCTCCCCCGATAACCGTGTACTCCTCTATTTGCGGTGAGCTTGAGGAACACAGTATATGGCAGACGGGCGATTGGAAGGCGGGACACGCAAAATACGCCGAAAACAATTTCCACCTGTTCTTGCATACTATCGCACGTCCGAGCCGAAACGCTTGGGATGCCAAACGCTCGATAGGGCTTATGGGATTCTATATGCAAATGATAGAGAACTTTGGCGAAAATGAGGTTCCGCCCGCGTGGTACGGCTGTTACGCTTGGCTGTCGATAGTAAAAGCGGCGGCACACTCGGGAGATAACGACAATGACGCGTGCTACCGTTGTATCGAAACCGCAATAAATTACTGCGAAAAGGCAAAAAGCTTTTCCGCAGGCGACCTGCTCGACGTCGGAAAGCACGAGCTGTTCGGCGGAATCAAATACGTTTTTAACGGAGGTGCTATTCTCTTGCCCGACGGCAAAAAATCACCTATCGAATACGCCTACCGTTTGCATTTTGGCTTGAACAATCTTTTCCACGTGTTAACGGCATCGAGCGGCTGGGAATGGTTTAATTCCATAAGAAACGAAGACAGATTCAAGCAATATATCGAACAGACGCGAAACCTTATGACCAACAACTAACAAAAAACGCTTCTCGATCACGAGAAGCGTTTTTACTTTTATATGGTTTTTATGTTGGGGTCATAAGAGGGCATTAGTTGGAGTTTAAAGAGGTTTAGCGCGTGTTTTCTGTCGATTATCGCCTTTTTGTCCATATCGGCTATCTCGCCCGTGCGGATATATTTGTCAAGCATTGCATAGGTAAATCCAAGATTTTCCTCGTCGGTCTTGCCGCAAAGTCCGTCTATCGGCACCTTGTCCACCAACTCGTCGGGCAGACCGAGAACCCTGCCGATCTCTTTGACCTCGGTAACGGTCAGATGGCTCATCGGCGAAAAATCGCCGACAGAGTCGCCGTATCTTGTCGAATATCCGACCCAATCCTCCGAGAGATTACAGGTATTGCAAACCCTGCCGTTGCAGCTTTGCGACACGGCGTAAAGTGTCGTCATACGGATACGCGGAGGGATGTTCTGCAACGTTTGGCTCGAGATCTCAATATCCTTGGGAAAAGCCGAAATTATTGCCGAAACAGTGTCCTTTATATTAACCTCAAAACGCTTTATACCGAGATGATCGACAAGCAGATACGCTTTGTCGATATCGCCCTGCTCGCCCTGCGGCATAAGCACGCCGATAACCCTATCCTTACCCAACGCCTCGACACACAGCGCAGCCGCGACCGAGCTGTCCTTTCCGCCCGAAATGCCAACAACTGCATTACAGCCCTTGCCGTTCTCGTCAAAAAATTTTCTTATCCATTCCACACATTCGTCTTTGATGATTTTCGCGTCAAACATATCTACACCTCGTTACTTGTTAACATTGATCTGGCACATTTTCATGGTTACCAGCGCTGCGTTATGGCTCTCGACCGTAACACCCGCACAGCACTCGGCATCGACGCTTATTTTTGTTTCCAAGAAGCTCGCCTTTAGCAAAAGCGCGTTCGAAACAACGCAGATATCGGTGCAAAGACCGATAAGCTCTATCTCGAGATCGGTTGTGTCGTATTTTTCTTTTATAAGCTCGACGAGCGCAGTAGAGCCAAACGTCGGCTTTTCGATAGCAGTAAACCCGCGGTTATCAAGCGCGTTTTGCACCGATGCATTCAATTCCCAACCGTGAGTGCCTTTTATACAATGGGGCACGGGGAGGTTGCTTCCCTCCTGCGTTTGCATATAATCCTCAAAATGCGTGTCGTAGGTAGCGATTATATCTCCGTCGAAATTCGCTATTTTGTCAACCACCTTGTCCACAATTGCAACCGCCTCTTTTGTTCCGAGAGCACCGTCGACAAAATCGTTCTGCATATCCACAACTATTAATATTTTTTTCATACTATCCGCCTTTTCGAACTGTTATTATTTTTTTTTCGTATTCATCTTCTTTTCCCAATCCGGTGCGTTTTTTATATAAACCGAATACATAAAATCATAAGACAAACGGTTTACGCTTTTGATGCGGTGCAACGGAACCAATGCATCGACAGCGCCGATATATAACGCACAAAAAACCGCAACGCACCAATCAGAAACCACCAAAAACCAAATAAAAAATGCTATGCAGGATAATGCAGAAAACCACAAAACTATCAAATACAGCCATTTTTTACGCAAAACCTTGCTGTAAAAACGGTAGTCCACGTGATATTTGGAAAAAATCCACTCGAGCACAACACTCACGGCTAACATAACGATAACCATTGTCAACATTTGTATATCCATTGTTTTTACCACATCGCAATTTTTATTTTCGTTTAACAAGGTGATTTTAACATATTATTGCCAATAAAGCAATAAAAAGCACAAAAAAGCCGCGCTAAGCACGGCTTTTTGGGTTATTCAATATCAAATTCCGGTGGTTTGTCAAGCTCGTGAGGTACGGGTACGCCGTTTTTCTTACGTTGCTTTACACACTCTGTCAAAAGATACTCTATCTGTCCGTTTATCGAACGAAAATCATCCTCTGCCCATGCAGCAATTGCGTTAAACAACTTGGGCGACAACCTAAGCGGAACCTGTTTCTTTTCTGCCATATCAATAAAGCGTACCCGAATTAACTATCGGTTGCGCATCGTGATTTCCGCAGAGAACTACAAGAAGGTTAGAAACCATAGCCGCTTTTCTTTCCTCGTCAAGCTCTACAACGTTATTCTCGTTAAGACGCTCCAACGCCATTTCGACCATTCCGACCGCGCCGTCTACTATCATTTTTCTTGCATCGATAATTGCAGATGCCTGCTGTCTTTGAAGCATAACTGCGGCTATCTCGGGCGCATAGGCAAGGAAGGTTATACGTGCTTCGATAATCTCGAGTCCTGCGTCCTCAACCTTGGTTTGTATCTCGTCCTTTATTCTTTGTGCTACTATCTCGCTTGAGCCGCGCAAGCTGCCCTCGTCGGCGATTCCGTCGCCTGTTGTGTCGACGTTGGGTGCAACGTCATATGGATAATTTCTTACAATATTACGAAGTGCGCTGTCGCATTGAAGCGAAAGGTATTCTTTATAGTTATCGACGTTAAATACCGCCTTAGCAGTATCGATAACTCGCCAGGTTACAGCAATACCTATCTCGACAGGGTTGCCGAGGCAGTCGTTGATCTTTTGTCTGCTATTGCTCAAGGTCATTATTTTTAGCGAAATCTTTTTGTTGACCATCTCGATATTCTGTCCCTGAAGCTGACCTACAACAACAGGCGCTTTGTGAGCAGAATCCACGTCGCCGCTCTGGCTGAGCTTTGTTTTTGCAGCCGGATTGATAGCAATACAAAACGGATTTACAAAATAAAAACCGTCATTTTTAAGTGTGCCAACGTATTTACCAAAAAGAGTAAGCACAAGCGCCTCTTGCGGCTTAAGCACCTTGAGGCCGATAAAAGGCACCCATCCAATCAACAACCACACAACACCAACGCCTAATATAACTGATGCCGCAACGGTCGGCAAAGCTCCGTTATCAAGTGACGTGCCGCCGAATACCACAAGGCCTATTGCGGCAAGGTACAGAAATGCCGTAAGAAGTAACATAGCCATACCGTTCTTTTTGTTACTAAGTACAATTTCGTTCATAATAATTGCCCTCCTGTTCGTGATATCATTATGATATCACATTGATTGGCATTTGTCAATGCATTTTGCGCAAAAAGTGACAATGAAATAAAAAACCAAAAGGATGGATTTGATTTTGCGGGGATAAGTATTTTTGTCCGCCTACGCTAATCGCTACGGCGCAAAAATCCGACCGCTTCAACTCAGCCAACTCGCTGTATCATCCACAGGATGCGCTCGTTGGCTTCCCCCTCGCGGGCGCTCGGTTTCAAATCCTTAATACAACAAAACAAAAAAGCCGTGCTTTGTGAGACTTCCTATAAAGAAGTCTCACAGTTTTATTCGCCGCATTACATTTGGCGAGTTATATTGCTTTGCAGTTATATTATGCTACGCATAGTGGTATTGCCTTCGGCAGTTAAAGGCGAATAAAATACCACCGAAACCGCAATGTTTTAATAATACTATTGCCATAAGGCAATAATATCACGAAATACAACTTGAATAATATCGACTGTTATGTTATGATAAAATGGGTTTGGGTTTAGCCCAATAAAGCATTTGTACTTACAAATGCGATGCTGGTTCTAAAACAGTTCAAAAAAAGAATTTGATAAATAGTGAAGGCGATAATATGTTTAAAAAGAAAGAAGTAAAATATAACAATGAGGTATCTGAGTTATGTACTTTTTCTCTTGGAGGATACCAGCAAAAGGTACTGATAGAAGGAAAAAGTAAAGACAATCCAATAGTTATTACTTTACACGGGGGGCCTGGAACGCCGATACCCTTTTCGGTAGGATGCAGAGGATTGTTCCCTGTGTTTACAAATGAATTTGTTATGGTTTACTGGGACCAGCTTGGATGTGGAATTAACAACCACATGATTGATGATTCGTTTACTATCGATATGTTTGTTCAAATGGCATTAGAATTGATAGAACAGATAAAGGTAAAATTCCCCAATAACAAAATCATGTTGTTTTCAACTTCTTGGGGTTCGATATTAAGCGCTAAATTATTAGAGAAGAATCCTCATGCCGTTGACGGCGTTATTGCGTGCGGACAGATAATAAAAACAGTATTTTTTTGTAATGAAGTTACGGATACCTTAGCTCAGACCGGTATTCCTAAAAAGAAACTGGAAAAAATTAGAAATATGACAGCGGACAGTTTTACAGGGAAAGATCTGCAATTAATATCAAGTGCACTTCGTAAATATACAGATGCATATCAGAATAGAAATGGCGAGAAAGCACCAATGGGAATGGTTATAAAGGGCTTACTAACAAGTCCTGATTATTCAATAAAAGATTTTAAAGCCATTATGGTAAACGGATACAGGAAGAATATATCATTATGGAAAGAAATTATACACATCAATCTTTCAGACCAATTGAGAAATGTTGAAGTTCCATACATTATTTTGCAGGGAGATACAGACATCGTTGCGTCCACAAAATCCGTTAACGAGTTGGTTGCTAGTAGTAATAATGCAAATTTAAGTTGTAGAATCGTTGAGAATACTGGACATATGCCAGGTGTTGTAATGATGGATACATTGCTGACGGTTTTACAGGAAGTCAGTCTGTTATTATAATTTTGAAGAACACAAATAAGAATTTATCGAACAGAAAACACCGACAGATTATTAAAATCCGTCGGTGTTTTTTAACATCCTTATGGGAAACATCCTTTGCACGACTTCTTTGTTTTGGCGGAGAAGGAGGGATTTTTTGCGAACTCGTCGCTTGCCGTGTGGTTCCACCACACTATCGCTTCCTCCGTTTTGCAAACCTGTGGCGGCAAAAACGTGTCCTCGACACGTTTTTACTTGCCCTTCAAATTCCTTCAGAACAAAATAAAAGAGCCATCGATGATGGCTCTTTTATTTTGGCGGAGAAGGAGGGATTTGAACCCTCGCGCCAGTTGCCCGACCTACACCCTTAGCAGGGGCGCCTCTTCACCACTTGAGTACTTCTCCAAGGTGAAAATGTTTGTGTGTTATATCTCTATTTGGGGCGGTTTTCTTTCCGTCCGCCCCACACAGAGTTTGGCGGAGAGAGTGGGATTCGAACCCACGTGGGCTTGCACCCAAACGGTTTTCAAGACCGCCTCGTTATGACCGCTTCGATATCTCTCCGAATTCAGTCAGCCAAATAAGCATACCACAAAACGCATTGATTGTCAATAGTTTGGCACAAAAATTACGCTTACAAAGTGACCCAATATCTTTTAACGGTTTCGCCGTCGACGCAGATCTCGTTTTCAAACACACCGCCGTTTGCCAAAATTGTTTTCTGGCTGGCATAATTGTTGCTGTTACAGGTTATTAGAATATTTTTATTGCCACCGAGTTTGCAAAACATTAACGCATCGCGCAACATTCTTTTTGCGTATCCTTTTTTGCGCACCGACGGTCTTACAGTATACCCTATATGTCCGCCCCACATACTCAAAACCGGGCTGTCGATGTGTCGTCGTATATCAATCATCCCAATTACAGATTTATCTTCCTCGCGGACGTATATAAGCGTATCGGACGGAACCAACCCTGACGGGCAGGTCTCCTCCGAAGACATTTGCTGCAGATATTCAAGCCACTCTTCACAAGTTTTGCATTTTCGCAAGCCGTTGCAACCCGCAAAGCTCTCGTCAAGTAGCAAGAGTTCGTTACGAAAAGCCATTATTTCATCGGCATATTCTGATGTGGGGCGAACTAATTTCAATTCACTCATAAAAACACGATCTCTATTTGTCGTATGCAAATAACGTTGGATTATTCCATTCCCTTGGGGTTAGGGCCGAATTCGTTAGGACCGAATTGGCTATCCTCGATATAATAATAAAGCAAAATAAAGCGTCCGACGAGCGGTATACAGCCGACGAATATCGAGTGCCATTGGCGTCCCGTATCGTGCAATCTACGTATCTCCATCGCCAACACGCCGATAGCCGTTAAGATGCAATAGACAAAAAACACTCCGACACACGCAAACACTGTCAAAATCGAATCGCTGGTCGCCATCAAACCGAACGTGAGCGCATATATCGCAACAAATGTAACGAAAAACAACGGCATCGCGAGCCAATACTCTTTGCGTCGTGCTCTGCCCTTAAAGTCGAACATCTTTTTATAAATGCTCAAAAACGCAGTAATGATATTAAAATCCTCGACCTTTGCGCCGACATATTCTCTTGCCTCGCCCTTTTGGTTGACCGTATATTTGCAGCCGCAGGTTTTGCACTCATATATACCTGTTTTTCCTAAAATCGAAAACTCAACGTCCACGCCCTGACATTTTGGGCAGTTAGGATTCTTCTCGATCTTCTCCTCGCAATACGGACAAGTCTTTTCGGTGTCCGAAATATTGCGTCCGCAATTTTTGCATTTTATCATTGACATTATAAATCTCCTTGTAAAGTCTCTTAGTCCTTGCACTAGATATTATCATATTTCTATTCTTTTGTCAAATATGCTTATCACGCAAAAAAGCAGAAAGACGACAGCAAAACTGTCGTCTTTCTATAATATCTAAGCTAAATTATGCTTCGATGTCGATAACAACGCCCGAACCAACGGTTCTGCCGCCTTCACGAATAGCGAAACGGAGACCCTTTTCGATAGCGATCGGGGAGATGAGCTCAACCTTCATATCAACGTTGTCGCCGGGACGGCACATTTCAACGCCTTCGGGAAGATTGATGATACCGGTAACGTCGGTAGTTCTGAAGTAGAACTGAGGTCTGTAACCGGGGAAGAAGGGCTTATGACGGCCGCCTTCCTTTTCGGTAAGAACGTAAACCTGACCAACGAACTTGGTGTGGGGATTGATGGAGCCGGGCTTAGCAAGAACCTGACCTCTTTCGATGTCGGTCTTCTTGATACCACGGAGAAGTGCACCGATGTTGTCGCCTGCCTCTGCGGAGTCGAGAAGCTTACGGAACATTTCGATACCGGTAACGGTGGTCTTGGAAGTGTCGTTGATACCAACGATTTCAACTTCGTCGCCCATCTTAACTACACCACGCTCAACACGGCCGGTAGCAACAGTACCACGACCGGAGATGGAGAAGACGTCCTCAACAGGCATAAGGAAGGGGAGGTCGTCGTTACGAGCGGGAGTGGGGATATATTCGTCAACTGCGTTCATAAGCTCAACGATAGGAGCGTATTCTGCAGAAGTATTGTCCTTGTTCTCGGAAAGAAGAGCTTCTCTTGCGGAGCCCTTGATGATGGGAATTTCATCACCGGGGAAGTCGTACTCGGAGAGGAGGTCACGAACTTCCATCTCAACGATCTCAAGAAGTTCTTCGTCGTCAACGAGGTCGCACTTGTTGAGGAATACAACGAGAGCGGGAACGCCAACCTGACGAGCGAGAAGGATGTGCTCACGAGTCTGCTGCATAGGACCGTCGGTAGCAGCAACAACGAGGATCGCGCCGTCCATCTGAGCAGCACCGGTGATCATGTTCTTAACGTAGTCAGCGTGGCCGGGGCAGTCAACGTGTGCGTAGTGACGTGCATCGGTCTCGTATTCAACGTGACGGGTGTTGATTGTTATACCACGAGCTCTTTCCTCGGGAGCGTTATCGATCTGGTCATATGCCTGGAACTCGATATTAGCGTTGGTGAGAGAGAGAGTCTTGGTGATAGCAGCGGTAAGGGTGGTTTTACCATGGTCAACGTGACCGATGGTACCAATGTTTACGTGGGGCTTTGTTCTTTCAAATTTAGCCTTTGCCATTGTTAATATCCTCCAATTTTCTTATTATACTAAATTCATTATATCGAATTTTTCGCCTATGTCAAGGCATTTTTTGTTTTTTATCGCTTATTTAGCTTTTCCGGAAACAATTGCTTCCAAAATAGACTTAGGAACAAGCTCGTAATGGCTGGGTTCCATAACGTACTGACCGCGGCCCTGTGGCTTGGAGCGGAGGTCGGTAGCGTAACCGAACATCTGAGAAAGCGGTACGTGTGCAGTGATCTGCTGACCGCCGCCGACGTTTTCGGTACCCTGCATTGCGCCGCGGCGAGAGTTGATATCGCCGATAACGGTGCCGAGGTAATCATCGGGAGTGGTAACAACCACCTTCATGATCGGTTCGGTAAGGATCGGGCCTGCGTTCTTCATAGCATTCTTAAATGCCATAGAGCCCGCGATCTTGAATGCCATTTCAGACGAGTCAACCTCGTGGTAGGAACCACCGGTAAGGGTTACCTTGACGTCAACAACGTTGTAACCTGCAACTACGCCGGAGAGCATTGCGCCCTTGATACCTGCATCAACAGCGGGGATGTATTCCTTGGGAACGTCACCGCCGGTGACCTCATTAACGAACTCGTAGCCCTTGCCGGGATTGGGTTCAACGTTAATGATAACGTGACCGTACTGACCTTTACCGCCCGACTGACGTGCATACTTGCAGTTTTCGGTAGCGGGCTTGGTGATAGTCTCGCGGTAGGAAACCTGGGGCTTACCTACGTTTGCCTCTACCTTGAACTCACGGAGAAGTCTGTCTACGATAATTTCAAGGTGGAGCTCACCCATACCTGCGATAATGGTCTGACCGGTTTCCTCGTCGGTATATGCCTTAAAGGTAGGATCCTCTTCTGCCAGCTTTGCAAGAGCGATACCCATCTTTTCCTGACCTGCTTTGGTCTTGGGCTCGATAGCTACGCGGATAACGGGTTCGGGGAATTCCATCGATTCGAGAATGACGGGAGCTTTTTCATCACAAAGGGTATCGCCGGTGGTGGTGTTCTTGACACCGACAACCGCAGCGATATCACCTGCGCGGATCTCCTCAACGTCTTCACGGTGGTTAGCGTGCATGAGAAGGATACGTCCGAGACGCTCTCTGCCGCCCTTAGTAGCGTTATAAACGGTAGAACCGGACTGTATGCAACCGGAATATACACGAACGAAGCAGATCTTACCGACAAACGGGTCGGTAGCGATCTTAAATGCGAGAGCCGAGAAGGGCTCATCGTCCGAGGTGGGACGGGTGGTTTCCTCGTCGGTCTTGCAATCAATACCCTTGATATCCTCGATATCGGTGGGTGCGGGCATATAGTCTACGATAGCATCAAGGAGCTTCTGAACACCCTTGTTCTTATAAGAGGTACCGCAAACAACGGGAACCATCTTGTTAGCGATGGTTGCTGCGCGGATCGCCTTCTTTACGCCGTCCATAGGCAATTCCTCGCCCATGAGCCAAAGCTCCATAAGCGATTCATCGAATTCGGCAACCGCCTCGATGAGTGCCTGATGGTATTCCTCTGCCTTGTCCATCATATCTGCGGGAATATCTCTTTCCTCGATATTCTGTCCAAGATCGTCAAGATAGAAGTATGCCTTCATCTTAACGAGATCGATGATCCCCTTGAAGTCCGCCTCAGCACCGATGGGGAGCTGTATCGGAACCGCATTTGCCTTAAGACGGTCTCTGATCATTTCTACAACGCGATAGAAATTCGCGCCCATGATGTCCATCTTGTTGACATAGCACATTCTCGGAACCTTGTACTTATCCGCCTGTCTCCAAACGGTTTCGGACTGGGGCTCAACACCGCCCTTTGCACAAAGAACGGTAACCGAGCCGTCGAGAACACGGAGAGATCTTTCAACCTCAACGGTGAAGTCAACGTGGCCGGGGGTATCGATGATATTGATACGGTGGTTCTGCCAGAAGCAGGTGGTAGCGGCAGAGGTAATGGTTATACCTCTTTCCTGCTCCTGCTCCATCCAGTCCATCGTTGCGGAACCCTCGTGGGTTTCGCCGATCTTATGAGTTTTACCTGTGTAATACAGGATTCTTTCGGTAGTGGTCGTCTTACCCGCGTCTATATGAGCCATTATACCGATATTTCGGGTAAGCTCAAGCGGAGTTGTTCTGGCCATATATCCTTTTTCTCCTTATTTTTATACGTGTAACGCGGATTACCAACGATAATGTGCAAAAGCCTTGTTTGCTTCTGCCATCTTGTGAGTATCTTCCTTCTTCTTAACTGCACCGCCGGTACCGTTAACGGCATCGAGGATCTCTGCAGCAAGACGCTCGCTCATCTTGCGGTCGCTTCTGCTTCTCGCATAGGTGATGAGCCAACGAAGACCGAGAGTCTGCTTTCTGTCCTCGCGAACGGGCATAGGAACCTGGTAGTTGGAGCCGCCTCTGCGCACTGCCTTAACTTCAAGCTCGGGCATAATGTTCTCAAGGGCCTTCTTGAACTGTTCAAGAGGATTGTTGCCGGACTTTTCTTCGATAATTGCAAATGCGTCATAGACGATCTTCTGGGCGATGGATTTTTTGCCGTCATACATTACGTTGTTGATCAACTTGGTGACGAGCTGAGAGTTATACATCGGATCCGGAAGAACTTCTCTTTTGAAACCATGTACTCTTCTGGGCACTTTACTTCCCTCCTTCATAAAGATAGCGTTTTTTACGCTTCAATGAATTCACAGGTACTCGAAAATTTTATTTCCGTTAGTGCCGATATCTATATAAATTTCATCGTATCAGCACGAGGAAAACGAAATTGTCGTTCCTGAGTTTGTTAACCTACGAAAATCTTATTTCTTAGGTTTCTTTGCACCGTACTTAGAACGGGCCTGATTTCTGTTGGCAACACCCTGAGTATCGAGCTTGCCGCGGATGATGTGGTAACGTACACCGGGAAGGTCCTTTACTCTACCGCCCCTGATAAGAACAACAGAGTGTTCCTGAAGGTTGTGACCTATACCGGGGATGTAAGCAGTGACCTCAAGACCGTTGGTAAGTCTTACTCTGGCGATCTTTCTCTGTGCAGAGTTCGGCTTCTTAGGAGTCTTGATTGCAACCTTGGTGCAAACGCCTCTCTTCTGGGGAGATGCAAGATCGGTAGAAACGTTCTTGATCGAGTTGACACCCTTCTGAAGAGCGGGGGATTTGGACTTGTAGGTCTTATCCTGTCTTCCGTACTTTACCAATTGGTTGAATGTAGGCATTTTTTTCCT
>JAZSDL010000035.1:0-21414 GCA_045531135.1 Eubacteriales bacterium | reverse complement strand
CGGTCCATGAAGGTCCGGTTATCGGGTGAATATTAATAAGGTGGGTTTGATTGCCTGAAGTGTCCCAGCAATTAAAAGATACTGAAACGATATGATTGGCACTGACCGAGTTATATAACGAGCTGTTATACAATCCGGGCAGTCTAACGGCAACACGTCCGACGGTATAAGTTGTATCTATATAGCCAAGCGATAGATAAACGTAATCACCGCCGTTGTGGTTAGGTAATCCTGCAAACAGCACCGCATCCTCGATAGCTCCGCTGCCGCTCACGCTGTCGGAAACGGTTACCGTCGGATCGATCGTAACGGGATATGAGGTAAGAGGGTCTGTAAGAAATTCCTCGGGTGCAGAAACGGTTATACGGTACTGTTTTCCCTCTGTAACAGTCTTTATCTTCATTGTTCCCGTTGTAGGTCTGCCGACCGCGTCGTATACTACAACTTTGCCGAGGTCAAATACCTTTTTAGACGCGGCATCGGGAGCAAGATAACTTCCCTCGTCATTAGTATAAACATACAATCCGTCGGTATCGAGAATAAAGTCAAACGAGGCGTTGGGGATATATTCCTCCAACACAACGTCCTCTTTGATTCCCGAAAGTGTGGGGGTGTACTTTAATTTCGTTTTTGCACCGAAAAATCCGTCGTAGACAACGGTATCGTTCTCTTTTCTGCCCGACGAATTAAGGAGCACTGACGAAACGGGCGTGATCTTAACGTCGTATCCGCCGTACGAAACGTCGATTCCGTTACGAGGGGCATCGGGAATATAGAGATCAACGTTATTCCGCACGATTCCGTATCCGTTGTCTTTTCTCACCAACGATACGTCTTTTTCTTTTACCTTTCCGTCGTCATCAACAAATTTAACGTTCTCGTACATATAGTACACGCTTTTTGTTCCGTCTTCGTTTTGGAACACGTATGTATCCAAGGTTTCCTCGGCAGGAAGTCGTTTGACGTGTTTGGATTCATCAAACGCTTTTGCACTGACGTACTCGGAGATCATACAATCGTCTTTACTAACCGAGGACAAGGTAAGCACCGAGAGCGTGTCCGTTGAAGACGTTTCATCCGTTCTCGTTTCGGTTGCAGAGGCGGAATCCGAAACTTCGGGTAGGTTTTGAACAGCCGTTTTCTCGGTTGATGACGAAACCGAAAAAGCACTGCTCGTGAAAATGATGCACAGCATCAAAAACAGGGATAAGCTCTTTACGATTTTTTTCATAGTGTCTCCTTTCTGGCTTTTACGTTTATATTTTGTCCTTTCACTATATAAATGTCGTAAATGCCCAAGATGTCTATAAAAAAGCTACGTGTTAACAATTTGTTTACATATCGTGTTATGCTGAGAGCATACTATATATTTTACCCGTTCACTATATAAATGTCGCAAATGCCAAAAATATCAATAAAAAAATCGAACGTTAACGATTTGTTTACAAATTCACTTCATCAGCTCGGAAAAATCGTTGATATATTCCACCGAAGCGGCTCTTATCGTTTCGGTATTTTTTTCGTTTTGCTTATCGAAAACGCCGACAACATCAAAGCCGGCATTATATGCAGAAAGCACCGAGCTCATATTATCCTCAAAGACAATACATTCCGATTTTTTAACACCCAGCTTTTCTGCCGAAAACTTATATATATCGGACGAATGTGCCTTATAAGCACCCACGTCGTCGCTGTCGGCATAGAACTCGACAAGCTCATCAAAGCAGGGATAGCGCTTGAAAAATCCCTCGGCAAGACGGCGAGGTGTGTCGGAAGCGATACAAAACGGGATGCCGTTATCGTGCAAAAGACGCAAAAACTCAACCGCATGCTCCTTTGGCTCGACAACCGTGTTGTATTTATCGAAAAGCCACATAATAAAATCGTTGTACGTATCAAACTCGATACCATCTGCGTTGCGCCAGTACATCATCGAATCGATAAGTGTGCCGTCCATATCGAAAATACAAGTGGTTTTGCCTTTTAGATATTCTTTGTTTGAACCAAGCAATTCGTATATTGTCAAAGTTTTACCTCTTTTGCCCATTATTTGTTATTTATTATAACATAAGTATTGCAATTTATCAATATTTCGTAAGAAAAATCGATTTAAAAAGCGAAAAAACGCTTGCATTGATGATAAAGCGGTGATATAATGATAAGAACCGAAATTCAGGAGGTAATTCTGTATGGCTATTAAAGAAACCTTAACACGCATTTTCGATATTTATGCCGACGAGCAAAGCTTCGGCGGAAAGACCGTTCGTATCGGCGGTTGGATAAAGACTATCCGTTCCTCGAACGCATTTGGATTTATCGAGCTTAACGACGGCACCTGCTTTAAGAATATTCAGGTAGTTTTCGAAAGCGATATAATAGACAATTATAAAGAAATAAGCAAGCTCAACATCCCTGCTTCTATCATCGCAGAGGGTGTTATCGAGCTCACCCCCAACGCAAAGCAGCCCTTTGAATTAAAGGCGAAGAAGATCGAGATAACCGGCGAATCGACTCCCGATTATCCTATTCAACCCAAGCGCCACTCTTTTGAGTTTTTGCGTTCGGTTTCCCACCTCCGCCCCCGTGCAAACACCTTTAACGCGGTATTCCGCGTGCGCTCGGTTGCGGCACAGGGTATTCACCGTTTCTTTGCGGACAAGGGTTTCGTTTATGTTAACACTCCCATTATTACCGCAAGCGACTGCGAGGGCGCGGGCGAAATGTTCCGCGTAACCACGCTTGATATCGACAATCCCCCCCGCGACGACAAGGGCAACGTTGATTTTTCCAAGGACTTCTTCGGCAAGTCTGCAAACCTTACCGTTTCGGGTCAGCTCGAGGCAGAATGCTTTGCGCTTGCATATTCTAACGTATATACCTTTGGTCCTACCTTCCGTGCAGAGAACTCCAACACCGCACGTCACGCGGCGGAATTCTGGATGATCGAGCCCGAAATTGCGTTCGCGGACCTTGATGACTATATGACACTCGCAGAGGAAATGACAAAGTACGTTATCAAATACGTGCTTGAAAGATGTCCTGCCGAAATGGATTTCTTCAATAAATTCATCGATAAGGGACTTCTCGACAGACTCAATGCGCTTGTAAACAGCGATTTTGTAAGAGTAAGCTATACCGAAGCGGTTGAAATTCTTAAAAACAGCGGTGTCAAGTTCGATTATCCTGTTGAATGGGGCTGCGACCTCCAGACCGAGCACGAGCGCTATCTTACCGAGACGGTTTACAACAAGCCGGTTTTCGTAACCGATTATCCCAAGGAGATCAAGGCGTTCTATATGCGCCTGAACGACGACGGAAAGACGGTTGCGGCGGCAGATATGCTTGTTCCCGGTGTCGGAGAGCTTATCGGCGGCTCGCAGAGAGAGGAGCGTCTTGACGTTCTCGAGGCGCGTCTTGCGGAGCTCGGACTCAACAAGGAGGATTACTGGTGGTATCTCGACCTTCGCCGTTACGGCGGTGTTAAGCACGCCGGCTACGGTCTCGGCTTTGAGCGCCTTATTATGTACATCACCGGCATAACCAACATCCGCGACGTCGAGCCCTTCCACAGAACTACCGGAAGCGCGGAATTTTAATTGTAATTCCCATCAGATATAGAGGTATCTATAATGAATATCATCGAACTTCAGAAAAAATACGAAGAATATAAGGCACTGGGTCTTAAGCTCGATATGTCGCGCGGCAAGCCCTCGCCCGAGCAGGTATCCACGATGGAACGTCTGCTCACCGCCGTCAAGACAAACGAGGAATGCTTTTCCGAAACCGGAGGGGACTGCCGTAACTACGGAGGTTTGGACGGCATTAACGAAATGAAGCGTCTTTTCGGCGAGATGCTGGGCGTCGGCTCGGATCACATTATCGTCGGCGGCAACTCCAGCTTGAACCTTATGTACGATACCGTTGCGCGCTCGATGCTTCATCCCGTCGAGGACGGCTGTAAGCCGTGGTCGAAGTATGAGAGAATTACATTCCTCTGCCCTGTACCCGGCTATGACAGACACTTTGCCATATGCGAATATTTTGATATCAAGATGATCAATATTCCTCTTTATGAGGATGGTCCCGATATGGATATGGTCGAATCGCTTGTCGCGTCCGACGAAACTATTAAGGGTATGTGGTGTGTTCCGAAGTACGCAAACCCGTTGGGCTGTACCTATTCCGCCGAGACGGTCCGCCGTATCGCCGCTTTGCGCCCGAAGGCAAAGGACTTCCGCGTTTTCTGGGACAACGCATACGTGCTCCACGACCTTACCGATACTCCCGACGAGTGTCTTGAGATCTTTTCGGAAGCCGAAAAGTACGGCAACGAGGATATGTTCTTTGAGTTTGCTTCTACCTCGAAGATAACCTTCCCCGGCTCGGGCATTTCCTGCATCGCCGCAAGTCCGCGTAACATCAAGCGTATCCTTAATGCCTTGAAGGTTCAGACTATCGGACATGATAAATTAAATCAGCTCCGTCACTCGCGCGTTTTCAAGTGTTATGACGACGTTGTTAAGCAGATGAGAGTTCATATGAACATCATCCGCCCCAAGTTCCAGATTATTTACGAGGCATTTGAAAAGGGCTTTGAGGGTTACGACGACGTGACCTGGACCATTCCCAACGGCGGTTATTTCTTCACGCTTTCGCTTCCCAACGGCACCGCAAAGCGCACTGTTGAGCTTTGTGCCGAGGCAGGTCTTGTTATAACTCCCGCGGGTGCGATGTTCCCCTACGGTATCGACCCCGAGGACAGCAAGCTCCGTATCGCCCCCACCTTCCCCTCCTGCGAGGAACTTGGCGTTGCGGCTGATTTGCTTACGGTTTGCGCAAGGATCGCAATCGAAGAAAAAAAGTAAAAAAAGCATAAAAATTTCCCGTTCGGTGAAGAACGGGAATTTTTGTTAGTATTGTTACGCTTAGTTTATTGCCGCAACAGTAAACTTTCGCGCATGTTAGAGAGCCATTCCGGCTTTATTCGACTATTACTTTATACTCTCGATCTTTTTGTTGAAAAAGTCAACATAAGCATCAAATGCACTGCTTTAAACGACAGAAATGAGTTTCAATGCTTTTTCTCGTTCATTGGTGGCTTCTGCTGCCATTCCTTCAGACTCATAAAACTCTGCGAGTTTTTCCATCATTTGTATAAGATTTTCAAATGATACCCATTTTTGCTTTTCTGCGGCTTCAAATTTGGGCTTACCTTCTAAAAGATACGCTATTTCCGTAAGCTTTGTGAAGTAAATTTCCGGTATCTGATCAATAGCCGCTTCTGCACTTTTCAGATCGCCTTTAGCCTTATATGCATAGGCAAGAAACCTTAATGCATCGTATTTAATATCTACTTGCTTTGCCCTTTCGATCAAAGAGCTTGCAACGGCGATCGTTTCGTCGGGGTATTTTGAGTAATTTAACACATACAGAAGATTGTTAAGTAAAATTTCATTGTCGGGAAATCTTTTCAAACCTTCTTCAAGTATATATCTGCTCTTTTGCGGATCTGACTCTCTGAATTTGTATGCTTCATTAACAATGGAGTTGATCGCCGCTTCGATTTCTTTTAAATTGAATTCGAACAATTCATCCATTGAGACACCGAAATAACCTGCCAAGATAGGAGCAAGCGTAATATCAGGTAAAGCAATATTGTTTTCCCATTTGCTTACTGCTTGGAATGAAATTCCGATGCTGTTAGCAAGTTGTTCTTGTGTAATTCCGCGTTGCTTTCGTAATTCTTTGATCTTGTTTCCAATATTCATAGTTGCACCTCCAAATTATCAAGACGGCGCCTGTCTTGTGCTTTTAGTATATCACGGGAAGTTTTTTTCTTCAATAACTGCTCGAACGAGACTTTTCAACCGTTGGTTGAAAATATTAAGAACGCACCATCCATACTGATGATGCGTTCTTTCTGTTTATTTATTCGTAAAAATTCATCGGGTCAACGAATACGCCGTCGATGCTTACTGCGTAATGAAGAACCGCTTTGCCGTTGGTAAAGCCGGTCGTACCCGCCTTGCCGATTATCTCGCCGTCGGTGACGGTGTTGCCCGACTGCACGATTATTTCATCAAGGTGGTAATAATAGGTGTAAATACCGTAGCCGTGATAAAGAATAACGGTGTTACCGGTGGGAGCAAGCTCGCCGCAGAAAATAACCTCACCCGCCTGTGCGGAGCGTATGGATGTTCCCGCCTCGAGTTCAAAAACCACACCCTCGCAAACGCGCTTATATGATTCTCCGCTTGAGCCGGTAGTGCCGAGAGTTATCTCCTGACCGAAATTAAACGTCGGGGTTTTCTTACCCGCAGGGTAATTGAATTTGCCGGTAGCGTAATTGTAATAATCTGCTTCGGGGCGCGTAGCAGTCATACCCGCAAGAGCCGATTTGAAATTATCCATCTTCTCGGCAGAAAGCATTGTTTCATATTCTTCCTCGGTAACGCTTATCGGAATAAAGCTTTCGCTTTCCGTAGTTGTCACAGTAACCTTTTCGGAAAGAATATTTACACCCGAGGTGGTTATCGAAAGAGTATACTCGCCCGCGGCGGTGTTAAGCCCGACAGGTATTATCGCAATACCCTTTCCCTTTTCGGTAAGACCGAATGCGAAATTGGCAGAGGGTAAAAGAGTATCTATTTTGATCTCCTCATCGGAATTGACGTGCGCCGCATCAAGAACGATAATATCACCGACACGGTAGATCTTATTCTCAAGCGGGGTGATCTGCGCGGGGATATCGTAAATAATGTTAAACTTATATTTTGCCTGTCCCGATGCTCTTGCGCCGTTCATACTGCTCCATTTGGCAGTAAACGAAACCGTAAGCTTGGTATCAAACGAAAGATCAAGCTGAGAAATATCGGTTATCGAATATTCGCTTCCGTTATCGGCAACGTACGAAATATCGGTCATTTCAAACGGTCTGACGCTGTTGTCGGGAGTAAAGGAAAGCTTGTTGTCAAACCCTTTTTTGATAACGTATGTCTCCTCGCCGGTTGCAAGCTGTGACGGTGTGTAGGTGTATTTATTATCATCCGCCTTATAATAATTCCACTCACATTCGATAGGATCGACGTTATATGAGTTCTCGCCGCTTACAACCGAAAGCGTAGGAAGAAAATAAGAGGAATAAAGATAATCAAACTCGTTGCGAAGAAGCAAATTTCTTGCCGTTTCGTTTTCCAGCACAAACAGATCGCCGTCGGGACTGACAAGCAGACAGCCCGAAAGGTTTAGCGAGGGGTAGAGCTTATATTCAAGCGGAGTATCTCCGGTATATAACATTATGTAAACCGGTTCTTCTTCCGAGACGTCACGCATCGCACTGCTGATCGGGAGTGATTTTTTCATCATATTTACAAAAAAATCGACTTCCTCTTGAGAATCGTACTCAACAGAGCTTGAGCCGGGTGTGATCAGCGCTACTTTATCCACGCTGTCAAGCGAGGAATAATATATAAAAAAGCAGAGGATCGCGGCGAGCGGCAGGCAAAGAAAAGCCACGAGAAGCCCGTTGCCTTTGTTTTTGCGGGAACCTTGTGCCATATTTTTTCCTCCTATTTAAAATCAACATCTTTACCCATTTATTCTATATCAACAATCGAATTATGTCAATAGTTTTTTGTTGGTTAATATTTACTGTTTCGGGGAATAACTAAACAAAACTTCAAAAGCGGTGAACGAGAAATGGACAACAAATACGATGAGTTTTTTAATGCCGTTTGTTCGATACTTGACGGCTGCGAGGATCTTGTCTGCCGAGAGGTCGGAGAAAACGGTGCGCGGTTCTCGGTTATATTTATAAAAGGAATAACCTCGCGTGATTTTATCTCCGAAAGCATCCTCCGCCCGATGATGCGCATTGATATAAAGCGGTTTGACGGGGATTTTTCGGCTTTTATAGAGAGTCCCTCGCTGATGTCCGCCGACAACCCGAGCTCTGCCGCAGGCGCCATAGTGCGAGGTGAGGTGCTGATAATCGCCGAATCGGCAAACGGGTTTTATCAAACACTCACGTCAGCTCAGCATACCCACGGCAGAAGCATAGGAGAGCCCGAAAGCGACGTCACGGTGCGCGGTCCCAAGGCGGGATTTGTAGAGGACGCCGAAACAAACATGGCGCTTTTGCGAAAATATATACGCTCGCCCGCGCTCAAGTTCAGAAGCTTTACGGTTGGAAGCGTATCGCAAACAAAGGTTGTCCTTGCTCACGTAGACGGACGAGCCGACAATATCCTTGTCGAGCGTATATCGCGGCGGATACAGCGTCTCGAGGCAAACGTAATAACCGACAGCGCAAATATATCGATGCTGTTGAGCGGCAACAAAAATCCGCCGCTTCCCTCCTGCGGCAGCACCGAAAAGGTAGACAAGGCGGCAGCAAAGCTGATGTCGGGCAGAATAGCAATTATCGTTGACGGAAGTCCTTTTGTGCTCACGCTTCCGTACGTTTTTATCGAAGGGCTGCAATCCACCGACGATTATCTTCACACCCCGTATTATGCCACGTTTATACGTTTGTTGCGTTTGACGGCGTTTGTTGCAGCGATATTTGCCCCTGCTGTGCTCTGCGCCTTTATAAATCACTACGGCGACGAGATGCCGCAGGGGATATACGGAGTAATAGTTGATTCGCGCACGGATATTCCGCTTTCGTTTTTCTGGGAAATAACCGTAATACTGCTTTTATTTGAGATCCTGCGCGAAGTGGGGGTGCGAATGCCGCGCACCGTAGGAGATGCAGTAGGCATTGTCGGCTCTATAATACTCGGCAATACTGCCGTCGAGGCGGGCATAGTATCCTCGATAGGCGTGATAACGGTGGCTTTTTCGGCGGTTTGCGCGTTTATCACGCCCGCCTATATGTACGTTATAGTAATTTCGCGGTTTTTGGTGCTTTTCCTTTCGGAAATAATGGGAGTATACGGTCTTGCTTTATCCGCTTTACTGTTTTTGATCGCACTGTTCCGCAAAAAAAGCTTCGGCGTATCTTATATGTCACCGCTTTTCCCTTTCGACAGGCAAGGAATGTTGGATTTTATCCTTTGCTGGCCGAAGCGCACGTTGGGCAGAATAGAAGATTTAAAGCCGAAAAAATAATACAAATGCATTTAAGCCGGCATAGGTGCATAAAAATGCTACGGTGATGTTTTTATGCTGTTGACCAAGAAAATAAAATTTTCGGTAAACGAAGCGCAGATAAAGGAGGACATATTTTCGGATGGAAGCGATCTGCTGCTGAAGATCAACCTGAAATACCCCGATATACGTTGCGGCAAGAACGATCCGTTAAACAAATATGCGGCAGAGTTTTACAAAAAGCTCGCCTTTGGATTGGCGGATTTCGCAAGAGGCGAGCTGCTTACTGCCGCAAAAATCAGTTACGGCTCGCACAAGGACGGCTTTTTGCCGTTTGCGGCGGTTATGAAATACGAGGTGACTTTTGAAAGCAACGAGTATCTCTCGATATTGTCGGACATTTCGGTATGTGACGGATTATCAACGCCTTCTGTCGAACGAAAAACACAGGTTTGGGACCGAAAAAGCGGTCTGCTTTGCCGTTGCGGAGACTTTTTACCGAAAAGCAACCTGCTTGAAATGACCGACGAAAACGGATGTAAAATCAAAAACCGCGAGCTTTTCGTCCTGCGCGAAAATCGAATCGAAATATTTGTCCCCAACGGAAAAACCTATTGCTCGGTTTACAAAAATATCGAAATACACCGTTAAAATTCCAAAAAACTATTTACTTTTTCCGATACTGTGCTATAATGCGGTTAAGAAGACTATAAATAAGGAGTTAACCGAAATTATGAAACAGATCCGTCTTGCAATTCTCGGTCAGGGCAGAAGCGGCCGTGACATCCACGGTCTTCATCTCAAAAAGGATACCGAGCGTTTTAAGGTAGTTGCGGTCGTTGACCAGATGCCCATCCGTCGCGAAAGAGCGGCAGAGGAATACGGCTGTGACGTTTATGCAGACTACCGTGAGATTTTATCGCGCGACGACATAGATATGGTCGTAAACGCGCTCCCCAGCGACCTTCACTTCGCTGTCACCAAGGATCTACTCGAGCACGGCTTTAACGTACTTTGCGAAAAGCCCTTTGTTCCCACCGTTGAGGAATATGATATTCTCGTTTCGCTTGCAGAAAGCAAGAATCTTAAGCTCATCGTCTTCCAGCAGAGCCGTTTTGCAAACTACTTCCTTAAGGTAAAGGAGGTTATCGCATCCGGCGTACTCGGAAGGATCGTTCATATCGGTGTTCAGTTCAACGGCTACGCAAGACGTTGGGACTGGCAGTGCTGTCTTGATAAGAACGGCGGTAACCTTGCAAACACAGGTCCCCACCCGCTCGATCAGGCGCTCAATCTTCTTGATTATTACGACGGTATGCCCCAGGTGTTCTGCCATATGGACAGATGCAACACCTTCGGCGATGCAGAGGATTACTGCAAGCTTATACTCAAGGCACCCGACAGACCTATTATCGACCTTGATATTTCCTCCTGCGATGCATATCCCGCATACACCTATAAGGTAGAGGGCACCCGCGGCACTCTTAAGGGCACTATGGCTCATATCGATTGGAAGTACTTTAAGGAGGAGGAAGCTCCCAAGCAGGAGCTTATCCGCGAAAGTCTTACCATGGGAGAGGAAAAGCTCCCCGCATACTGTGTTGAATCGCTTAAGTGGTACGAGGAATCCTGGGACGGCGATCCTCAGGCACCGTTTATCGCGGCTGTTCAGACCTACTACGATCAGGTTTACGCGCTTCTCACCGAGGGCAGAGAGCACGATATCAAGCTTTATCAGGTTCGTCAGCAGCTTGCCATCATCCGCGAGGCACACAGACAAAACTTCTAAAACGACCAAAATGACTGCCGAAAGTAATTCCGGCAGTTATTTTTTGTATTTGCTATTGAAAAACGCTGATTTTTCTGTTATAAGTAAAATAAGATATTTTTTATTATAATGGAGGAATTTATGAAAAGAACGGCTATTATATCACTATGCCTCGCTTTCCTGCTCCTGTTTTCGGTTTTCTCGGTGTTTGGAGAGACCGTATCACGTCTTCTCGGCGACATTAACGGCGATGACAAGATCAACTCGCTCGATTATTTGTTGCTGAAACGCTACTGCTTCGGCACCGCCGAGCTCAACTATGCACAGAAGGACATCGCTGACGTTGACAGAAACGGCAGTGTGGATTCTCAGGACTATATCAGTATCAAGCGCCATTGCTTGGGCAACCTGCTCCTTACCGGTAACGTGTTGGTTGACAACATTCCCGACGGCGCATTTGTTCCCGAGCTGGTTGCCGGCTCGCAGGATGAAGCCGTTATGGCGGCAAACACAGCCAATCTTCAGGCGTGTGTTGACCGTGTGAGCGAAGGCGGCGGCGGTACCGTTTACATCCCCTCAGGTACGTATTACTTCTCTTCTCAAGGACCTAACGCACGTAACGTAGAAGAATACGTTTGTATGCCCAAGGACAACGTGCTCGTTATGGGTGCGGGCAGAAGCACCGTGCTTATGCCTGTCGGCGTTACCGAAAGAGGACTTGATATGTTCTATTATAACGAATATGCCGACAGCGGTTTTACAAATCCCCAGTTCCTTATCAATGCCGACTTCCGCGATCTTGTTGTTGACGGCGCATATTCCAACGCAGAGAGATACACCTCTGCGGGCAAGGGATTTATGATCAACCTTTTCCAGGACTGCGATTACTACAACGTAGTTGTCAGAAACACAGACGGCACCGGATTCGGTATGGACTGCCCCGTAAACTGCACTATCATAAATTGCGAGGCATACAACAACGGTAAGCTTGCTACCACCTCGAACGTTGGCGCTTCGGGATTCGGTATCGGCACCGGCGTTACTAACGATGAATCACTGCTTATTGACAATTGCTACGCAGAGGGCAACAAAAAGTTCGGTTTCTTCTTTGAACATCAAGGCAGATTCCAAGCCGCTAACCCTCACCGTTATCCCGCCACTAAGGCAAAGGGCTATATCGTTCAGAACTGCACCTCTAAGAACAACCTTTACGACTTCGGCGGCGAGCTTGCTCACGACGTAACCTATATAAACTGCACTGTTCCCGCAGACACTACAAGTGCAAATCCCATTAAGTTCAGACATCACTCCATTCGCTGCTATGCGCTGGATATGAACGTCGAGGTAAGATACGAGGATGTTACAACAAGCTCTCAATACTACGATGAGGTTTATTGGGCTGTAAACCGCGGTATCACAAACGGCACGAGCACCACAAAATTCAGCCCCGACAACAGCTGTACCGTTGCGGCGGCGATCACGATGCTTTACCGTTATTTAGGTTACCCCGGTGATCTCGTTCTTAACAACGTTTCCGATACAAGCGACAGCCAGTATCCTCTTATATGGGCTGTAAAGAAATCTATGGTTGCAGAGAGCGACGATACGACGGTTGCGTGCACCTACGACAACGCAATCAAATATCTCTGGATGCACTCGGGCAAGCCCCAGGTAAGCGGGTCTTATGCAAATCACATCAACTGGGCGCTCGCAAACGGCATTATATCTTCTGTCAAGACGGGCAATATAACAAGAGCCGAGTTTGTATCGATTCTGTATAATTACGATAGCTACCTTGACATTACTTAAATAAGATTACAAAAAATCACGCTTCTTGACGAAGCGTGATTCAGTTTGCAGACAAAGTCTGCAAACTGAGCAGAGTAAGAGAAATGAGGATATTTTTGGCATCGGGGGTCCCCAAAAATCGTTGATTTTTGGGGTATAAAAAAGCGAGCGTTGGCGTACGATTGTACGGTAGTCGAGCTTTTTGTCAAAGCCCTTGAAAATACAATAAAAAAATAATATTCCTTATGAAAAAAGACAGAGCTTCATAGTAATAGTGAAGCTCTGTTGTTCTTATATTATTTTCTTTCAAGGGCGTAAATAGACCATTTGTCTTCGCTCTGAGGTGAGTTTGGATAAAACTCACCTTTTTGTTTTGCCAAGCACAAAAATATATATAAAATATGCGCGTATAAGAAAAAACAATTTAACTCTTGAAATATATTTGTAACTGTGCTAAAATTTCCTATCATTTATGCGCGTTGGAGGCATCAGTATGTATTTCGAGGATTTAAAGCTCGGCATGGCGGCAGAAACGTCACCTGCTTTGATAAAAAAGGAAAAAATGATCGAATTTGCCCGCGATTATGATAATATTCCGCTTCATACCGATGAGGAATATGCAAAAACAACACCGTTCGGTAAGCTTATCGCGCCGGGTGTTATGTCGTTTATGTCGGTCTGGGCAAGATATTTGGAGGTGGACTTTTTCGGCGAGGAGCTGTTGGCGGGAAAATCCACCAAGATCGAATGGCTGAAGCCGGTGTATGCCGAGGACGTGCTGACAGGCAAAGCGGTGATAACTAATCTCGTAAAGAGAAACGAGAAAAACGGTCTTGTGGAGGTCTCGATAGACGTGTATAATCAAAACGGCGAGCTTGTTTTAAAGGACGTCACCGAGGCGATCGTTAGGTGTAAAACTCAAGGGTGATAACTATTATCGGTCCTGACGGGAACGCAAAATCAAAAAAATTTCAAAAAACTCTTGACAAGCGGAAAAAGCGGGAGTATAATGCGTACATAAAATTTGAATATCACAAGAACGACTATGATGAAGACGGTCGGATAGTAATGCTTACAGAGAGTTGTCGGTTGGTGCAAGACAATGGCGGAGCTTTCCAATGGCTTATCACTTCTGAGTCGGAGGACCGAAAGCGTATTTCGCAAGTAGACTCCTTCCGTAATGCTGCGTAAAAGCAAAGAGCTTGTCTGAGCTCGTTAAGTGACGGAATCTGATTCCGTAATTTGAGTGGTACCGCGGGTTTATAACTCGTCTCAAAGCAAAGCTTTTGAGACGGGTTTTTGTTTTATTCAAATTTGTATTCATCGCTGTAGAACAGTATTGGGAGGATGCAAAAATGGATTACAGTTTGAAAGAGATCGCAGGCAGAATCAAAGGTCTGCGCGAGGCAAAGGGATATACTCAGGAGGAGCTTGCAAAGCTCACCGGAGTATCGGTTGAGGATTATAAGGTTTTGGAAAAAGGCGAAACCGACTTCAGCTTTACCTTTATTTACAAATGTGCAAAGGCATGCGATGTTGAGGTTGTTGACCTGCTTGACGGTACGAGCACGACCTTGAGCTCCTTCTCCATCACAAGAAAAGGCGAAGGTCTTAAAATCGTTAAGAAGCACGGTGTCGAATACGATAACCTTGCTCCTAAATTCAAGGATAAGCTTTCCGAGCCCTTCTGGGTTAAATTCCCGTATGTTCCCGAGGAACAGGATTCGCCTATCCATCTCAGCTCACACAAGGGACAGGAATTTGACGTAATCATCAAAGGTTCTTTGAAGGTGCAGATAGGCAACCACGTTGACGTGCTTCACGAGGGCGATTCCATTTTCTACGACAGTACCCAACCCCACGGTATGATAGCCGTAAGCGAGGGCGGATGCGAATTTTATGCGGTGGTTCATAACCCGTTAGACGGCAATGTCAGCGAGGAATATCCCGAAACTCCGTATGTTGCCGCAAAGAGCGTTGAAAAAGAGCTTTCCGCTACCACCGTTGCAGATAATTACGTTGAGTCCACCTACGATGACAACGGCGTGTTCAACGGTATTTCGTTCAAGAACGACGATAGCTTTAATTTTGCTTTCGACTGTGTCGATGCAATTGCCGAAAAGGATCCCGATAAGCTTGCTATGCTGTGGGTTGCCAACGATAAGAGCGACCGCAGATTCACATTCGGCGATATGAAAAAGTATTCGGCAAAGACCGCCAATTATTTCGAATCGCTCGGTATCCAAAAGGGCGATACCGTTATGCTCGTGCTTAAGCGTCACTATCAGTTCTGGTTCTGTATGCTCGCGCTGCACAAGATCGGTGCAATCGCTATCCCCGCAACAAACCAGCTTGTAGAGCACGATTTTGAGTACAGATACAAGGCGGCACGTGTAAAGGCGATCGTTTGTACCGCCGATGGCGACGTATCCTGCGAGGCAGAGAAGGCGGCAAACGGATTCCCCGGCATGCTTAAGATCCTTGTCGGCGGCAAAAAGGACGGCTGGAACGACTTTAACGTAGAGATGGAGCGCTTCAGCACCCATTATAATCGCACCGAGGAAACTCCCTGCGGTAACGATCCCATGCTTATGCTCTTTACCTCCGGTACTACCGGCTATCCGCGTATCGCAACACATTCCTATAAATACGCGCTCGGACATTATCCCACCGCAAAGCATTGGCATAACGTAAATCCCAACGGATTGCACTTTACTATCTCGGATACCGGCTGGGGTAAGGCGCTTTGGGGCAAGCTTTACGGTCAGTGGCTCTGCGAGGCGGGTGTATTTACCTACGACTTCGACAGATTTCATTCCGAGGATATTCTTCCGATGTTTGCAAAGTACGGCATCACCACCTTCTGCGCACCGCCTACAATGTACCGCTTCTTTATAAAGGAGGATCTCTCGAAATACGATCTTTCCTCGATCGAGTACGCGACCACCGCGGGCGAGGCACTCAACCCCGAGGTATTCAATCAGTTCAAAAAGGCGACAGGGCTTACCATTATGGAGGGCTTCGGTCAGACCGAAACAACTCTTTCTATAGCAAACTTTGTCGGCTCTACTCCTCGTATCGGCTCTATGGGCAGACCGAGCCCGCTGTATGACGTAGTGCTTTTGGATCCCGACGGAAACGAGTGCAAGACCGGCGACGTGGGCGAGATCTGCATCCGTACCAAAGAAAATACCCCCTGCGGTCTTTTCGTCGGCTACTATCTTGACGAGGAAAAGACAAACGAGGTCTGGCACGACGGATTTTATCATACCGGCGATCAGGCGACGATGGACGAGGACGGATATCTCTGGTACGTAGGCAGAATCGATGACGTTATCAAATCGTCGGGCTACCGTATCGGCCCGTTCGAGATAGAGAGCGTTATTATGGAGCTTCCTTACGTTTTGGAATGTGCCATCACTCCCGTTCCCGATGAGGTACGCGGTCAGATCGTAAAGGCGACCATCGTTCTCGTAAAGGGCAAGGAGGGCACCGACGAGCTCAAAAAAGAGATTCAGGAATACGTAAAAACGCATACTGCGCCCTATAAGTATCCCAGAATCGTCGACTTTGTAACCGAGCTTCCCAAGACCATCAGCGGCAAGGTAAGACGTGTTGAGATCCGCAAGAACGATCTCGAGAAATTGCAAAAATAATATGAAAGGAGTTGACGGAATTCCGTCAACGCCTTGTCTTTTGTTGCCTTAACCTCAGTTTTGCAGTAGTACCAAAGAATACCCCCTCAGTCAGCGTTGCTGACAGCTCCCATTGCACAGGGGCGCCCTATATTGCTGCCCGCCAATAATACTATTCAGTGCTCATTTAAGGGGTTATGCCGATAACATCCACTGCCTTTTGACTTATGAAAGCTTTTTAAACTGTGTGTTTCTGCCGTCCTCGTCGGGCATAAACAGGTATTCGTTTCTAAAGCTGTACTCCCTTGTCAGCTCACCTACGACCGCTACGCTGAGATACAACCTGCCGTCTTTTGCGCTCCAGGTAAGCGGCAGATCAAACCCTCCCTGTTGGTAGGTTCCGGTTCCGTCGGAGTTGAATGTGAAATAAACCCTGTAATCGCTTCCGCCCTTTTCGATTATTTCGGGATCGTTTCCGCCCCAATAACCGATAAGACGGCTGTCGATATCATCGGGGGCAGAGCTTTCTTCTTCAGAGGATTCCTCTCTCGAAACGTCCGCCTGACCGATGGGATATCCGAGCAGCGTTAGCTCGTCAAACGAGGCATGACTGCTTGTGCCGGTAGTGATGGTAATACGGAAGAACTTGATAGTAGTTATCTCAAACTCGGCAATATTGTCGCCGTGCATATTCTCGGTTTGCTCGAGATCATCCTCAAATTCAAGCTCGTGCATATTATCAAGATCATCGCCGTATTCAAGCTTTAAAAACGAGACATAAAAATCGCAGTTGTGGGCGACAAGCTTATAGGCATCGTGCAGGCCGTCTGTCTCAAAGGTGATGACAAAGTTGTATGCACTCGTGCCCTCAAAATCAACGCGCATATCGCCGTTTGTTTCGTTTTTAAGGTCTTCTGTGCTTCGGTAAAGTCCGTCGTTAAGCTTACCGTTGTCGGTAAAGGTATAGTCGGTTTTTTCCTTGGTGTATTTGTCGATACACTCGATAGTGTAGGGAAGTCCCTCCAAAATATCGCGCGGGTATTCGCCGCCCGTTCCCGAGCTTTCCGTCTCGGAGCTGCCGTTTGACATAGCAGAGCTTCCCACGCCTCCGCCGTCAACGTCGCCGCTGTTGGTCGAGCCCTGACTGCAGCCGATAAACAGCATAATGCACATGGTAAACGCTAAAAAGAGAACCGATAATTTTTTCATAATGAACCTCCGTTGATAAAATTTATAAAGGAAAATTCAAAAGGGATAAAATTTCGCTGGATCCTTAACGGTATTACATATAAATTGTAATACTTTTTTTAATGTTTGTCAACAAAAAACCGCACCTTTCGGATGCAGTATTCTTATCGGTGCCTTAAGGCGTGAAAATAAGCCTTCGGTTCTGCTTCGGGCAAAAAAGATTGCGGAGCGACAAAAAAGGCCTCCCTTGTGTGTAAAGGGGGACCTTTTTCTGTCCTTTAGAACACGACACGTAAGGCGCGTGTTCTTATTATAAAACGTTGTTGCCGAAGCGCTTTATCTTTTTGGTGGTGGTTTTTTCAAACGCCTCCCAAACTATCTCGCTTACGGTTATTTTTTTATAGGTGGGCAGAGCATCGTTTATCCGCGACAGCGCCTCGGACATAAGCTCGCGTATCTTGCTTTCGTCTGCGGAATCTCCAAAAGCTTCTTTTATTTTATCGATATCGGGGAAAAGCTTTGCCTTTACGGCGGTTCCGCCCTTTTGGTTGGGCACACCGAGCACAAGCGATTCGGAAATGAATTTTTCCTCGTTTAAGCGTGTTTCAAGCTCCTCGGGATAGATGTTCTTTCCGTTTTGCGCAACGATAACGTTTTTGCATCTGCCTGTGATGTACAAAAATCCGTCGTCGTCAAAATAACCGAGGTCGCCCGTGTGGAAATAGCCGTTACGCATAACCTCTGCCGTTTCCCCGGGTGAGTTAAAGTAGCCGAGCATTATGTTGTCGCCCCTTGCAACTATCTCGCCCACACCGTCTGCGTTGGGATCCTCTATCTTGATTTCAACGCCGTGTATGGGCAGACCGACCGCGGCGGGATTAACGTAAAAATCGTTGTTGCCGGCAATAAGCGGCGAGCACTCGGTAAGACCGTAGCCCTGATAGGTGGTTATGCCCAACAGCATAAACGTTTCGATAGTTTCCTTTTTAATGGGCGCCGCACCGACAATAAGCAATCTCAACCTTCCGCCGAGCGATTTTTTTACCTTGCGCTTTACTATAAAACGTATCAGGGCAGGGAATCCGTTTATCATATCCGCAAGAGGCGTATTCTCGGGCGGGAGCATTTTTTTCGGGAGCGAGCTGCGGATAGATGCATCGATGCGCTTTAGTATAAATTCAAGCAAAAGCGGCACGACTATTAGAACGCTCGGACGGTATTCGGCAATATTTTTCGCAACGTGACGCAGACCGTCGCAATAGGATATGCACGATCCGCCCGAAAGCAACAGCAAATGTCCCAAAGTGGTCTCATAGGTGTGGTGCAGAGGAAGCACCGAAAGCGAGTGAAGCGTTTTGTCTATCTTAACCATGCGCGATGTCTGGTTTATGTTCGCGCAGATGTTCTTCTGCGACAGACAAACGCCCTTGGAGTTGCCCGTGGTACCCGAGGTAAAGATAAGTATGCTCATCTCCTCGTTGTTTATCGGCATAGTGTCGATCTCGTTGTATCCGTTTTTGTAAAGCTCCTTGCCCGCATCGACAAGCGCCTGTATGCTCTCGTAGCCGTTTTTCGATTTGCTTATTACAAATTTTGTAATATTTTCATCCTGCGTCTGATTAAGTATCGAGTCATCTGCAAAAACCGCACTGCACTCGGCGGAGTGCATAAAATCGATCATATCGTTTACCGTAAGCTCCTTGTCGATAGGGACAACAACGCCAACGGTGGCGGCGGCAAGGTAGGATAATATCCAGCCGTAGCTGTTAAGACCTACAACTGCGATCCTCTTGTCCTTGTAACCGCGCTTTAACAAAACCGAGCAAAGCGCGCGGTACTCGTCGGCAAGCTCGTTGTAGCTAACCGTTCTGTCGCGCATTACAAACGCGGGCAGAACGTTAAAATCCTTTTCGCTCTCGTATATCAGCTCTCTGAAATCATAAACAGGGCGTGTTTTGTGCCCTTTTTTCAAAAATTCCTCGTAAATACTCATACAAAAATCCTTTCTTTTTGTAAAAGTATTATATCACGCCCAATACGTAATTTCAATACCTATATGAAATAATTATATAAATTATTATAAGTGGTTTTAAAAACCATATATAAAAATCAAAAAATGTATCGACAAATGGGAAAACATGGTTTATAATGTGCTATATCAAAAAGGATAGAGGGTGTTTTCTTGAAACACTACAAGTATAAGGAATATATTGTAAACGTTTTGCCCAGCATCGGCTACGGTGCGGTATGCGGCGCCGTAACCGGCGCGCTTGTGTTTGTCTTTAAGCTGTTGGCGACAAGGGTGGAGTTATGGTCGCATAATCTCTATCATCTTGCCAAGTCGAATCTGCTTTATATCGGCTTGATGTTTGCCGCGCTTGCGCTCTGCGGTGTGTTGATGTATGTTATACATAGATTTATTCCCGAATCGCGCGGAGGCGGCATCCCGCGCAGCGAGGGCGTTTTGCGCGGAGTACTGTCGTTTCGTTGGCTTTTAACGCTTATCGGCACGTTTTTCGGCAGTATGCTCAGCTTTTTCTGCGGACTTCCGCTGGGAAGCGAGGGTCCTGCCGTGCTAATGGGCACCTCGGTGGGAAAAATGTGCAGCGACGTTTCCAAAAACCACAGCTCATGGAGCCGCTATATTATGACAGGCGGCGCGGGTGCCGGCTTTGCCGTAGCAACCGGCGCACCGCTTTCGGGTATACTTTTCGCGCTTGAGGAGATCCACAAGCGATTTACACCTATGCTGGTTCTTGCGGTTTCGGTATCTGTTGTTTCGGCAAGCTACGTTAATCGGCTTTTGTGCGAGACGTTTGGGCTAAACCCCAACCTGTTTGATATCGAATCACTTGGCGAGTTTGCGCTCGGCGATGTCGGATATCTTGTTTTGTTGGGTGTTTTGGTCGCGTTGGCGGTCGGCATATTCGATTCGTCTATCGAGTTTTTCGGTAATCTCACAAAAAAATTCAGGCATCTGCACCCCGTGGTAAAGACTATTGGCGTTTTTCTCTGCGCGGGTGTGCTTGCGCTCTGCTTCGACGGCGCTATGTACAGCGGTCACCATACGATAACCGACGTTATGATCAACGACAAAACGGTGCTGTTGCTCGTTTTGCTCTTTGCTGTCAGATTGCTGATGATGCTGTTTATCACCGACAGCGGCGTCACGGGCGGTATTTTTATTCCCACACTTGCCATCGGCGCATCCTATTCGGCGCTTGCCTGCAAATTACTGCTCGCAATGGGTATGGACGAGGCACTTTTCCCGACAGCCGTTTTTCTCGGTATGTGCGCCTTTATCGGCGGTACGCTTCGCGCTCCGCTTACGGCAGCTCTGCTGTTTTTGGAGCTTACGGGACAGTTTTCGAATATGCTTTTCGTTGCGATAACCGTATTTACCGTTACCTGCATCACCGCGATGATGGATCAGATCCCGTTTTACGATCGCGCACTCGAGAATATGGAGCACGCACAAAACAAGGACAGACGGGCAATTATTGCTTTCTTTGAAATGACGGTGTCTCACAATTCCTTTGTCGTCGGCAAGGCGGTAAGGGATATCATGTGGCCTCATTCCTCGGTCGTTATCAGCATAAAGCGTGCCGAAGAAAGCGCAAACGATATGGACAACGACGGCGAAAAGAAGGTGTATGCCGGTGATACGCTGGTTCTCCGTGCAAAATATTTTGATGAAGCCGAGATCCGCAAGCTGCTTGTCGGCTTGGTCGGCAGCGATTTTGAGATAAAAAGAATAGAAGAATAAGATTTCATAAAAAAAGAAGCATCAAGGACGATGCTTCTTTCAGTTTGCAGACAAAGTCTGCAAACTGAGCAGAGTAAGAGAAATGAGGATATTTTTGGCAAAAAGCGAGCGTTGGCGTACGATTGTACGGTAGTCGAGCTTTTTGTCAAAGCCCTTGAAAATACAATAAAAAATAATAT
>JAZSDL010000010.1:0-11641 GCA_045531135.1 Eubacteriales bacterium | reverse complement strand
GATATCGAGCTTATAAAGGACGACGGCAGTTACGGCAATATCGACGGCACCTACACAGGTCACTTCGAACTGAAAATGGATACCGAGCTTACCGATTACGACAACCGCCGCCACATCCTCTATGCTGATTATATGAACAAGAGCCAGCAAAAACTCCCGGGAGAAAAGATTAGCTGGTCGGGGGTTTCGGTGCAGGTGAACAAGCCCACCGAATCAAAGTGCACGTTGGAGGGGGAGGACGTCTCGGTATCGCTTAACCTGCCATCAGGAACCAACCGCACAATCTTTGAGCTGCCGCTGGACACTACCGCGCTTGAGCAGACGGAGTATGGATACATCGAGGACATCGTCTACACCATCCGCGGAACATATAGGGACGTGGTCTATACTCGTATCATCACTGAGATCAAGGACGACAGCGGCTTCCAGTACTATCACGATTACAACGAGGCGGTGGCACCTGGCACTCCGCCGGTCAGTACTGAAAATGAGGACAGCCACCAAGCCCCCACAGATATTCGACCATATATTCAGCTAACCCTTGTAATAGACATGCTTGGATAATTAAGGAGGAAAACATTATGAAAACCACAAAACTTCTTGCCTTGCTGCTTGCATTGACCTTGGTATTCACCTTGGCGGCTTGCGGCAACAGCAATAACGATGATCCTTCGGGAAGTCAGCAAGGCACCAATGCGCCGCTGAACCGAGAGGATGACACTTCATCCACCGAGAATCAGGGCGGCGAAAACAATTCGTCCAATGCGGGCAATATCGATATCGGTTCCATCATGAGCGGAAATGGCTCGACAGATACCATCTACGGTCAGTTGGATGAAGCAAGCAAACAGCAGATTATTTCCGATCTTGCAAAGGACGGATATGAAGCATCCTTCGGAGCAGACGGCAGTATGACGATCGTCGATCCCGATGGAACTACGATGGTACAGAAGCCCGACGGCACTTGGGTAGTCAAGGACGAGGACGGCGGCGAAGGACAGATCGGCGGCGATTGGCCGGATAATGAATTTACCAAACTCATCCCCAAGCCCGATTTTGAATTGTTTGCCGCAAATACCGAAACCGACAGCTTCTCCGTTGCCTTCACGTCTGCCACTATTGAGCAGATCAAGGATTACGCCGCAAAGGTCAAGGCAGCAGGTTTTAACATCAATGAAGAAGTTGAAGATCAGGAAGTGATGGGAATGGTGATCTACAGCTTTACTGCTGAAAATGCAGACGGTTACACCGTTGAGATCACCTCTGCAAACGGCACAAGCTCTTTATCCATCAGTAAATAAAACCAAATAACCCAAAACACCCACAGGGGCGGTGACGGTCAAAGAGCCGCCAAATGCCTGTGTATCTACGACAAACAAGGAGAACGGATATGAAAAAATTATTACTATTGTTTTTGTCGGCGGTATTGGTGTTCTCACTCGTTGCCTGCGTAGAAACAAATACGCTCTCCGACAGTGACACCACCGACGGTAATTCCGATATTTCGCAGACAGAAAACGGCAGTGAAGCTCAAAGCGGAGAAAACAGCTCTGAACTTTCGCAGTCCGAGCAGAGCGAAACCGACGATGATGCAATTATCAACACTGCAGAAGGATTATGGGAAAAGATAGAGGGCTGTTGGTACAGCGATAACGGTCGTTTTGCCTATTTCACCTATAACGACGGAAATCCCGCCTTTATCAGCGGCACGTGGGAAAATCCCATTCCGCTTGGACGCGGTCCGGCAGAAGTGACGTCTGTAACGGTGTTTGACGGATATTACACCCTGTCCTTGACCTATCCTGCAGTGAGCGAGGATGCGGCGGACGAGCAGGATCTCCGCCCGATACAATATACGATGGGCTTGGATATTTCGGGATTTGAAAACGGAGTGATCCGTATCGAAGCCCCCGAGGACGATTGGCGCGACTACACCTTTGGCGGATACAGCTACGACGATGCCTACGATGCGGCGAATGACGTACAGTACGCTACCTTTGCCGAGATGCAGGAGTTCTGGACTCTGCTGACCGGCTATTGGAACGGCGACGACGGCAGGTTTGTCTGCTTTGATCAAAAGGACAGCAGCACCTTGATATTTATGCAGGGTGTTTGGGATTCCGACACACGCGGTTGGGGTGAATTTGAAAAGGCAATGTCCGGTGCTACAGATCTGCCTACCGAATTCGTTGTTTACTATCCTCCCGTTTCCGATGAGCTAAACGGTGATCTGCCCGGCGAATATGTAAGGATCAGCGTGGATTGGATGGAATTGGAAACCGACGGGCATATATTTGTCAAGACGGGTGAAAACGGTGATTGGGTAAAATATACCTTTGCCGGCGATACCGAAACAGAAGCCCGCGGTTAAAAAATAAATCCTCCAAACAGTAAACAGTCAACTGAGCAGAGTGAGAGAAATGAGGATATTTTTGTCAAAGCTCTTGAAAATACAATAATAAAATAATATTCCTTATGAAAAGAAACAGAGCTTCAAAGTAATAGTAATAGTGAAGCTCTGTTGTTTTTGTATTATTATCTTTCAAGGGCGTAATTAGATTATTTGTCTTCGCTCCGATATCCTCTGAGGTCAGGGGATTTTTGTTGTCTATTCTATTCGGAAAACGATCGCATTTACCGGCCGCGCTCGCTCCCGCACAGTAACCTCTGTGTTTCCGCCTGTTGCGCCGTGATCGTTGTCAATTCCTCTGCATAGTATTCCGTTTAATAACGACAAAGACGCGAGCGATGCGGAAAAAATCTGTATTACCTTGCTTTCTTTGGTGCTTTTTAAAATGAAATTTGGTATTAATACCAAAATCGATGCGGGACCGACAGATATGGAAAATGCCATTACATCTATCAGAACAAAGCGCCAATCAAAGCATTTTGCTGTTAAGCTTCCCGCAGGATACAAAACGGTTAATACAAAAAGTAAATAGGTAAAACAGAATGTTGCCTTTTCATAACGTATTCTATTCTTTTCCCAACATTTTGGCATATTGGTTTGAGAGGATCTTTGAAACGGCACAAAGAATAACCGTCGCCAAAATGCCGATCGCGCTCATTGTCAAAAAGCCAAAATCAAATATGGTTCCGTGGTTATAGTGAAGCACACCCCACTTGTAACAGCAAAGCGCAAAAGCAAGTGTGGCAACACATGAAATGTTTGAAAAAATCCTTCTGTTTTTATAAAGCCGTACAAAATACCAATTCGATAGCGACAGCAAAAACGCAGTCGCGGGGATAACAACATTAAACGCCCAATAACCGTTCATCAGTCCCAACGGAGTTCCTGCCTCCAGCGCAACGCCGACCGTAATTAAGGCAAACGAAAGAAATAACAGAACCGATTGCAAAAGCGATGCCTTCCAATCATTGATCCTGCTCATCGCTTTCGGTGCATTTTGCGGCGGGGCAACGTTAGGCAGAGAAGTCATATCGTCGATCAATTGCTTGCAATCTTTGCAATTTTCAATATGCTCCTCGACGGTTTTTTTGCTTTCTTCGCTGCAGCATCCGTCGATGTACAGCGGGATAAGGTCTTTTGCAAGATTACAGTTCATACGGTTTACCTCATTCTTTCCGATAGCTTTTGTTTCGCGCGGTAAAATGTAACACGAGCCCAGCTTTCGCTTTTTTCGAAAATCCCGCTTATATCCTTAAACGAAAATCCGCCGAATACCGACAGCATAAAAACCTCTTTATACGGCTCCTCCAATTCGTGTAAGCAGGAAAGCGCTTTTTTGGATAGCTCGCTTTGTAAAAAGGCGTCTTCAATATCTGTTCCGTCCGTCAGATTGATATACTCGTCAAGCGATGCCTTTTTCTTTTGCACGTTGCAGTAGGCATAATATGTGTTTTTGGCGATTTGACAAAGCCATACAAACGCTTTTTCCTTGTCTTTTAATGAGGAAAAGTTCATATATGCACGAAAAAAGGTCTCCTGAGTAAGCTCCTCGGAAAGAGAAGCGTTTTTGGTCATTTTCATCAGGAACTTAAAAATCGGCGTTCGGTTGTTCTCGAAAAGCTTTTCGAATTCTGTCACATTCTCACCGCCTTTTCAACTATTAGATAGCAAAATCCGCCAAACGTTACAAGAATTATAGCATATTTTTTCGATAAGTGCAATTTTGTTTCAGTGATACTGTTTTTAAATGGTAAACATATATTTTGGTGCCTAAAACTGTCTGATTTGTATGGGTTTATTGTCCAAATATAAGATTGGAATTTTGTTAGCAAAAGTATAACTAAGCATTTGTTGGAAAAACCATAATACAAATGAAAATCTGTAAAAATCGGCGACATGTGCGTCGATTTTTACACCTTATACTGCATGCAAGGTCTGCCACCGGTTTCGTAGTTCATTTCACCCACAACTTTACCCGACTCTGCAAGATAATTCATATAACGGCGAACGGTTACACCCGTAAGTCCAACCTTTGCGGCAATATCATCACCCGTAAACCATTGGTTTTTATTGCTGTTCAAATATTCCATAATAAGCTGCAGTGTCCGCTCCTGAATGCCTTTCGGAAACAGATTCTCACTTTTCTTTCTGGAATTGTCAATGATATGGTCAATGCTTGTTTGATTTAATGTATCAATATCTTTGAGAGCATTGTTTTGAGCAATGTATTTTTCAAGCGCCATCTGAAAACGGTCAAAGGTAAAGGGTTTTACAAGATAATCTACAATACCGAGATGCAACGCTTCCTCCAAGGAATCACGGTCGTTTGCCGCAGTAACCATAATTGCGTCCACCGTGATTTGCTTATTGCGGATTTTTCTGAGCGTTTCAAAGCCGTCCATTTTAGGCATAAACACGTCTAATATTAAAAGATCCACGACGTTGTTTTCAAGAAAATCAAGGGCACTTGCACCGTCACTGCATTTGCCGACGATCTCAAAGCATTTATTTCTTTTTATGTATTGCTCGTTTATCATTGCAACCATCGGATCGTCTTCAACGATTAAAACCTTATACATTTTTATTCTCCTTCGTAAAGCTTACAGAGAAGGAACTTCCCACACCTTCCTGCGATTCCACGGTAATTTTTCCGCCGAAATTCTCAACTATTGTTTTCACCTGATATAGTCCCGTGCCTCTGCCTTCGCCCTTGGTAGAATAACCGTTTTCAAAGATAAACTCCACATCTTGTTCTCTTATACCGCTACCTGTATCATCAACCGTAATCAGCACAGCATCGGGGCGAGAATAAATACCGAACATAAGCTCTCTGTGTTCTTTATAATCGGGACTTTCATTCATAGCATCAAAAGCGTTATCAAGCAGATTACCGATAACGGTTATGAGCATTTCGGAAGGCAAATTCATATCCGCAGAAGAATAATAACAGCCTTCACGCAAAACAAAATCTACGTTCAGCTCGGATGCTCTTGCGATTTTGCCAATAAGAAGTGCCGCCACCGCAGGCTCGCTGACAGCGTTCATAACCTTGCTGATATTTTCACGCTGAACCATCGTGATGTTTTGAATAAAAGCACTTGCATCGTCGTACATCTCCATTTGAATGAGTCCGAGGATCACGTGCAGTTTATTGGTAAAATCGTGGTTATTGGCTCTCATTGAGTCAACGAGATACCGTGTTCCCGAAAGTTCCTCCATCAGTTTCGTGTATTCGGCACGGTTGTGGAGAATAGCAATGGATCCGACCGTTATACCATCCTCCTTGATGGGTACACGGTCAAGTATAATATCCGCCTTGGTGAGATTTACGTTTCTCTCCTTATCGCCGTTTATTATAGTGCGTGATAGGATTTCGTCACCGATAACGTCCACTTTTTGCCCGACGATATTTTCCCACGAATTATCGCAAAGCATACGAAGCGCAGACTCATTGGCAAACTGTATCACTCCGCTTGAATCGAACGCGAGAATCCCCTCCGCCAAGGTTTCAAGAATATTATCTCGCATTTTATACATCGCTGTAAAAACGTCCGGTTCATAACCCATAAGACTCTTTTTCACCTTGCCCGACAGTTCGCCTGCAATAATGAGTTCAATGAGGATGGCTACAATAGTGATGATAAGGAAGATAAACAACATCTGTGCCGTTTCCGCCTTGATGTTCTTCATCAGCATAATCGCCATAACCACACCGATATATTCGCCGTCCTCGTTATAAACGGCAGCATAGGCACGGCGCTGGCTACCCGAGGGACCGGTTTCGTCTACCGCATAATATCCATCCGTATTGCTCTTGAAATCGGGCATGTTTCCGTCATATTTTGTGCCGATGAGGGAGTGATTAGAATGGTATATACGAATACCGTCTTTATTTACGACAGATATTACGTCAATATCGTCAAGTGTTTCTTTTAATGTGTCAAGATACTCGGAGAAAATCTCCTGGTCCTCGACCCCTGTTGAACCCTTGCCTATAAGAATGGGTGAACGGGCAATCGCTTCTGCCACGTTTTGCAGGTTCTGATCTCGCTTTTCCGTTTCGAAATGAATGTTTATAAGTGTACCTGCAATTCCCAATATAAGAGCCAGCGAAATAATCAAAATAAGCTGAGTGCGAAAAAACAAGTGTTGTATATTTTTTAATGAAACACCACGTTTTTCAAGTGTTTGTTTTCCGTTTTTCATGAGAAAATCCCCAACAATGCTGCATAATAATTCACTTTATTCTACCATAAAACAATGAAGATTTCAATTTATCTACCTTTCGTAATGGCTTTTGAAAGTAAAAAAAGTGAGCAAAATGCGTAAAATATATTTCTATTTTTCATAAAATTGTCTTTTCACGATGCCAATGTTATCCTATCTGCGAAATCAAAACAACGCAAAGGAGATATGTTATGGGATCAATTTTGGAAACGGTTATGCTTGTATGCTTCGGCTTTTCTTGGCCATTAAACGTAATCAAAGCATATAGAGCAAAAACAGCTAAGGGAACAAGTCTGCCGTTTATCTTGCTAATCATCACAGGATACATAGCAGGTATTTCTGCAAAACTTATTTCGGGACAGATCAATTACGTGTTGATTGCATACCTTTTAAATTTGGCAATCGTTTCGTTGAACGTGATTGTATATTTCCGTAATGCTTCGCTTGATAAAAAGCATAGCGATATTGTGGAGGATTAAACTATGGAAAAGCAAATCAGCAAATACATAAAGTTAAATGAGCTTTCAGAACATGACGGCATCGTAATTTTTGGCAGCGGAGAAGATGTGCATATTCCCGTCGGAGAAATTCGTCAGGCATTTTCCGTTGAGCAAAAAATGTATAACCGCAGTTTTAAAAATTTATCAATCACAGAAGCACAAGCGGTATATGAAAAATGTGTCGCTCCAATTTGCCCCGAAACCGTTTTGATTCATATTGGAGAAGATGATTTATCCTTGTTTAAAAAGGATGCTGCTGAGTTTGATACTACATACCGCAAACTGATTGCTTTTATTAGAAGTCAAAACAAGAAGTGTCGTATCGCCGTAGTATCTATGCGAGATTACGAAAATCATCCGATCATAGAAGAGATGAATAAGCATCTGAAAAATATCGCAGATTCCGAGCAATGTGAATACGGCAATATTGCGAGTAAAAAAGTGTGGAATCCGAAAGCAACGATGAACGCAGCTTCTTTCGTTTATTCCATCGGTTTTGTTCACCCATTGAAAAACAAGCGACCATTATACGATTTGGTAAGAATGTTATTTTGCTATAATGTATAGACCAACACAAAATATAAACAAGTTGATTTGTTTTGTAAAAGTCTATGGATAGAACATACACCTGTGCAAATTAGAAGATTTATGCTAAAAATCCAATTAGCAGGCGATTAGCAAAATGCCGTTTTTATAGTGATTTTCTGCTAATCGGGATATGGTAAAAGTGCGAACTTGTTTTGGTGTCGAAAAATAATAAAACTCACTCAAGAAAATGAGTGAGTCGCAAAAAGTAAAATCCCCGAAAATAATGTATTTTCGTGGATTTTTGGCACCCGCAACGGGAATCGCCCGACTGCGGTCGGAGCGGTGGCGCGATCTGACAGTCCCCCGGACTGTCATTCAACACGCGCCCTTCGATTCCCGTCCAATGTACAAACAAAAATGCGACGAGAATAAATCTCATCGCATTTTCGTGGCACCCGCAACGGGAATCGAACCCATAACTAACCCTTAGGAGGGGTTTATTATATCCATTTAACTATGCAGGCATATTTTTGGCTTGTTAAAATGCGTCGGAGCGCTTGTGCTTTGAAAAAACCTCGTTTCGCAGTAGTGTTCTACAGCATCAACTCGGTTTTATCAATCCGCCGCATTTTTCCTGCGCCAAGGTTGTTAAAATGCGTCGGAGCACTTGTGCTTTGAAAAAACCTCGTTTCGCAGTAGTGTTCTACAGCATCAGCTCGGTTTTATCAATCCGGCGCATTTTTCCTGCGCCAAGGTCGTTAAAATGCGTCGGAGCGCAATACTCAAAGCGAGCGACGAGCACTCAAATATTTTACCATAACAAGTGGTTTTGTCAAGACTTTAGGGCAAAATTGTGCATATAATTGCATTAGAGAGAGTTTGTTTGTTGAAAAGGGGTATTGAAATTCTCTGTATGCTGTGATAAAATATTAACGAATTTTTTTATATGGAAATGTGATTATGAAAACATTATTAGAAAAAAAGGTAGTTAAATTCGGCGGTAGCTCGCTTGCATCTGCCGAGCAGTTTGAAAAAAGCGCAAGCATAATCCGCGCGGAAAGCTCGCGCCGTTTTGTTGTGCCCAGTGCACCCGGCAAGCGCTTTAGCGATGATACAAAGGTCACCGACCTGCTTATATCCTGCTACAACAAGAGCGCATCGGGATCCGATTGGGAAAGCGATTTTGCCGAGGTTGAAAAGAGATACAACGATATTATTTCGGGGCTCTCTCTCAAAACCGATCTGAGCAAGGAATTTGCAACTATTCGTGAAAATCTGAAAAAGGGAACCACGCTTGATTACACCGCATCGCGCGGCGAGTATTTAAACGGTATCGTGCTTGCCGATTACATCGGATATGAGTTTATCGATGCGGCGGAGATGATATTCTTCGATGCATCGGGCAAGTTCGATGCGAACAAGACCAACACCGTAATGGCAGAGCGTCTTGCGGGCAAGAAGAATGCCGTTATCCCCGGCTTTTACGGCGCAAACCCCGACGGAAGTATAAAGACCTTCTCACGCGGGGGAAGTGACATCACAGGTGCTATCGTTGCACGTGCGGTTATGGCGGACATTTATGAGAACTGGACCGACGTTTCGGGATTTCTTATGTGCGATCCCCGTATTGTTGAGAATCCCAGACCTATCAAGATCATCACCTACCGTGAGCTGCGTGAACTTTCTTATATGGGTGCATCGGTGCTTCATGAGGACAGCATTTTCCCGGTAAAGCTTGCAAGCATTCCCATAAATATCCGAAACACCAATCGCCCTGAGGACGAGGGCACACTTATCGTTACTTCTACCGACGGCTACCGCACCGATGATATTATCACGGGTATCGCAGGTAAAAAGGGTTTTTCGGTTATCCGCATCGAAAAGGATATGATGAACCAGGAGCCCGGCTTCGGTATGCGCGTGCTTAAGGTATTTGCCGATCTTGATATCAACTTCGAGCATCTTCCTTCGGGTATCGATACCATGTGTGTCGTTATCAACTCATCGGATATTCAGGGCAGAGAGTATGATATTGCATCGTCTATTCAAAAGGCGGTCAATCCCGACCATATTCATATAGACAAATCGATGGGACTCGTTGCTGTCGTCGGTAGAAATATGGCGGGTACCCCCGGTACTGCGGCACGTATTTTCAGCGCGCTTGCAAGAAAGAATATCAACATTCGTATGCTGGATCAGGGCAGCAGCGAGCTTAATATCATCATCGGTGTGGATGAAAGTGCATTTACCCGCGCTATCAAGGCGATCTACAAGGAATTTTGTAACTGATAATGGGATATATAACCGTTCGTAACACCTCCGAATTTACAATTGTCGAAAAAAAGAGTGAGTTTATCGGTGTTTGCGCACCCGTAACGACCGAGGAGGAGGCGATCGCCTTTGTAAACTCGGTAAAGAAAAAGCATTCTGCCGCAAGACACAACGTTTACGCATATGTTTTGCGTGCGAATAATACACAACGCTTTTCGGATGACGGCGAGCCGCACGGAACAGCGGGCATGCCTGTGCTTGATGCTATTCGCAAGGCGGGCATAACAGATGCTGCGGTCGTTGTAACAAGGTATTTCGGCGGAATATTGCTCGGGACGGGCGGATTGGTGCGCGCCTATACCGCCGCGGCATCGGGCGCGGTTAAAGAAGCAGGTATAGCCGAGGTTGCTGATTTTTCGGTCATCTCGCTGAAATCAAATTATTCCGATTATCAAAAGATAATGCCGATAGTTTCTGCGTTTTCGGCAAGAGTAGAGGAAAGCGATTTTTCTCTTGACGTCGTAATGACGATTTCGGTTCGGGCAGAGCAGGAGCAAAAATTTTTGTCCGAGCTGACCGAAACCACCAACGGACGTGTAAATGCGACAAAGGTGGGACAAAAAAACGATTTTATTTAGAAACTGTCATATACGTACAATTTAGTCAATAAGATTGATAAAGACCGCCGATTGTCAACACGGCGGTCTTTTGATATAATGGTAGTGGGGAAAAGGCAGAAAGGAGAAATATATGAAAATTATGCTTGATGCGGGACATTACGGGCTTTCCAACCAAAGCCCCGTGGTGCCCGAATATTACGAATCGGTCGGTATGTGGAAGCTGTGCGAGTATCTTGCATCGGAGCTGTCCTTTTACGGATTCGAGGTTTTAAAAACACGTGACGATCTTAACAAGGATATGCCTGTTGTAAAGCGAGGAGAAATGGCAAAGGATTGCGATCTGTTTCTTTCGCTTCATTCCAATGCGGTGGACGGGGAAAAGAATGAGCCCATAGACAGAGTTCATGTTTTCGGTGCGTATGATAATCTTAATAACTCGCACGAATTGGCAAAAATAATAGCCGATGCTGTTGCCGAATGTATGTCGGTCTCGGGCGGCTACGTAAGCACCCGAAAAAGCGATGAGGGCGAGCGGGAATATTACGGCGTTTTGCGCGGCGCACGGAGTGTCGGATGTCCTTTGTTTTATATCGTGGAGCATTCCTTCCACACAAACAGGAAAGCGGCTATGTGGTTGCTTTCGGATGAAAATCTGCTTCGGCTTGCGCGCGTGGAGGCGGCGGTTATCGCCGCATATTTCGGCTTGACGCTTAGGTATGATATAGGTGACGTCGATATGAACGGCAGGATAGATTCTGCCGATTATCTTATCGTAAAGCGTGCCGTTGCCGGAACACTTGAGCTTGATCCGATTCAAAAGCGGTTGGCTGATATCGATACAAACGGCAGGATAGACGTTATAGACTATCTGCTTTTAAAGCGCAAGAGCTTTGATAATAATTAAATAGATCAGCAAAAACAAGCTTGCCGTTAGGCGAGCTTGTTTCAGAGCGAAGACAAATGGTCTATTTACGCCCTTGAAAGAAAATAATATAAGAACAACAGAACTTCACTATTATTATGAAGCTCTGTCTCTTTTCATAAGGAATATTGTTTTTTATTGTATTTTCAAGGGCTTTGACAAA
>JAZSDL010000030.1:0-19768 GCA_045531135.1 Eubacteriales bacterium | reverse complement strand
ACAAAAGAACGAATAAAATGCTTGCCATTTTATTCGAGAGCGTTAGCGATAAAAAACGCCCGAAAACAAGCGTTTTCGGGCGAGAGCGTAGCGATGAATACAATAAAAATCCATAAAAATCGGCGACATGTGCGTCGATTTTTATACCTATGATGTCCGCGAACGGCGAGTGAAGCGCGAGCGCACGGACATCACAAAAACCGATGAAAAACCGTGTGTTTTTCATCGAGAGCGTTAGCGATAAATACAATAAAAATCCATAAAAATCGGCGACATGTGCGTCGATTTTTATACCTATGATGTCCGCGAACGGTGAGTGAGGCGCGAGCGAACGGACATCACAAAAGAACGAATAAAATGCTTGCCATTTTATTCGAGAGCGTTAGCGATAAAAAACGAGCGAAAACAAGCGTTTTCGGGCGAGAGCGTAGCGATATCTGCGCCGTTTTGATAAAGCACGACCGCCTAACAGCCGGGATTATCCTGTTTTAGCGCCTCTATAAGTGCCTGAACCTTTGTTATCATTGCTTTTTCTCCTTTTCAAACGTGTTTTGTGTTTTAAAGCTCCTTTGCCGCCTTGTGTATCTCGATAAGCTGCCTTCTCGATGAAACGCCGAGCTTTCCGTATAGATTCTTGTTATGAAATTTCAACGTGTTTTCCTTGATGTTGAGCTCGGAAAGTACCTCTTTTGTGGTTTTTCCGTTAATATACAGCTCGTAAATAACCCGCTCGGTACGTGTCAATCGGTCGATCCCCTGCTTGAAAACCTCCAACCGCTCGGCAAGTATCTCGCTCTCCGACGATATATCCGCCGTGCCGATCTGCTCCGCCGAAGCCGAGCTTTTGCGCTCGGAAGCGGAGTTGAGGGTTATGTATATCCCCAAAAGAAACAGCTCGCTTATTATATAAGAGACCGAAAGCATCTCGAAATCGAATTTGATAATCTGCTCGATAAACCAAACGCCGAGATTTATAAACACGGCAAGCGCAAAAATAACCGCGAGTGCGGGGCTTTCTATCTTTTTCTTGTAGATCGAGTATACTATACTGCCGACCATGGCGGCAAAATAGCAGACAAGATAGACAAGATAAATAAAATGCCAATCGCCGTAATCCTTTTCAAGCATCGACACGCCGTTTTCGATATGAAGCCATACCTCTTTGTAATAAATGTCTGAATATCCCGGGCTTGCCGCGATACAAAACACAACAACCGCAACGGCGATAAGCGATATCGGGAGCTGTTTTTTGTACTGTATTCCGATCACGTTGAGTATTATCATCATTATCGACAGCGGCAGAAACACCGAGCCGAGATAAGCGATACGGTTTGCAAGCAAGGCGGTGCTTAGGTCGGGCGCGACCGAGAGATAAAAATAGCCGATATTGACCACAAGCACGGCAACGTACAATGCCGAAAACCATATATCCTTTTTGCGAACCGACACAAAATATGCCAATAGCAATAATAAAGAAAGTATTGCGTTGGATGCATAAAGCACCGTAACGCTTGCCGTCTTGTCGCCGATCTGACCGCAGGAGCAAAGAAGGACTGCAAATATCGGCAGGATCGAAATCAAAGATAAGCTTTTTTTCATAAAATACCTGTTTCGGACACCCACACTTATCAAACATAGGATGCCCCACCCTTATTCCCACACTTTTTGGGGATATTTTTTATTTTCCCACACTTTTTTGTTATAAAAGTGTGGTGACAGAGATACATTCGCTTGATATAATTAACATAGTAAATCGCCAAGGTTGCTATATTATATCATACCCACACCGCCGCCGTCAAGGAGTTTGGCAAGGCGAAATCGCAAAAAAGTGTGGGTTTTGGTCAATATGTTGCAAAAGGGGATCTATATATCGGCTTTTGCCGAGCTGTCGGGGATAAGGTCCGAGAAAAGTGTCTATACACGGCGCGAGCCGTGCAAATTTTGCACGCGAGAACCACGCGCGTCCTTCTCGGGCCTCCGTACAGTTTTATACAGTATGTTACTCGGCATCTGCCGAACACACATAAAATCAACCACGAAAGGAAAAAAAGAAAATGAAAAAGGCAGCAAAGCTTTTATCGATCCTTCTTGCCGTTACGATGCTTATCGGTATAATCCCGATGTCCGCATCGGCGGTTAAGATTTACACAACCGAGGACATTGTTACCAGTGATCCCAACGGCGTGAATTTTGACATTCCGCTTGAAGTCGGAAAATTGTATAAGGGTGGGCTTCAGGGCGACGAGTCCTATGCCACTGCCGAGTTTTTCGGTTCGACAAAATGGACCGGCTACGCCAAGGGCTTCTACGTCGATCTCACCGAAAACGACAATTATGTCGTTAGTGTTTATCTCGAGGGTGACAATGCCGCATACGTTGACCTCGCGATTGCGGTATATTACGACGGAGAGCTCGGTTACTACAATTGCGATTGGGCTCAGGACAGCTATATGGAGCTGAAGCTGGGATTCCCGTTTTATCAGCCCGGCGAATATCAGATTCTCGTTTTGGCGAATTGCCGTAACGAAGATGATAACGACTTGTTTGACTATACCTATCTTTCGGTCGTTATCAACGACAGCATGAGTATGATCGATTACAGCACCGTGATCGATCCCGACAGCCAAAAGGAGATCACCTTTGCAGAGGATGATATTTACGTTGAGAATGAGCTCAGCTACGGTTCTGCTTTCGGCTTTAACACCAACCTTACCGCAGGCAAGAACTATGAGATCAAGGTTCGCGCCGAGAGAAACGAAGATATTATATCTCACGATCTCAGTTTTGGCCTTACGCTTATGGAGCACAAGGACGGCGAGCTTTTAAATTCCCGTGTTTCCTATGATTATGTTAACTCCTACGTATTCACTCCCGACACAACCGGCAATTACGAATTTCTCTTCCTGGGCGGAACGTGGGACAGCACCGATGGTCAATATCTCTATGACGACAACGTTTACTATTACATTTCGGTAACCGAGATTTACACCTTTACCTTTGATATTTTTGATGAGGAAGACTATATCGAATTTGTTGATGATCTTTATTACCGCAGCTATCAAGACTATGCGGTAGTTGCCAACATCTACAATGACCTTGATTTTGACGGTAATGAATATTATCACGGCATTGAAACCAATGCTACTATGCTTACCATTTGCGGTATGGGCAACATCAACATCGAATATATTTCCGAACCGCTTATTACGTACGCAAACGATGTACGTATTGATTCTATCACGGTAAAGGGCAACCTTTCCGCTAACAACCCGGAGGGCAGCGTCAATTCAATAGGTTTGCTGATTGACAACGCCTATAATGCGGTTATCAAAAATTGCGGCGCGGTCGGCAACATTTCGATTACCGCTAACGAGGTATACGAAATCGGCGGCTTGGCAGGATACGTGCGTTATCTTACGGTCGAGGATACCGACGTTGCGGTTGATATTTCTATCACCAATACCGATAGCGCTTCGTATATCGGCGGTGTTTGCGGATACAGTGACACCGTTTATGCAAGCAACGTCACCTTTGCGGGTGATATCGATTTGGATGTTCAAGAAACAGTATATTGCGTCGGCGGCTTTGCCGGTGAAATATACAACGGCAGCGTTTTTGAAAACTGTACCGTAACCGGCGATATCAACTACACCGGCGCCGCTGTCAATTACGTTAGTGACATCGGCGGCTTTGTCGGTTATGCTGAGGACTACAATACCTTCGTAAACTGCAGCGTGACCGGTAACGTATATACGGTTTACGGCGGTTCTGTCGGCGGCTTTGCCGGTTACATCGACGAAGCAAACGAATTTTATAACTGCTTTGCAGACGGTCACGTTTCGGGTAAGAATTACGTCGGCGGTTTTCTGGGTATTTCGGAATGCTGCGGCGGCAACCTGATTGAAAACTGCTACTCGAAGGGCAACGTAAATGCAGCGAATTACTTAGGCGGATTTGTCGGTATTGCATATAATGATGATACGTTTGTAAACTGTTATACAAATGCAAAGCTCTATTGTTCGGAAACCGTAACCGAGGAAACCTATCTCGGCACCTTTGCGGGTTTTCTTGCCGGCTCGGACATCACCTTCCATAACATTTATGCAAAGCAAAGTGTTAATTATTCGACAATTGGCTTTGACGATTACGGAAACGACACCTCGTCTGTTATGCCGTTAGACTTTTCGGACAGCAGAATAGTTAATGCTATCGTCGGCACGCTTAATAGCTATGTTGACGAGACAAACGAGGGCGAATTTTCTCCCTACGAGCTTCTTAATTGGGAGGTCAACACCGAGGACGGTACTCCGAAGTTTGCAGAAAAGCCGCAGTATCTCCCCGGCGATGCGAACTGCGACGGCGAGATCACCTCGGCAGACTACACGCTCGTTAAGCGCGCTTGCTTTAATTCGTACACGCTCGAGGGCGCGGCGATTCTCGCGGCTGACGTAAACGGCGACGGTGATATCACCTCGGCGGACTACTCGCTTATCAAGCGTATCTGCTTCGGCACCTATAACGGATAAGTTTTGACACAAAAAGAGAGACGATTCCGCCTCTCTTTTTGTTTTGTGAATAATAAAAAACGATATGTCTTGTCAAATGACAGACATATCGTTTTCCTTGTGTTTTACGTATGCGGAAAGGGATAAACCCTTTTGTGCGAATGGTTTTTATTTCTTAAAAAGGCCGCCGAGGGAGCCGAGATCGATCTTACCCTTGATCTTTTCAAAATATTCCTTGTATTCCTTTGCGAGCGCAAAAATATCGTCGATGCTTCTGATATCCTTTGCCTTTTCGAGAAGTGTCTGGAAAAATTCGTTCATAACCTATTGTCTCCTTATACAGTTGAATTTTGGTGTTTTGACACATATCATTTTTATTATATCACATATGCTCGTTAAATTCAACATTGAATTTCGGGAATCGTTTTGGTATAATATCAACACAATAGCATTATTATAATATGACAATATATAAAAAGGGGTATAAGTATGAAAAGATACGTTTCTGTTTTACTTGCTTTGGTCATGCTTGTGCTTTGCGTTCCGTTTGCCGTACAGGGTGCAACCGCCGACAACGCACAGCAGATCGAGTATGCGGGCGGCTGGAGCCCGTCAAATTACGATCCGACCGATCCCGAGACGCTTTATCAGGGCAAGATCGCCGTTAAAAAGACGGTCGCGCCCACCGAGCTCGAGAATTATTTTGACATCACGCTCGAGGCGGTTGCAAGACAGCAGGACCTCGGTCAATCGGTTGCGGTAGTTGTTGTTATGGACATCTCCAACACAATGAACAACAAGGACGGCGATACGACATCCCGCCTCTCGGAAGCAAAAACGGCGGTAAACGGGTTTATCGACCGCTATTCGCAAGCCGCAGAGATCAGCGCCGACAGAGAGTTTGCGCTCGTAACCTTTAATTCCTATGCCACGCTGGCTATCGAGCCGACGGTTATCGGCGCCGACAACGCAGAGGAAATCAAAACCCGAGTGAACGATATCGTTGCACCTTCGGACGACCGTGTGAGATTCACCAACATCGAGGGCGGACTTCAGCTTGCGTACAACATAATGAAGCAGTCCGATGCCAAGTACAAATATATCATTTTCGCAACCGACGGCTTCCCCACCACCTATATCGAAAGCGGACGTGAAAGCACCACCGAGATTGTCGGCTACGATACGTTTATGTACGGCAACACCTACGATGAATCGCGGCTGGACGAGGACGGCTATTTTGCGGATTCGATTCAGGGCAAGCTCTGCATTTACGGCACAAACTATTCCGACAAGGCGGCTTTGCGCGCGGCGGAGGTTGCAAAGACGATCAAGGACAACGGCATAAATATATTCACCATCGGCATCAGCGTAGGCGCACAGTCGGTGCAAAGCAACGTTGACAGGTCCGAGGACAAGACCTACGCGATCGTTGACCGCCGTAGTGAAAGCTACGTTATCGGTGACACCGCCGATTCCTACAAGACATGGCTCTCTACCGCTATCGGCGGCGGTGATATACTCGAGACCTCGCAGTTTGAGGGACACCGTTATGCCGCAGGTAACGATCAGGAGGCATTGATCGCCGCATTTGACAATATCATGAACGACATCAAGCTCGCGCCGCTTTATACCATGCGCGAGGCATATACGCTCGATCCGATGAGCGATCACGTTGAATTTTTGAGCTTTTACGGCTATGACGGCGCGCTCTGCGACGAGATAAAGAATTTGAACGGAGACAGCGTTGCTGTATTTGACGGTTCGGCAAAAGCTATCACCTGGTATCTTATCGGCTCGGAGTTTATAAAGGACGAGACAACCGGCATATTCAGCTTTAAGATATCCTATAAGGTCAGATTAAAGAACGAATCCGACGGATTCACGCCCGACACCGCGCTTAAGACCAACAAAACGACCACCTTTAGCTTTAAGACCATCGACAACGACGGCAACATTCTCTACGGCGACAACAAATTGGAGTATACGGTTCCCGAGGTTGAGGGATATCTCGGCACGCTTGAATTTGCAAAGCTGGATGCCGACAGCAAATCGCCCGTTGCCGATGCCGAGTTCACGCTCTGCCACAACGACGATTGCACCGTCTGCGGCGGCAAAGTGAGCATCAACGATACAAAAGCGGTCTCGGATGAGGACGGCAGGGTGTTGTTTGCCGACATCCCCTCGGGACACGAATACACTCTCACGGAAACCAAGGCGCCCGACGGATATATTTCCGACAACACCGAGTATGCTGTTGAAATACGCTACGGAAAGGCATATATCGACGGCTCGGAGGCGAACGGCGATGCTGTATACAACACAAAAATCGCTCCTGTTACTATCGAACTCGCTATCGAAAAGCGCCTTACCGACGATTACGGCGACAGAACGCTTGCCGACGGTGAATTTTCGTTTGTGCTCGTTGCAGACGGCTACGAGGGGTTCGGCGGCGAGGAGATAATAACCAACGCCGAGGACGGCACGGGTAAATTTGCAGATGCGGTTCTCGACAAGGCGGGCGAATACACGTTTACGGTTTATGAGATCAAGGGTGATGACGAAAATATCGAATACGATGACACCGTTTACACTCTAACCGTTGTTGTTACCCAAAACGGTGATTCCTACGGATTCGAAACGTTTGTCAATGACGTATCGGCAGATAACTGCAGCTCGTTTATCTTTGATTTTGAAAACAAGGTTCTCGAGCCGGTAATCGAAACTCCGGTAGTTCCCGGCGACAGCACAAATACGCTTTTGTATCTGCTCGCGGCTTTGGCCGGTCTCGGTGTTGCGCTTTATGCATACAGACACGCAAGACAAAAAGCATTAAATCGATTTTAATTAAATAATCAAGGTTGCCGTGCCAAGCGCACGGCAATCTTTTTTGCCGAAAATTTACAGAAAACGGTATTGCTATAAGAAAATGGATATGATATACTTATAACAACAACCAACGGAGGTAAAAATCATGTTTATTACCAATGATATCAAGTATGTCGGTGTTAACGATCACAAGGTAGATCTGTTCGAGGGACAGTATATAGTTCCCAACGGTATGTCTTATAATTCCTACGTTATACTCGACGAAAAGATCGCGGTTATGGACACCGTCGATATAAATTTCTCGCACGAGTGGCTTGACAATATCCAAAACGAGCTCGGCGGCAGAAAACCCGATTATCTCGTGGTTCAGCATATGGAGCCCGACCACTCGGCAAACATCGTTAATTTTACAAAGGTCTATCCCGATGCGAAGATAGTTTCCTCCGCAAAGGCGTTTGCGATGATGAAAAACTTTTTCGGCACCGATTTTGCCGATAAGCAGATAGTTGTGGGCGAGGGCGGCGCGCTTTCGCTCGGTAAGCACACCCTTACCTTTGTGACCGCGCCTATGGTGCACTGGCCCGAGGTGATCGTCACCTACGACAGCACCGACAAGGTCCTTTTCTCTGCCGACGGGTTCGGCAAGTTCGGCGCACTCGACGTTGAGGAGGATTGGGCGTGCGAGGCAAGGCGTGATTATATCGGCATTGTCGGAAAATACGGAGCACAGGTGCAAGCACTGCTCAAAAAGGCATCGGGGCTTGATATCGCCGTTATCTGCCCGCTTCACGGCCCGATACTTGATGAAAATCTCGGTTATTACATTAATCTTTACAACGTCTGGTCGAGCTACACTCCCGAGGAGGAGGGTGTTGTTATCGCCTATACCTCGGTTTACGGCAACACGAAAAAGGCGGTTATGCAGCTTGCCGACAAGCTGAGAGCAAACGGCTGTCCGAAGGTGGTCGTTAACGATCTTGCGCGCTGCGATATGGCAGAGGCGGTCGAGGATGCGTTCCGTTACAGCAAGCTCGTGCTTGCCACCACCACCTACAACGCAGAGATTTTTCCGTTTATGCGTGAGTTTATCAATCATCTCACCGAGCGCAACTACTCTAACCGTACGGTAGGTCTTATCGAGAACGGAAGCTGGGCACCGTTGGCCGCCAAGGTGATGAGATCGATGCTTGAAAAGAGCAAGAACATCACCTTTGCCGAGAATACGGTAAAGATAATGTCCGCTCTTAACGACGAGAGCAAAAAGCAGCTTGATCTGCTTGCCGAGGAGCTATGCCGCGATTATCTCGCACAGCAGTCCTCCACCGCGAACAAAAACGATCTTACAGCTCTGTTCCGCATCGGATACGGGCTTTACGTTGTCACCTCCAACGACGGAAAGAAGGACAACGGATTAATTGTTAACACGGTGACACAGGTTACAAACACCCCCAACCAAATCGCCGTTACCGTTAACAAGGACAATTACTCGCACCATATCATCAAAAACACCGGCGTGATGAATATCAACTGCCTTACCGTTGATGCACCCTTTTCGGTGTTTGAAAGGTTTGGCTTTGCGAGCGGCAGAAATACCGATAAATTTGCCGATTGCGACGTGCTTCGCTCGGATAACGGGCTTGTGTTCCTGCCGAGATATATAAACGCATTTATGTCGCTAAAGGTCGAGCAGTACGTCGATCTCGGCACACACGGTATGTTTATCTGCTCGATAACCGAGTCGCGCGTGATTTCCGACAGAGAAACGATGAGCTACGCATATTATCAGAGCAACGTCAAGCCCAAGCCCGAAACCGAGGGTAAAAAGGGCTATGTCTGCAAGATATGCGGCTATGTATACGAGGGACATCCGCTTCCCGAGGACTTTATTTGCCCGCTGTGCAAGCACGGCGCGAGCGATTTTGAACCGATTGAATAAAAAGGAGGATAAATTATGAAATACGTATGCGAGGTCTGCGGCTGGGAGTACGATGAGGAGCTTGGCGCGCCCGAGCTTGGTATCGAGGCAGGCACAAAATTCGATGAGCTTCCCGACGATTTTGAGTGTGCGCTCTGCGGCGTAGGCAAAGAGAATTTCTCGGCTGAATAGTCATACACATCAAAAACGAAACGATATGTCTTGTGATTTTCACGGACATATCGTTTTTCTTTTGTGTTGCGTAACGGCGGTAGCAAAGGGTTCCCTGAAAATCGAAGATTTTTAGGGTTAACCCCCCCCGCCCTACGATATCCATAAATTTTTAAAAATACAATAAATTTTTATAAAAATCGGAAATCGCATTTTCGATTTTTATTCCTATGATGTCCGCGAGTTTGGACAAGGAACGAAGTGACGCGCACAAACTCAGCGCGAGCGAACGGACATCACAAAAAACGCCCGAAAACAAGCGTTTTCGGGCGAGATCGAAGCGATTGCGACAAAGTCGGGACAAAAAAGGGACGAAATTTTTGGGGTTGGTGGTGTATAATGTTCGTAGGGCGAGGGGTGAGCAAAAAGAAAGCGAAAGAAAAGAACCAAAAGAAAGTCAAAGAAAAAGAGAACAAGAACAAGAACAGGAAGCAGAACAAGAACAGGAACAAAAACCGCGCGGGCGCAGTAATATCAACATTTTCGGCGCAAAAAGAAGAGAAGAAGAAAAAGGGAGAAAAAAGAGAAAAAAACAAAAAAGAAAGAAAAAGAAAAGAACCAAAAGAAAAATAAATAAAAAAATAAAAAAGACAAAAAAGAGTCCAAAAAGAAGAAGCAGAAGAAAAACACGCGCGCGAAAAATCGCGCCGCTTTTTTCGGCATCATCGGCAACAAACGCAAGGACAACCGAAAGAAAATGGCCAAAAAATTCACTCGTACATCCTTCGACTTCGGCAATTAAAAATCGTCTTCGCTCAGGCTGACACAAATCCGGCGCGGCCAATCCGTAATAACGCACGCATTTCTAACCCTCGCGGAGAGGACGACACAAATTTGTCGCGACTAATCCGTAATAACTCACGCATTTCTAACCCTCGCGGAGAGGACGACACAAATTTGTCGCGCCAACATCGCGATATAAAAAAACGACCGAAAACGTTTTGTCCTCGGTCGAATCTTTTATGCTAATAAGAGCCGATCGGCGTGATCGATTGATCCGACGGATCAAAAACGAACGTCTTAACCGAAAGCCGTCTATAGCCCTCGCGCCAGCCGACAGATGCCGAATCGTCGATGACCACGTCCGCAATCGAGATATAATACACACCGCCTACGTAATCCACCCATTGTTGATAGGTCTGCGACCTGTCCTCACGCATGCCGAGCGAGATATAGCCGAGCTCCTTCGCCATTGATTCCGAAATAAGCATAAGCGGCTCGGTATCGCCGACGTTTATTTTCAGCTCGTGCTCCCACATATAAGCCACGCCGTTGGGGCATAGCGGATACGCGATCTCCTGCACGGCAAGTGTTTTTGTGTTTATACGCAAAACGTCATCGGCAAGCGCACCGTAATGCGTGCCTGTGTTGCTTATCGCCATACCCGTATAGAAATAAACGTACTCGGTATCGCCCTCGTATGCAACGTAGAGGTAAGGTGCACCGGTAAAGCCCTCGTAAACAGTCGAGAATTTTCCGTCCTCGAACGAGATATAGTATATCGCCTTACCCTGAAAAAAGTTTCCGGTACCGCCAAACTCGCCGCCGATAAAATACACACCCTTTTCGGTTTGGCTGATACCGTCTATCCAGGTGGACCAGAGCGTATCGAGCTCCAACGTAACGCTGCCGAGCGCGGTTTTCTCGTTCTTAAGGCAATCGGCGCGATAGAATGTAAAATCGCCCTCGTTTTTCTTGTTTGCGTAATAGATATTATCGCCGTCCACCGCCAAAAGAATATCCTCTCCGCCCATAAATGCGTCGGTTCGGTTGCCGACAAAGTCGGTGGCGTAAACGCCGTTATCACCGCTTACGATAAGCATACCCTGCTTTTCTATATAGCCGACGATCTCACCGGTTGTGGCAAGCTGCTCGCCTTTTCCGTCAAATCCTACGCTATACCACTCGCTGTCGTAGCCGCGATAAAAAATCTTTTCGCCGCAGATATAAATATTGCCCAATCCGCTGACGGAGGCAACCGTTTTGGTCTCGCCCTTTTCGTTGCGGCAGACGATTTTGTTTTTGACCGACGTATTTGTGGAAAAATTGCCAAAGGTTCCGCTTTTTCCGACAGACTCATCGGTCAGCTCGAAATAATATGCGTTTCCGTTACAGCCGACTACGTGCCCGCCGTTGTTCTCGATAACCTGCATCGCGTGGCATTTTATCGGCATCCAATCGGCAATATGTACCTGAATAAGCAATATCTGTGCTTCCTCATCGTCGGTCGTGTATTTGAAAATATAACCGAGCGCACTCGTTTTTATCGAGTTGAGATAATTAATAGCACAGCTTGCCGCCGACATCTGAATCCCTTTGTAGATATGGAACGCCTTGTCAAACACGATCGCCGACTCGTAATCCTTTTTGCTGCTCAGCTTGCCCTCTGCCTTTTTCATCGCATCGGCTGCCGCGACAGCAACCCTTCCGTAGCCGATAAGCATTTGACCGTAATATGCGATATCGTCCGAGTTGGCAATAAGGTTTGCGGCTCCCACGCCCGCCAGCATACCGGTTCTTACCGCAAGACCGACAGGCCAGCTTTTCATCATTCCGTCCCAGACCTCGTAGCCCGCCGAATAAGCCGCCTCGAGTCCGTTCTTGATTCCCTGCCGCTTTACGCTGTCAAACACCGCGCGTGCATTTTCCTCGCGGTATTTTTTGGTGCGCTCGAGAATCTTATCGATACAGTCGGCAACCTTTGTGTAGGATTCCGACAGTTTTTTGTCATCGGCTTTACGCGATTCGGTTCTTGCCGAATCCGAGATGTCCTTCCAAACGGTCTCCCACTCGGCGCTCGAGCCCGACATTGCCTGATAAACGATATATTCCTCGATCACGTCCGAAACGGTATCCGAAACAAACGAGCCGACGCCGGATGCCACGCCGAGCGTATCGGTTACGCGGTCTACAAACTTTTCGTTCCCTTTTATAAAATCGGAGTCAAACGCCGCCTTGACCTTTTCCATCGCATCGCCGAAAAGCGCCTCTGCCTCGTCGTCCGATACGTTATCGAACTTAGAGAGCAGCGCTACCGTGCCGTCGAGATAGGTAACAAGCTCCTCGACCTCATCAAGCGATGCTCCGGTAAAGATGTCGCCTGCCTTTTTTGCCGACTCGAGCTCATCCTTGATACCGCCGAACAGCTGTATTGCCGCAGTAAAATAGTTCTCCTGAAAAGAGCCGATAAAATTATCCTCTGCCCCAGTGTTCTGCATAAGCTCGGTTATAAGTATCTCGTACTCGTTAACAAGCTCTATCTCGCCCTCGCCGACCGCCTTTACCGTCTTTGAAAGCGCCGTCCACGTACCGTTTACAAAGTTAAGCTTTGCATCCTCATAGTTGTTTGCTACGTTTTTGGCAAGACCGCCGTCGGCAAGGCAAATATCCTTGTATTCCTTGCTCTCAATAAACTCAAGGTGCTGTCTTGTGTATTCGTTCTCGAACTCAAAGCTCGCTCTGTCATAGCCCGAACCGAACGAAACGCCATCCTCACCGTCACCGTCATCCTTATTTTTGCCGCTTTTCCACGCGCAAGCGGTCAACGCAATCAGCATCAGCACCGCAAGCATAAACGACAAAATTCTTTTAAAAGTACGTGTCATAATTCCACTCCTTTCGTGTCGAAACATTATACCTCAAATATATCCCGTTTGCAAGTTTTTTATTATCGCGGTGTGCGCGCAACAGGATGACACAAAACTGCAATCACAAACAAATCTCTAACCCTCGCGGTGATGACCTCTCCGAATCTGTCGCGCATACATCGCGATAAGTAAAAAATCAAGCTCCAAAGTTAATTGAAGCTTGATTGGTGTTGATTAAATTGTTTTTCAATTGCGTAAATCGCCCGTTTATACTCGGTCCGACCGATAGAAACGAGGCGAGTTTGGACAAAAAACGAGCGTCGCCCTACGATTGTAGGGCAGTCGAAGTTTTTTGTTCAAGCACTTGAAAATACAATAAAAAATACAAATTCCTTATAAAAAAATCAAGCTCCAAATTTAATTGAAGCTTGACTGCTATTAATAATTATTCTTTCAAGTGCGTAAATCGCCCGTTTATACTCGGTCGGGGTCGAAGATCATTCGCCTTTTTCGAGAGCGAGAGTAACAGTAGTCGCATCGCAAACCTCGGTCGGACCGAAGTACTGAATAGCGCCGGGATATACGAAGCAGGTGTTCTCTGCCCACTCTGCGCGGTTTGCCTCGAAGAACTTAAAGGGCTTGCCCTCGAGCTCAACAAGTGCCTTGCGGATAACCGGCTTGTCCTTGCCGTGTCTTCTCTCGATGTTCATCATCTTGGTCATAGGCATACCGCCTGCAACCCATTCCTCTGCCGGCTTGCTGAGGTTGGAAACCTTGGAAAGATATCCGGTGTAGCCGTACTGGATAAGCATAAATGCGTTGTAGCCGAGCGAGTAGCAGTAGTCTGCATCGAAGTTCGAGGGGAATGCGCAACGTCCCTCGTAGCCGAGGAAGTGATGAAGCGCGGAGAACTTGCCGTTATAGGTGCCGGCCGCCTTACGTGCCTTGAGATTATCTGCAACGAGTGCGGAGAAGAGCTTTTCGGACTCGATAAGCGAAACCTGAACGTTGCCGTGAGGATCGCGCTCGAGGAAGAGCTGCTGCTGGATCGCTTCGGGAAGGATCGCAAATACAGCCATAGATTCCTTGGTAAGACCTGCCTCGATGAACGCATACTTATCTGCCCAGGTGGGAAGTGCGTTGAATGCATCGGTCTTTTCGCCCGCAAGAAGCTCGTTGATCTCTGCGATAAGCACCGAGAACTCGGGAACGAACTCAACAATACCCTCGGGAATGATAGCAACACCGAAGTTCCAGCCCTTTGCGGCACGGGTTGCAACAGAATCCGCGATATAATCCGCGATCTGAGCCATAGACATCTTCTTTGCCGCAACCTCCTCGCCTACAAGGCAGATGTTGGGGCGGGTCTGAAGCGCGCACTCAAGCGCAACGTGAGATGCCGAACGGCCCATAACCTTAACGAAGTGCCAATATTTCTTTGCGGAATTTGCATCGCGCTCGATATTACCGATAATTTCGCTATAGGTCTTGGTAGCGGTGTCAAAGCCGAACGAGCACTCGATATCCTCGTTCTTAAGGTCACCGTCGATGGTCTTGGGACAGCCGATAACCTGAACGCCTGCGTTGTTAGCCGCAAAGTACTCTGCCAAAACAGCCGCGTTGGTGTTGGAGTCGTCGCCGCCGATGATTACGATAGCGTTGATGCCGTGCTTTTTGCAAACCTCTGCAACAACAGCAAACTGCTCCTCGGTCTCGAGCTTGGTTCTGCCCGAGCCGATAATATCAAAGCCGCCGGTGTTACGGAAAGCGTTGATATACTCATCGTCAAAAATAATATAATCGTCCTCGAGAAGACCGGAGGGGCCGCCCTTGAAGCCGTAAAGCACGTTGTCCTTGTCGGTCGCCTTTAATGCATCGTACAAGCCGCAGATAACGTTGTGTCCGCCGGGTGCCTGTCCGCCCGAGAGGATAACGCCAACAGAGAGCTTCTTTGCCTCGGCGGTGTTAACGCCCTTCTGGAAGGTGATCTCGTTCTTGCCGTAGGTGTTGGGGAAAAGCGCCTTGATCTTTTCCTGATCTGCAACGCTCTCGGTTGCGCCGCCGTTCTTTACACAGATCTCGGAAATACCGTTTCTGAGCATACCGGGAAGCTTGGGGGCATACTGGTATCTCGCAGTCTGAAGAGGTGAAAGTTTCATTAAAATGACACTCCTTATTTTGCTTTTTATTCTAAATCAACCCATTATACCCCATTTCCCCCAAAAAGTAAACCCTTTTTTTCATTTCCCGCGGTAAAGCTTTAAATTTATTACAACCTCCACACCGCGAGGGCGTTACATATCACAAAGCGTAACGTTTTTCGTTGCGTTTTTTCATTTCCCGCGGTAAAGCTTTAAATTTATTACAACCTCCACACCGCGTGGGTGTTTTTCTATATCGCGTTGTGTGTACTGCATATTTGTTACCTCCTCGCCGCGAGAGTTAAAAACACGTGCGTTATTTTGTCATCCCAAGCGAAAAAACCTAATACATAAATAAAATAGCAATACAACCGTAGGGACTTACCGTCCTCGACTGTCCGTGCGTGAATTTAATCGAACGAATAATTTTATGACATTTAAAATAAAAAAACAAAAAATGATTGTTATTGAGGAATTGTGTGTAAATATTCGGACTGCCGGCTCCGCCCTTTCCCTACAAAACCATTATGTACAAAAATCGCCCAAAATCCTGTTGACAACGCAGAAATATGTAATATAATATCGTTAAACGTCAAATTAATGATCGGAGCATATTGTGAAAGCAAACAAAACCGTTTTTCCCAACGAGCTGGCATACATCATAGGCATTATCGCGCTCGCTTTCGGCACATCCTTGACGGTGGTGTCGGATTTCGGCGTTTCCATGGTCGTTGCGCCGGCATATCTGCTGCACCTTAAAATATCGCAATATCTTCCCTTTTTCTCGTTCGGGATGGCGGAATATACGCTTCAGGCGTTGCTTCTGGTCGCCACCGCGGTCATAATGCACCGTTTCAAGTTTTCCTACCTCTTCTCCTTCGTCACCGCGGTTCTTTACGGCTTCGCGCTCGACGGATTTTTGTATCTGGTCGGCTTTTTGCCGTCGGAGCATTTTGCGGTTCGGCTCGCGTTTTATGCCGTGGGAATGTTGGTCTGCTGCTTCGGCGTTGCACTGCTTTTCCGCACCTATATCTCGCCCGAGGCGTACGAGCTTTTTGTTAAAGAGATCTCCGCAAAATACGGCATCGAAATACACAAATTAAAGATAATTTACGATATTTCAAGCTGCGTTTTGAGCATCATCCTCTCGTTTGTCTTCTTCGGGCTTTGGCATTTCGAGGGCATAAACGTCGGCACCGTCATCGGCGCGGTGTTCAACGGGCTGCTGATCCGCCTTTGGTCGAAAACCCTCGACCGCATATGGACCTTCGGCGATAAGCTCCCCCTCCGCCCGTATTTCGAGAAGTAATATAACTCAAAAAGGACTTCGGTTGAAGTCCTTTTTTGTTATGCTTTTATGCCTTTACCTCTTATCAAAGCTCGGGTTGTAAGCGTAAAAGTTCTTGTAGTCGAGGTTATCCTGTACAATACGCAACGCATCACCGAAGCGTTGGAAGTGCACTATCTCGCGCTCACGGAGGAAGCGTATCGGGTCGGCAACGTCGCGGTCATCGCAGAAGCGTAGGATATTGTCGTAGGTCTTGCGCGCCTTTTGCTCTGCTGCAACTGTGTAAGAACGACAGGCTCCAAAACATAAGTATTTATGCGGGTTTTCGGGATCGGCATTTTTGGGTAGCTGCAACCTCATAAGTGCAACATATCAGACCGAGAAAAAATTTCGGGGACAAGGCGCACCGCAAAAAAGCAAGGCGAAGGCGTAGTAACCTACGTCGAGCCGCTTTTGAGGAGCAACGCCGTAGCCGAAAGAATTTTCGACGGTATGATCAAAAATTCCAGTGAATTTCGATGGGAACGTCCTTAGTTTTGGGGATTCTCTTGCCTACGGAAATGTAGTCAATAAGGATTTCCACCATCTCTCTGGTGAGGTGTTTGAGGTTTGTGTAACGCTCGATGATCTCTCTGCGGTTGTCGCCGAATTCGATTTTTACGTCGATTTCTTCGATCTGTTTACGACCGTCTGAAATGAGTTTTTCAAGGCGGTCACGGTCAGCGATAAAGTCCTTAGACATCTCTGTGTAATCTGCACCGCTGATGAGTCCTTTGACCTTATCCATGTACAGTTCCCGAATACCTTTAGACAGTTCCGCAACACGCTTTTCGTAGGTGGCGATGTTTTTAAGGATACTGTCTTTCTGCGCTTGCAGATTGTTGCAGAACTCGATCTTTCTTTCCAAATCGTCCTTGTTCAGATACTCCTCGGAAAGTCTGTTCAGCTCATCAATGACCATCTGCTCCAATTTGTCAACCGAGATAAAGGAGCCGATGCAGGCATCCTTCGCCACGTGACGGTTGGAGCATTGCAAATAATGCTTGCCCCGATTTTTAGAGGAGCGCATCACATATCCGCAGTTGGCACAGCGAGCCTTTCTTGCAAACAGACCGATGGTGCCAACATCAAAAGGCTTTGCTCGTTCTTTTATCATCTTTTGCACCCTGTCCCAAAGCTCACGGTCGATGATGGGTTCGTGAGTTCCCTCAACGATGTACCACTGGCTTTTGGGGCGGGGCTTGTTCTGCTTGGTCTTGTAGGAAACACTGCCGTATTTGCCCTGCACCATGTTGCCAATGTAGATCTCGTTGACCAGCATATCGGAAATCGCAAAGTACTTCCACAGAGTGCTGTTTTGGGCGGTGGGCTGTTTGTAGCGCAATCCCTTAAGACGCTTGTATTCGGTTGGATTGGGAATGCCCCGGTCATTGAGCATACGGGCGATTGCGGTCTTTCCGTAGCCTTGCGAAAAGAGGGTGAACACCTCACGAACCACTGCGGCGGCTTCCTCGTCGATGAGCAGATGCCCCTTTTGATCGGGGTCTTTTTTGTACCCGTAAAGGGCAAAAGCACCGATATGGAATCCGTTTTCCCGTCTGTTTTTCAGAACGCTGCGGATGTTGTCGGACATATCCTCCAAGTACCACTCGTTCACAAGTCCGTTGATCTGGCGGGACTTTTTGTTGCCCTTGTTGGCGGTGTCGGCATTGTCCACGATGCTGATAAAGCGAATGCCCCAAATGGGGAATAAACCGTGGATGTACTTTTCCACCAACTCCAACTCACGGGTGAAACGGGATTGTGTCTTGCAGAGGATAATATCAAATTTTCTCGCTTCCGCGTCCTGCAGCAGACGGTTAAACTCCGGTCGGCGTCTATCCGCACCGGCGTAGTCATCGTCGCTGTAAATACAGTAGATCTCCCACCCCTGTTCAAGAGAGTATTGCACCAGCATTGCCTTTTGGTTCTGAATGCTGTTGCTGTCATCGGTTCCAACCTGCTTGTTTCTATCTTCTTCGGATAAGCGGCAATAAATAGCTACTTTCAATTTTCCATCTCCTTTTGAGATAGAACAAGCTGTTTCCACGTCAATTATACCATAAATAGTTCCTTTAGTCACGCTTTTTCGCAAAAGTTTCCGCTTTTGCCCTTTTCAATCGTATTAATAAGCTCGATCCACTTGTCTGTAAATTCGCGCTCGGTGGTAGTGCTTTCGCCGCTTTTGAAAACACTAACGCAAACGGTTTTAGGCTCGTTGTTTTCTGCCATATAAAACCTCCAAAAAGTTGATACTACACTATATGAAAAACGGCAAGTCCGCTATTCCGAGAGTGTGTACCCGAAGAATGAAAAAGGAGTTTCCATTTGGCAAGAAAAAACAACAGCACACTTCAAAACTGAGAAGTGTGCTGTCGTAATCAGCTATTAAAACAGAAGATCAATCTTCTCCTTTGCGACCCGTTCGTTGCAATACACAAAATTAAATTCGCCGCTTATCTGCATATCCGCAACGTTAAAGGTTGCCAGATCATCACGGCAACGGGAAATAGGTTCATAGGCAAAGGTAATGGCACCGTTGTTTGCCACAAGGTCGCAGATAACCGAAAAATTACTGACAGAGATACATCGCTTAAAGGTGTCAAGCGAAAAGCCACGGTCGGTAATGGCATTATGCAGTAACGTTCTTGTTCCCGAAAACGGCTCTCTGACCACGATATCTTCTGCAAAAATTTCTTCAAGGGTAACAGTTTTGTTTGCAAAAGGATGACTTTTTGCGCATATCCCCACAAAGGTTTCCTTCTTGTAAAGGTGGTAGCCGTATTTGGATTTGTCAAACACACCCTCAATAACAGCAAAATCGATCTCTGCCTTTTCAAGCATATGTAAAAGAACTTCGGTGTTATCAACGATCAAATCGAGCGTATGGTTTGGCTCTTGCAGAAAGGAACGGATCTCCGGTACGATAACAAATTCGCCGATGGTTTTGGTTGCACCAACGGTCATATGAACGGTATCGGTTGGCGTGAACTTCTCCCGAATGTCCGCTTCCTCTGCCTTGATGCTGTCAAAATAACGTTTCAGCAGTTCGGCGTTCTTGGTTCTTGACAGTGTTCGTCCGTCATACTCAAACAGCTTCACACCGTAATAATTCTCCAAATAATGAATATGCTGTGTGACCCCCGGCTGAGTCATATTCAGTTTTTCTGCCGTTCTGCGATAATTCATCTCATCATAGAGGGCAAGAAAGGTAAGCACTCTGTAATCTAACATAA
>JAZSDL010000022.1:0-11834 GCA_045531135.1 Eubacteriales bacterium | reverse complement strand
GGATCGTATCATTGTCCCCGCGGGGGCTTGGGGCCCCCGCAAAACCGTTTGTTTTGTGGGAATCATTGTATCAGCATAGCGTCCCCAAACGAAAAGAATCTGTATCGCTGTTCCACCGCCTCTTTGTATGCTCTCATCGTGTTCTCGTATCCGGCAAAGCCGCAGACGAGCATAATAAGAGTGCTTTCAGGAAGGTGGAAGTTGGTAATTATGGCATCAACGCACTTGAATTTAACACCCGGGTAGAGAAATATCGAGGTCTCGCCCTCGTATGCGTGCACAACGCCGTTTTCGTCGGTCACGCTCTCAAGCGTGCGCACGCTCGTTGTGCCCACGGCGATAATACGTCCGCCGTTTGCGCGGATGGAGTTTATCTTGTCTGCCGCCTCCTGCGTTACGCAGATATGCTCGGAGTGCATAACGTGGTTGGAAAGATCGTCCTCCTTGACGGGACGAAACGTGCCGAGCCCGACGTGAAGCAGAACCCGCACGATAGTAACGCCCTTTTCCTCCGTCTTTGCAAGCAGCTCGGGGGTGAAATGCAGGCCCGCGGTGGGTGCCGCCGCACTGCCGTCGGTCCTTGCGTAGACGGTCTGATAGCGGTTTTTATCCTCTAACTTTTTGGTTATGTAAGGGGGCAGGGGCATCAGCCCGATGCGGTCGAGTATCTCGGCAAAAACGCCCTTGTACTCAAATCTTATCGTTCTTGTTCCGCCCTCGCCGATATCGGTAACAATACCCGACAGCTCGGGAGAATAAATGATTTTTTGCCCGATCTTTGTTTTTTTGCCGGGGCGGGTAAGGCATTTCCAGCATTCGCCCTCAACACCCGTCTCGCGCGAGAGCAAAACAGTCTCGATCTCGCCCGTTCTTCCCTCGGCGGTGCCGAAAAGGCGCGCGGGTATGACACGTGTGTCGTTTATAACAAGACAGTCGCCTGCGTTAAGATGATCTATAACGTCGCAAAAGGTCTTGTGTTTTATACTGCCGTCTTGCTTATCAAGACACAAAAGGCGCGATTGGTCACGTACCTCGCTCGGTGTCTGTGCAATGAGCTCCTCGGGCAGATCGTAAAAATATGTCGAGCGTTTTAAAAGATTCATACAATGATTCCTTTGCTGATGTCGTGCGCTCTCGTTTCCGAATATACTTATTACGAGAGGAAAGTCAAATAATCTCATATTGAATTATACTACATCGCAGACAATAATTCAACAGTAGAAAAGGAAAAATCTCATATGAAAAAACCACTTGTTTTTCGCGGTGCGGCAACCGCACTTGCAACGCCGTTCGATCGGAACGGCATAGATTATCTTGCTTTTGCAAAAATGATAGATCATCAGCTTACAAACGGCATCGATGCGCTTGTCATTTGCGGCACAACGGGAGAATCGGCAACGCTTTCGGATTCCGAAAAAAGAGAGCTTATTGCCTTTGCCGTCAGGCAGGTAAGAAAGCGAGTTCCCGTTATCGCGGGCACCGGCTGTAACGATACAAAACGCGCCTGTGCGCTGTCGGAATATGCAAGCTCTGTCGGCGCAGATGCTCTGCTTGTTGTAACTCCCTATTACAACAAATGCACGCAAAAGGGACTTGTCGCATATTATAACGACATCGCATCTGCATCGGGGCTTCCGTTTATCGCATACAGCGTGCCTGCACGCACAGGAGTGAAGATCGAGCCCGAAACCGCGCTTGCCCTGTCTGCGATTCCCAACGCAGTCGGCTTAAAGGATGCGGGAGACAGTATTTCCGATACAGCAAGGATTATCTCGCTTTGCGGAGAATCGCTCCCCGTATATTCGGGCAACGATGACCGTGTGATCCCAATACTTTCGCTCGGCGGAAAAGGGGTTATCTCGGTGATGTCCAACCTGATTCCGTTAAAGGTGAAAAAGCTTTGCTCGCTGTTTTTTGACGGCGATACCGAAGGCGCATCGCATCTTCAGACCGAGCTTATTCCGCTTTGCGACCTGCTTCGCTGTGAGGTGAATCCGATTCCCTTAAAGGCGGCGCTTGCCAAAATCGGAATGTGCAAAAACATCCTCCGCGCACCGCTGACGGAAATGTCGCCCGAGCACGAGGAGCTTCTTATAAAAGTAATGAGCCGATTATAAAAAAATACGCTTCCGTGAAGGACTTTCATCCCTAACGGAAGCGTTTTTTACGTGTTATGAGTTCTGCAGCTTTTCGGCATAGCCGCTTGCAAGCTCGTCGCATCGCTCGTTATACTCGTGCCCGTCGTGTCCGCGCACCCAGATAAACTCTACCTCGTGGCAGGATAAAAGTTCGTCGAGCGTTTTCCAGAGATCGTCGTTAAGCACCTGCGATTTATCCGCCTTTTTCCATCCCTTTTGCTTCCATCCCTCGAGCCAGCCCTTGTTGATTGCGTTGACAAGATACTGAGAATCGCTGTAAAGTGTGACCTTGCATTGCTCCTTTAATGCCTTCAATCCCTCGATAGCGGCAGTAAGCTCCATACGGTTGTTGGTGGTGCTTTTTTCACCGCCGCAAAGCTCTTTTTCCTTTCCGCCGTATTCGAGTATGGCGCTCCAGCCGCCTGCACCGGGATTTCCCTTGCAGGCGCCGTCGGTATAGATATTAACGCTTTTCAATTATTCAACACCCTTTGCTTTTATCATTCGGACATCCGTGCCCATAAATTTAAGCGCGTTAAACTCGCCGAGCAGGCGTGAGAACAATCTCTCGCCGTAGGTCTTTTTTATCTGTGCGAGCGAAAGGTTTGTGGAAATTATCGTCTTTTTGCCGTTTACTATACGTTGGTCGATAATGCTCGTTATTGCCGAGACGGTATAGGGGAGTATACATTCCGCGCCGAGATCGTCGATTATCAAAAGCGTGCAGCTTTCGTATTTTCTGCGCTCGGAAATGTCCATTCGGTTAAATCTGACCGCATCGATCGTATCCGAAAGCTGTTGGGCCGATTCGTATACAACGCTCATCCCGCGTGACGAGACCACGTTTGCAATAGCCGCGGAAAGATGCGTTTTGCCCAAGCCCGTGCCGCCCAGAAACAAAAGCCCCGCCGAATCGAATTTCGGGAATATCTCGGCGTATTTTTTGCAACCGTTGACAACGCTCTGCATCTGCTTTCTTTCGTCGCCGTCTTTATAATACTCGAGCGAGAAATTATCAAACGTCTTGCCGACCAAGCCCTGTGCCAGCTTGCTTTGCTGATATCTTTCGGTCGCAAGCATATTTTTGACACAGCGGCAGAGCTTCATTCCGCAATAGCCGCCGTCGTTGCACTCGGTACACTCGAATTTCGGCGTATCGTAATCGGTATCAAATCCGAGCGCGGTCAAAAGACGCTCGCGCTCTGCGGTAAGCGCCTCGGTCTCTGCTCGCAGAGCTTCGGCATCCTCGCCGACAAGCAGTCTCATCGGGATCTCGGTCACCGCCGCATCTATCGCCTTTATTCTCGGCGAAAGCATATGTATCTCGGCTCGGCGCTTGTCCGCCTCGTCCATTGCGGATATTCTTTTTTCGGTTTTTATCTGAATTGCCTCGTTAAGCGTCATTTTTTATCCTCTAATATATCGCCGAAGCCCTTGCTGAGCGCGGCCTCGATAAACTCATCGGTGTCAAAGCTGCTCTCGCCGCCGGTATTGCGTGAGCTTTCGCCGTTTTTAACGTCCTCCTCGGTAGCAAAACCGCTTTCGTGCCAATTTTTCAGTATCGCGTTTATGTAACTGAACGAGAATTTACCCGAGGTGTCAACACCCTTTTCGTAGGCGAGATGCACCATATCGTAGGAAAAATCCCAATCGGAAAACCAAGTGTCCAAAAACTTTTTTTCTTTTGCGGTCAGCTCTCTGTCGCCGATACCGAAAAGCTTTCTCAGCTTGCTTATGTTGCTGTTTATCGCCTCGCGGCGTGTGATATAACTTTCAAATTTGTCGTAGCTGTCTATGCCGTCCTCATAAAGAGCCGTTGCCTTTTTGAATATATACTGCAGACTGCGCTTGCCGTGGGCAACACAATCCTCTATAATGCCGCAAATAACGGGAGCGGGCAAACGCACAAAATCGTAAAGGTAAAAAAGCGAGCTGTAATCGTTTTTTGTAAGCTGCTTTTGCAATCCGTCGCCTGCAACCCGACATACGAGCATAAACTCCTCGTCGCGCTCGATGGCGGCAGACAAGGTCTCGCTGTCATAGTTGCGGTACGAGCTCGTGTCGCTTGCAACCTTTTTCTTGTTGCTCTCGCCCTCGGCAAAAACTCCCGCGCCGCGCCAATAAGCAACTGCGGAATCCACCTGAGCCACGGTAAGCCCAAGCTCACGCGCCGCATCGGGAATACCTGCTTCGGGCTCGGCAAAGAAATATATAAGCGTTTTTAATTCCTCCGCCCTTGCCGTTTTAAGCGACGGCAGTATTTCCTTGGGCAAAATTATCAGATTGTCCTTTGGAGTTTTAATAGCCATTTCAATTCTATCCGTATCAGCTTTTTATAATACTAACGTCGGGCGATACCGAAAAAGAGAGCTTGCTCTTTTCGGCGAGATTTCCAACGATCTCGATAGTGTAATCAACCTCTATCTTGCCGCCGTCCATAGTGAGAGAGTTTTTTAAATTCTTGGTGCATACCTGCATCTGCATAAGATGAAAGCCGGTGTTAAAAATACAGGTGTGTACCTTTTTGTCGGAAAAGACCATATGCGTGTTTACCGGCCCCAATCGGTTGACCGATATCGTATCATCCTTAAATGCATCGATAATGGTCGTGGTTGCGTTTTCGTCCTCGGTGTATTCCACGCGCAGACCGCCTTTTGTTCTTCTGAGCGTGCCGGAAACCACAAAATCGTCTTTTTCGGATATCTCCTCGCCCTTGCGAAAGGGATCGGGGGTTACCCGCTCCAGCCGCACTCGTATATCTATCGGAATTTTCATTTTACGTCCTCAATAGGTTTCGATATCAATATGCCTTGCATCCACTCTGATATCGTTTTTTAAGAATTTGTGTGCGTTTTCGGAAAACAGCGCTCCGCCTCCGCTGGTATAAAACTCGGTCACTCCGCCGTTTTCGTTAAGCATATCCTGCTCGGTCAAAAGTGCCTTAAGCCCTGCCGCCGCCTCCGCGCCCGAGCTGATAAGCACGCTCTCGGGCAGATATTTTGATATAACGTCGCTCAGCAGAGGGTAGTGGGTACAGCCGAGAATAACCGCCGCCGGCTTTTTTGCGGCAAGCTCCGACAAATAGGACGAAACGATTGCGTTTGTGGCAATATCGTCCTCCGACGGACACCAATTTTCGACCAAAGGCACGAACATCGGGCACGCCGTAGCGGTTATATCGCTTATTCCGTTTTTTAAAAGCTCGGCTTCAAACGCCTTGCTGTTTATGGTGGCACTCGTGCCGAGTATACCCACTCTGCCGTTGCCGTTTTTTGCTGTTTCCGCCGCTTTTGCTGCCGCCGAAGCGATAACGCCGACAACCGGCACGCCCGCCAGCGCCTTGACCTCGTCAAGACAGTTCGAGCTCACCGTGCCGCAGGCGACAAGGATCGCCTTTACGTTTCTCGACAGCAAAAAGCGAGTGTCCTGCAACGCGAATTTGCGTATAACGTCGGGTGATTTTGTGCCGTAGGGAATACGTGCGCTGTCCCCGAAATATACAATATCCTCGTTCGGCATCAATCGGGTAAGCTCGGACAGTGCGGTAAGCCCGCCCAAGCCCGAATCGAAAACGCCGATAGGAAGCGATCTTGCCGAATTACTCATTCCTCGCACCCCTCGGCAAGCATAAGAAGCTTTGTGATAAGCTCGCTGTATCCGATTCCGATGCAGGCCATCATTTTCGGATACATGCTTATGGGAGTAAAGCCGGGGATGGTGTTGATCTCGTTAAGCATCGCACCGTTTTCGGTAAGGAAAAAGTCAACTCTCGATAATCCGCTGCAGCCGAGCGCCTTGTAAACGCCGACGGCATAAGCACGTATCTCGTCGGAAACCGCAGAATCCAGCGGAGCGGGTGCAAGACATTGCGCGCGGTCATCGATATATTTTGTCTCGTAATCATAAAAATCGCTGTTTGCAACTATCTCGCCGCATACCGATGCAAACGGCTTGTCGTTGCCGCATACCGCAACCTCTATCTCGCGCCCTACGGTGTTCGGCTCGATAAGCAGCTTTTTGTCGTGCTCAAACGCAAGCGCGATGCCCTTTATAAGCTCATCTCTGCTTTTTGCCTTGGTGATGCCGACCGAGCTGCCTGCGTTTGCCGGCTTTACAAATACGGGGTAGCCGTATTTCGACTCGCATTTTTTAATGATTTCGTCGGTATCGTCGGTTGCAACTGCGGTCATAAACGGAACAACGGGTATGCCTGCATCGGTGCATATCGTTTTTGTTGCCGCCTTATCCATCGATACGGCAGATGCATAGGTGTTGCACCCGACATAGGGAATGCCCGCAAGTTCCAAAAGCCCCTGCATAGTGCCGTCCTCGCCGTTTTTGCCGTGAAGCACGGGGAAGGCAATATCTATGCGGATTATCTCAAAGGTGCCGCTTGCGCCGTTTAATGCAAGAATACCGTGGTGCGCCTTGCAGGGAGAGATTATCGCGGGGACAAGCTCTGCGCGTTTGTCCTGCCAGACGTGGTTGCGCATATCGTCGGTCGAGCCCTTGAATATCCACCATTTTCCGTCCTTGGTGATGCCGATAAGTATCGCATCAAAAAGATCTTTATCCAGATTGTCGGCGACGTTTGCCGCAGAAACACAGCTTACCTCGTATTCCGAGGATTCGCCGCCGAAAAGTATTGCAACTGTCTTTTTCATAAAAAACGCCTCATTTCAGGGAGATGTTAAAAAATCATGCCGTAGATAGTCCACATCAAAGGTATGGTGAGAATACATAACAAGCTGGTGGATAAAACGATATCCGCCGCCGTTTTGCTGTCGCCGCCGTGTGTTTCGGACAAGCCCTGTATCATCGTTGCGGCAGGGCAGCAGCCGAGAATAAACGCCGCCGCACGTACCTCCTCGCCAACCGGCACTATCGAAAACAAAAGTCCGGTAATAAGGGGGAATATTATAAGCTTTGATATCGCCGCGAGATATATGGGGTAGTTTGTAAAGATACCCAAAAGCTTTTTGGTCGCAAGCCGCATGCCGAGTATCGTCATACAGACAACGGTTGACATTCTTCCGAGCGTTTCGATATATTCCGCGCCGAGCTCGGGTATTTTGATCCTGAGCACAAAAATCGCAAAGCCGATGATAAACGATATGGTTGCAGGGTTGCCGAAAACCGCCTTTAATCTTATGTACTTCCTGTCGCCTGTCATCATAAGCAGCCCGAGCGTCCATGCGAGAATGTTCATCGACATCGAAAAAGCCGATGCATACACCAACACCTCGGGGTTGTCGGGGATAAGGTTCTCAAGTATGGGAATCCCCAAAAAGCCAACGTTTCCGCAGGCACCTGCGATAGCGCATATCTTTTGCGCCATATCGGTTTTCATCCTATTGCGGAATATCAGCGCATAAAGCGAGATTATAAGCACCTGCGCCAATAAAGTAAGCAAAAAGAACAATCCCAGATTTTTTAAAAGCCGTGAGTTACATTCTGCCACGCTCATCGAATATATGCAGAGCATCGGCTGGCAGATATACAGCAAAAAGTTTGCAAATGCCTTTATCGAGCCCTCGTTAAATACCTTCAGCTTGACCAGAGCATACCCCGGCACACCGTAGGCGATCATCATAAGGACCTTTAATGCCGTAATTCCAAACATAATTACTTTTTCGCTTTAACTATTTCGTCGATAACACCGTAAGCAAGCGCATCCTCGGCAAACATCCAATTATCGCGCTCGGTGTCCTTTTGTATCTCCTCTATCGGACGACCGATGTTCTGAGAGAGGATCTTGTTTATTCTGTCCTTGGTGCGCTTTGCAAAGTTGGTTGCGATAATAACGTCGCTCGCCTGACCGCCTGCCGTTCCGATCACCTGATGGAGCATTACCTCGCTGTTTTCAAGAGCAAAACGCTTTCCCTTTGTGCCTGCGGCAAGCAAAAACGCGCCCATACTGCAGGCAGAACCGACACAAACCGTCGAAACGTCGCACTTTATGCTTCTCATCGTGTCATAGATCGCAAAACCCGCGCTCACGCTTCCGCCGGGGGAGTTGATGTATATGGTTATATCCTTTTCGGGATCCTGCGCCTCGAGAAAAAGAAGCTGACCTACGATACTGCAGGCAAGATCGTCGGTGATCTCGTTAAAAAGGAGAATTATTCTATCCTTAAGCAGTCGGGAAAAAAGGTCGTAACCGTTGTGGCGACCGCCTTCGTTTTCAAAAAAAGTAGGGTTGGCTATCATGTTTTGCCTCCGTGTAGTCATAATCAATTAATTTTAGCACAAATCAAGCCGCTTTTCAATAGCAATTTATGCCGTCATATATACAAGTAATACGCAATATGTAGTAATATACGGTATTTGACAAACATAAAGGAAAGTATTATAATATACAAACAAAAGGTTTTTGGGCGGTGAAAAAGGTATTATGGCAGGCAAACCCTTGCTTTTGGCTCCCGCAGGGAGTATGAAAGCGCTTAAAAGTGCAATAAACGCAGGCGCGGACGAGGTATACTTGGGCGGTGCCGGCTTTAATGCGCGCATAAACGCCGCTAATTTCGACCGTGATGCGCTGATAACCGCGGGCGAGCTTTGCCGCGATTCGAGCGTTGCACTGAACATCACTCTCAACACCTTAATATATGACAAAGAGCTGAAATCGGTGCTTGATTACGTTGATTTTCTGTCCCGCAGCGTTATGCCCGATTCGCTTATAGTTCAGGATATCGGTCTTGCGTTGAAGCTGAGAAACGAGTTTCCGCATCTCGCATTACACGCAAGCACGCAGATGCGTATTCACTCCTATCTCGATGCCGAGTATCTTAAATCACTCGGCTTTACAAGGGCGGTTTTGGCAAGAGAATTGCCGAAAGAGGATATTGCAAAATTCGTAAAAACAGGGCTTGAGACCGAGATATTTGTTCACGGTGCGATATGCGTAAGCGAGAGCGGCGGCTGCCTTATGAGCTCGGTTATCGGAAACCGAAGCGGCAACAGAGGCGAGTGCGCCCAGCCCTGCCGTTTGCCGTACAGACACGGCAACAAATACCCCCTGTCGCTCAAGGATATGTGTCTGGCGCCGCATATAAAGGAAATATCGGATATCGGCGTGACCGCACTTAAGATCGAGGGCAGAATGAAAAGCCCCGAGTACGTCGGTGCCGTTACCTCGGTCTACCGAAAGCTGATAGACGAAAACCGAAACGCCACGGGTGAGGAGATAAAATATCTTGCCGATATTTTCTCGCGGAACGGATTTACCGACGGTTATTTTGTATCGAGGATCGACAAAAAAATGTTCGGAATCAGAAGCGAGGACGATAAGCGCAAAAGCGAAAAAGCTCAGCCCCGCTTTGCAATATCGCAAAAACGCGCAGAGAGGGAAAGGGCGCAGGTTCCCAACGAGTGTATTGTACCCGAACGCGACGAAAATAAAACCCTTAAGCCCAATAAACAAAAGGGATACGTGCTTCGTTTCGAGGGAGATTTACCGTCTGCGAGGTTCTTTGATAAATATGCCGAGAGCGCGGCAAGGATCGACATTCCGCTATCGTCTTGGAGCGATAAGCGGGTATTAAAATACGCCGAAAAGGTATCGGTGATAATGCCGAGATCGGTTTTTGTCAACGAGCTTGACGAGGTGAAAAAGCAGCTTGACAATGCCAAAAAAGCGGGCATAAAAAACGCTACCGTCAGTTCGCTGAATCATATCACGCTTTGCGAAAATATGTATCTCCACGGCGATTATGCATTTAACGCCGTCAACCGCGAGACAGTTGCCTTTTTGGAAAGACATTCCTTCTCGTCGGTTATGCTCTCGCCCGAGACCGACGGAAAATTCGTTCGCTTTTCAAAATGCGCGCTCGAGTATATCGGCTACGGCAGAACTCCGCTTATGTACACACGCACCTGCATTATCCGCAACCTCGAGAGCTGTAAAAACAGCGATAAATGTATATCGGTGCTTACCGACCGAACCGGCGCAAGATTCCCTGTAATAAGCGGACACAGCCACACAAATATCATTTATAATTCGCTCCCTGCCTATCGCTTGGACAAAAAAAGCGAGCTTAAGAAAAACGGTGTCGGACTGCTGACATTGCTTTTCACCGACGAGAGCGAAAAGCAGATGGAAGCGGTTGTAAATCTTTTTGCAAGCGGCGAAAAACCGAAATTTGAATATACGAGAAGATAACAAAAAAACGTGCGGCTCGGCTTGCACGTTTTTTTTGACAATTTTATTGAAAACGATTGAAAAACGGGAGTGACTGTGATATAAGGAACTCAAGCAGAGCGATTTCTGACGGAAAGGAATTCAAAGCATGAAAACTATCAAATTGGGCGAACCTGTAATTGTAGCACAGGACACCGAGCAGCCGGTGCTTTTCGGGGGATATCAGGACCCGACGATACGTCGTGCGGAGGACGGCACGCTTTACGTTCGCTTTAATGCTCGGCGCGACAGCTGGCTGACATTCGGCGAGGAAGAAAAGAATCCGGTTTATAAATCCACCGATGACGGAATCAGCTGGGAGTATGTAAAAAACGCGCAGGACGAGTGGATACGTGCGGGTACACGTCTGCCCAACGGCGATATTTTCTATTTCCGCGAGCACGCGGTCTTGCGAAAGGAAACCCTTCCCGAGCTTCCGCAGTTACCTGCCGAGCGCAAATTGCGTACTGCGGGTATGTCGGTCTATACGGTTGATGAGCTTACCCCGATCCTCGGCGACCGCGTTGCCAAGGAGTTCAAGGCATATCGCATCAAGGCGGGAAGCGATGAGGTAATAGAGGAGACCTGTAAGGTCATCTGGGATAAAATGCCGGTGGTGTTGCACCACGACGGTTTTCTTATCCGCATTTTCCCGCACGCTTCGCTTTCGATGAAGACAGATAAAGACGGCACGCTCTGGATGCCTATGGATGCGCCCGCTATCGACGAAAACGGCAATTTGGCATCGCTTCGCCGCTGTACCGCGCTTTTGCGCTCGACCGATATGGGACATACCTGGGAATACGTAAGCCATATTCTTTATGACGAAAGCTTTAACCCGCCCACCGCGATCGACGTTGAGGGATTTATGGAATGCTCGATCGAGTTTGTTCGCGACGGCTCCTGTATCGCGCTTCTGCGCTCGGGCTCGCTCTCGCCGTTTGCTGTCGGCGATGATGAGCACCCCGCGCCGATAATGATGAAAACCCGATCTTACGACGGTTGCAAAACCTGGGAAAAGCCGGAGTATTTTTATGATTACGGCGTGCTTCCCGTCACACGTATGCTTTCTGACGGTACTGTTCTGCTTGCCTCGGGACGCCCCGGTGTTTATCTGCGCGTTTCGCAGGATGAATCGGCAACCGAATGGTCGGATATAGTTCCCGTTGTCGAGGTGCCAAAGGAGGATTTTTATGCAAAATATTACGAGTATACCTGCTGTAACACGGGACTTGCCGTAACAGGTCCCAATACCGCGATGATAGCATACAGCGATTTCACCTTGAACGCGCCCAACGGCAAGCGCGCCAAATCGATCATGGTGCGTAAGATCACGGTAGAATAGCTTGTTAAACACAAAGACCCCCCGACAGATCTGTTGTGCCCCATTTTGTACGGACAGCACAAAAAGAACCCCTATGGTGAATATTTAGTTTTAAGCAACATACTGACTTCGTTTTTCAAGCGGAGTCAGTTTTGTTTTGGTTTGAATACGCTCGTTGTTGTAGAAACGAATG
>JAZSDL010000027.1:0-52673 GCA_045531135.1 Eubacteriales bacterium | reverse complement strand
CGCATGTCGCGGATTTTTACAGAATTTTTTATTGTATTTGCCATCTTATAAACCATCAACTTCGGAGACGCGATGCTGATACAATGATCCCCACAAAACACACGGTTTTGCGGGGACCCCGAGCTCGCGCGGCGAGGTTTTGTGAGTTTCGTTCGCTCGCGCCAAGTTTGTGCGCGCCCGTTGGGCTTGTCCAAACTTGCGAAACTCTAAGGTGTAAAAATCCACGCGCATGTCGCGGATTTTTACAGAATTTTTTATTGTATTTGCCATCTTATAAACCATCAACTTCGGAGACGCGATGCTGATACAATGATCCCCACAAAACACACGGTTTTGCGGGGACCCCAAGCTCGCGCGGCGACAATGATACGATCCGTTGCGAATGTAACCGAATTTTATAAATTTTCATTGTATTTTGTTCTTAAAGAAGGAAATATATAAAGGAAATATATAAGATATATTGATTCGAAGAATGGCGACAGAATATTGAATTAATAGACAAAATGTGATATAATCGTCAGCGAAAAGTGTTTTTCGCGCAATTTCGCCACATTATTCCCCGAGAGGAGAAAACAAAATGCTTGAAATAAAAAATTTATGCTTTTCCGCCACCGACGGTGCAGAACGCATAGATATACTTAAAAATATCGACCTTACGGTCAAGGACGGCACGTTTTTGGTGCTTACCGGTCCCAACGGCGGCGGCAAGACCTCGCTTGCAAAGGCGATCTCGGGTATTGCTCAGCCGACAGGCGGCAGTATTATATGGAACGGAAAAGACATTACAAACATGTCGATCACCGAGCGCGCAAACGCGGGCATAAGCTACGGATTTCAGCAGCCGCCGAGATTTACCGGCATGACGGTAAAGGCACTGCTGTCTATCGCATCCGGCGGCAAGGAATTATCCCGCATAGAGTGCTGCAACTATCTCAACAAGGTAGGTCTTTGCGCCGCCGACTACGTTGACCGCGAGGTAGACACATCGCTTTCGGGCGGCGAGGTGAAAAGAATCGAGATAGCCACCATACTCGCAAGAAAAAGCGGTCTGATGATATTTGACGAGCCCGAGGCGGGCATCGATCTTTGGTCGTTTGCAAAGCTTACAGAGACCTTCCGCGAGCTTCACGACACCTCGGATGCAACGATAATAGTTATCTCGCATCAGGAAAGAATAATATCGCTTGCAGACGAGATCTGCGTGCTCGCAAACGGCAGGATATCCGATCACGGCACAAGAGACGAGATATTCCCCAAGCTTTTGGGCACGGGGCTGGGATGCGAATATATGAGAAAGGGTGAATAATATGGACAAGCTTGATTTTGGTCTGTTAAAAGAGATCGCCCTTATGGATTCTATCCCCACGGGCGCATACAATATCCGCAAAAACGGCTCCTCGGCAGGACGTTTTTCCACCGAGAGCATACGTATTGAGAACAAAACCGACAAGCCGGGCATTGATATCAACATCAAAAGCGGTACCAAGGGCGAGACGGTGCATATTCCCGTTATCATCACCGACACGGGATATACCGAAACGGTATATAACGATTTTTATATCGGCGACAACTGTGACGTTACCATTATGGCGGGCTGCGGCATACACAACTGCGGAGATTCCGAGTCGCGCCATGACGGTGTTCACACCTTTTATATCGGCAACAACTCGATAGTCCGCTATGCAGAGCGCCATTACGGCGAGGGCGACGGCAACGGCGAGCGTATTATGAACCCCGAAACCATCGTATACGTCGGCGAGGGCTCGACGATACAGATGGACACCACGCAGATAAAGGGCATAGATTCCACCGCGAGAAAGACGACTATCGTCGTCGCAAAGGACGGCTCTGCCATCATAAACGAAAAGCTGCTCACCCACGGCAAGCAGTATGCAGAGTCGGATATGGACCTTATACTCAACGGCGAGAACGCAAACGGCCGCATTATCTCGCGCTCGGTCGCACAGGACGAATCAAAGCAGGTCTTCCGTCCCTGTGTTACCGGCAAATCGGCGTGCTTCGGTCACATCCGTTGCGATTCGATCCTTATGGGCAACGCAACTATAAGCTCGGTCCCCGCTGTTGCGGCGGAGCACACCGAGGCGAATCTTGTTCACGAGGCGGCTATCGGCAGGATCGCAGGCGACCAATTGATAAAGCTGATGACCTTGGGACTTACCGAGGAAGAAGCAGAGGAAAAGATCCTCGAGGGCTTTTTGGGCGAATAAATAATGTCGGCACTTATGATTTCTGCCGAAAAAGGCAATATAATGACAGTACAGGATTTTATTAAATATTACAACGTCGGGCACGGCAGAGCAGTTTATGCTTTGCAAAGCATTGCCGATAAAGAACCCTACCGAAAAGCATTTTTTGAGTGTGTTAAGGATACAAACGGCGGTTATCGAGGAAGCAGCTATATATCAAGCATTGCAAAGCGGCTTGTAACAAAGGAACACGAGCAGGAATTTGTTGATATTCTTTTTGCCAAATGCAATAACGGCTCGTTTTTTTCCACCGATATAATATTGGTTTTAGCCGAATACGTCCCTCGGGATCACCTTGTTGCCTATGTGGAAACCGAATACAAAAAAGCATTCGACAATTATATCCAACTACCTCCCGACCAAGAGGATAGGAATATAGAATCGAGATATAATTCCTTTGTGATTGCCGTTAATCTATTGTTGGGCGACAACGATGACCGTTTGACGAGTATAATACAGGATTGCGGAAAGCTGTTTGAAGTTAGAAAATGGTTAGAATTTAATCCTTTATTGTATCTTAGATTTAATCATTGCAAAGGACAAGCGCATTTTAAAGCGTTATTTACCGACATATTAAGGGATTCTCCTGTTATTGACGAAATACGGAACTGCACATTTTCCGACGAGCGCCAACAAAACGAGATCAAATCCAACGAATTTAAAACCGCACAGGATTTTATCGATAATTTAAGCTGCTCCTTTGAAGAAGCGCTTATGAAATTCATCTCCGCGGATGCAAGAATCGTCAGGGAAGTTGCCGAGATGGCCCTTGCCGAAAACAAAGAACAAAGCGTTGCGGCATTTGCCTATTTTAGTCAACCGGTAGGGAACGGCTCCCCTGCTTTTCCGCTCGAGAGCAAACGTCTTATTTATATTATCGAAAAATACAAGCATCTATTTTCCGACAACAAGTCCGCAAGAACGGTCGAGCGTGCTTGGGTACACAACGCGCTCTACATTCTGAATCAAATCAAGGGCAAAGCCGAAAAGGAATATTGCCTTTCGATTGCAAATGACGAGTCTATCGAGATATTTGTACGCATCAACGCCTTGCATACCCTTGTTTCGAACTACGAACAAGGCGACGGAGATTTGATAAGACGTTTATATCGCAGTGAGACCGTCGGCGCGATCATAGCGCTGTTGTTTGAGCTTGCCGACGCAGGCATTAAGAACGCCCCCTATGAGCTTTGCATTGATGCTTACGAAAACTCGGACAATTTCGAACGTGAATCGGCGGCACAAACAATGCAGCTCGTCGGACTTATGACCGATGCGATCGCAGACGAATGTATTTTTGACGATAACCCTGTTACGAGAGAAATAGGCACGGCATATAAAAACAGAAAAAACAAATAACCGACCGCCAGAAACCCAAACCCAACTACGACAAAAGGGCTTTTTGGGATAATAAAAAAAGACAACACCCGAAGAAAGATCTTCGGGTGTTTCAGTTTGCAGACAAAGTCTGCAAACTGAAGCAGACTGAGAGAAACGAAGTTATTTTTTTCGCAAAGCGAGCGTAGGCTTACAAAGGTAAGGTAGACGAGCTTTGCGGAAAAGCCCTTGAAAATACAATAAAATTCATATTCCTTGTATATAAATACAACTCAGCTCCCATTTTTTGAGAAGCTGAGTTTTCTTTTAATGTTTTCTTTCAAGGACGTAAAGAACGAGTTTGTCTTCGGTCTGCAACACCCGAAGAAAGATCTTCGGGTGTTTTTGTTGTACTTATATATTTTTACCCAACCGGAAACGTGCCGAATGCCGCACGCTTGATAAGCAAATAGTCGGCAGAATCGATCGTTCCGTCAAAATTAACGTCGGCATAGCCCAGCTCTACTCTGGTGGCCTCATACGATTTAAAGCACATACGGCTTGCCATGAGATAATCGAGCGAATCGATTTTTCCGTCCTCGTTGATATCGCCGTTGCCGTACATGGTTTTGTATTCTACCCATTCGACGTTTTCGTTTCCTTCGAAAACCTTAAAGGCATCATCGTTCCGTATACCCTGAACTCCGATTTTAACGTTATACACAAACGCCTCCTCGGATTCAACACGGCTTATCTCATCGATCAAAACGCCGAAAAGATAATGCTTGTCTTCGCCCTCGAATTCGGTCAAGTCTATTTCGGAATCTAAGCAAAGCGTGAATTCATCAGGAACAAATCGCCAATGCTCTTTAAGCTCCTCCTCGCTCATTCCGATGAACGGAGAATCTTCTGTCTTGCAGGTTTCTGTACCCCAATCCCAATCGGGATATATAACCCAATTGAGACTTGCCTCTATAACGTTCTCGTTTTCCGAGAGAGCCGCGGCTGCCTCACGGGTGTCAACGCCGGAAACGAGCTTTATACCGTACGGGAATCTATTGTTGGACAGCTCTGCCCATCTGTCAGCACCGCCGTCTTCGGTAGTGAAAAGCGCATCTATCTCGGTAACGCTGATCCCGAAAAAGTCAACACTGTCACCGGCTTCGCATTTTACGGGCTCGATGTAAACGTTCGTCCAAACGACCAACTCGCCTTTTATGTACACATTGCCCTCATATGCTTCGTATTCCTCCTCTGCATTGACCGCAAAAGCAAACGAGCAGAAGATAAAGCAGACCGCAAGAATCAAACACAATTTCTTTTTCATAAGTAATCCTCCTTTGAAATTAAACCTTGGTTTCATAACATTATACGTTTGTGAATCCAAAAACACTTAAATTTCAAAGGGAATTTTTATGATTTTTTAATTACTTACGCGGAAGTACGATTTTGCGGTTTTCCGTCTTGCTCGACTGACGGTAGATTACCACTCTTCTGCCGATAACCTGTACCGGCTCGCAATTAAGCGCCTCGCAAAGCGAGACCATTGCTTCCTTGGGTGTTTCGGGGCAGGTCTCGAGTATCGTGAGCTTGATAAGCTCGTGCGCCTCAAGCGCCTTCGACACCGTATCGACAACTGTATCTCCTATGCCTAATTTTCCTATCTGTGTTGTGGGCTCTATCGTATTTGCCAATCCTCTCAAATACGCCCTCTGTTTCGTCGTAATCATTTTTTTCCTTTCCCGCGGTAACGGTTATTTTTGTGCTTTCCCTCTCGCCGCGAGGGCGAAAGTAATACTAATTCGTTACTTTTCTATTTCCCGCGTTAACGGTTATTTTTGTGCTTACCCTCTCGCCGCGAGGGCGAAAGTGATACTAATTCGTTACTTTTTTATTTCCCGCGTTAACGGTTATTTTTGTGCTTACCCTCTCGCCGCGAGGGCGAAAGTAATACTAATTCGTTACTTTTTTATTTCCCGCGTTAACGGTTATTTTTGTGCTTACCCTCTCGCCGCGAGGGCGAAAGTAATACTAATTCGTTACTTTTTTACTTACCTGTCGAGCCGAATCCGCCATGGCGCTCCTCGGTAACGGAATCGCTTTCGGTTATGCCGAACGGCAGAAATATACCCTGCGCAAAGGCCGAACCCTTTTTGACCTCGTACCTTTTGCTTCCGCCGACAAGCTTTATCTTGATATGTCCCTCGTTATCGGCATTGAAATAATCCGAATCGATAACACCCGCCGTATTTGCAAGCCGCACACCGTATTTAAATCCCGAGCCCGAGCGCGGCAATATCACAAGCACCCAGCCGTTTTCTATCCTTGCGCGGATGCCGGTATCGATAACAAGCTCCTCGCCTGCGTCAAGCGAAAAATCATACGGAGCAAAAAAATCGTATCCCGCCGAGCCGGTCGTTGCACGTCTCGGCAATTTTATTTCCTCGTATCCCTCGCGCCCGAACTGCGCGGCAGACACCTTATAAAATTCTGCAATACGGTTCATAACCAATCCTCACTTATAGCGTTTTATCCGTTCCAGCCGCCGTTTACATCAAAAACCGAGCCGGTAATATATTTCGCCTTATCCGAGGCAAGAAAAGCAACGCACTCTGCAACCTCATCTGCCTCGCCCATTCTGCCCAGCGGGATCTCGCCGCAAAGCGCCTCTACGTCCTCAAACGTCAGATCGTCGTTCATCTCGGTATCGATAACACCGGGGCAAACGCAATTCACGCGCACGTTCGCGGGGCCGACCTCCCTGGCAAGCGCTTTTGTGAACCCGATAATACCCGCCTTTGCGGCAGAATAATCCACCTCGCAGCTGCCGCCCGACTCACCGAACACCGATGAGATATTTATAACAGCTCCGCCCTTTTTGCTTATCATCGACGGAACTATCCTGCGCGTGAGATTTATCGGCGCAAGCAGGTTTATCTCGTACATACGGCGCGCATCGCTTTCGCTCGCCGTATCAAAAAGCGTAACGAGCGAAACGCCCGCGTTATTGACAAGCACGTCGGGATCGGGACATTTTTTTACTATTTTATCAACCGATTCGGGATCTGCAAGATCGGCAGAGATATATTCGGCGTTGCCGAGCTCCTCGCAAAGCGCTTTTGCCTCGTCGATGCTTTTGCCGCAATGGATAACCAACCTGTACCCATCGCGCGATAATGCGCGGCAGATCGATTCGCCTATTCCTCTCGCTCCGCCGGTCACAAGTGCGGTTTTCATTATTTATCTCCCTTTGCGAGCTTTAACAAATGCTTAAGATCGCTTTTTGAATACTTATAAACGGCATCGCAAAAGCTACAGGTCATAACCGTTTCCTCATCGCCGTTCTCTATCATATCGACAAGCTCCCTTTCGCCTATCGAAACAAGCGCTTTGTCGGTCTTGTCGCGGCTGCAGGCGCATTTATACTCACATTCGATCTCGTCAAACAGATCGTATTCGATACCGTCAAGCAAAATATCAAGCACGTCCTTTGCGCTTCCGTTTGACAAAACCTCGGTAACCGAGCGCAGCTTCGATGCATTTTCCTCCAGCTTATCAACTATCTCGTCATCGGCAAACGGAAGCAGCTGAACCAGCGCACCGCCCGCCGCCTTTACCGTATAATCGCGGTCTACAAGCACGCCGAGCGCGCAGATTGTGGGAACCTGCTCGCTTGTCGCATAATAATACGCAATATCGTCGCCTATCTCGCCGGTTTGTATCTTTGAAATACCGACGTACGGCTCGCTTCCGCCGACGTCGCGCAGAATATAAAGCTCGCCTTTTCCGATACAGCCGCCGACGTCTAATTTTCCATCGGGGCGCAACGGCAGATCCGCCGACGGATTCTGTATAAATCCGCGAACGTTGCCGCACCAATCGCTCGTTGCGACAACCGTACCGCCGACACCGTCACCCTTAAAGCGAATAGTAAGAACGTCGTCCCTCTCGCCCAAAAGCGAGCCGGCAAGCGAGGTTGCCAGCAGCGTTCTGCCAAGCGCGGCAGTAGTTGTCGGGGTTGTGTTATGTATCTGTCTTGCGCGCTCGACTATATCACGGCCGTCGAGTATGATCGCCCTTGCCGAGCCGTCTCTTGTTATTGCTCTTATAATAGATGCCATAATATTCTTGCTCTTTTCCTTTATTTTGCGGTTGCCGAAGCTCTGCCGTCGCTTAGCATCAGCTCGAACTCGGTGCCCGATGGCAGCTCCGACACACTTCTGATCGCCTTGCCGTATTTATCAAACGCAACCGAAAATCCACGTCCGAGAACCGAAAGCGGATTTAAGCCGTTAAGCTTTTCGGTCTTTGCAAACAACTTCATTTTTTCGCGTTCTATCGCCGTTTCGCAAAGCGAAAACAGCTTTTCCTCCTCGTGCGAGAGCGCCATTCTTCTATCGTCAAAATAGCTTTTCGGGCTTTGAAGCACAGGGCGTTGCGAATAGGTGTTCAGCCGTTGTCTGTAATAATTTGTTTTTAACGAAAGGTTTTGCAGCATACGCTTTTCCACGTTGCCGAACTGCTTTTTAAGCTCCTTAACGTCGGGCACCGCAAGCTCTGCCGCCGCGCTCGGTGTAGGTGCTCGAAGATCGGCAACGAAATCGCATATGGTAAAATCGGTCTCGTGTCCGACCGCCGAAATGACAGGAGTCTCGCACTCATAAACCGCATACGCCAATTTTTCGTCGTTAAAGCACCAAAGATCCTCGGCACTTCCGCCGCCGCGTCCGATAATTATCACGTCGCATTTTTTGCTCGCATCGAGCGCCTTTAACGCGCTTATCATCTGCGCGGGGGCAGACGGCCCCTGCACGAGCGAGGGGTACAAATAAAGCTTTGCGGCAGGGAAACGGCGTTTTGTAACGTTTATCATATCCCTTACCGCCGCACCGCCCGGGGCGGTGATTATGCCGACAGAAAAGGGTATTTTGGGTATTTTCTTTTTATGCTCGGGAGCAAAAAGCCCCTCTGATTGCAGCTTTGCCTTTAATTGCTCAAACGCGATATAGAGCGAGCCGATACCGTCGGGCTCCATCTCCTCGGCATAAATGCGATACTGACCGTCACGCACGAACACCGCGACTCTGCCCGTACAGACGACCTTCATACCGTTTTCGGGCTTGAACTTTAATTTGGAAGCGCCGCCGAACATGGTTGCGGGGATGGATGAATTTTCATCCTTGAGCGTGAAATATATATGTCCGCTTCCGCCGTAAACGCGAACGTTGGAAAGCTCGCCCTTTACAACCACCTTGTTAAGCAGCGGTGACGTGCCGAGATAATCCTTTATATAGGTGTTAAGCTGCTCGACGGTAAGGGTGCGTACAGTCTGGCTGTTCATGCCTGCTCCTCGGCAGAATCGGCATCCTCCTCGGTCTCGGCAGAAAGCGGTCTCGGCTTTGCGTTCGGCTTTTCTTTGCCCTGTGCGTATTTGCCGAGCACGCCGTTGATAAACCCAACCGAATCCGACTCACCGAAATGACGTGCGAGCTCAAGCGCCTCGTTAACCGTTATCTCGATAGGAATTTCGGGAAAATAATCTATCTCGCACACCGCAAGGCGAAGCACGGTAAGTGTAACGCGGTCAATGCGGTCGATACGCCAATTATCCGCACAGCGCGCAATGCCCTCGTTAATGTCGCCCAGATTTTCATCGGCGCGCAGAAACAGCGACCTTGCAAACTCGCTTATTTTTACCTCACGGTCCTCTGCCGCCGACTGCATTATCTCCTCGGGAGTGCGGTCGTAATCAAAGCTGCGCTCAAAAAGTAAGGTTATTGCTGTCTCTCTCGATTCACGTCTTGTCATAACACTTAATACCTCGTCAGATATTTAATCAGCATATTATAACATTTCTTTTACTCCATGTCAAATAAATAGTAACAAAATAATTGACAAAAGCTCTTGAAAAATCTGATTTTTTAGGTATAATTATAATGTTAAATTATATTTTTGTAACCGAAAGGGAAAAACAATATGTCAAACGGAATCTTCGGCGCGGAAAAGCGCCCCATAGTCACGATAGTAATGGACGGCATCGGCATTTGCGACCGCGAGGTCGGCAACGCCATCAAAGCAGCCGATACCCCCACTCTTGATATGCTTTCCGCAAAATATCCCTGTCTTTCGCTCAAGGCGCACGGCACCGCGGTAGGTCTCCCCTCCGACGACGATATGGGCAACTCCGAGGTCGGTCATAACGCACTCGGCGCAGGCCAGGTCTTCGCACAGGGCGCAAAGCTCGTTTCCGAGGCGATCGAATCGGGCAGAATGTTTGAGAGCAACACCTGGAAGGAGGTTGCCGAAAACGCAAAGAACAGCACTCTCCATTTTCTCGGACTTTTCTCGGACGGCAACGTTCACTCGCACATAGATCACCTTAAGGCAATGATCGTACGTGCAAAGGAGGACGGTATTAAGAAGGTTCGCGTTCACATCCTCCTCGACGGCAGAGACGTCGGCGAGACCAGCGCGCTCGAGTACGTTCTTCCCTTTGAGGATTTCCTTTCCTCTCTCCGCGACGACAGCTTTGACGTTTGCATCGCCTCCGGCGGCGGAAGAATGGTTATCACCATGGACAGATACGAGGCAAACTGGGCTATGGTAGAAAAGGGCTGGAACACCCATGTTCTCGGCAACGGCAGACTTTTTGCATCGGCAGAGGAAGCTATCAATACTCTCCGTGCAGAGACCGGTGCTATCGATCAGGATCTCGCTCCTTTCGTAATCGCACGCGACGGCAAGCCCGTCGGCACTATTGAGGACGGCGACAGCGTTGTGTTCTTCAACTTCCGCGGCGACCGCTCGATCGAGATCAGCAAGACCTTTGAGGCAGGCGCAGATTTTGATAAATTCGACAGAGTTCGCGTTCCGAGCGTTGTATATGCAGGTATGCTCGAATATGACGGAGATGCTCACATCCCCTCCAAGTATCTTGTTTCTCCCCCCGAGATCAGCAACACGTTGGGCGAGTTCCTTGTAAACAAGGGCGTAAAGCAGTTTGCTGTCAGCGAGACCCAGAAATACGGCCACGTTACTTATTTCTGGAACGGAAACAGAAGCGGCAAATTCTCCGAAACGCTTGAGGAATACGTTGAGGTCCCCTCTGACGTAGTTCCTTTTGAGCAGAGACCCTGGATGAAGTGTGCCGAGATAACCGACATTCTTATAGACAAGATCGCAAGCGGCGAGTTCGGCGCTTTGCGCGTTAACTTCCCCAACGGCGATATGGTTGGCCACACCGGCTCGTTTATTGCCGCAAAGATCTCGGTAGAGGCGCTTGACGTCTGCCTTGCAAGAATTTTAAAGGCGGTCGATGAGGCAAACGGTATTGCAATAATCACCGCAGACCACGGCAACGCCGACGAAATGTATGAGATCGACAAGAAGACCGGCAACGCAAAATTGAATGCGGACGGAAGCAAGAAGGCAAAGACCAGCCACACCCTTAACCCCGTTCCCTGCTATATCTACGATAATTTCTATGCCGACAGGTATGAGGTTATCGACGGTAATTACGGACTTGCAAACGTTGCGGCTACCGTTGTTACCATGATGGGCTACGATGCTCCCGAAATGTGGGAGAAGTCCATGATCAAGTTGAAATAAGGACTGATTTAATTGCTTACAAGCATTTTAAGCGGAGGCGGCAGCTTGCTCGAAAAGCTGCTGTATCTGCTGATATCCGTAATCGCCATATTGCCCGCGCTGACATTTCACGAGTGGGCACACGGATATATGGCGTATAAACTGGGCGATGCCACCGCAAAGGCGGACGGACGTTTATCGTTAAACCCGCTCGATCATCTTGACCTTACCGGCACTCTTATGCTGCTGCTCGTCGGGTTCGGCTGGGCAAAGCCGGTGCCTGTAAACACACGGCACTTTAAAAAGCCGAGGCGCGATTTTGCGCTGACCTCGCTCGCGGGACCGATAATGAATTTTATCGTCGCGCTTGTTGCCGCCTTTTTGTACGTGCTGGTATGGTACATCGTTGACTATTGCGACATAGACGGCGTTACTTCAACGGCGTTTATGCTGATCTTTTATTATACCATGACCATCAATCTCGGCTTGGGGCTGTTTAACCTTATACCCCTGCCCCCGCTCGATGGCTCGAACGTGGTTTTGTGTCTGCTGCCGAACCGCATTGCCGCACAGTATGCAAAGCTGAGATATTATTCGCACTATATCTTTCTCGGCTTGATATTGCTTAGCTACCTGCCGGTGCTTAGCTTTATCCCCGATATCGTTTTTTATCCGCTTTATTGGGCAAGAGAGTTTTTGTCCGAGGCGTTGTTTGACCTTGCGGATCTGATTATTTCGCCGATTTTCACAAATATGTAATTTTTCGGGTGTTTTATGGAGATACTCAATTTAAAGATCGAGCAGTACGAGGGTCCTCTTGACCTTTTGCTTGCACTGATCTCCAAACACAAAATAGATATTTTCGATATCCCGATATCCGAGATATGCGATCAGTATATTGCCTATCTCGATGCCATGCGCAAGCTGGATATGGAGGTAACGAGCGAGTTTGTCGTTATGGCGGCGGATCTTATGCTTATCAAGAGCAAGATGCTGTTGCCGCGTAACGAGGAGACCGAGGACCCGCGTGCACCGCTTGTTGATGCGCTTTTGGAGCATCAGCGTGCAAAGGCGGCTGCCGAGTTTTTAAAAATGCAGAGCGCGGGACACTACGACACCTTTACAAAGCCCGCCAGCGAGCCCGAAAAGAGCGATTACTCCCGCGGGCACGCGGTCGATCTGCTTACCGAGGCGTTTGCGCGGATAGCTGACAGGATCGCTCTGCGCAAGACAGACGGCGAGCCCGAGCTTTTTAAGCGCATAGAGGAAAGATATTATTCGGTAGAGGAAAAATCGGATGCGATAATGTCCTATCTCGAGCAAAAGCGGAACTGCCGATTCGATGATCTGTTTATCCGCGTTCACTCACGGAGCGAGGCGGTCGCCGTATTTATGGCTCTGCTCGAGCTTGTGCGTGACGGGATGATAGACGTAGAGCGTAACGGCGATGATATCGAGCTTTCGATATCCGAAAATGCCGATGAAATCAGCAACGGAGAGGTATTATGAACATAAATCACGAAACCCCTGCCGCGCTCGAGGCGATACTTTTTGCCTGCGGCGGTCCCGTACCGTTTGAGCGGCTTTGCGATATTCTCGGCGTAAACGCCGAGGGCTTGCGTGAGGCGGCGGCGATACTTAAAAACAAATATTCCGACGACAAGGAAAACGGCATACAGCTGATAACGGTTGAGAACGCATATCAGCTTTGTACAAAGGCATACGTTGCCGAATACGTAAAAAAAGCGCTTGAACTCCGCAAGGCGCCTCCGCTTTCAAAAGCATCGCTCGAGGTTCTGGCGATAATCGCTTATAACCAGCCGGTAACGCGCTCGTTTATCGAGATGGTGCGCGGTGTTGACAGCGCGGCAATAGTTGCATCGCTTGTAGACAAGGGCTTGGTTGCCGAAAGAGGCACGCTTGATGCCCCCGGCAGACCGATACTTTTCGGCACGACCGATGCGTTTTTGAGATGCTTCGGGCTGGAGAGCATCGACGATCTTCCCAAAACCGAGCTGCAGATGACAGGCGAGCAGGTATCGCTTGATCTTACATCCGAAGAAACAGAAAAGGAGATAAATGATGAGCAATAACGAAATGCCCATGAAGCAGATGATAGAATCCGCGCTTTCCAAAATACGCGAGGTCGTTGACGTTAATACCGTCATCGGCGAGCCGATTGTCGTATCCCCCGACGTGACTGTGATCCCCTTTTCAAAGGTGGCGGTCGGATTTGCATCGGGCGGCAGCGAGTTCGGCGGCAAAAACAACCCCAACCCCGAGGGACGTGCTTATTTTGCGGGCGGTAACGGTGCAGGCGTGACAATAACTCCGCTCGGCTTTATCTCGGTCGAAAAGGGCGTGACCCGCGTTATCGAGCTCGGCAACCCCGTTACGTACAGCGCACCCGTTGATCCCGTAAACCGCGCACTCGACAGCATTAACGGCGTTATCGATAAAGCACCCGACCTTGTTGCAAAGATAATGGATATCTTCTCGCAGTATATCTCGAAAGACAGCACCGACAACGCCGAGGTAGACGTTGACGAGCTGCTTAAGAGCGAGGAATCACAAGAATAATTACTTTTTAATTACAACTGCACAAAAAAACTCCCGAATCAATCGGGAGATTTTTATTATCGCTTTGATTCGATTTGTATTTCGCCGTACAAGCCACCCAATTCATACTCGAAATAGGTTAATCTTCCCATAGAAATCACAAACCGTCCTTCTAAAGTCAAATTTTCGCTTTCTATTTGATAAGCTTTCTTATCCAGCTCTTTTATCAATCTGCTCTTCATATCTTTTGGACTTGTGTATAATGTTGCGCCGACACTTATATAAAACTTGTCGCCCGGCCTGTCCCAATATATCGCACAATACTCATCCAAAAACTCGTCAAACTCATCGTTGTCCAGCGCATACTCACACAGGTGTGCCAAAAATTCGCTGAGTTCAAAGCAATATTTGTACGCTTTTCCGTCTTTGTTTTTTATTGTTTTGGTTTTCTCGCATGTCCACAGATCGTTAACGCCTTCTTTTTCAAGATATAACCAAAAACCCTTTGCAAACTCGGCATAGTCATACTCGCTTGTGTTTACCAAAAAGCCGTGTGTATTGTATCCTTGAACTGCAGGAAATATATCTTCAATACAAGCTTTTAAAAGCTCGTTTCTGTCAAGCTTTTTGTTAATAACGCTATCAAGAATATCGGCAACATCCAAATCAATACCGTTATCATAAAGCTCGTGCTCTATTTCATCCAAAACGTCATCCAAATCGGTTTTTACGCCATCACGCTTCAAAACACCGTCTTTCAAAGAGACTCGGTTCGAATACTCGCTCAAATATGTGGTTTTTAAAACCGCCTCCGTGTCATATATTCCTTTTCCATACTCTATCTCGTATTCGATATCAACATACGGAATTCCGTCCGCGCCTATTTCGGCTTCAACTGCAACGCTTTGGGATTTGAACATTGTTTTATCAAAAGCCCGTACGAGTTTTACTGTCGGTCTTGAAAGAATGAATGCAATAGGAGTCACAACCGCTGTGATAAGTATAGCCATTGCCACAATAGCAGCGATCCACATCTTGGTTTTTTTCTTTCGTTTCGGTTTCGCGCGATCAGAAGTTGATTCATCCTCGCCCTCGTTGATCAAAACTGTTGTTTTCTGCAATTCCTCGGTTACAAGATTTTCATTCGACATTTTCTTTCTCCTTTCTGCGTAACATATTGTTACATTTTTATCGTAACATATTGTTACAATAAAGTCAAGGTATTTTAAGAAACAGGGTGTTTGGCGTATGAAAATGCTTGGCTTGTACGAAATAAGGCGAAAAAAGGAATACAGTCAGTTAAAAGTGGCTATGGACTTAAACATGAGCCGCGAGTCGCTTTCTTATTACGAAAACGGAAAACGCAGCCCCGACCTCGAAACGTTAATGCGACTTTCCGAATATTTTGACGTGTCCATCCACTATCTAATAACAGGAAAAGAATTCGTGTCAAAATACAGATAAAAAGCCGTTTTCGCGGCTTTTTATATTGACATTATGCTATCGTAGTGCTATAATCCCAAATAGAAAATTATTTTTCGGAGGACAATAAAAATGAGAATCATCGTTTGCGAAAACGCAGATGCCGTTGCAAAAGAGGCGGCTAAGATTTTTGCGGCACAGGTTTATATGAAGCCCAACTCGGTACTCGGTCTTGCTACCGGCAGCACTCCTGTCGGAATGTACAAGATCCTTTCCGATATGAACAAGAAGGGCGAGATCTCGTTCAAGGACTGCAAGAGCTTTAACCTTGACGAATACTATCCTTTGGCTCCCACCCACGATCAGAGCTACCGCTATTTTATGAACGTTAACTTTTTCGATCACATCGACATCGACAAGGCGAACACCCGTGTTCCCGACGGTCTTGCGGCAGATCCCGCGGCTATGGGCGCAGAGTACGACGCTGCTATCGATGCGGCAGGCGGTGTAGATATTCAGGTTCTCGGTATCGGTCAGAACGGTCATATCGCATTCAACGAGCCCGATGAGAAGCTCGTTGCAGGTACCCACCTCACCTCGCTCACCGAGAGCACCATCAACGCTAATGCCCGTTTCTTCGAGAAGAAGGAGGACGTTCCCACTCAGGCAGTCACCATGGGTATGGCTTCTATCATGAAGGCGAAGACCATCATTCTTCTTGCTACCGGCAAGGCAAAGCATCAGGCAGTAAGCGAGCTTCTTGACGACAAGATCACCACCTCGAACCCCGCTACTCTCCTTAAGCTCCACCCCAACACCGTTATCATCGTTGATAAGGATGCTTACGAGGGTTAATTGCCAACTCCCTCCCCCTAAACGGTTAAAGACAACGTAATACATAAATAAAAAACGATATGCCTTGTGATTTTTCACAGACATATCGTTTTATTTTTGTGTTGTGCAACATCACTCGCCGGGTGCCTAATGGTACGGATACCAAACAACCGTTTTTGATTCCTTAACGAATTTCAAAATGCCCGATGATGTGCCGAAATAATAATACTCGTCGTAATTCAACATCGAATTAACATGCAACGCTTCCCAATAATCAGAAACAAAAAGCTCGGTTATTTTTCCGGTTTCGTCAACCGAAACCAACGATTTTTTTGTAGCAACGATTATGTTTTGTCCGTCCATCGCAAATGCAAGAGGTTCGGAACCGAGATCGACAAGCTTATTAATTGCATAGCCGTCAGAGCCGTCATCCAAAAGCTCGATTTTGTAAATCCCGCCCCTGTCTATTCCCATATGCGCAATTCCGGTAAAAGCATAGCACGCGGGCACATCCGCATCCAAGCCCAAAAAGCCAAGACAATTTTCCGATAAAACAAGCTCCGGCGATTCATCATTACTTTGCCCGTCGTATTTCGCACATATAATGCCACCGCCAAACTCGCCTGCATCCGTTCCAATAAAATTATAATGTGCCAGATTGATGTGATGAACACTCTCTTGTTTGTATTCCTGCAGACACAGCTCGCCCTGAACATCATTTATTTCAAGATCCGGACCGTTATAGCAATCGTTTTCGCCTGTCAAATAATGGTTTTGCAGCCATTGGACATCCGGTTCTTTTGCTTCTGCTTTCAGTTCGTTAAAATATTTGGAATTAAGTACCAGTGTATCGTTATTCCCGTCATCATTACCGCAAGATGAAAGCAAAGCCGCAAAAGCACAGATAACAAGAACATATACAACAAAACGTGTTTTCATAAAGTCCCCTCCTTTATGTTAATTATAGCATACACGTACACGCCGTGTCCACTCTTTTTTAAACAAAAAGCCTTATACGTTTTGTTGCTGTTTGACGAATGCGAGGGCGTGGTCTGCATTTCCCTACAAACACGTTAATTTTAATTTGTTATATTATGCGGAATAATCATATCCCTGCTCGCAGGCGATTTTTGCACATTCTCTGAGCGCACGGGCGGTTTCTTCATCGAGACCTGCGGTATAGGTATTGTCAGTCAGATCCAAGCCGAAATAGGTTATGGCAAGAACGCAGGCGTTAAGATATGCGCCGTTATCCGAGTGGTGCGAATTATCGGTGTGATACAGATTTATATCGGGATATTTCTCGGTACAGATAAGGAACGCATCCGCAGAGGGCGCAACCTTTTCGATATCATAAGTCTCGGCAAGCTTAGTATAGTTCACCTCGTGTCTGTATGCGCTGTTTTTACGCTGTGCCGGATCGCTGTTGGAGGAGTAGCGCTTATAAAGCACGACCTCTGCGCCGGTATCTCTTATCATCGGGATCAATACTTCCAAAGCGGGCTGAGAATTTTCGTAATTTGCGTTGCCGTTGTCCTGAAGCACAACGTAATCATAATCGTATTTTTTGAGCTTGCTTCTGAACAGCTCACCGAGAGCGTGATCGGCATTTGCATACTGATGCAGATAAGCACCGCCGCCGCAGCAATACTCGACCTCGATATTCAGCCCTGCCGCCTCGCAAAGCGCCTCTACCTTATAGGGAATATTAAAGAAATAGGTGGTGCTGTTGCCGACAAAAAGGATTCTTTGATCAACGTTTTGTTCGGGGTAATCCACCGCCGCCTCTGCCGCGATACCAAACGCCTCGACCTCGCTTACAAACAGCCAGCCGCCCGCGTTTACACAAAAGCGATACTGAACGTAACGCGCGGTGAGCGCCGACTCGAGCACAAGCTCGCTCTCGACGTTTGTCTTTGAAGGATCGTCAACGTGCGAGGTCTTGCCGGCGCGGTACCACTCCTTGCCGTCGTTGGAAAGATAAATCCAAACAAACGCGGGAGCATCGATACCGACGCTCATAAACTTAGCGGATGCAGAGGAAACCACAAATTTATCGAGATAATAAATACCCCCGAGGTCAACCGTCAGCCAGGAATAGCCGTTTGCGTTGTAATCGGCACTCGAACGGCTGAAGCCCATAAACGCCTTGTCGGTGTAATTTGCGGATTCGGCGGGACGGACACCGTCGGTCATGCTTTTACTGTTCTCATCGGGATAAGAGGGCTTATCTGCCGGATGAAGCGACGATTTTGTGTAGGTTTTGTTAAGTGCTGCGTTGGTATAGTTGGGATCACCTGTAATAATCATCGGCTTACTCTCCTCGTTTTGCGATGCTTCCTCGCTCTCGCTTGATTGGCTTTCGGTATCCTCGGGCTCATCGCACCCGATAAGCGCCAAGGGGAAAACGGTAAGCATCAATAACAACGCAAGAAAACACGAAATGGATTTTTTCATTTTATCCTCCGTTTTTTATACTGTTTATATCAATATGCCGCCAAACGATGCTTTTCAGCGGTTTCTTATCGCATCGATCGGCTTTTTGGAGGCGATCTTCTTAACGGGAAGGAAGGATGCGACAAAAGCAACGCAAACGCTCACAGCCAACAGCAAAAGCATCTGTCTTATGCCGAAATTGAGCACGGTTACAAGAATACCCGTATCTCTTATTGCGGAATTGATAATATTTGTAACCGCGCACGTACCGATACAGGCGAGCGCAAAGTTTATCATCGCAATGATAAATGCCTCGGCAAAGAAGATACGGAAAACGTCGTTCCCGCGTGAGCCGATCGCACGCAGAATACCTATTTCCTGCTTTTTATAGGATATACTCGTTGCAATAAAGTTTGCAAGCAGGAAGGATGCAAACACCGCAAAGCCCAAGCCGATATACAGGAATACCTTTGCAAGTGTCTTTATTATCTCGTCGAGCGCATCAAGCTCGAAGCTGGCGGGGTTGTTAAGCGTGAAGCGGGTATTATCGCGCTCGGTATAGCAATACTCGGCGAGCTTTTGTATATCGCCCTTGCTTTTCGGCATAGCGGCAAGCGCAAAATCATATTTGCCGTCGTACTCCGAAAAGCAATCGTTATAAAACGCATCGGAGATGACCGCCAAGCCGTGCACGTTGCTGCTTGAGGCGTAAAAATTATCGTATACGCCGACGACCGTATATCCGTCCCCGCTAAACTCGCTGTCACTCATATAATCGCTGTATTCCAACCCGAAGCTGTTACTTATACGTTCCCAATCAATAGATAACTGTCCGTTCTCATCGTGCTCGGCCGCGCCCATAAAATCCATTACGAGATCGGCAGACAGGATCAGCTCTTTTTCTCCGAGAGAAGCTTTTTTGCCGCTCCGCCAAATAACATCGTCGGGATCGATACCGCTTAATTTTGCAACGTTGTATGCTGAAAAATACAAATTTTCGTTCTGCAGAGACAAATTTCCGTAATACAGCTGAACATATACCGCGTGGCTTTGGAAATAGCGGTCCAAAAAGCCGTTGCCGACGATCATCATACCGGTATAGTTATAGGAAACCGCGTTCTCAAACTCAGAATACAGCACCCAATCGAGCACGGTGTCTGCGGCATCGTTGCTTTTGCTGTTTCCGCCAAGCGAGGAATAACGCTCGGCATCAAATCCGGTATCGATAACGCCCGAGATCTCATACAAAACGTTATCGACAAACAGCTCTTTTCCCACCATATCGGAATATTGATCGATGCTTACCGTCTTATCCTGATTATATCCGCCGTACTCATCGACGGTGATTCTGCGGTATCCGTATTTTTTAAACGTCTCGAACAAATACTCGCTTATTGCAATTTCATCCTTGGTGCCGTCGGGCATTTTTCCTGCCAAGAGTGTGTAGCCATGCTTCTCAAGATCGCTCTCGTCCGTCTCGACAATACCCGAAAAGCTTTTAAGCTCGTTGCTCATGCCGTACTCGTTGTACGACATCACCTCTTTATCGCCTATGTTGGATTCGAGCCCGAGCATATTTCCGTTGCCGCCCGAATACACTCCCGCAAAATTGATTCCGACATCGGAGGCAAGCGCGGTTATATCGTCGTCGTTCATCTTAACGCTTCGCCAATAGGAATCCATACCCTCTCCGATAAGCGAATTTTTTGAAACGGCGGCATAGGAGATACCGCTGTCGTGGATCGAGTTTGCGGTGGTTTTTATATGATCGTACGCCGAAAACGTATCGACCAAGCCGAAAAGAACAAACGAAATGCAGGAAAGCAAGATCGTCATGACCAGACGGAATTTTTTGTGCTTTAATCCGCTCGCGCCGATCTTAAAGGAGTGCTTAAGCGACAGCTTGGATTTTAAGAGCTTAAACGGTGTTTTATCCTCTACAACTATCTTATCCTGCTCGGTAGGGGCGAATCCGCGAACCTTTTTGTTGCTTGTAAACTCAAGCTCTCCGCCGTTTTGGAGCTTCTCGAGATACTCGTTTATGGCTATACGGTCCTGCTCGGTAAGGCGGTAATCCATGGGGATCTTTGCGGTGTTGCCCTCGAACGTTATTCCCTGCTCGTCCTGCGTTTCCTCTGTCGCCGTGGTGTCGCTGATGACCTTACCGTCGCCCAGCTCGATAATACGGTCGCCGTAGGTATCGGCAAAATCGCGGTCGTGCGAAACAACTATTACAAGCTTTTCCTTTGAGAGCTTTTTAAGCGTTTCAAAAACCTGCTTGCCGGTTTCGGAATCGAGCGCACCGCTCGGCTCGTCCGCCATAATTATTTTGGGGTTCTTTACCAGCGCACGCGCGATAGCGACACGCTGCTTCTGACCGCCCGACAGCTCGTTCGGTCGGCGCGCACCGTAGCCGGCAAGATCAACATCGGAGAGTATCCTGTTGATCTCCTCGTCGGTCGCCTTTCTGCCCTGCAGCTCAAGTGCGAGCGCGATATTTGCTCCGACGGTAAAGCCCTCTAAAATATTGTATTCCTGAAAAATAAATCCAACGTAGGTATTGCGGTAGGAATCGAAATGCTGCTGCTTAAAGTCCTTTGACGAAACGCCTTTTATGATTATCTCGCCGCTGTCATAGCTGTCCAGACCGCCGAGCAGATTAAGAAGCGTGGATTTGCCGCTGCCCGATTTGCCGAGCAGAAATATCATTCCCTTATCGGGAAACTTAAGCGAAACCGACGAAAGCGCCGTGACCGGTACGCCCTTTTTGGGACGGTAAACCTTTGTCAATCCTCTTGTTTCAAGCATATTTTTCTCCTTTTCACACGTGTTGCTCTTGCAACGAAAATTATATAAAAATGTGGGTATAATTAAAGTACAGAAGTCCTATACGGAGGTTTGATCTATGAGATTTGCATTTTTTGATACAAAGCCGTACGATATCCCGTCGTTTGAAAAATACGGGGATGAATCGGGTGTTGAATTTACGTTTTTTGAAACGAAATTAAACCGCGATACCGTTTCCTTGGCAAACGGATACGACGGAGTTTGTGTTTTTGTAAACGACACGGTAGATGCCGAAACGATCGATAAGCTGTACGAAATGGGTGTGCGCGCGGTTGCACTGCGCTGTGCGGGCTACAACAACGTTGACGTAAAGCACGCTTTTAAAAAGCTTCACATATTCCACGTGCCCGCATATTCGCCCTATGCCGTAGCCGAGCACGCGATGGCGATGCTTCTCACCTCGATACGCCGTATACACAAGGCGTATATTCGCACAAAGGACCACAACTTTTCGCTTTCCGGCCTGACCGGCTTTGACCTCCACGGCAAGACGGTGGGTGTTATCGGCACGGGCAGGATAGGCAGAGTGTTTATCGACATCTGCAACGGTTTCGGTATGAAGGTGCTGGCGTACGATAAATTCCCTACCGAAAACAGCGGTATAAGCTACGTTTCGCTCGATGAGATATTTGAAAAAAGCGACGTGATCTCCCTGCATTGTCCGCTGACCGAGGAAACGCGGCATATGATAGACGGGCGCGCAATAGAAAAGATGAAAAAGGGTGTGGTGATAATCAACACCTCGCGCGGTGCGCTCATCGATGCGGAGGCATTACTGCGCGGAATAAAATCGCGCAAGATAGGTGCCGCCTGCTTAGACGTTTACGAGGAAGAATCGGATGTGTTTTTCGAGGATTATTCGGGGCACATTATCGACGACGACACGCTTGCGCGGCTTATATCGATGCCGAACGTGCTTGTGACCTCGCATCAGGCGTTTCTTACCGAGGAGGCATTAAACAACATCGCGGAGACCACGGTGAAAAACATCATCGATTTTTGGCAAAGCGGTTATTGCGAAAACGAGCTTTGCTACCGTTGCGGCAACACAGAAAGCTGTAAAAACAGCCGCAAAAGGTGCTTTTAAAGCCGATTTTCGATAATTCCGCCGCCCAAAAGTGTTTCTCCGTCATAAAAAACGGCAGATTGTCCCGCCGTTGCGGCGCGGACCGGAGTATCGGTCTCTACAAGCAAGCGACGGTCTCCTATCGGGGTGACGGTGCAGGCAACAAACGGCGCGTGATAGCGGATGCGTGTTTCACACCTTATGCTTCCGCTCGGGAAATCGAGTGCCGAAAACGAAGCCGAGCGCACGGTGAAGCTGTTTGTGAACAGATCTCCGTTGCTTCCGAGTATTATACGATTTTTATTTATATCTCTGCCGATAACGTAAAGCGGTTCGGTATACGCAATGCCGAGCCCTTTTCTTTGACCGATGGTATAACAGCGCTGACCTTGGTGTATTCCCAAAATTTCCCCGTTTTTGTGTACAAATTCGCCCGAAGCATCGGTATTGCCGGCGATCCTGTCCAGAAAAGCGCGGTAATCGCCGTCGGGAATAAAGCAGATATCCTGACTGTCGCCCTTATCGGCAACAGAAAATCCGTTTTCACGTGCGATCTCGCGTACCTCTTCCTTGCCGTACTCGCCCAACGGGGCGGCAAAATGCGCGATCTGCGATTGCGAAAGGCACCAGAGCATATAGCTTTGGTCCTTTTTTTCGTCCCTGCCGCGAAGGATCACCTTGCGGTCTCCGCACTGCTTTACACGCACGTAATGACCTGTTGCGTATATATCTCCCCCGTGTGCGAAGGTATACTCGGCAAGCGCGCCGAATTTTATATCGCGGTTACAAATTATACAGGGGTTGGGCGTTTCGCCGTTTGCATAGGAGGAAACAAAATCCGCCACGACGGTGTTTTTGAACTCATCGGACAGATCGACAAGCCGATGCTCAACTCCGAGCGAGGCGCAAAGCTTTTTCGCCTCGTTCGATTCGTTATCGTTTGCTGTCGGCACAAGTTCTTTTGTGAAGGCGCGCATGGTTATGCCCTCGACCGAATATCCGCTGTTCTTAAGCAGCAGCAACGCCACCGCGCTGTCCACGCCGCCGCTTACCGCAACAAAGCATTTTTCCATTATGCCGCCTCCTTTTTTTATTATTTTACCACAGGGTTTATTATGTTGCAACCGATTTTCTGCATATTTTTTGTACCAAGCGTGTATAAATTAACGAAGAATAAAACAAGGATGGTTTTGCTATGAAAAAACCGATTATTATTTTGTTGACGTTGATCATGCTGTTTTCGTTTTGCGCCTGCACAAGCGAGAGCGAAATACAGAAAGCCCCCGACCGACCGCCCGCGCTGTCGTTGCTTCAAAAGCAGACAACGCTGATAAAGCAGGGCGAAAAGGGCGAAAGCACATCGTTTGCGAGATCCGAGTTTGAAAATATACTCGGCGAGACGGTGAACTACATCACCGTGACCGAGCTGCCCGAATCAAAGCTCGGCGCGCTTATGTTTAACGGCACATCTGTTACAAAGGGGCAAACTCTGCCGGCGAATTCGCTCGAATATTTAAAATTCGTTCCCAATTCCGATTGCAAGAGCGCCTTTTTCGGATTCACCTGTGACAGCGCCACCTTTGACGGCAGAGAATTAAAATGCGAGCTCGTATTCAAGGACGGCGCAAACTCGCCTCCTATTGCTTCCGACAGCGAAATAAACGCGGTATCGGGTATTACCTGCGAGGGAAATCTTAAGATCAGCGAGCCCGACGGAGACAGCTATACCGTAAACGTGGTCGCCTATCCCACCGACGGATTTATCGATATTTACGATGACGGCAGAATAGTTTACACCCCAAAAGACGATTTCTCGGGCAGTGACCGACTGATATACACCGTCACCGACCGTTTCGGAGCGGTATCCGAGCGCGCAACGCTTAAGTTTTCGGTAGAGAAAAATGACACTCACCTTGTTTTTGCGGATATGCAGAACGATATGAACCACATATACGCACACAGGATGTGCCGCGACGACGTTATGGTTTATAAATACGTAGACGGAAATTATATATTCGAGCCCGAAAAAGAGGTATCCAAGGTGGAATTTTTGGTGATGCTTATGCGGGTGGCACAGCAGGACACCGATATAATCGCGGTTGCCGACAGCGTGATAACCGATGACAACGGATTATCCTCGGGACTCAAGGGCTATATCTCCGCCGCCGCGGAAAACGGAATGATACGCCTGAACAACGGCGAGTTTGCACCATATGATCCGATAACCGTATCAGACGCGGCATATATGATAAGCGCCGCGCTGGGATTGCCGAAAATCAACTCCGAAAGCGCATCGGCAAACGGCGAGGGCGCGATGTCCGCGCTTATCTCGGCAACCAACGCGGGATTTTTTGCAAACGCCGAGCCGAGCAGGGTGCTTACCAAGGCAGAAAGCGCAAAGCTGTTGTGTCTGGTAGAGGACTATATGGAAGAAAATAACATGATAACAACCTCCGATTGACAAAAGCAATACGGAGTGATATAATTGATTCGGGCGGGGGGAAGCTCCGCCCGAATCAATTTTTATCGAGGCGAATCAAATGTCCGAATATTTAAATATGGACAATTACGATATCCCGAAAAAAAAGAAGAAAAAAACAGGCAGGATCATCCTGATAGTTCTGCTTTGCCTGCTTGCTCTGTTGCTTTTGACCGTCGGGATCGCGTTTTTTGCGGTAAATTATTTTATCAACGACACGCTTGATTATATCTCCTACGTCAGCGAGGGCGAGGAGGAATGGTCGGGCGTGGATATCGACGGCTCGGACTACTACGATGAATACGATATGGGTATCGATACATCCAATTTTGTAGATCCCGAGGCAGACAGAGACGAATCGGGCTCCGACACAAGCACCGATGAGGGCACAAGCAACAGCGGAAGCGACGGCAGCGGAAACACCGGCGGCGGAAGCGGAGGCGGTGGCGGCTACACTCCCCCACCCGAGCCCCCCTACGAGCCCGACTATGAGATAATCGAGGGACTTTTCGACGGTGAAAACGTATCCGATGAGTACAAAAAGGACGTTATAAACATTCTTCTTATCGGTGCCGACACGGTCAGCGGCAAATATGCGCGAAGCGATACGATAATATTGATGTCGATAAACAACCTCAAAAACCGTATCGTGTTTACCTCGTTCATGCGTGATACCTACGTGGCTATTCCGGGATATCAGAACAACCGTATCAACGCGGCCTATGCCGCCGGCGGTCCCTCGCTGCTGATCAAAACGCTGGAGCTTAATTTCGATATTGATATCGACTATTATTTCACGGTAAGCATAAGCGCATTTGAGCAGGCGGTAGACGTTATCGGCGGAATAGATATTACGGTAAACAGCACCAATTACAACTATTTCAAAACCTTTTCACAGGTTTCGGGGCTTACCAAGGATCAGGCGACAGACGGCACGCACGTTATCCACCTAAACGGCGGAGGCGCGCTCGGGTATGCAAGAAGCCGTAATTTTTATGACGGCGACTTTACGAGAACTCTCCACCAGCGAGACCTTTTAACTCAATTTGTCAATAACTGCAAAGGGAAATCGCTTTCCCAGCTACACGAGCTGTTAAAGGCGGTTTTGCCGTACGTCGTGACGAATATGCCGAAAGCCACGCTGAAATCGATGATATGGAGCGCGGTGACCTACGTTTCCTACGACGTTACCGATGCGCGAGTTCCCTGCGCCGGCTCGTTCAATTTTGCCAATATTCGCGGTATGGAGGTTCTTACAATAAACTTCCCCTCGAACCAAAAGTATATAAAAGCGAAAATTTACGGATAAAAGTTAAAGGACGAGATTTAATCTCGTCCTTTTTTCTATTGCAAAGTTTTTGTTTTTTTGCGTTTTATCAATTCCCAACCAAGCGGAATAAAGGCATAAACAATGGGCAAAAACAAGAAAATAACGTCTTGAATCGCTGTCACAATGTCAACATTTCCTATCCAACGAAAGAACTGAAGTGCAGAGGTGAAAAAGCACACCGGTCTATATATTGTCGCTATCAATGCAAATGCAGAACTGCCAACTAACAAATAGCAGATACCGAGGGCTATGTTCAAAATACAAAAGATTTTTGCATAAGAATTTTTCCTTTTGACAAGATATAAAAACCAAAAGGTTATTGCCGCAACTAAAGCTATAAACATTATCAATCCGATAGCCATTACAATGAACCAAGACGCAGACATTTTCACGCCGTGCGTCAGAATGTATCCCGAACCGTCGGACGACTCTGCCAAATAAGACGATTCCATCAACATCATGCTGCACACGCTGTAAATATACAGTCCGCAAATAAACAGATACAGCGCCGAAAGACACGAAACAATAATTTTCTTAATCATTTTTATTCCTTTCATTATATGTATAACTTTAACGTCTTTTCTATCCAATAATCAAACTCGGTGTTCGGACATAGATGCTCAAGCTCTTTAAAGCGTTGATACATCCATACTCCGTCGGAGGGATCGTGCCAGATATCCGCGAAAATATAATCGTAATTGCGCTTCGGCGCCTCTTTTTCGGCAAACTCAAAGGCATCGGCACGGATTATTTCGATTTTGTCTTTTATATCAAAATTCGGCAAAATAAGTTCATTAAAAAGGTTTATCACGCTTTCGTCGCGTTCGACAACCGTCACTTTGCTAACCGTATTTTTCAACGCACACTTGATCGCGAAATAACCGAGCCCGAGACCGTAGGTGCACACCCTGCCTCTCGCTCTTTTTATCGGAGCGCGCTGAGTAACGAGCTCGTTGGGCATCATCGTCATCCATTCCCTGCCGTTTTGGAGCACCGAAAGACATTTGTATTCGGTATCAAAATAGCCGATCTGCGGTATGATCCGCCCATCCGGCAGAGTTAACGGATCATCGCAAACAAACATAGTGTACGGTGCGATAATATCCTCGCGGAGCTCCCATTCCCCGTGCTTTTTGCCCGCTTTGATGTTTACCGCCGAGTAGTACTCGTTCTTTATAAAATCCGTTTCGTCGAGATAATGGAGCATCAGGGGCGAATAGCTCTCCCACAGCTTTTTATCAAACTCAAAATCGGTATCAAATCCGAGCGCGGCGCAGGCAAGCAGAGAAAAAGCCGTCTCGGTGCTTACGGAAAAGCTGTTTTTCAGTTCCGACACCATTTCCTCGGTGATAAAATCGGGCTTGTTGTTAAGCAATATCGACAAACGGCCGAAGATCAGGTCGTTTGCGTTTTTAATCTCATCGTAGGTCATATTACATTCTCCGAATTTTCGGCGTGATTTATAACAAATCCAACACATTTTTGTGTTATAATAAATATAAACAAATATACGGCGGTGAAAAAATGGCAAAAATTCTGATAGTAGAGGACGAGCGCTCGATACGGAATCTGATACGTCGCAATCTCGAGCTGGTGGGACACACCTGTGTGAGCGCAGAGGACGGCAGGCAGGCGATAACGCTGATGGAGCTCGATAAATTTGATCTGATAATACTCGATATCATGCTCCCGTCGGTATCGGGCTTTGAGCTGAGCGAGCACACAAAGGGCACTCCGTTTATCTTTGTCACCGCAAAGGACGGTATCGGAGATAAGCTAAAGGGTCTTTCGCTCGGTGCAGATGATTATATCATAAAGCCGTTCGAAATACAAGAGCTTCTGCTGAGAGTGCGCGCGATATTAAGACGCACCAAAAAAGAAGAAGCAAAGCTGGAGTTTGATAATGTGATTATCGATTTCTCGGCAAAGCGGGTGTTTTCCGAGGGCAAGGAAATAATACTCACGCCCAGAGAATACGCTCTGCTCGAAACGCTTATATTGAACCGTAACATCGCCCTGTCACGCGAGAAGCTTATATCGCTGGTTTGGGGATACGATTACGAGGGCGACACGCGAACCGTTGACGTCCATATACGCCAGCTCCGCGCAAAGCTGAAAATTGCCGACCGGCTGAAAACACTTTACAAAACCGGATACAGGTTCGAGCTATGAAATTCAGAGAAAAAACCTATTTGACGACCCTTTTGCTGTTTCTTTTGCTCCTGAACGCCTGCATATTCTCGCTTGCATACTATACTCAGCACAAAAGCTCGCTGGCGGCAAAGGAGCTTTGCCTTTCCGAAGCATCGATGATCTCCTCGACGTTCGAGAACAATATAAGCCGCTTGAACGAAAACGGAAAAAGACAGGTGATGAGCTCGTTCGTTGATTATTACGGTCAAAAGGACATAGGTCTGCTTTTTGCCGACGAAAACGAAAACGTCATAGTTTCCTCTATCCCCGACGGTGCCCAAATACCCAAGCCGAACCTGTTATCGACACAGCGCACAAACGGAAAGCGATATATATTGATAAGCGTTCTTACAGCCGACGGGCAATACACGATGACCTACTCAAAGGACGTCAGCTTTCTCGATGAGGATTTCAAAAGCATTTCGACGGTTTTCGTCATCACCTCGGTCGGCGCATCGTTGGTGCTTGCGTTGGTGCTGTTTTTGATATTGCGCCGTCTTTCAGATCCTTTGGAAAAGCTTAAGCAGGCAACCGAGGAGATCGCAAGCGGCAATTTCTCGGCACGCGCAGACGACAGCGGGAAAGACGAATTTTCGTTGCTCGCCTCCGATTTTAACCGTATGGCAGAGCATATCGAAACGCAAATGGACGAGCTGACCGAAAACGCAAAAACAAAGCAGATAATGCTCGACAATCTTGCGCACGAAATGAGAACGCCCCTGACCTCTATACGCGGATATGCCGAATACCTGCTTAACGCAAACATCGGCGAGGATGAAAAAACAGAGGCGATAGAATATATCATCAGCGAGTCGGAGCACTTGAAGCGCATCGGCGACCGTCTGCTTGACGAGGCGTTTATCCGCGAGAACGGCATAAAAGCCGAAAACGCGGATATCGGTTTGGTCATTTCCGATTCGGCAAAGGCGTTGGGGCATTATGCCGCACAGCGAGGTGTGGAGCTGAAAATACGTTCCGTGAGCTTTTGTCTGTATTGCGATGCGGCGCTGATAGAGATTCTTGTTACCAATCTTATAAAAAACGCGATAAACGCCTGCAAGAACGGCGGAACGGTAATGATCGGATGCGAAGTGCAGGAGGATAAGCTGCTGATCTCGGTTTGCGACAACGGCATAGGCATGACAAGCGAGCAGATATGCCGCATAAAAGAGCCGTTTTACAGAACCGACAGATCGCGCTCACGCAAGGACGGCGGAACGGGATTGGGACTTTCGCTTTGCGATAGAATAGCCAAAGCGCATAATGCAGAGCTTTTGTTTGAATCCGAGTTATCCAAAGGAACCGTCGCAACGGTTGTATTTAATTTTACAAAACCATAACAACTAAACCGACATTTCCAAAACAACACACTCCTATACTCATGGCATCACAACAGAAAGGAGAAATATTTATGAAAAGCAAAACACTTGCGTTGATAACGCTTTCGTTGATCACCGCGGCGGCGCTTGTACTGACCGCAGGGTTATCGCTGCTTCACGGCTCGGCAACCGAAAATTACCCGATCCCCGATACGCTGCAGCAGCTTGAAAGTGCGGAGACCGCGCCCGAAGTATCCGAGCCGACCGCATCCGAGCCGACTGTATCCGAGCCCGCGCCCGAGGACGAAGCAAGCGAGGGAGCCGATGCCGATATCGAAATTCCGTCGGAAAACACCGCTTTCGTCTATCCCGAATACGCTTATACCGAGTGTGACGTAAACACCGCTTATATCGACGGCTCCGACAGAGGACACGGCGTTGTTATCGACGTATATTCGCACCAAACGGGCGAGCTTGTAGGGCAGCTTTCGTTTACCTCGCAGGAGATAACCGCATATATCAGCGATCTTTTGCATGAGGAATTTGCGCCCGAAAACGAGCTTTGGATAGTAAGAGACGAGGCATGTGTGCCTCTGCCCGAGGGCGACTATCGCATTGAGGTATACGCAGGCACCTGGTTTGCATACACCTATCAAAGCAACGAAATGTTTGAGCTTACTCAATGCACGCTCACCTTTGCGGGAGGCGAAAAGCTGACCGGATATATCGATTATCTTATATCCGGCCTTATCTCCGATATTGAAAACGGCAATATCGAATCCCCCGATCCCGACAATGCGGTATCTAAGCTGATCTACTGCGCATTGGAGGGATATTGGGACGGCTACTACTGTGAGGCGATCGACCGTTACGTTCCCGCCGCGGGCAGATTCTGCGAGCGCTTTCCGTATATCAAAGAAAACTGATCTTCTTTGTTGATTTTTCATTCTGGCAAAAGACCGAGCGTGGTACCACGCTCGGTCTTTTGTTTGTTATTCAACCGTTTTTACCGTATCCTTGATGCAATCATAGATATACTGTGCAAAGGTCTTGTAGGTGGAATCCTTTGGATGCAAGCCGTCGGTAAATACCTCCTTGTGCTCTACCGACCAATCAAAAAGGTCTACCGTCGGGAGCCCGCGTTTTTCGGCGATCTCCTTTAAAAGCGGATGCGAATATTTTACGATATTAGCCGTCCACGCCTCTGCACTCCAGCCGTCGCCGCCCACCTTAAAGAGCGATGCGGGGAGCACGATATATATCTGAACGTCGGGATTTGCGTTAACAAACGAATCCAGAAGCTCGTTGGTGCTCGCCTTAAATACCTCAACTCGATTGTTTGCGGGGTTTTCCCAATCCTTGCTCGGTGTGTCGGGGTTGGGGTTGGCATCGTTCGTGCCGAGAGCAAATAAAACAACGTCGGGCTTTAAATCGAGCGCCTGCTTGTATACGTCGTGCTTGTAATATGCAAGCGGATCTATCTTGCAGATCGAATATGCGCTTATGCCCGCATTGAGCACGTAATAATCCAATCCGAGCATCTGCTGGATGTAATAGGGGTAGGTCATCGTTTTGGGGTTTGTGGAGTTGATGCCCTGCGTGATGCTGTCGCCGACACAGGCAACTCTGATAATATCCTTTTCACCCTCGAGCACGCTGTCTGCCATATCCGGCGTTTCGGTTATACGGCGGCAAAAATCCTCTGCCGCGGCATTACTGCCGTTTGCATAGCCGGCGGCAAAAAGCACCTTTGTGCCCTCGATGATTATCTTGTACTGTCCGTATGTAAAATCAACCTTGTTGCTCTGCGCTATCTCGCGGTTTGCCTCGCCGAAGATGATCTCGTTTTCGGTCTCGGGCATATAATCGGGATCGTATTTAAGCTCGATGCCAAACTTCTCCTTGATCTGCGAAACAAAATTCCGCGCCGCGATAACATGCTTCTGTGCCGATTCGGAGTCGTCCTTATAAATAACCGTAAAATCGGCAATCGAAACGCCGTTTACAGTCGGAATTATAACCTCGGGCTCGGACGCGGATGACTCGGTTTCATTTTCCTCGCCGCAGGCGGCAAGGGACACCAGCATAAAAATGCACAAAATAAAACAAAACAATCTCTTTTTCATAACATATCCCCCGTTAAGATTTTTACAGTAAGATTTTATACCAAATCAAAAGCTTTGTCAATCGCAAATAGAAAGCCGTGTTTTTTGAACACGGCTCAGTTTGCAGACAAAGTCTGCAAACTGAAGCAGACTGAGAGAAACGAAGTTATTTTTTTCGCAAAGCGAGCGTAGGATTACAAAGGTAAGGTAGACGAGCTTTGCGGAAAAGCCCTTGAAAATACAATAAAATTTATATTCCTTGTATATAAATACAACTCAGCCCCCATTTTTTTAGAAGCTGAGTTTTCTTTTAATGTTTTCTTTCAAGGGTGTAAAGAACGAGTTTGTCTTCGGTCTGAGCCGTGTTTTTTGAACACGGCTCGTTTTGTTATAAATAGCAGCGCATCTGACGTGCAAGATCATCCTCAAGCGTGATAAGACGGTTGGCAAAGCCCTTTGAGACGTCATCGGCGGCGGAATATTGGTTGAGATAGCGGTGAAGCGATTTTACCCCCATATTGCAGCCGTCGGTGATAAGGTCGGCAACCGTCCTGTCGGAATCGTCGAGCGCCATTTTAACGTTGGTCTTTATCCAGGACATCCCTTTTGCCGCAGGCGCGGGCTCTTTTCCCTTGTCGCAGTTTTCGTCAAGCTTTTCTTTTATATCCGACAGTAATATCTCGTGCTGATTTCGGCAATCGGTGAGCATCTGCCTGAGATCCTCGGATTTTACGTCGGGAATCACCTCGTTTATCGATGAAACCCCCATTTTTACACCCGCATCACACTCGCGCAGTAATTTTAAAGTATCGTTTTCGTGCATAATTTTCCTCCTGTTTTTCTTTTATTATGCACAAAAAACCGTATTAATAATCACAAAAACGCAAAAACGCATATCAATGAAAAATCGACATCCGACGCTGTAGAAACCTACTGCGAGCGATGTCGATTTTTTATAGCATTTATGCGTTCTGCGCCATTACAGGCGTTTTTTACTCGTCGTCTTCTTCGCCGAGGTTAATAACGGTACGAGGAGTAATATCGCCCGCCTTGGTGAGCGCGATCTTTGTGAGCATCGGGCCGACAAGCTCGTAAACAAGAACCGCAAAAAGCGTGATGTTACGAACGACCATACCGATAGATGCATCGGAAAACTCGGTTGCAACTATCGCAGACATACCGAGCGCAACGCCTGCCTGCGGGAACAGCGTGATGCCGAGATACTTGACGATGTTGGCATCGCATTTCATAAATCTTGCGCTCCAGCCGGCACCGTAATATTTGCCAAGCGCACGGGTAAGGATATAGATCGCACCGATTACTATGATGATAGGATCCTTGAACACCGAGAACTCAAGCTCGGCACCCGAAAGCACAAAGAAGATAACGAACAGGGGTGCTGTCCATTTGTCTGTCTTGCCCATGATCTCGTCCGAAAAATCGCACATATTGCAGAACACGGTACCGAGCATCATACAAACAAGCAGCGATGAAAATCCGATGTGAACGCCGCCCACAACAAACTTTAGCTTTGCCATTGCAACCGCAACGAGCACAAAGGTGATAGAGAGAGTAAGACGTTTACTGTTGGATTTAAAATACTTCTCGAAAACGCTGAAAAGCACACCGAGAACAAAGCCGAGCACGAGCGAGCAAACAACCTCCAACAGCGGCTCGACAAGCGCCGATGCGACACTGATGCCGCCATCGCTGCCAAAGGATTTTGCAACACCCAGCGAGATAGCGAAAACCACCAAGCCGACAGCATCGTCGATAGCAACAACGGGAAGAAGGATGTCGGTCAGTTTACCCTTTGCCTTGTACTGACGTACTACCATAAGCGTTGCGGCGGGTGCGGTCGCGGTTGCGACTGCGCCGAGAATTATCGCCGCTTCGATAGAGAATTTATCGGGCATAAGGAAATGTATACCGATAAGCACGGCATCAACGACAACCGTCGCCACAAGCGCCTGAAAAATACCGATAACGGTTGCCTGCTTGCCTATCTTCTTAAGCGATTCTATACGGAACTCATCGCCTATCGCAAACGCGATAAAGCCGAGCGCAACGTCGCAGAGAATAGTATAAGCCGAAACGGTGTTTATCTCGCTCTCGCCGTCTGCGATATGCTGAAAGCCAAGCCATTCCGCGCCAAGCGCCTGACCAATCAGACCGAGACAGTACGGACCGATAAGTATACCCGCAATAAGATAACCTGTAACGGCAGGCAATTTTAATTTTTTCACAAAACGCGAGAGCAACAAGCCCGAAACAAGCGTTATTGCTATCGGCATCAACGTTTCCATATTATCCCTCTTTTCAATAAAATTATATGCGGATGATTTATTTCATTTCAAACGCAGATAATATCACAAATCCCGTCGGTTTTCAAGCATTTTTTACAATTTGTAAATTTTTCTAAAATAAACACAGTACGCACTCACCAAAATGCGATTTTTTACGCAAAATAACGAAAAAAAGAGGCGAGGGTCGCCTCTCTTTTTTGAGCAATCTGCTTCGTGCAGTGCGCTGTTCAACTGCTTTGGTTAAGGAATATCCTCTACTACCTTTTCGGGCGGGGTATCGAGAACGCTCGGGTTACGCATAATGCTGTTTATGTAACGGAGCGCGACCGAGTATGCATAACCGTCGGCAATACGCTCGTCACAGGTGACGGTATAATCCATATAGCTGTGCTTTTCGGTTGTGCCGTCCTTTGTGAGCTCGTATTTATTATATCTTCTGCCAAAGGCAAAAAATATCGGGATATTGCCGAAATTATAAAGGTGATGATACACGGGCGGAATACCCAGAGAAGCAAGCGAGGTGACCGCCATACTGCCGTGGAAGGGCGATATATCGTGCAACACCTTTTTGGGTATAAGCCCGTAAAAATCAAGCTTGCGCAGGCAGAACGCGATAAAGCGCATAACAAAGCGCGGAATTTTACGCATAAAGCCCATCGCGCTGTCGAACTCGGTGGACTGGTTAAGCGCATCGGCAATAACGCGGTTGGTTTCCTCATATACCTCGAGCGCGGTGGAGGCGGGATCGAAATTGAGCTTGATGACGGTATCGTCCATATTAAGCTTCATTTCTTTTTTTATCGTCATAACTATCTCGATATCGTTGCGCGCATATATCTTTAATCCGCGGATAAAGCGGTTCATCTCGGGATGCTGGGAATACATACGCACGATAGCGGCGAGAATAAGGTGCATAATGCTGAAATCCTTATATCCCTGCTCGCGCTTGCTTTTCACATACTCCTCGGCGGCACCTATATCAAAGGTGCCCGAAAAATAGTTGGTTGAATCGTTACGGTCCTTCATAAGATAGATACCGACGTAATGCATCGGATCCAGCGTGCGAACCAATCTGCCCTCTTTTTTATTCTTCTTTTCGGACATTATAATCCCCCCTTATGCGCTATATTTTAACACATTAAACATTGTTTTGCAACAATAAAAATTTCCGTTGAAAATAACAAACAAATATGTTATATTATAACCAGAATATCCAAGGAGGTCTGTATGAACAAATTTATGCCGTTAGCATTTTTTCTTATACTTTGTATGCTTCTTTCTGCCGTTTCCTGTACAGGAAACGACGAATCGAGTATCGATTCGTCCGACACGCCGAACGAATACGTGAACTCGGACGGAAAATATGTCGGCAACACCAGCGGAAACACCTACGAGGGCAAGACGGTAACGTTTTTGACCTGCAGTGTAAACACGACCTATGAATCCGAAATTCTTTTTAACACCTATGAGGACGGAGCGACAAAAACGCTTCCCGAAAAGATAAACGACAACCTTAAATACCGCGCAAACTACGTCGAGGAGGTACTTAAGCTCGAGATAGAGGAGCTTAAGGTACACGACACGGGACGTCCCGGCGGCGGTATGTGCACCGCAATAAGAAACGGCAATCTATCCGGCACGACCGACTATCAGATAGTGGTTCCCTGCCTTTACGATGCCGCGGCGCTTGCGCTGGAGGACCAGCTTTATAATCTGCTGCACGAGAATTTTTCGTCGCTTCAGCTTGATGCGCCCTGGTGGAATCAGGAATTCAACGAAAGCATGACCTATGCAAACCAGCTTTATTTTACCATAGGCGACATAGGCATAGGCAACAAGAGCAGCACGGCGGCGCTTTATTTTAACCTTGATATGTGGAACCAATACGAGCTTTCCAAGGAGTTCGGCGGCAACCCCTACGAGCTTGTAAGAAGCGGCGATTGGACTATCGACACGGTTTTCGAGGCGGCTATGCAGATATCCAAGGACGAAAACAGCGATAACAAGATCGACTACAAGGATACTGTCGGTTGGGGCGGTCAGCTTGACGATATGTGGAGCATATTCTTTGCCTCGGGCGAGAGGATAGCAAAGGCAGATGCCGACGGATATCCTATGATATCTATGTATTCCGAGCGCAGTTCAACGCTTATCAACAAGCTTCAGGAGTTTGTTCAGGATGACGAGCACTATCTCTCGGCAAACGACTATTTCGGTGTTGACGGCATTACCTGGCCGACCGAGGCGTTTATCGAGCCGGCATTTAAAGAGGGCAGAATGCTGTTTTACAACGCAAACGTCGGTGCGGCTATAAATCTCGGCGATATGGAGCAGCATTACGGTGTTGTTCCGGTTCCCAAGGCAAACGACACGCAGGAAAGCTATTATTCGCTTATAAATCCCTGGACCTCGACCTGCTTTGCAATACCCACCTGTGTGCGCGGCAGCGATCTGCAGATGACTATCGATCTGCTTAACGTTATGGCGGCAGAGAGCATGAACACGGTCACCGTCTACTATCACGAGGTTCTTAATTATATGAAAACACGTGACGACGAATCGGTTGAGATGCTTAACGATTACATCCTTCCCTCCCGCGCGTGCGACGTCGGAATGGTTTACAAATGGGGCAAGCTCGATACGCTTTTGCAGGAAATGGCATCGGCAAACGTAGGCACGTTCAGATCGAAATTCGAAGCAAAAGCAACAGCGGCGGAAAACGATCTTCAGCAGGCGCTTGAATTCTTTAAATCCAAGGAATAAGCTATGAAAATCCTCGCTTTCGGCGAAATACTGTGGGACATATTCCCTACCGACAAAAAAATAGGCGGTGCGCCGTTTAACTTCGCGGCGCACTGCGCCAGACACGGTGCGGAAAGCTATCTCGTATCCGCAGTCGGAATGGACGAGAACGGATATCTTGCACTTGACGAGGCGAAAAAGCAGGGCATAAAATGCGATCATATCTCTGTTGAGCGCAAGTACAAAACCGGCTACTGCGCGGTTTCGCTCGATAACGGAAAGCCGACCTATGTGCTTGGAGAGGACGTGGCATACGACCATATTCAGAGCGCCTGTCCGAGCGGAGAGTACGATGCATTGTATTTCGGTACTCTTGCAATGCGATCACCCGATTCGAGACGTGCTTTTGAAAAGATACTCAAGTACGTAAAGCGCAGGGAGACCTTTTTTGACGTTAATTTCCGCGGCAGCTTCTACACTCGTGAGCTTGTAAATGCGCTTATGCGCGAGACAACGGTGCTGAAAATAAGCAACGAGGAGATAAGTTTTTTCGGCAACAAGGGCGATATAAACACCTGTCTTGAGCTATCGAAAAGCTATCCCAAGCTGAAATATATCTTGCTTACTCTCGGCAGCGAGGGCGCGATGGTATATGACTGCCGTAAAAGAACCATACTGTTCTCCGACAAGCCGAAAAGCAAGGCGGTATCTACGGTCGGAGCGGGAGACAGCTTTTCGGCAAGCTTTATCTGCAACCTCATAAACGGGCTTCCGGCAGATGCCTGTCTTGACCGAGCGGTGATGCTGAGCGATTTTACGGTGACTCAGATCGAGGCAGTGCCGGAATTTGATATAAACGATATTTATACCGAATAAGAACACAAAAATACTGCGACAGGATATTCAGCCCGCCGCAGTCAGAGCGAAGACGAATTGTCTATTTACGCCCTTGAAAGAAAATAATACAAAAACAACAGAGCTTCACTATTACTATGAAGCTCTGTCTCTTTTCATAAGGAATATTATTTTTTATTGTATTTTCAAGGGTTTTGACAAAAATATCCTCATTTCTCTCGCTCTGCTCAGTTTGCAGACTTTGTCTATATTTCACCGATTATTTTCACACCGTTCGGATATTCCTCTACGCAATAAAGATGTGCCCGCTCGAGCATATCGCACTCGGGCGCGTGTATGCACATCAGCTTTCTTGCGGCGGCATCCTCGAAAAACATTGCGTGCCCGCCATTTTTGTCGAACAGCGGCTCGGGCAGATGCTCCCACGGACCGAAAACGTTGCCGCTTTTGGATATCGCGCCGAGAACGACATATTTATCCTTAAGATACGGCGACCATGTTAAAAACAGTGCACCGTCAGATAAACGTTGAACAAACGGTGCATCTGAGCCGAAGCGTTTTGTTTTTTTGCCCGCCCATACTATATCGTGCGGATTATCGCGGGAGAGCGGTACCTCGTCGGAGGCAAACAGACGTGTCGGCTCGCCTTTTATCGAGACAAGGTCATCTGTTAGCTCGGCAACCCATATCTCCCCGACGTACGATTGCTTTTTTTGCTCGTAGTGGTCGGGCCAATCGCGTGAATAAAGGATATATGGCTTGTTATCACACACAAACAGGGTTCCGTCGATACAGCTTTTATCGTTTGGAGTAACGGCGCGGTCAATCAACGGAGCAAAGCGCCCGTTCGGTGTGTCGCATACGGCGACCTGCGTGCCGCGCAGACCGTTTTTCCCGAGCAAAGATACAAACAAATAATATCTGCCGTTGTATTTATGAACCTCACCTGCCCAAACGTCTTTGTATGCCCAAAAATTGTCGGGTATCTCAAAAACAACGCTTCCCTCCGCCCAATTTTCCAGATCGCCGCTCGAATAATAGGACAGACATCGCTCTCCCACGGAGGCGTACATATAGTATATGCCGTTATCGAACAGTATAAAGGGATCTCTTATTCTTATATCTTTTCTCTTTGGCATACACAGCCACTCCTTTTGTTGACGAGCGTAATAAAACATTTACGGCTTGATTGTAAGATAGAAGCAGATATTTGTCAACAATAAAATAGTGTTTTTGTGTGCCGTGAGGCGATCGATAAACTCTTTTTTTGTTGCTTATTTTGTTGACTTTATGCATATTAGGTGGTACAATAATGCTGAATAATTATGTGGGGCGTAAATAATGGGAAAAGCATTGATTTTCGACGGAAACAGCATACTCAACCGCGCATTTTACGGGGTGCGCCCTTTGAACGCGCCCGACGGTCTGCCGACGAACGCGCTTTTTGGGTTTGTCGGTATGATAAACAAGGCGTTTTCGCAGGTCGGAAATAATCCGAGCTACGCCGCAATTGCATTTGATCTAAAGGAAAAGACATTCAGGCACAAGGCGTGCGACACATACAAGGCAACGCGCAAGCCGATGCCCGACGATCTGGCGCTTCAGCTGCCGTTGGCACACGATATCGCAAGAGCGCTTGGATTGCAGGTGATAGAGATAGCGGGATACGAGGCGGATGACGTTCTCGGAACGCTGTCGCACGAGCTGACAAAAATGGGCGAGCACACGTTTATCGTAACGGGTGACAGAGACAGCTTTCAGCTTGTAAATGACAGCGTAACCGTTTTGCTTACCGCAAACGACGAAACAAAGGTAACCACACCCGCTGAGATAAAAGAAAAATACGGTGTGGAGCCGAAAAAGCTGATAGATATAAAAGCCATAATGGGCGACAGCTCGGACAATATCGCGGGGGTTCCCGGAATAGGCGAAAAGGGCGCGATAAAGCTGATAACCGAATACGGCTCGCTCGATGCTGTATATGATAATATCGATTCGATAACCGGCAGTATCGGAAACAAGCTCCGCGACGGAAAGGAAAGCGCGTATACGTCGCGTTTTCTTGCGGAGATAAAGCTCGACGTGCCGCTTGACTGCAAAATAGACGACTGCGCCTACACGGGATGCGACGTTTTGAAGCTGCGTGAGCTTTATGCGCGGCTCGGGTTCAGACAGTTTTTGGAAAAGCTGGATGCAAGCGCACCGAGCGTTGACACCGAGGACGAGATATTTTTGCCGATAGACGAAATGCCCTCTCTTTCGGGCAAGACGGTCTATATGCACCGCGACGGTGACGAAATTACGGTTCTCGTTGACGGGAAATTGTATAGGGGCGATGCCGAATTCGGCATAAAAAAAGCAATCGGGTGTGAAAAAGCGATATGCTGGTCCTGCAAGGAGATATTGCATCTTGCAAAGGAGTGCTCGGTTGAATTTACGGGCAAGCTTGAAGATATATCGCTGCTTGCGTATATATGCTCACCCGCCGACAACGGAGTGACTTTCGGCAAAACGGCGCTTGATAATCTGGGTGTTTCCTCGGCGGAGGTCAGAGTATCGCTTCTGCCGCCGCTGTACGAAAAGCTCGGCGAAAAAATCACCGATAAGTTAAAGGCGCTTTATGAAAGCACCGAGCTTCCGCTTGCCGCACTGCTGTGCGATATGGAGCATATCGGGTTTAAGGTGGACAGGAGCGCGCTTGACGATTTCGGCGAGGAATTGGGCAGAGCGATAGCCGACACCGAGGAGGCAATATGGGCGCACGCGGGCGAGAAATTTAATATAAACTCAACAAAGCAGTTGGGTGTTGTGCTTTTTGACAAGCTGATGCTTCCGCATTACAGAAAGACGAAAAGCGGTTATTCCACCGACGTTTCGGTGCTTGAAAAGCTGGTCAACTACCACCCGATAATCGAGCTGATACTTGATTACCGCAAGGACACCAAGCTGAAAAGCACCTACTGCGACGGACTTTTAAAGCAGATTTCCGACGACGGCAGAATACACACCACGTTCAAGCAGACACAAACGCTTACGGGCAGATTGAGCTCGGCAGAGCCGAACCTGCAAAACATCCCGGTGAGAAGCGAAAAGGGCAAGGAGCTGAGACGTTTTTTTGTCGCTGACGAGGGATGCCTGCTTATCGATGCGGACTACTCGCAGATAGAGCTGAGAGTGCTCGCGCACGTATCGGGCGATGAAACGCTGATAAACGCTTTTAAAAACGGCGAGGATATCCATACGGTCACGGCAAGTCAGGTTTTCGGAGTGCCGACGGATATGGTCACATCGGAGATGAGAAAACGTGCAAAGGCGGTCAATTTCGGTATAATATACGGCATAGGCGATTATTCGCTGTCGCAGGATCTTAAAATACCGAAAAAGACGGCGGCGGAATATATAGAAAGCTATCTTTCCAAGTACCAAGGGGTACGCGATTATCTTGAGAATACAAAATCGCTTGCACGCGAGCAGGGGTTTGTGGAGACGATGTTCGGCAGACGGAGATATATCCCCGAGCTGCAATCGAGCAACAAGAATCTGCAGGCGTTCGGCGAGCGCGTTGCGATGAATACGCCTATTCAGGGCGCGGCGGCGGATCTGATAAAGCTTGCCATGATACGCACCGACAGGATGCTGAAGGAAGCGGGACTTAAGGCGAGATTGATACTGCAGATACACGACGAATTGATTATTGAAGCTCCTGTTGAGGAGGCGGAAAAGGCAAAGGAGATCCTGCGCGATGCGATGCAGGGGGCGGCTGAGCTTCTTGTGCCTTTGCAGGTGGATATCGCGGTAGGTAAAAGCTGGTACGACGCAAAGGATTAAAACAAATCTGTACTAACCAAAAAGCATACGCTGTTGTTATTTCGGTTGGGACACGAATCAGTATAGAGAAGAAGTAGGGAGAGTAAAAATAATGAAGGATTTGAATGGAAGAAAAGTAAGGGAGCTGCTTGTATATCCCGATTATACCGACAGAGAGCTTTCGGGCAAATTGACGGGCGGTAATTACAGCGAGGGATTGGCATCGATCTCGGCGGTGATGAAGGAGGGCGGTCACGACGTAAAGCTGATGCACCTGCTTTATCTTCACTCGGAGCAGGAGTTCAAGGAAAAATTAAAATCGTTCGGGGATATTGATATTGTCGGATTTTCTATCCGTACCACCGCGTTTCCCGACTGTCAGGAGTATATCAAGTGGACAAAGGAGGTTCTTCCCGACGTGCTTGTCACCTGCGGAAGCTACCATTGTACGCTTGCACCCGAGGAGGTTATCGCGGTAGAGGGCGTTGATGCGCTTACTATCGGCGACGGCGAGTATCAGGCGCTTGAGCTTGCGGATAAGATGACGGCGGGCGAGGATTATACAAATATTCTCAGTATGTGGTTTAAAATGCCCGACGGAACGATAAAGCGCAACCCCGTCGCACCGCTTTTCGAGGATCTTGACAGATTGCCCATACCCGATTTCGAGTTGTTTGATTATGATAATCTCGACAGCGTTAAGGTAGGCACCGCTATCGTTATGATGAGCCGCGGCTGCCGATATAACTGTACCTATTGCGGTAACTCGCAGTTCAGAAACGTATATCCCAACAAGAAGATATACTCGCGCTTCCGCTCGCCTCAGAACGGTATTCTGTATCTGAAAACGCTTCTTGCAAAGCATCCGCAGATAAAGGTCATCAACTTCCGCGATGCTATATTTAATATGATCCCCGAGTGGTTTGATGAGTTTATTGAGCTTTATACAAAGGAAATACATCTTCCGTTTACGGGCAATATCCGTTTTGATATTCTTACCGAGGATACCGTCCGCCGTATGAAAGAGGCGGGCTGCTATACTATCGATATGGGACTTGAAAGCGGCGATCAGGAGATGAGATTCAAGTATCTCAAGAGGTATATGACCGACGAGATGATCATTAACTGCAGTAAATGGTTCCATAAATACGGTATCGCCCAGCTTACTTATAATATAATCGGTCTTCCCTATGAGGATAAGTACCGCGCGCTGAAGACCATAAAGCTCAACGCAAGAGCAGGCGCGGACAGGGTTATCCCCAATATCTTCTATCCCTACCCCGGAACCAAGCTTTACGATATCGCTATGGAGGGCGGATTTATTCCCGAGGGCGGTGTTAAGCCCGATGCGAGAGTTCCGCTGGTACAGCCGCAGTTCCCCGAGCACGAGGTGCTTTATCTGCAGGCATATTTTGCACACTTTGTACGCAGATATAAATGGGCGTTCGCTATGCCCGAATGGCTGGGCAAGCCGTATGAGAAATGGCTCGACCACAGAGCAACAGGCAAGCACGTTCCCTATAAGCTGCTTGTTAAGCTTCACGACGGCTATGCAAAAGTGCGTAACTTCTTTAAGAATATACTTATCGACCATCTGCCTAAGGTGTATATGAAGCTCCGTATGCTCAAGCACCGCAAAAAAGCGAAGGCGTAAGAAATGGCAGGTGTACTTTATATCGTGCCCACGCCGATAGGCAATATGGGCGATATGACTCTGCGCGCAAGGGAAACGCTTGAGAGTGTGGATTTTGTGGCATCGGAGGATACGCGAGTGGGCGGAAAACTTTTGATGCTGCTGGGCATAAAAAAGCCGCTTGTAAGCTATCACGAGCATACGTCGAGAAGCGTTGTCGATTCGATAACCGAGCGCATTGCCGCAGGCGAGAGCTGTGCGCTTATCACCGATGCGGGTACGCCCGCGGTGAGCGACCCCGGCGAAAAGCTGGTAAGCGCCTGTGCAAAGGCGGGAGTGACGGTCTGTGCACTGCCCGGCGCGTGCGCGGCGGTGACCGCGCTTTCGGCATCGGGGCTGGCATCGAGAAGATTTTGCTTTGAGGGATTTCTGCCCGAAAACAAGCGCGAGAGAAAAGAGCGTATTGATGAGTTATTGCGCGAAAGGCGCACTTTTATACTCTATATATCGCCTCACGATTCCGAAAGCTATCTGAACGAGCTCGCCGCGGCGTTTGATAACCGCCCCTGCGTGCTTGCAAAGGAATTGACAAAGATACACGAGCGGTTTTTCCGCGGCGGTGTGCGCGAGGTGGCGGAGAGATTTGCCGCCCTCTCGGCATCCGAAAAAAAGGGCGAATACGTGCTTATTATCGAGGGCGCAACAGAAAGCGACGACTTTTTTAAGGACATGAGCATCGAGCAGCACGTACAGCATTATATTTCGCTCGGGCTGTCCAAAATGGATGCCTGCAAGGCGGTCTCGCGCGATAGAGGCGTCGGCAAGGGCGAGATATATAAAATCGTTAATAAGTAACAAAGGATTGTTTTTTATGAGATCGGTCGGGAGAAAGCTTTTGCTTGTTTTTCTGACGGTGTGCATTGCTTTCCCCGCTTTTTCGGCAGGTGCCGCGGGCGAGGCGGTCTCGCTTTATATAAGCAGCGAGGGATTGGCATATCTCGGAAGTGAAGTTAATATTCGCGTAGCGGTCTCAAGGCCGAGCGATGCTTTGGCGGGGCTTGAGTTTATACTCGATTACGACGAGGAGTATCTTAAGCCGAAATATACGGTGAACACCGAGGACGGCAGAGAGCTCGACGTGCTTTTGAACCGCGTGCCCGACAAATGGGAGCAGATGAGCTATCATTCGGCAGAAAACGGAAGCTATCATTTCCGCTTTGTTATGCCGGATAATTATGAAAGCTATCTTGATGCGGCGGGCGAGCTGGTGCTTGTGATACCCTTTACCGTTATAAAGGCGGGAACGTTTGAGGTCGGTATCAGCAGTAACGATGTTATTGCCGTATATGCCGATGCGCATTTGACTACGGCATCGGGTGTCGGCGGCGTTTTGGAAATGGTCGCCTACGATAAGGAGCAAAAATTATCGGTAGAGCTTGCGGGGTACGAAACGGCATACGAGGATGGGATATATTATGCCGAAATAGCGGCAACCAACCTCGGCGACACGCAGGGAATAATCGCGCTTGAGTTTGCGTTGGCGTACGACAAAGCCGTTTTCAAGCCGATGATCACCGAGAACACGGCATCCGAAATGGATGATTTTATGTCGGAAATACCTGTCGGCGCGTGGGAGCAGATGTGCTCGCTTGATGCCGAAAACGGAATATATACTTTAAGATTCGCCGCGGCTCACGCCGAATCGATCACGCTTGCCGAATCGATAATAGCGGGCGGATCGATCAGGATCAGGGTCCCGTTTGAGATAATTGGCGGCGAGGGCGATATCGGAACGCTTTCGATAAAAAGCGAATCGGTTATTGCCATTAACGGAACAAACGAGATATACGGCGGGTTCGGCGATGCCGGCACGGTGTATGTCGAAAAGGGCGTGGATTTCGATCCCGCCGCATTTGGCTACGAGGTTAAGGACGGATGTGTTCTGAACATCCCCGAAAAAACAAACGTTAACGAGTTTTTATCGAAATTCTACGGCGTGTATATGACCGACAGTGACGGAAACGAGGTTACAAGCGGTTATATCTGCACGGGATACGTTATAAGGAATAAGACCGATATGGCGTTTACCGCCGTTACAACGGGCGATTGCAGCGGCGACGGAAAAATAGATATGTCCGATTATCTGCTGGCAAAGCGCATCTGCTTTAGCACCTTTACACCCACAAAGGCCGAGCTATTTTCGGTTGCGCTGACCGACGGTATCAAGGTGACCTCTACCGATTATATGATGCTTAAGCGACATTGCTTCGGCACACTTAAAATAGGATGATTTTTATGAAACGTGTTTTTTGCTTGATATTTGCTGTTATTCTCGTGCTTGCGCTTGTTTCCTGCGATAATGCATACACCCGCGCCGATGAGCTTGCGAAAAGCTACATCCATGCTTTGCTCGCACGCGATGAGGCGGCGATGAAGGAGTGTCTGCACCCCGATTATGCAGACGAGGCGATGCCCAACGATGCATTTTATGAAACGCTTGAGGAACAATATCTTGCGGTGGGCTACGAAATGTCCGAGCTAAACACTGTCGGCAAAGCAAAGACCGATATAGTTGACAACGCGCTCAGATGCACCTACGTTGCAAGGATAAACGAGCTTTTTTATACCGTGGAGCTGATAATCGTTGACGATGATAACGGCTACGGCGTTGTCTCGACGATAATGATGCTGAATACGGATATCGAATATTATTATAACGAATCCGATATGGGATAAACGATGAAAAACAACCTTAAGCAAAAGATCAAAAACTTTTTTATAGTCACGCTGGGCAGCTTGATGTATGCCGCAGGTGTGTCGCTTTTTCTCGCGCCCAATGATCTCGCATCGGGCGGTGTTTCGGGTATTGCGATAATCATCGGCAGTATTATAGATATTCTGCCTACTGGTACCTGGGTGATCATTCTTAACGTGCCGATAATGATAGCGGGTGTATGGAAGCTCGGCGGAAAGATACTTCTGCCCACCTTTTACGCACTCGGAGTGAGCGCACTTTCGATGAACTTGATCGAGCAATTTGTGCCCCCGATGACCGAAAATCCGTTGCTCGCCTGCGCGGGCGGCGGTGTGCTTACCTCGGCGGGTATCGGGCTTGTGTTCCGCGGCGGCGCTACGACAGCGGGCACCGATATTATAGTTAAGCTGCTTCGGCTTAAGTTCCGCCACGTCCCTACCGGTACCATATTTTTGTTCACCGACGGTGCGGTGTGTCTGGCATCGGGAATCGTTTTCGGAGATATCGATAAGGCACTTTATGCGGGCATCGCGGTGTTTATCCAGATGTACGTGCTTAATCTGGTGCTTTACGGCTCGGACGAGGCGAGAATGGTGTATATCATAAGCGAGCGCGACGAGGTTATTGCAGATCGGCTTTTGAACGAGCTTGATGCCGGCGCGACCTATCTTAACGGCTACGGCGCATATACCGGCAAGGACAAAAAGGTGCTTATGTGCGTGCTCAGGATGCGTCTGCTTCCCCAGGCGCGCGAGATAGTTCGTCAGGAGGACGTTGATGCTTTTGTTATCGTAACAAAGGCGACAAACGTATTCGGCGAAGGGTTTAAGAGTCACGCCGAGGACGATCTATGATAAAGGAGATTATCACGCCGCTATGCTCGGTGTGTGATACGCTGAAAAAAGAAAAACGCCCGATATTCCTTTACGGAATGGGCAACGGTGCCGAGAAGATACATACATATCTTTGCGATCACGGTATAAAAATACAGGGCGTTGTCGCAAGCGACGGCTTTGTGCGCGGGCAGAGCTTTTTGGGATATACCGTTATGCCGATATCGGTTGCCGAATCGCTTTATCCCGAGCTGTGTCTGGTGCTTTGCTTCGGCGTTGAGGGCGAAAAATCGCATTTTCTTTGGGATATTGCAAAAAAGCACCGTATTATATCGCCGAATCTGCCGGTTTTCGGTAACGGTGCGTGCGATAGGGATTTTATTCTCGACAACATCGAGCAGTTTGAGCGAGTTTATTCTTATCTCGCGGATGACGAATCGAGAGAAATATTTTTAAAGCTTTTGAAATATAATGTCAGCGGAGATATTGAGCATCTTGTCGGCTTTAACGGCTTTAAGGCGCCCGAGCGCTTTTATGACCACGCAAAGCGCCATATCGACGTTGGCGCGTATGACGGCGACACGGTTTGCGAATTTGCCTCACACAGCGATCGCTATACCGACATAGTTGCATTTGAGCCCGACGGGGCGACCTATAAAAAGCTTTTGCAAAACACTGTCGGTATAAGAAACGTGATCTGCGAAAACAAGGCGGCCACACAGCGCGACGGTAATGTACCGTTTTCGTCGGGCAACGGACGTGCATCGCATATCGGCGAGGGCGGAAATGAGATCGGCTGTGTTGCTATCGATTCCTATTGCGGATTCACACATATAAACGCAAAAGGAACCGAGGTCGGAAGTATAAAAATAGATGCCGAGGGCATGGACGAAGAGGTCATATTCGGTGCGGCCAACACGATATACTGCTGTAAGCCGAGCATTTGCGTTGCGCTTTATCACCGATATGACGATATAATAAAGCTGCCCCTGCTTTTGAAAAAGCATTATCACAAATACAAGTTTTATCTCAGAAAAAAGGAATACGTGCCCGCATGGGACGTGTTTATATATGCTGTAAACGAGGGTTGAATATGGGATTCAAGGAAATTAATTCGGAATCGCTTAACACCGATATTTTTAAGGATATCGGCAAAAAATGGATGCTTATTTCGGCGCAAAAGGACGACGGAAGCATTAACACAATGACGGCGAGCTGGGGTGCTTTGGGTGTGCTCTGGAACAAAAACGTGTTTTTTTGCTTTGTGCGGCCGCAACGGTATACTCACGAATTCACCGAGGAAAGCGACAGGATATCGCTTTCGTTCTTCGGCGAGGAGCACCGGGATGCGCTTAAGCTGTGCGGCACGAAAAGCGGCAGAGACTGCGAAAAGATAAAGCTTGCAGGTCTTACCCCGATATCAAGCGGCGGCTACGTCGGATTTGAGCAGGCGGAACGGGTGATATACGGCAGAAAGCTCTATGCCGGAAAGCTTGATCCGAAGGCATTTTTGTCCGACGATATCGAAAAGCACTACAACAACGATTACCACACGGTTTATATTTGTGAAATAGAAAAGATTGAAGAAAAGGAATAAACAAAATGCTTACTCGTGAATTTATCGCTTCTATCGAAAACGGCGCTTGGGATAACACCCTTGCTTTGCTTTATCCCAAAAAGGATCTCGACGGCAGAAAGGACCGTATTGTAAAGCTTGCAAACGAGTTTTTGGAGCTTTACGGCGACCGCGAGGTCTGCTTGTTCTCGGTCCCCGGCAGAACCGAGCTTTCGGGCAACCACACCGACCACAACAACGGCAGAGTTCTTGCCGCATCGGTGGATATAGACATAATTGCCGTTGCATCGGCGGTTGACGAAAAGGTCGTAAAGATCAAATCGGCGGGCTACAGAGAGGACGTTGTGGATATCTCCGCGCTTTCTCCCGATAACGTACGCAAGGGCAGCTCGGGCGCGATAATCGCGGGTATCGCCGATTATTTCAACAAGCAGGGATACGTAAGCGGCGGCTTTTATGCCTGCACGACAAGCGAGGTCATGACCGGCTCCGGACTTTCGTCCTCGGCGGCGTTTGAGGTTATGTGCGCGAGAATCCTCTCGGAGTTTTATAACGGCGGCACCGTTTCGGCTATGGAGCTTGCAAAGGCGGGCAAATATGCCGAAAACGTATTTTTCGGCAAGCCCTGCGGACTTATGGACCAAGCCGCCTGCGCATCGGGCGGATGTCTTTGGATGGACTTTGAGGACGGCGCAAACCCCAAGACCGAAAAGGTTGAGTTTGATATTTCCAAATACGGATATTCGCTCTGTATCGTAAACACAGGCGGAAACCACGCCGACCTTACCGATGATTATGCATCGGTCCCCGCCGAAATGCATTCTATCGCGGCGCTTATGGGCAAGCAGACTCTGCGTTCCTGCGATGAAAACGATTTTATGAGCAGGATTCACTATCTCCGCACCATCACGGGTGACCGCGCGATTATGAGAGCGATGCACTATTTTGCCGAAAACAAGCGCGTTGACAAGCAGTTATCGGCACTCAAAAACGGCGATTTTGATAATTATCTCTCGCTTGTTACCGCATCGGGCAACTCGTCGTTCAAATTCCTGCAGAACGTGTATACAAACCGCAACGTAGGTGAGCAGGGTATCTCGCTTGCGCTTGCGATAACCGAGCGGTTCGGATCGGTATGCCGTGTTCACGGCGGCGGCTTTGCCGGCACTATTCAGGCATACGTTAAGACCGATGCGGTCGAGGAATACAAAAAGGCGATCGAAGAGGTGTTCGGCGAGGGCAACTGCCATGTTTACACCATTCGCCCCTACGGCGCATCGACTGTAAGAGAAAACGAGATCATCGGTTAATTGGTTTTAATGGAAAAAGCGAAAATATACACTCTGTTTTCCTCGTCAAAGGGAAACTGCACCTACATAAAACACGGCAGGGATGCTTTTTTGATCGATTGCGGTGCCTCGGCGCGCGCTATCGACAACGCATTAAAGACACTCGGAGCAGGACTTGCCGATATAAGCGCGATATTTATCACGCACGAGCATTGTGACCACATCAGAGGGCTTGCAACGATAAGCAAATATTTTTCGATGCCGATATACGCGCCCGAAAAAAGCTGTGAGTATTTGTCTGCCTGTATGCCGTTTGACAAGGCGCCGAAGGCGCTTGTGTCCGGCAACGCGATCGAGCTCAAAAGCACGGCGGTCTGCCCTGTTGCCACACCGCACGATGCGAAAGGAAGCGTTGGGTTCCGCATACGCGCAGGCGAGGAAAAGATCGGCTATTTTACCGATATCGGTCATCTGTCCGAGGGCGTTTTGCGCGGACTATCGGGCTGTACACGAGTTGTTATCGAATCGAACCACGATATCGATATGCTTAAAAACGGCAGCTATCCCTACCCGCTAAAGCAACGTATTCTGGGCAATTTCGGGCATCTTTCAAACACAGCGTGCGCCAAATTGCTCCCCCACCTTGTAAGATACGGGTGCGAATCGGTGGTCCTCGCCCACTTGAGCGAGGAAAACAACACGCCCGAAACGGCGTTTAATGCAAGCCGCGAGTCGCTTAACGCAAACGGCTTTTCGGTAAATCTCGATTGCGACAACTCGGTGCGTTTGAGCGTTGCAAAGGTTTGCGGTATAACCGAGCTGGTGTGATGATCTGTCGAGGCGCCGCCTCGAGCTCCGCATAAGACACTTTCTTTAAAAAGAAAGTATCTTATGTATCTTCAAAGAAATTTTAATATTAAAAAGGGTACGGGGAAAAGCTTTTGTAAAAGTTTTTCCCCGTAAATCATTCTTTATTCTCTTTTAACATCCAGCCGAATCATCGCGGTGATTATCGATATCATCGCCAAAATCTCGCAGATGATGCCGCCGACTGACATATTATACACGTTATAAATAAGCCACGAGGGCGAGCTGACAAGCCCCAATTTGCGTACAGTGCTCGCCTTTGAGAGATAAAACCCGATGCCCGATGCAACCATACCGATTATCGGCAGGAACTCGATTATAAAATTGACCGCAGTCGGCTCTTTTCCGAATACGGTAAAGGTAAGCGCATACGAGCCGAGATAGAGCGCATTGAAAAAATGCACCCATATTATTTTGTCCGCGCGGAATTTTGCCTTGTTTGCGAACACAACGGCGCGAAAAGCGCCGATAAGGTTTAAAAGACCGCCGACGGTTGCGCCGATCATAAACATATTAACGGCAAAAAGCGATGCACCGAAGAACTGCATTATAATAATATTCCGTTGCTGCTTTTGCTGAAACGAAAGTATGTTTATCGCCATTGCGACAATGCCTATCGCCTGTGCGATGATATCGTAGGTATCCAAAACAGCCACCCCTTCCGCGAAGCATTATACTATATCGGCACTTGATTATCAAGTATGTTTTTGATATAATATCCACGAGGTGAAGCAGTATGATGAATTACAGTAAATTGCCTACCGAGCTCGAAAACCGCATAATCAACGACCGCAGGTGCAACACAATGCCCGTATTTGCGTTTGACGAATCGCTTGCAATACGGCGAGATATGTCGCACGATGCCTCTACCCCGCTCCGTACCGCGTTTATCCGCGACACCGAGAAGATTCTGCACTGTCCGTTTTTCAACCGCTATGCCGACAAAACACAGGTCTTTTCCTTTTATAAAAACGACGATATAACCCGCCGCGCCCTGCACGTTCAGCTTGTCAGCCGTATCGCGCGGACTATCGGCAAGGCGCTGAATCTTAATTCCGATCTGATAGAGGCGATCGCCATCGGACACGATATCGGTCACACCCCGTTCGGACACAAGGGCGAGACCTACTTGGACGAGCTTTTTTATGAAAACACCGGCAGACATTTTTCGCACAATATCCATTCTGTCCGTGTGCTTGATAAGATCTTTCCGCTGAACCTTACTCTGCAAACCTTAAACGGCATTGCATCGCACGACGGCGAGATGGAAATGGCGCAGTACACTCCAAAGCCGTTGACCGATTTTAACGAGTTCGATGCCCAAATCGACGGTTGCTATACCAACCGCGCAAACGTGAAAAAGCTTATCCCCTGCACGCTCGAGGGCTGTGTGATGCGGATATCCGATATTATCGCCTATCTCGGCAAGGACCGTCAGGATGCCGAAAGAGCCAACCTGAGCGAGACCGAATCGTTTGCAAACGGCGCTATCGGCAGACACAATTCCGAAATCATCAACAATCTTACGGTAAACATCGTCGCCAACAGCTACGGAAATCCGTATATAAAAATGGACGAGGCGCATTTTAATGCACTCAAGCAGGCAAAGGCGGATAATTACGAGCAGATATATACCACGCCCGCCGTTGCCTCGGTGCTGGAAAACACGATCCGCCCGATGATGCGGAGCATATATTACAAAATGCTTGACGATCTGATGAACAAAAATTATTCGTCGCCGATATACAGGCATCATATAAAAACGGTTGACAAGCCCTATTTCAAGCGAGCAATACCGTATACCGAAACCGAGATAAATCAGCTCGTTGTCGATTATATTGCGAGTATGACCGACGATTATTTTATCGATCTGCACGCACACCTGTTCCCGAACAGCGATTTGAGTATAGAATATAAGGGATATTTTGATTGATATATGCGGCGCGGTTTGGAATAAATTAAAATCAACGTGTTTGTAAACGTTACGCAACACAACAGGAAAACGATATGTCTGTGTAATCCACAAGGCATATCGTTTTTTGTATTACATAACAAATATATTATTGTAGGGACTTACCGTCCTCGACTGTCCGTGTGTAAATTTAATCGAACAAACAATTTTTATGATATTTAAAATAAAAATCCATAAAAATCGGAAATCGCATTTTCGATTTTTATACCTATGATGTCCGCGAACGGTGAGTGAGGCGCGAGCGAACGGACATCACAAAAGAACGAATAAAATGCTT
>JAZSDL010000045.1:0-60345 GCA_045531135.1 Eubacteriales bacterium | reverse complement strand
GAAATCCCAGACCGAAGCCAAGGTTGATTGGATCTCGCAAAATCTCTTTGGCACATCTCTTGGCAAAAGTCATCATTCTCATTACGCACCCTCCTTTACAATAGAAACGAAGGCTGTTTCAAAATCGTTTGTTCCAGCCGCTGCGTTCAATTCTTCTACTGTTCCTACTGCAAGAAGTCTACCGCTTTTCATAATACCGATGCGATCAGAAAGTGCCCCAGCTTCTTCCATATAATGCGTAGTCAGAATGATTGTAATCTTGCCTTTCAAAGAGCGAATCACTTCCCAAAGATCGTGCCTTGCAAGGACATCCAAACCAAGCGTGGGTTCGTCCAAGAATAGGATTTGGGGTTCGCTGATCAGTGCCATAGCAATGCTGACACGCCGTTGCCAGCCGCCGGATAATTTACCGGCTTTCCTCTGAAGAACACTGTCCAGAGAAAACTGCTTGGACAGTTCCTGTATCTTTGCTTTCGTTTTTTCTTTTGAAAAGCCGTGGATACCGCAGATTAGTTCTAAATTCTCTTTTACTGAAAGGTTAGGAGCAACGGCGGTTTCTTGCGGAGATACACCAATTAAGCGCTTTACCTGTTCGGGTTCGTTTGTAATGCTATATCCGCCTACAATAGCATCTCCACTCGTAGGTTTTGTCAGGCAGGAAAGCATTTTGATTGTTGTGGTCTTTCCGGCACCGTTCACTCCAAGCAGCGAAAACAATTCACCTTGCCGAATTTCTAAACCCAGCTTGTCTACAGCAGTCAGATTTCTGTACCGCTTGACAAGCTGGGTAGTTTTAATTGCTTGCATATATGTCATCCTCCTTTTTCGTTTGCAGTTCCATAATAGCAAATAAAAAAGAGAAAATGTTGTTTTTTGCCTATTCGGTCGTTTTCAGTGTCTCATCGGTAACTATTTTTTATAAATTTATCATTACGTGTTGCAAAAGTGTTGCAGCAAAGTTTTTCCAAATTGCATAAGTGCCCGAAAGCCCTTTGTTTCCAAGGGTTTTCGGGCACTTGTTAGCCATTCGGTATTATTCCCACTCTTTCATTTGTGGCTATCGCGCTGTGATATGCCCTGTTTTTTGGTGCTTTTTAGCACGAAAAACGCAATAAAAACTTGTTTTGTCCGCACAATCCGCTTGGTTCGCAACTCTGTTGCCGTAAATTTGCCGTAAATGTTTTTTGTTGAATGAGTAATTTAAGACTCTGTGAAATTATCTTACCATATCTTGATGAAATTTGCAAGCATAAAAAGAGCGCAAGGTTAAATCCTTGCGCTCGTTGAAAAGGGAAGTAAGTGTGCGGGCATAGCCGCTGTGAGTAAGTAATATTACTGATTGTCGTTTTGTTCTTTTACGAGGTCGATGATGTCACGGCATGCTGTTTCTACGATTGAGCACAGTTCATCGGCAAAGGCATCGCGTTTCGATGCCTCAACGTAACGTTCCATATGATTGAAAGCGAAATCGTTTTGTTCACATTCAATGTATTCTTTAATTGCGTGCCACAAATCTTTTAGCTCGTCTGATGTTTCAATACATACAATGTGTTGTGCCACCATTGTTTGGCTATGCATATCGCCGCATTTGCGAATTGTCAACGTGAATTTTTCACGTCTTGTATCCACGATTTCGTAAGTCAAACATACCACAATGCGCCTAAAAGAATGTTCAAAAGAGCTTGCGTCAAAACGCGATTTGTGCCAGAGTAATTTGCCTGCATGGGTGTCGTGTAGGAGTTGGTCGATGTATTTATCTGGGATTCGGCATATATCCTCCTCTCGATTTTTGATGTTCACCTCGAAAGGCGAGTTTTGATTTTGATTCATTTTTGAATTCTCCTTTTGTCATATAAAGTTTGGAACTCTGTTCCGCTTACTTAAATGATGACTGACACTGAAGGACAATAAAAATGAATTATCGTGTTGAGAGGTAGAATCCATCGGAATTCTCTTTTAGCGTTTTGATACGCAATTCGTCGATGGTGATATAACTTATCTCATCATCTTGTGTGAAAAGTTGCATTTCTTTGCCTTGAAAGAAAATCTTTTCGGGTGCGGTGCTGTTTGTGGTTCCAAAGAAAACCAAATGATTGTTAGTCGTACTATATGATTTTGCAAATTCTAAAAGAGAACTCCTATCTTGTCGTTCGCAAAACATAGTACCATGTTCTCCGATGTAGTCAGTAAAAGAAGTGATGTATGAAAGATAATAATGCGCTTGTATAAACACATCAAGTACCTCCTTCCTCTATTGATACTACTATTATGACAGAATAGAAAAGAGCCTGGTGCACACAACAATATTGTGCACCAGACCTCAAAAAAGGAGAGCCCAAAGAAAGGACATGTATTTGGGCAGAAAGAGAAAGGAAAGTAAAAATGAACAACCCGAGACTACGGCTCAGGACTTTCTCCTGGTACCGTTTAAGTGTTTAACACTCGTCTTACGCTAAAATAATGACAGTGGGTTCACATTGATAATTGGAAAAAATCTTCTTGTGTGTTAACTGCGTCTTTGTATATGTTATCAAAGAGTTCTTGCTCTGTGTGAGAAAAGAGTCGCGAGATTTTTCCATATATTCTATCCAGCGCGATTTTAAGTGCGCTGGCTAATCTTTGCAAGCGTGTTTTTTCAGTACGAAGCTCTTGCACCTCTTCCTCGAGTTGTAAGCGCTCCGCCATCAGTGTGTCATTCTGACTTGTCAACCGTTGTACATCATTCATCGCTTGTTCTCGTTGGTATGTGGCTAAATCCCTACCGGCACGCGATGAATCTCGTGCATCTCGTTCGATTTCAAGACCGAATTCCTGCTCACATATATCTGCGAATGTGCTACGAATTTCTTCGGAAAATGCCATTTGCCTGTTGTTGTACTTCTGCTCGACTTTTTCTGTATCCGGCAAAGTGATTCCTGCATCTTTCATGCCTTGAGAAATACTTGCCTTAGTACCGTTTTTGTCAGTGGAAATCCACACACAACGAAAGTGGATGTGCGAACCTTCGCCATCTTCGCCAATCCCCAATTCGTCGCGATGGACTGCTATTGACAACGGGATGAAATTCTTGTGATATTTCTTCTGCAGCTTTGAAATCAATTTTGATGCCGCGCCCTTCAGAACATCACTATTTGCGTGGTTATTCTTGTCTCCGATGTATATCAAATATTCATCGGGACAACTTTGTGGAGATTTATAGTATTGTTTAAGCGTTTTGCATTTTTCGGGATGCCGTTGAGCAAGGTATCGCGCGTTTACTGTATCCAACCTTTTTTGAAAAAGTTTGCCATACACTGAAAGCTCATGTTCCTGTATGTTTTTGGATTTTGAGTGATGCAGATTGCCATTATCGTCAACGTCAAAATCCACATAACGGTTAAGATGGCAACGACTCGGGTCAATGTGTTTTGCCTTTTTCAAGTCAAAATGGCGGTCTAAATGACGAGCAGAAAATGCCGTGCCATCTTTTGTTGTTCGTGCTTTATGTGTGGTAATGCGATATCCCATAATAATTACCTCCTTGGTTTACTATAGGAATAATGACATTTGTGGCATATGCGTGAGATTCGTTTCGCCAACGAATACGCCGTATTGGTTTGACGCACACATCAAACCCGGCGCTCTTTCCAGAGGGGACTCTTGTGCAGAGAGCATCCTTGTGCAGGAGGCACACCTACGCGGTGAGCGGTCTTGCTCAGACGGAGCCACTATGCGTGGAGCACGCCTGCGCAGCGGGCGGTCTAACGACGATGCTGGGATAAAATTCAATCATTTTGACAAATATTGCGTTCTCTCTATTTTTGTCAAAAAACGATTGAATATAACATAAAAAATGATATAATACATATAATCCCTTTTTATGTGTGTGTACATTCTATGGAAGCAAGTTACAAAAAGTTATAAAATTTGCTTATTAACAGAGATTTAAAGTAAAACGAGGAGGTGTAACAACCGTGGCACTTAGTAAAAAGGCTATAGAAACTCTTTCTGTAGATGCTGTAAGAAACAGTGTTGCAACATCAGAATATCTTGACCAGTATATCCCAGATAATGATAAAGAACCATTTTGGGATGGAGGCATATACATATACAAAAACAAAGACCATAATAATGATAATTTTAAAGGTAGGTTGCCCGTTCAAGTAAAGGGAAAAGTTTGTGATGACTTTTCAAGGAATGAAATATCCTATCCCATAAAAACCGCCGATTTACGTGCGTTTTTAAACGACGGTGGCGGAATATTTTTTGTTGTATATGTAGGCAGTCAAGGGTTAAGAACAAAAATCTACTATTTGGAATTAACACCTATACGTATTCGTTTTATACTTCGCGATGCTAAAACGCAACAGCAAAAGTCAGTCAAATTGAGAGCATTTCCAACTGATAACGATAAAAAGGCTACTGTTGTTATGAATTGCCTACAAAATTGCAAGAAACAATCCAGCTTTTCTGATGCTCAGTTGTTTACACTTGAAGAACTAAATGCTAAAGGCGTATTGGAGAGTTTAACAGTATCTTTGTCTGGCGTTGGCATTCAAAAAGACCCTCAAATGGCATTAATCAATAGCGATATGTATATATATGCCAATATTAAAGGCAGTTCAATTCCTCAGCCTTTAGAAATGTTACCTCATGATATTCATACTCACGAAGAACATGATGCAAGCGTAACTATAAATGGAAAAGAGTATTATAATAAAATTCGAATCATAAAAAACGCTGAAAGCATAAAGTACTGTATCGGACAAAGTTTTTCGCTCACGACTACTCACGACCATACGGGAATGAAAATGAATTACGAAAACGCAGATAACGTCGCTGTACTTGCTAAAGATTTGGATTTTATGCTTTCATATATCGATGCAGGTAATTTTGAACTTAATGGATTAAAAATACCTTTTGAATTTGATAAAACAGACTATAAAAGTTTTAACATTAATCATCAAAGAAATATCCTTGATTTTGCCAAAAAAGCTACAACTGTGTTAGAAATTCTCGGATGTAATAAGCAATTACTAATGAGTTCCTTGAAAGATGAAGATTATAGGAATCTCTATCGGCTATATTCCTCTCTTGTTGAAAATAAGCCAGTAAAAGGGCTTAAAGAAGACCTGCCATTCATCTGCTTTATGAAAGTTGGAAATTTGAACTTTGTTGTGGTGCTTCGTAAAGATGAAAACGAACCTGGCACGTATAAAATAGAAGATTTCTTTGGTGCAAATCTTGTCGCAGCATATGATGGGCCAAATGATGAGAAGATTCCTATGTCTCCGTATGCGATTTTGAAATCTGATGACCTCGTAAAAGCAGATAATGCAAAATGGGATTTGTTGCTACCATCGTTTTTAGATGTAGAAAAAAACGATGAAACATACGAAAGAGCCAATTGGTTTTTATTGGATTTGTTAGACGCATATGATAAAACTAAAAATCCGAATATATTAAGTACCGCAAAAGAATTTGCAGAATGGATTTCATCTTCACCCGACAATGAAATGCCAGAGTCTATTACAATATTGAATTTGTTGCAAGTAATAAAGCGCGACAGACCTTTGGACGACGAGGAAAATAAGTTAATTTATAAAATTATTTCAGACAAGGGAACTCCAAATGCTGTTATGGCCGGTGCATATTTGTTGTTAGACCAACAATCATTAGCCGAGATATATATTGAAAAAATGGACTTGGAAGAGAAAGAAGCATTTTCAAAATATCCAATATATAGATTTTGGACATCATCGGAAAAGAATTGATTTTTTGACATTTATCTTTGATAAAGGAACGCATTGTTAAAATTTCCTTTTTTGTGGCCTGGGTGATGATGTTTTTAAAACAGGGGCTTTTCTGCTGCTGGATGAACAACACGAGGCATCGAAACTATTTGATTCATTAGACGAAGAATCACAAAACCATTTCCGCAATTTGCCCATTTATAAGTTTTTCAAAAATAATCAATAACAGTGTAATAAGAAAGATAAAAGCGTCGAATTTACGACGCTTTTATTGTTATTTCTTTTTCATAACCTTAACAAGTTTGGCAATGGCATCGAGTTGAGCATCGTCAAGCTTTTTTAGGTCTTTTATTAGTTCATCCAATTTGGATGGATTTACGGATTGCAAATCAAAAAATTCACGTTCGGGGATTTGTAAATATTCGCAAATATAAAATATTCCCGTTAAAGACGGCAGAGATTTGCCCGATTCGATATTATTAATGTATCCTGCGTTTTGTCCTATGGCAAGGCTCATTTCACGAGCCGATACGCCTTTTTTCTCTCGTAACTGTGATAATCTTAGCGCAAAATCTTTTTCGTCCATTATATCACCGCCTTTGTTATATTTTAACCTATATATACGCCGATTATATTGGATGTAAACCATTAAAAACATTGACTTATGGGTTGTTATATGATAAAATAATGAAATATACGGAAACAAACCCATATTTGTCAAAAAATTCTTCTAAAACATAAAACCGTCCTGTTTTTCAAAACCCCTCTATTAACAGTAGAACAAAAAACAATACAAAGCGAGATGAGAGGTTATGAAGAATACGGACAAATTAAAAAAACTACTGAACATCGTTTTTGCCGAAGACAAGGCGAACAACCTTATGCCCCCTATGAAAGCGACAAAGCTGTTAGAGGACATGAAAAAACTAATTGCAAAATACTCAGTAAAGGAATGAGATTTATGGAAAAAACAAAAATCACCGACTTGGTTATAAAGTCGCAAAAGGGCGATAAAGACGCTTTAACCCAACTAATCAACGAAATTTACAACGACCTTTATTATTACATTCTTAAAACAGTAAAAGATGAAAATCTTGCGGCAGATATCACACAGGAAAGCTGTATCGAGATTATAACAACTATCGATAAATTGCAATCGCCCGAGGCTTTCTCGGTTTGGTCGAAGCGAATCGCTTTTCATCAATGTACCCGTTATTTTCGCAAGACCAAGGATGTTTTGGTTGACGAAAACGAAGAAGGCGAAACCATTTTCGACGAACTGGTGGATGAAAGCGAGGATGCCCTTCCCGAACAGGTTTTGGAAGACAAAGAGTTCCGCAAAACCATTATGGATATGATAAACAGTCTATCGCCCGAACAGAGCAACGCACTTTTGCTGTATTATTACGAAAAAATGTCGGTAAAGCAAATTGCCGAAATTCAAGATACAACTGAGGGGACTGTTAAGAGCCGTTTGAACTATGCTCGTAAGGCTATCAAATACAAGGTTGAAGAATACGAAGAAAGAACCGGCACAAAACTTCATAGCATCGCAATTCTTCCTTTCCTTCTTCGTTTTGTTTTCGGTTCGGAAAAGAGTACGATTCCCACACTCTCTGTCCCTGCTGCTGTTACAGCTTCCGTAGGTACAACCATGGCAGGAACAACTGCAACGGCATCAATAGGCACAACCGCAACCGTAGTTGCCACCAAAGGCGCAGGAACCGCTTTGGTAACAAAAATCATCGCAGGCGTGCTCGCTGCTTCTATTGTCATCGGTGGGGCGGTGTTTGGCATATCAAAGCTTTCGAATAATAGAGATAACGGCGAAGACTATGAAGGAAGCGAGCTTCCAAAGATTGAAAACAGCAACTCAGAATCCTATAACAATAGCTTTGGCGATGAATCCAACGTAGTATCCGAAGACGAAAATTGGGAAGGCACTACCGACGTCAACTTCAGAATCGTTTTAAAAAACACCATGTCGGAAAGATACTGTACTGTAACACTTTGGCGATATGACAGTATGACCGCTGAAGAACCCAGCCATGACGAATCCTTTGATTCATCGTTTCCCATTTATGGAGACCGAAATTGGCAAAAGAAAATTTCTCTTGAACCTGGTTTTTATGAGGTTATTGGTGTAAGTATACCCAGTCTTAATCCTAAAAATATTCGAGGCTCAAGCGAGCGTTTCGAGGTTAAAGGAAAAGAAATGACAGTATATGTTGCCACAGACTGTGCAGAAGACCCTGTAGATATGCCTGAGAATTGGTTGATATACGGTGAGGATAATCAGAATTTCTATATTTGGGCAACCAAAACCGAGGAAGTTAAGGACACAGTAAAAAAAGGTAATCTTGAGTTTACAAAATATACCAAGGGCGACGGAACTGTTGCATATGAATTGACAGATGGCGAAGATTATGAACAGCCCGAATTGACAATTCCTCAGACAATTAACGGAATTCCTGTGGATAAAATCGCTTGTAGTGCATTTGGCAATAACAGGAACTTGAAAAAACTTGTTATTCCCGACCATATTACACAAATGGGCGAAATCGCCTTTACATCAAGCTATATAGAAGAAGTTACTATTTCTCATTCAATTTCCGGATTCAGAGCTTTTCACAGCTGTTCCAAATTGAAAACGGCGACCTTTAATGAAGGTGCTACTGAAATTTCTCAGAATATGTTTTGGGATTGCACAGAACTTACCAATGTTACAATAGCATCTTCTGTAACGAAAATCGCAAAAGGCGCATTTATGGATTGCGAAAAACTAACTGAAATAACATATCTTGGTACAAAGGAACAATGGGAAAATATTGAACTTGACATAAATTGGGAGAATAAACGAGGCGCAAAAACCATTCACTGTACCGACGGCGATATAACAATTTATTGATTTTCTTGAAAATATAAAACCGTTTTGATTTATACTCCCCCTATTTAGATGTAAGCAAAAAACTAAAACCAAAGGAGATTTAAAAATGTCTTACTGTCAAACTTGTGGAAACGAAGTTTCCGGAAATTTCTGTCAAAACTGCGGCACTGCAATCAATATCACGCCCGGCTTTTCAGCAGGAGAAATCGTTAGAGAAAACACAAGCATAAAAGCGCGTTACAAAGCTGTTCATGTTATACTTGCAGCTTATTTTGGATTCGTAGGTTTAATCGTTGGTATTGTATCAATTGTCGGTGCATTTATTTCTCTCGGTGACGGTTCTTTTAACGGTGCGGTTGTGGCGATATTAGGTATAGTCTTAGGATTTGGTATTACCTTTCTTGCTTATCGTCCAGGTATGCGTTCTATTCGTAAAAACACGCCTAAAGAAGAAGTTTCGAAAGTACGCACATGCTTTATAAAGAAAACCATTATTGCTCTTCCTGCATTAGCTGTTTCTATTATGGGCTGTGCTTTTATTGTGGGAATTTTGCTTCGCGTTTGGAGAATTGCGGCAAAGGCATGTTCTCCCAGACCTATCGACTATACGGCTTTTGTTGATGATAGAAAAATTACTGTTGTTCGTACTGTTGACAGTACCTTCTCTTCATACGATAATATTCGATACATCTATATAGACCACGAAGGAAACCGCTACCGCGAAACAATGTATTAATATGTTTGCTAAACATATCTCGATTTCCTATCATATATTTAACAAATACTCAAAAATCAAGGAGAAAAACAAATGAAAATTAAGCTTTTAACCATTATTCTCGCACTCGCAACACTTTTAACGTTCACTGCATGTGGTAGTAACAATGCAACCGAAGCCGAAAAAGAAGTATCAGAAAAGAGCGAAATCACTGAAAGCGCCGAAAGCAGTGACAACAGCGATGAAAGCCCCTCCGATACTTCTGAAAATTCCGATACCTCCTCTACAGTTCCCGAAGAAGAAAGCATATATCCTCTTGCCGGCACTTGGAAACGAGTTCAAAAGACTGCAGATGTTGAAAAAAGCCATTTCGTTATAGACAATAACGGATATCTCACCGAATACCACATATACGGTGACGAAGAATCCTCTGTTTACGAATACGCGCTTGATAAAGATTACAGAGACGTAGAATGGACCGATTCGGTCAAGTTGTATTTTCAGGCAGTAACCGGTAGAAAAGGCCAAAGCATGACTTTTGAAAAGGTAAGCGGACATTACACCTATACCGAGTATAATTCACAAGGTCGTGTTAATTATTACTATTATCGTGAAGAAGATATGGCAAATTATGATGTCATCGAACTTACAAGTGAAAATGTGGATGAATATATTGAAGATTACTGTTACTTCACCCATAATACCGACGATTACGGCGATATTACAAGTATAACTGCATGGAATGAAATTCGCTTCAAAGAAGGTCTTGGAGCAGCATCATATATTCTCGGCGAATTAACCTACAAAACTAATTACAAAACTGCAACATATTACCCCGAAACAAAAGAAGTAATTTGGGGCGAAATAACCAAGACCGTAGATTACAATGGCTCTACCAAGAAGGCTCAGTGTTGCGGTGCCGGCGACTATGTTAGTAATGTCGGTTGGAACACAAATTATTCCGACAATGGTGATGGCACCTATACTGTCGAATCTGTGGACATCCTCGAAGTTACCGGCGCACAAAAAATCATCGGCAAGGTTTATGTTCCTAAAGATTGGAACAAATAAAGTATAACATCAATAAAGACAGGCGGATTTTTCCGCCTGTTTTTTCTTTGCCCTTGTGTGTGAGAAAATAAGAGTCTGTCTTAATGAAAATAGCTCTGCTTGCAAAATTGCATTACAAGTGAGCAATCTGACTTTTGAACTGTCATTATATTTACAGTTTCACAAATTCATAGATACTCAAATCGCAGGGTTGGAAGGATGCGCGTCGGGGAATGCGACGTTAAAAACGCCTTGCCGTATCGGACTCGGATTTAATCACCGCCATGGTATGGTTTAGCCGGCCGTCAGAGGGCGACGTTTTTCTACTTAAGACCGGTGTGACCGTCCTGGAAATGGGGTGCAGTTGGCGATTGATAATCGAGCGCGTTTGATACCAGACCTTGGCGCAGAGTTTACGACTCAACAACTGACGTATAGTAATATACGTGGATAATACGGATACCACAAAAGTGGCTCCATACGGAACAGAAATTTGGTGTTATTCCTCCTTGCTTGTGAAAATCCAAAGCGCTTGTTAACAAAGCGTTCACAAAATTCATATTTTTTTCACGGGCAGGGGGGGATAAGCCGTTTCCAAAAAGTTCACCACCGGAACAGACACACATGACATTCGGCGCACACACCAGACGAACTAACCCGAATAACAAACCCAACTTGTAAAACTATCCCTAAAGAAAACCTTATCAATAAAACCTAACCTAAATAGTTGTTAACCTTACAAAATGGAAAACGGCGCAAAGGGGTAAAGATAAGAGAGACTACAGTTAAAGATAAACCTATAACATAAACAGTAAGAGATAAAGAAAATCCTTTTAAGGTATGCTTTGCTTTTCAATAAAAAAGTCGCCCTGTAAGTACAAGGCGACTTTTTTATTCTCTCGGATATAAACCATTCAATTCATTAAGATTAACACAAAAACCGTGTACCTTTTCTTCATAATAAGACAGCATTAACAGAGCCAGTGGTATGCTTTCATCGTTTTTCATAGCAGGGCTGTTCAAGACAGTATACCGCATTTCTTCAAACGGAACATTATTTTCGCGAAAGTGCATTATGAAATCCATTTGCTCGGTTGGAGTATACTCATGCAAATCGTATTGCATTCCTATGCGGCACTCATTTGATGCCGCCTCAACCCTTTCGAGAAACGTTGTAAATGCATCAGACAGATGCGATGTTTTGTGTTTCTTGACCCAATTATCTATACCCGTGCTATTATTATCGCGAAATACATGACATTCTAAGGCGCTTAAAACTTTGTCAATTTCGGAATTGAATTTGATTTTATTACAATCTCGAAATTCATTGATATTATTATAAAACAACTCTTTCAAAACACCAATTTCTGCCACCATACCTTTGGGCAAATTCTTAAAAGGCACATGAAGCGCCATCAAGACATCCTTGGTCAAATCAGCGAAGGCAGCCATTGGGTCATACTCTTCAAAAGGGTGTGCTTCTAAAAATGTTTTCACATCAGTGCCGTCGTAGGATGAACGGATGTCATATAGTAGCGGAATGTTGTCATCGTCATAGCCCCATAACGCATAACACAGGTTATTTCCATAAGAAAACGGATATGCGATAAGCGAAATACACGGATGTAATGATTCTATTTTTCGTTGCTCTATATCTATACGACGCTTTAATCCGAATGCAATAGTAGCAGGAGATTCTCCGAATTTTTCAGCTACGGATGCAATTGTCGTTACCTCTTCCAGTTCCTGCGACTCAATAAAATAGTCCACCATATAATCCAGAAGGTCGGTACTTACGTTCTTGTTCTGTGGGACACTATGAGGCAATGGTCCGTAAAATTTCTTTCCACATCTGCGACATTGGTATCTCTGCACGTTAATGTTAAGAATAACTTTTTCGCCTCTATGTGTAATATCGCGAACTTCTCTCGTCTCTCTGCCTTTCTTGATGAAATCAGCACAGTCGCAGTGCGGGCAAACCTTTGCAACATCGGGTTGACTTAAATCTATGGTGCGGAAATCATCCCCTTCCGCCGGAGTATCGCTTATGATTTTATAATCCGTATAATCACGCGGAAACATAGTTTCACCTCACTTGTTTTTAGTGTATCACAGATTTTATCTTGTGTCTATAAATTAATTCATCAGGTCCGCGATTTTTTTGACTGCGTTTTTCAACCTTCTTTAAAAATGATATAATCGCTACAGGCAACGGGAATAATGCACAACGGCATTGATTTCGTTGTACTATTCAAACTGAAAGGAGCACATATTTATGGCTCATCACAACACATACTTCATTACATACAACAAAACACCTTATTGCAGAAAGGAGGATTACTGTGTATAAGCGCAACTCGGGCATATCTAATTGGATAGCCGCATGGCAACCATGTGTTACTAAGAGTTCGAATTTTTCGAGCGTTTTCGCAAATGGCAAAACTAAAATGAATAGCATGCGCAACACGAATAATTCGAATTATTCACATGCTGCTAAAAATCCAACTAATGCAGACGCCTACGATTATTATAGCGCAGCAGATATCCAAAAACGGTTGGGCATCGGACGAACAAAAGCGTACGAACTAATTAACGAGCTTAACAAAAAACTTGAAGAAAGCGGAAAAATCGTATTATCCGGACGAATTCCGAAAAGTTTCTTCAACGAGCAGCTCTATTAAGGGCTGCTCAGAAAGGATATATGACATTATGGATATTAAAAATCAGTTGCCAACAGAATACACAAACTTGACCGTTGGCTCAATCCGGAAGAAAGAGAAAAGCGGAGTTTTCATGCTTGACTATCGTCTCAAGACTTCAAATGGAACTATTATCAAACATAGCTCGAAGAGTTTTAAACGCGAAAAAGATGCAAAAGCTTTTCTCGAGAAACTTAAGACGACTCATGGTATTGAAATGTACAAGTTGGACAATCCTGAAACAACAATGACCTTTTCGGACCTCTATGAGCGATATAAGGTGTCTCGACTCAAAGATAAGCCGTCCACAAAAGCCAATCGCAAATCCCTCGTACAAAGTCGCATTATGCCTTTTTGGAGCAATATAATGCTTGGCAGCATAACTCGAGATACTGTTGCTCAATGGCATGCGACATTTTATCAAGATGGTGTCCCAATTTATTCCGATACCTACCTTAGAAGCTTACACAGCAGACTTTCTGCCATTTTGAATTATGCCGTTGAATGCGGCTGGATGTCATCTAATCCTGCAAAACGATGTTCAATCGGTGAAAAAAACGGACCCGAACAACCCGTTTGGAGCCCTGAAGAATATTCAATTTTTAGGAATGTTATGCAAGAAAAACCCATTGCTTTTTATGCATTTGAAACACTTTACCTTACAGGTTTAAGAAAAGGAGAGTTATTAGCTTTAACAATAGCGGACTTGGACTTGGAGAATCGCGAATTGAATATCTATAAGTCTCTGCAACGCATAAAGAGCAAAGATGTCATAACTTCACCTAAAACCAAAAAGTCTGTCAGAAAAGTTAAGCTTAGCAAAATTTTATGTGACGAACTCAAGGAGTATGTTGATTCATTGCCAGACAATAGTCCTTCTTGTAGACTTTTTCCTATCACCCCATATTTCCTACGACGTAATTTGAAATGGGGCATCAAAGAAACAGAATTACATCCTATTACTATTCATGGTTTCCGGCATAGCCACATAACCAATCTCTGTCACGCAGGATTCGCCGCTGTGGATATCGCCAAAAGAGTCGGGCACGAATCTATTTACATCACGCTACACTATAGCCACGCAATAGACAGTATCGCAGACGTAATGGCTGATGCCATTGATAAGCAAATGGAGGGCATGAATTGAAGCCTTTAGTAGATAGTAAAGGAAGATTACGTAACAAAACTATTGCATTCAGAGCCTCTGAATCTGAATATGCACAAATACAAATGCTCAGCGATGTATCCGGCATGAAAAAACAGGATTATCTCCTATCCAGAGCTTTAGGTAAAGAGATAGTCGTGCACCCAAATGTGAGAGTGAAAAAATTTCTCGAGCAATATCTCTCTGAGATACATGAAGAATTACTACGTGTTATAGCCGTATCAGGCGAGGAAGACGTTATTGAAAAACTCTCTGCCATTTTATCGGTCATTGAAAAACTTTAATTAATAGAGTTCCTAATCTCACAACAAAAGCAAAAGTTGAATTGGTTAGGCTTTTTGCTGATACCACTGCAAATTTCATCATTAGCTTTTGAAATATATTATTAAGGAGGTTCGGTATGAATACGAACACCAAATACTCTTTTGAAGAGCTGTTTAATACAGCAGAAACCATGCTCATGAATTTCGAGTTTTGCGCACGAAATGACTCCCTTGTTATGCTTTATGATAATATTCTGAGAAGCACAAAAGGGCTTCATTTTTCCAAAAATGACACTGGCGGGATTGCATCAATCGAAATCGAACACATCGATGTTGGCTATGGTCAAAAAATCGTAATGTACTGCGGAAAAGCAGGGCATACATTGAAAATTTTCGATGACGGAGTGGAACTTTTTTCACACGAACTTACGAAAGAAATAGTTCAAATTCTGTACACGTTAGCTTCGTTGCAATCTCGTATTATGTACGCTTATAACATCCCATTATGCCAGAACTAAATCGAGTACAACGTAACAGTGATTGTTTTTATACGCTCGCTTAAAGAGTATATCAAAATCTCTGAATTAAGTCCAATTCGAGTTTAGAGTCTACTTTTACAGTAACTGTGAATTAGAATGCGATAATATGATTCAAAAATTAAAGCCCTGCTTTTTGCAGGGCTTGATTTTTTTATCAAAAGCTTATGATTTTTTACAAAACCTCGTGCCGTAATTTTGCCGTAAAGTATTTTTTCGAGATTGAAAAAGTTCGGAAAACGGCTTATTTCAAAGGGTTTGAGAGGTGGTCAAAAATCAGCTATTTATTCCCACTCTATCGTGCCCGAGGGCTTAGGTGTAAGGTCATAGAGGACGCGGTTGATACCGTCTACCTCGTTAGTGATACGCGCGGTTATCTTATGAAGTACGGCGTAGGGTATCTCCTCGATAGTGGCGGTCATTGCATCCACGGTATTTACAGCGCGGATGATAGCGGGCCAGCCCTCGTAACGGCTGTCGTCCTTAACGCCGACCGACTTGATATCGGGAATAACAACAAAGTACTGCCAAACCTTTTCGGCAAGTCCGTTAATATCAAACTCCTCGCGCAGGATAGCATCTGCCTCGCGGAGTGCATTTAATCTGTCACGGGTGATAGCGCCCAAGCAACGAACGCCCAGGCCGGGACCGGGGAACGGCTGGCGGTACACCATAGCGTGAGGAAGACCGAGCGCCTCGCCGACAACACGGACCTCGTCCTTATAAAGAAGCTTTATCGGCTCGACAAGCTCAAACTGAAGATCCTCGGGAAGTCCGCCGACGTTGTGGTGGGACTTGACCGCCTTTTTACCCTCTGCCTGCTTGATGCTCTCGAGAATATCGGGATATATGGTGCCCTGTGCGAGGAAGGAAATGCCCTCGAGCTTTCTTGCCTCGTCGGCAAAAACGTTTATAAACTCGGCACCGATGATCTTGCGCTTGCTTTCGGGATCCGAAACGCCTGCAAGAAGATCCAAAAAGCGATCGGTAGCATCGACGTAAATAAGGTTTGCATCCATCTCGTCCTTGAATATCTTGACAACGTTCTCGGACTCATCCTTACGCATAAGGCCGTGATTAACATGAACGCAAACGAGCTGCTTACCTATTGCCTTAACAAGCAAAGCGGCAACCACAGAGGAATCAACACCGCCGGAGAGGGCGAGAAGCACCTTTTTGTCGCCTACCTGAGCGCGAATATCTGCGATCTGCTCATCTATAAATGCGTTGGCAAGCTCAAAATTCGTAATACGGGGCATGGAATCGGGACGAAGGTTGTTTTGCATTGAAAATTCCTCCAAAAGCACAAAATTTATGATGAAATATTATAACAATTGTTTTTGCGAATTACAAGAGAAAATTACATAAAAATACAAAAAATCACCGAATTTTTTAATTAAAAAAGGGTTTGCGCAGGCAAACCCTCTTTTGATGTAAAACTGTTTTAAATTACTGAGCTACGTACCACTTGCCGTCGATCTTGTAGCAAACCATTTCCTCAACCTCGATAGAGGTGTCGGTCTCCTTATCCTTAACGGACTCGAATGTCATGATAACGCCGACAACAGCAACCTCATCAACAAGGTCCTCGATATCGGTGTTTGCGTAAAGGAACTTCTCGATGTAGTTATCAAAGGTGTCGCCGCCCTTGTCATAGGTGTTGCAGTAAGCGATCTCGTAGGAGAAGGACCATTTGTCGATCTTCTCTTCTTCCATATTCTCGTCTATATCCTCGAGAAGATTGAGAGTTTCCTTGATTTCCTTACGTGCGGAACGGATGCTTTCCTTGAGAGTAGTAGCGGTATCGGAATCGAGATTCTCAAGAAGATCGAGATTGTAGTCAAGAACTACAGCGTAGAAATCCTCGGGATCCTCATTGCCCTCGCCGTACATAACGTCAATAGCGGTTGCAACTGCCTTTTCGGGAGAGGAGTTTGCGCCGCAGGAGCAAAGAACGGGAGCACAAAGAAGGAGCATAGCAAGAAGAAGTGCTATTTTTTTCATTGAAATATACCTCCAATATTTATTTTGATAATTTATTATATCACAACGCTAAAATAATTACAAGTGTTTTTTACATATTTATGACAAAACAGGAAATTTTTTTCAATCATAAATCGCTCGGAATCGGAATATTATTTTACAAAAAACCAACGGAGCTGTTTATATGAAAAGACTTTTGTGCTTTATTCTTTCCGCTATGCTTATTATATGTCCTTTTTCGGTCAATGCCACCGAAATTGCGGCAATATACCCCTATGATACCGATATGGCGGATTATTGGTTTGTTCCGTCCGGCGCGGAATATATAAGCGATCACGAGGCAAAGGCGCTGCTGCTTATGGAATACTCGACAGGCAGGGTGCTTTTTGCCGAAAACGAGACAGAGCATCTTCCCATCGCCTCGGTAACCAAGGTCATCAGCACGCTTTTGGTTATGGAGGCGATCGACGGCGGGCGGATATCGCTTGAGGACACGGTAACTGTTTCCGAGCACGCGGCAAGTATGGGCGGCTCGCAGGTATTTCTTGAGCCGGGCGAGGAAATGAGCGTTAACGACCTTTTGAAATCGCTTGTCGTCGTTTCGGCAAACGATGCAACGGTCGCGCTGGGCGAATATATCTGCGGAAGCGAGGAATCGTTTGTCGCCGCGATGAACGAGCGCGCACGCGAGCTCGGATGCGAAAACAGCAATTTTGTGAACACAAACGGTCTCCCCGCCGAAAACCATTATTCCTGCGCGCTTGATATCGCAATAATCACGCGCGAACTAATGAAGCACGAAAAGATATTCGAGTACACTACTATCTGGATGGACACCATCCGCAACGGCGCGTTCGGGCTGGCAAACACAAACAAGCTCATACGCTTTTACAAGGGCGCAACCGGTATGAAGACCGGATTTACGGGCGAGGCGAAATACTGCTTATCCGGCACTGCCGAGCGCGACGGAATGAAACTGATCGCCGTTGTTCTCGGCGCCGAAACGAGCGACAAGCGCTTTGCCGCCGCAAAGAGCATGCTTGATTACGGCTTTGCAAACTACTCGGTAATAACGCCCGAGGTTCCTACGCTCGAGCCGCTGAAAATCAACAGAGGCAAGCAGGAATACGTATCCCTTGTCTCCGAGCCGATAAGCATACTGACCGAAAAGGGCAACAAGGAAAAAATCGAATCCCTTGCCGTAATTAACGGAGATATCACCGCGCCGATACAGGAAAACACCGAGGTCGGCTATATTTCCTATACGAAAAACGGCGAGGAAATAGCGCGCTCGGGTGTATACACAAAAGAAAGCGTCGATGCGGTATCCTACGGCTTTTTGCTTTTGAATATCTTTAAGTCATTGTTATTCAAGAGCTGATAAGAAACAGATATTTTCACAACTACGAAAAATGCGCAAACGTGCTATGCACACTTGACAAATTTATCATTGTTCGATACAATAATATTGTAATTTATGGGAATTTTTTTGATGTGCATCGATTCATTTTAAGGTTGTGAAATACCGCCAAGGAGTGGAAACGATATGAAAATAAGATCAATTTTAATCTGTTTGTTATGCGCATACTTGCTTTGCTCCTGCAACAAACCCGACGAAGTAACCTTGATAGATGTATCGTCTATCGATGTTTCTTCAAATACGTACGCGAGTGAAATCTGTTCCGACATTTCCAAAACCGCCGAGCACACCCTTGCTGATTATACTGCTGATGAAAGCTTGATCAAAAAGTATAAATCGGCAAGTGATAAAATCACAAAAAATATTAACACCGAAAAATATGCCGATTCAAAGCAGCTTAATACAATTTTGGAACTAAAAAATGAGCACGGCTTTGACGAGGCAATGAATCTTTTGAATTATTTCCGTGACACTACAAAAGGGTATAATTGGTACAAAAAGATTCCTCTGACCACGGATAACGAGGAAAACGGAAAGAGTGATGCAGAAGCTTTTGAAAGACTTGGCAGTTTCGTGTGTTATGATGACGGATTTGCGGCAGAAAGCTCCGCACAGGTCCATCTGCTCGCTTGCAACAAAAGCAATTTGTGGTTTCACTGGGAGTATCTTTATCTATCTCCTAAGCTTTCTTCGCTTTGTGAAAAAACGTTTGATAACGTTCCAAGCGAGGAAGACTTTATATTTGCGACTAAAGCATTTTTTATAACCTATCTGCCCGAATACTTTTCCGAAGATGCGATAATACGTATTATTGAAACAACTGATAAGAGCACGAGTGTATGCGTTGAATTCCCATCGATCAAACTCGATCCCGATAATCCGAGTCTGGTTTATTCGCCGCTTGCGGCGACGCTTCACTTCGGTTGGTATGAAGACGATATTGAGCTTGCGGGCGGTAACGAAAAAGCGGTTTTGCGCCAACTGACACTTGAGTACCCGTCTGAATTTAAAGAGTTAAAAACGGTCACAAAAAATGTCTTAAGTGCAGATGCGGCTTGGAAAAACGTCATCGGCGGCGATTACTTTGAAAGCACTTATGGGGAAGAAAATATCCTTTCGTTTGAATCAGGGGATATATTCGTTCATGATTATTATATAGACTATCGTAATTACGATGATACCTATCAGCCCTGCTACACATTTATTTGCTCAGCAAAGGACGGTGGAACACTTTTTTGCATAGTGACAAGTGCCACTTAAAACGCAATCCTATCAAATTTGATGTTATTAGTATGTTTACACATACAAGGAAGGAGTAAAAATGAAATTAAAACACCATAATCTAAAAATCAGTGCCATTTTATTAGTTTTTCTCATCATATCTTATTAAATGCTCCCTTCAATTGTTATAGCACAAAATACATCACAAACAATCTGCCAAAAAGTTTTGAACGAAAATGATATTCCGGAATTGTTGGGCTTAGAACCCATCAAATCGACAAATCATATTGCACGGTTGAGATTTGCCGAGCAAAATCTTTATTCTGCAGTTTTCGAAAATTCCGATGGCACTAGAACCATGTACATTTCTAGCGATACGATAAAATATCGCGATGCGAACGGAACAATACGCGAAAAAAGCATCAAAATCGAAGCATCAAAAAACGGATATTGCGTAGAAAAAACTGATACCAAACTGTATTTCAACGAATTATTTTCCGAAGGTGTTGTGGTTAATAACGGCGACATCGGCGTATCCATGATACCTCTCGTGTCAGACAAAAAAGCATTGATCTCTCCAACTTGGAACAAAACGCAAAACAAAGTAACCTACCAAAATGCATTTGGCAATGGTATAGATATAGTTTACACACCGGTTTCCAATGGCGTGAAGGAAGATATTATAATTAATAACTACAACGGCGAAAACTCTTTTGCTTTTTTAATAAAAACAAATGGACTTAGTATCACATCAGACAACTTTAACAATGTATTTGTTGTGGACACAGAAAATACACAATATTTCCAATTCGGCAACATCGTTGTTTATGACAACAACAACGACATCACCGATGGATCATACGATATTAAAACGATCGTGCCAAATCAACAATATAAGTTAACTATTACTGTGAATAATGAATTTTTAAAAATGCAACATATCCCGTTGTCATTGACCCGTATATATTCGCAACTTATAGTGGTGTGCGCACAATTCTTGATAGAACTATATATTCAGACGGCACCCTTACAAATGGAGGATATTTAACAAACAACAAAATCGGTTATATCTATCAAGGTGCATATGCTATGACATTGATAAAATTTTCCGGTTTTTACACAAGTAGTCTTTTTTTACACGACAGTTCCAATATAACAAACATAAATCTCAAAATATATTGCAGTTCTGTCGGAAGTGCGGTTGCAAATGTCGATGCGTACGCATTTACAGGCAACTCATGGGATGAATCCACCAATCCTACAAGTGTTAACAAAACAACACATATACCTCGCGCGGCGTCAAATTTTCAGGAAGCACTACTTATTATACGTTTGATCTAATGAATATTCTAAACGGATGGAAAAGTAACAGTATCGCCCCATCCAACGGTTTGTTAATCAATACAACTAATTATTATTCGAGCGGTAGCAACGCTAATTTTCACGCCGTCGATTCTTCTTTAGGGAACTATCGTCCAGTGTTAACAATCACATACAATGTCGAAGAAAACGCAGATATTAACGAAGATGTAACATACATTTTTGCCACATCCGATTATAACCGAGCTATGCAAATTAGCAATGACAATAGCTGTATACAAAACCAAATTACATATAAGACACAGTCCGATAAAACTTATAACAAACAATTATTCCAATTTTAATATTGGGACATCGGTCTATATTATATAAAATCTCTTGACGGTAAAAAACTAACCTGTTCTTCTACCGGAGACAATTCGGTGTCATTTACAACCACAGCCAATGGAGACTATCAGCTTTGGTATGTCGTGCGTTCGGATTTTCTCGGAAATATGGGATTTCATATTGTGCCATACGCATATGTAGGAAAATCCTTATCAACTGGCGGATTAACGTCGAATAACTCGCCACTAGTGCTATCTGATGCTACCAATTATCCTTCCAACTTTTGGCATTTACGTTTATGTTTGGATGTCCCTCTTTCGCCACAAGCTCACTATAATACTTGCGGAACAGCGTGTGCGTTGATGACTTTGGATTTTTTGGATGCCGTTTCGTATACGAATCAATCTCAAATGGAATGCAATTTCGCTAAAAGTATATTTGGCAACGAAGCAGTAACAGAGGGTGGCGGCACCACTCCACCAAGACTATTGGTCAACGGCAACTCCGAAACAATAACTACCCCCTACAACATACACAATGCAATGAAGAATTATTGGTCGTCTCCACAGTATAACTATCACGAAACAAGCACAAAAGATTCTTTTGCAACATGTGTTGAACGTAATATCAACGCAGGATATCCAATCATTGTGCAAATAAAAATAACAGATACAACATATTTTAATTATACATCTAATGGACACTTTGTGCTTGTTGTAGGTTTTTACGAAGAATTAGGCAATAAAATGTTAATTATCAACGACCCCCATTATGATATCAACAAAGGCAAACAGCTAAAAGTTTCTATAGATAAAATTTACGAATACCTAAATGAACATAGCCGATATTTCATTAGTGCGTATTCGTAACAAGCATTGAAATTACAATGGCTTTGCCCTGACGGCTTTTTGCTTTTGAATATCTTTAAGTCATTGTTATTCAAGAGTTGATAAGAAAAAACTTGCCAATGCCGAACCGATGTGTTATAATTAAGAATAACCATCGGAGGTGGAATATGAAAAAATTTCTTGTTTTTATTCTTGCTATACTTTTGTCCTTTTCCTGCTTTTCCGCATCTTTTGCGAGCACCTCAACGCTGAAGGGCGATCTCAACAATGACGGCGAGCTGACCTCTGCCGATTATTTACAGCTCAAGCGCGCATATTTCAAGACCTACACGCTCACCGACAGCGAATTTAAGATAGCGGATATAGATAACGACGGAGAATTGACCTCCTCGGACTATATGCTTTTAAAGCGCGCCTGCTTCGGCACGTATATCATCCCTGCCGACAAGGAAGAGGAGGTATTGTTCGATTCCTCGTATATGAAGGATTACGCTTCGCCCTTCCTTCCCAACTATGCACCGTTTGCGCTTTATGACACAACTCTGTTTACCGACACGGTGATAACCGAGATCTCATTCCCGTTCCACAGTCTTGCAAGCGGTTACACCGCAGACAGCGCGGGACTTTATATGCCCGTATACGTTATAAAGACCGATCTTTCCACCACCGCCGACGAATGTACTGTTGAAAACGGCAAAAAGATATTGCTTGATTTCACCGGCAAGCTGAACGGCGTAAAGCAGGGCGACTGGATAACCGCATCGGGACTTAACATAACCGTCGGCTCGGACGAAACGCTTGCGTTCGGTGACGAGAGCATGGCTGTATTGCCTATGTTCCTGCGTAATGACGGTACTCACGGCTTCTGGAACCGCGTCTTTACCACAAAAGGCACAAACAACCACTCGCTTATTTTTACGATAAAGGGCTACAATAATAAGGTATCCTCCGTACCCTCTATCGACGACGGAATAAACGCCATTTCCTTCCTCGGAGACAGTATTTCTACCTATTCCGACTGGTCTAACAACACGACCTATAACTCCACTATCGGCGGCAACGCCATCTGGTACCCCAACACCAACTACACCGGCGCGAACCTTGCGGTAGAAAGCACCTGGTGGTACAAGACAGCACAGGCGCTTGATTATCAGATATGCGTAAACAACTCCTGGTCGGGCTCCAAGGTTATGAACGCCACGACATATAACACACGCGCACGCAATCTTCACAATTCCACAACAAACGTATCCCCCGATATCGTTGTGATATTTATGGGAATCAACGATTGCGGTGCCGATACGGCAATAGGCACGTTTGACGGAACCGGAACACCGCCCGCAACGCCCGCCACCTTCAGCGATGCCTACGGCAGACTGATAAAAAACATTCAGGATACCTACAATGGTGTCGAGATATATTGCTGCACCGTGCTTCCCGACGAAAAGCGTGCCGCATCGGACAACGAAAGCGAATACAATGCCGCCATACGCACAATTGCGACAAATATGGGCGCAAAGGTTATCGATCTGTACGCAAATACCGGAATCACCGCGAGCAATATATCCAGCTACACCGTAGATAAGCTGCATCCCAACGCAACGGGAATGCAAAAGATAGCCGACGTCGTTGTAAACGCGATCAACAGCTGAGTATGATTATCGAAGGATTACAAAAATTAACCCTGCTTGACTACCCGGGGCACGTTGCCTGCACGCTTTTTGCACACGGGTGCAATCTGCGCTGTCCCTTTTGCCACAATGCAGGTCTGGTCGTCAGGCAACCCGCCAATATAATAAATAATGAAGAGCTGACCGACTTTCTGAACAAGCGCAAGGGCATACTTGACGGCATCTGCCTTACCGGCGGCGAGCCGCTGGCACAAAAGGATGCAATAGAGTTTATCGAATTCCTGCGCTCGTTCGGGTATAAGATTAAGCTTGATACAAACGGCTTTTATCCCGAGCGTTTAAAGGACATCATCGATAAAGGTCTTGTCGATTACATTGCGACCGACATAAAATCCTCGCCCGAGGGGTATGCAAGGGCGGTCGGGATAGATAATATCGATCTGTCACCGCTAAACGAGAGCATAAAGCTGATAATGAGCTCGGGGATCGACTACGAATTCCGTACGACCGCCGTAAAGGGACTACATATTGTGTCTGACTTTGAAAAAATCGGCGAATGGATACAAGATGCAAGCCGATATTTTATCCAACAGTACATCGATTCGGGCGATCTTATCAAAGGCGGCTTTGAGGCGTTTAACAGGCAAGAAACCGAGGAAATCCTTGTGGCAGTAAGGAAGTACGTCAAAACCGCCGAAATACGCGGTTTATAACCAATGGAAAAATTACCCATAATTCGACACAACATATTGTGCATTTCGACAAAACCACAATATGTTGTGTTTTTCTATTGACATAAACTCAATATTATGGTATGCTCTATATTGCTGACAGGCGCGGTGGAAACATCGCAAAATAGGTATTTAATAAATATTTTACATAGAAAGGTAACAGATTTATGTATCAGGTTGTGAAAAGAAACGGCCAAACAGCCGAGTTCGACATCAAAAAAATCGCTTCCGCTCTCGAAAAGGCATTCGAGGCATGTGAAAGACCTACTCATCCCAGCGTTATCGATTTCCTCGCACTCAAAGTTACCTCGGATTTCGAATCCAAGATAAAGGACGGTCTTATCGCCGTTGAGGATATCCAGGACTCTGCCGAAAGCGTGCTTGCTCAGGCGGGCTATGCCGACGTTGCAAAGGCATACATCCTTTACCGCCGTCAAAGAGAAAAGCTCCGTAACATGAAATCTACCATGCTCGACTACAAGGCATTGGTCGATAAGTACGTCAAGAACGTTGTCTGGCGTGTTAAGGAAAACTCTACCGTTACCTACTCGGTAGGCGGACTTATACTTTCCAACTCGGGCGCTATCACCGCTCACTACTGGCTTTCCGAGATCTACGATGACGAGATCGCAAACGCTCACCGTAACGCAGATATCCATTTGCACGATCTTTCGATGCTCACCGGCTACTGTGCGGGTTGGTCGCTTAAGCAGCTTATTCAGGAGGGCTTGGGCGGTGTTCCCGGAAAGATCACCTCTTCCCCCGCAAGCCACCTTGCAACGCTTTGCAACCAGATGGTAAACTTCTTGGGTATTATGCAGAACGAATGGGCGGGCGCACAGGCATTCTCCTCGTTCGATACCTACTTAGCTCCCTTTGTAAAGGTTGATAACCTTACCTACGATCAGGTCAAGAAGTGCATCGAATCGTTTATTTACGGTGTAAACACTCCCTCTCGCTGGGGTACTCAGGCGCCGTTCTCGAACATCACTCTCGACTGGACGGTTCCCAACGACTTAGCAGAACTCAACTGTATCGTCGGCGGCAAGGAAATGGACTTTAAGTACAAGGACTGCAAAGCCGAAATGGATATGATAAACAAGGCGTTTATCGAAATTATGATCGAGGGCGATGCTAACGGACGCGGATTCCAGTATCCTATCCCCACCTACTCCATCACCGCTGATTTTGACTGGTCGGAGACCGAGAACAACAAGCTTCTCTTTGAAATGACCAGCAAATACGGCACCCCTTACTTCTCCAACTACATCAACAGCGATATGGAGCCCAGCGACGTTCGTTCGATGTGCTGCAGATTGCGTCTTGACCTCCGTGAGCTCCGCAAGAAGTCGGGCGGCTTCTTCGGCAGCGGCGAGAGCACCGGCTCTATCGGTGTCGTAACCATCAATATGCCCCGTATCGCTTTCCTCGCAACGAGCGAAGAAGACTTTATGAGACGTCTTGATCACCTTATGGACATTGCTGCCCGCTCGCTCAAGGTAAAGAGAACCATTATCGCAAAGCTTCTCGAGGAAGGTCTTTATCCCTACACCAGACGTTACCTCGGCTCGTTTGATAACCACTTCTCCACTATCGGTCTTGTCGGTATGAACGAGGCAGGTCTTAACGCAAAATGGATCCGCAAGGATATGACTCACTCCGAAACTCAGGAATTCACCAAGCGTGTTCTTAACCACATGCGCGACCGTCTTTCCGACTATCAGGAAAAATACGGCGACCTTTACAACCTCGAGGCAACTCCTGCGGAATCGACCTCTTACCGTCTTGCAAAGCACGACGTAAGCCGTTATCCCTCTATCATCACCGCAAACGAAAACGGCACTCCCTATTACACCAACTCCTCCAACCTTCCTGTTGGATTTACCGACGATATCTTTGAGGCACTTGCTATTCAGGACGATATCCAGACGCTTTATACCTCGGGTACCGTATTCCATGCATTCCTCGGCGAGAAGCTTCCCGATTGGAAGTCTGCGGCAAATCTTGTAAGAAAGATCGCAGAAAACCACAAGCTTCCCTACTACTCCATCTCCCCGACCTACTCGGTATGTAAGAACCACGGCTACATCGCAGGCGAGCACTTTACCTGCCCCGAATGCGGCGAGAGCGCAGAGGTCTACAGCCGTATCACCGGCTACTACCGTCCCGTTCAGAACTGGAACGACGGCAAGGCGCAGGAATACAAGGACCGCGTACAGTACGACGTTATCAACAAGAATCAGGTTCACGTTTCGGTCAAGGGCAAGGAGGAGGAATGTGCTTGCACCGCAGAGGTTGGCGAGACACTTCTTTTCGCAACCAAGACCTGCCCCAACTGCCGTATAGCCGCATCGCTTCTCGATAAGGCAAACATCAGCTACCGCAAGGTCTACGTTGAGGATGAGCCCGAGCTTGCAAAGCAGCTTGGCTTGAAGCAGGCACCCACGCTTGTTGTCGGCAACGAGAAAATTGTTAACGTTTCCAACATCAAGAAGTACTTAGGAAACTGATTTATCCAAAAAAACGCAAGCGTTTTAATAATCACAAAAGACAAGCCAAACCCCCGAAAGCTCTTTTTCGGGGGTTTGTACAATGAGGTACAGATCATGCACGATATAATTATAATCGGTGCGGGCCCTGCGGGACTTACCGCCGCGGTATACGCGCTGAGAGCAAACAAAAGCGTTCTTATTTTAGAAAAATCAAGCTTTGGCGGACAGATGACATTTTCGCCCAAGATAGAAAACTATCCCGGATTTTTGTCGGTTTCGGGCACCGAGCTTGCCGATTCGCTTGTAGAGCAGGCGCTCTCGCAGGGGGCCGAGGTCGAGCTTGAGGAGGTTTTGTCTGTTTCGGCAAACAGCGACGGAACCAAAACCGTAACCACCGATTGCGGTGAGCACACGGCAAAGGCGATAATTTTCGCAACCGGCGCAAAGCACCGTCTGCTCGGCGTAAAGGGCGAGACCGAGCTTGTGGGCAACGGAATCTCGTTCTGTGCGGTGTGCGACGGCGCGTTCCACGCGGGCAAAAACGTAGCCGTTATCGGCGGAGGCAACTCGGCATTGCAGGAGGCGATACTTCTCTCCGAGGTATGCAAGAGCGTTACCGTTATCCAGAACCTCGATGATTTCACAGGGGAAAGCCGTTTGGCAGAATCGCTTATGGCAAAGGAAAACGTCAGCGCGATATTCGGCACCGTTGTGACCGAATTTTTGAGCGAGAACGGCGAGCTGAGCGGTCTTATCGCAAGGAACGTAAAGGACGGAACCGAAACGAAAATGGATTTCGAGGGCGTGTTTGTTGCTATCGGACTTGCGCCCGACACCAAGATAGCCGAGGGACTTGCCGAGCGCGACCAATGGGGCTACATCGTTTCCGACGAAAAATGCCTTACCATGACCGACGGCATATTTGTTGCGGGAGACTGCCGCACAAAAGGCGTTCGCCAGATAGCAACCGCGGTTGCCGACGGCGCGACCTCCGCATTGGCGGCTATTGCATATCTTGACAAGAGATAAAATGAGAAAAAACTACCCGAACCTACTCGGGTAGTTTTCCTTTATATTTCTTATCGTAAAGCTTCTCGGCGATCAGCGCAAGCGCCAGCACAAGCAAAGCCGTGCCGATGCCGGCAAAAACATCCAAAATGCTGTGCTGCTTGATAAACACGGTGGAAAGCGATATGGCAACACACCAAACAGCCGCTAAAGACCGGTATATCGGGCGTTTCAGCATAATTTTGCTCTTAAGCACCGCAAAAAGCATTGCGAACGAAACCGAAACGTGCATCGACGGCATAACGCAACGCGCGGGGGTGTCGGCGGCATAGATAAGCTGTACCAGACGAGTTGCGATATTATCTCTGCCGAGCGTTTCAAAATTCGGGCGGAGGGCAATATCGATACCGTTTGGACAGAGAGTGCAGAATATCATCGGCAAAAGCATACATCCGACTATAAGAAAGCTCGCACGGAAAAACTCTCGCTTGCACCTGACAAGCGTATATATCAGCACGCCCGCTATACAAAGATACCACGAATAATAAGGGATAACAAACCACTCGCAAAAGGGTATGCATTTGTCCCACGCGCTCTCTATGATAAGCACAGAGGAATCGTCGGGATAGCATATCCTAAGCAGCTCGTACCACAGCGAATGTATCGGCCAATACAGCAAAATAAGAGCGTATTTTCGGTTTTTTAAAAAATCCAATATGCTTTTCATGCCTTATTCCTATAAAAAGAAAGCGGCAAACAAACCGCTTTCTTATTCCTTTGATTTACGCGAGAACGACCTCGTGTCCCGTACGTGCCGACTCGTAAATGCCGTCGAGAATACGCATCAGAGCCACGCCGTCCTCTGCGGGAGAGATGCACTCGCACTTGCCGAGACAGCAATCTACAAAGTGGGATATCTCGTTGGCAAAAAGTCCGCCGAACGAGAGCGAGCTGTCGCCGAACGGCTTGATATCCACAAATCTGCCGTTCATATCCGAAAAGATCTCTATCTGAGGATCGATCTTCGCGCCCGCCTTCGTGCCGAACAGCTCTATCTCGCCGCGGTCCTGCTTGATGTTGAGCTTAAAGGATGCCTCGACCGAAAGGGTGAATCCGTTGTCAAAGCGGATCATAGCAGATGCCATTTCCTCGACGTTGAACTTGAAATCAAAGCCCTTTGTGGTGGAAACCCAGCTCTCGCCGCCGCCAGCGCGGTTGGGATCGAGATTGTTGTAGGTTACGCCGTAGACCGAGACCGGCTTGGGATTGCCCGCAAGATAGCGGACAAGGTCGATAACGTGTACACCGAGGTCGATAAGAGGGCCGCCGCCCGAATATTCCTTATCGCCGAACCATCCGCCGGGGCAGCCGTTACGGCGGAGATAGCTTGCTTTTGCGTAATAAAGATCACCAAAGGTGTCGCCCTTTAGAAAATCGCGGAGTATCATCGTATCGTTACCGAAGCGGCGAACAAAGCCGATCATAAGAAGATTGCCGGTCTCCTTGGAAACCGCAAGCATCTCCTCTGCCTCTTGGGTGTTCATAGCCATCGGCTTTTCGCAAAGCACCTTACAGCCCGCGCGCAGAGCGGCGACGGTTGCCTTTTTGTGCGATGCGTTCCAGGTGCAGACCGAAACAGCATCGATCTTTTCCTTTGCAAGCATCTCGTTAAAATCGGTATAATACGCAGGGATACCGTGATTCTCGCAATATTTTTTTACCTTTTCCTCATCAAGATCGCAGGCGGCAACGACCTCGCAGACATCTGCACGGGACTTATATCCGCCGATATGAGATCCGGAGATACCGCCTGTTCCGATAATGGCAACTCTTAATTTTTCCATATATATTCTCCTTAACAATTTCTATGGATATGTTACAATTTTTGTTCTCATTTGTCAAGATTGTATTCGATTTATTGACAAGTTTTATGTAAAAATGTATAATAATTCCAATATTATTCAAAAAGGTGCAAAAATGATACGCGAATTTATAAAATATTACAAGCCGCATAAGAAGCTGTTTATGTTTGATATGTTCTGCTCGCTTCTTATCGCGCTTACCGACCTTTTTTATCCGTTGATCACCAGAAACATCATCAACGAATACGTGCCCGACCGCAATCTGCGGCTGGTTATCACCTGGGCTTTGGTCATTCTCGGGTTATATCTTTTAAAGATGGTGCTCAACTATATCGTATCTTATTGGGGGCACGTTGTCGGTGTTCGGATGCAGGGCGATATGCGCAAGGATATGTTCAAGCATCTTCAAAAGCTGCCCTTTTCGTTCTTTGACGAAAACAAAACGGGTACCGTTATGTCGCGCCTTATCAACGACCTTATGGACGTTTCCGAGCTGGCGCACCACGGTCCCGAGGATCTTTTTCTGTCGGTTATAATGTTTATCGGCTCGTTTATCGCGCTTTCGACGATAAATATCCGTCTTACCCTTATCATCTATGCGCTTATCCCGTTTGTTGTATTCTTTTCGGTTAAGATGCGCAGAAGAATGAAGGATGCGTTTACCAAAACGCGCGAGGAGGTTGCCGAGGTCAACGCCAACGTCGAGACCTCGATATCGGGCATACGTGTCTCCCGTGCATATACAAGCGAGGAGCACGAGATAAGCAAGTTCGACCAAGCGAACGAGCGGTTTAAGATTGCGCGCGGACACGCCTACAAGGCAATGGGACAGTTCCATTCCGCCATGACCTTCTTTACCGACTTTTTATATCTTGCCGCGCTGGTTGCGGGCGGTATATTCTTTTACAACAGCTACGATTTTCCCAACGGCGCTTTCTCGATAGACAGCGGCGAATTTACGGCGTTTATACTCTATATGGCTATGCTTTTAAAGCCGATAAACCGTTTTATCTCGCTTTTTGAGCAGCTGCAAAACGGAATGACGGGCTTTTCACGTTTCCGCGAGATAATGGAAAAGCCGATCGAGGAGGAATGTGAAAACGCTGTTGAGCTGACGAACGCGCGCGGCGATATCGAGTTTAAAAACGTCTCGTTTTCCTACCCCACGGGCGACACGGGCAAGGGCGTATTGACCTCGCTTTCGTTAAAGATCGATGCGGGCAAGACGATCGCGCTTGTAGGTCCATCGGGCGGCGGAAAGACCACGCTTTGCAACCTTATCCCCCGTTTTTACGAGCTTGATGACGGCGTTATCACCATAGACGGAATCGATATCACCGCGCTCTCGCGCTATTCGCTCCGCCGCAATATCGGAATAGTTGCTCAGGACGTTTTTCTGTTCTCGGGTACAATACGCGACAACATCGCCTACGGCAATTTGGATGCAAGCGACGACGAGATAATCAATGCGGCAAAGCGCGCAAATATCCACGATTATATAATGACTCTCGAAAAGGGCTACGACACCAAGGTCGGCGAGCGCGGCATAAACCTATCGGGAGGACAGAAGCAGCGTATATCGATAGCGCGCGTATTTCTTAAAAATCCCCCGATACTTATTCTCGACGAGGCGACAAGCGCGCTTGACAACGTAACGGAAATGCAGATACAGGCATCGCTTGAGGAACTTGCCAAGGGCAGAACGGTCATTGTCGTTGCACACCGTCTTTCCACCATACAGAACTCCGATGAGATTCTTGTTATCAATCAGGACGGCATTGCCGAGCGCGGCACGCACGACGAGCTTTTGAGCACAAACGGTATCTATGCCGGGTTGTATAACAGAAGGAATTTTTGATTTTTTCTGTTTTGTGCGGACACAATAAATCTCAACGTTTGAAACGGTTAGGGTAAACGTATAAATAACGAAATAATAAAAAACGATATGCCTTGTGAATTGCACAGACATATCGTTTTTATTCTGCGTTACGTGCACAGTAGGGGATAAACCCATCGCCTGCTTATTTATCCTCTAACTTTTTCAGATCCTCGCTTACCTCTTCCTTGACCTTTATCATGCCGAGGGGCTTGAGCTCGGTCTTGCCGAAGATCTTTAGGGATTGGTCGTTATTCATCTTGACCTTGATCTTACCTGTTAGGAAGCTGCTCTCCACAATAACGCCTCTGCCCTTGGGGGTATCTACTATCGTATCTACCTTCGGGAAGGTGGCATACTCACGCTCGTAGGTGTCCTGCTCAAATCGCAGACAGCACATCAATCTGCCGCAGGAGCCGCTTATTTTAGAGGAAGAAAGCGAAAGGTTTTGCTCCTTTGCCATTTTTATGGAAACCTGCGCGAAATCGGGCAGGAAGGTGTTGCAGCAGAACGGTCTGCCGCAGCTGCCCAGTCCGCCGAAAAGCTTTGCCTCATCACGCACGCCTATCTGGCGCAGCTCGATACGGGTGCGGAAAACGCCCGCAAGGTCCTTAACAAGCTCGCGGAAATCGACACGTCCGTCGGCAGTAAAATGGAAGCAGAGCTTTGCGTTATCGTGGGTATACTCAACGTCTACAAGCTGCATCTCCAAGCCGTTTTTGGCAACCTTTTCGTACCAGATCGGCTTTGCGCTTTCCTCTAATTTTCGGTTTTCGATATTCCGCTGATCGTCCTCGGCGGTTGCCTTGCGAAGCACCGGCTTTAACGGAAAAACGACCTCGGACTCGCCGACCATTTTATTACCCAAGGCGACCTCGCCGTACTCGATACCGCGGACCGTCTCGACAATAGCGTGCTCACCCTTTGTGAATTGAATATCGGCAGGCGAGAAATAATATATCTTGCTTCCGTTACGGAACTTGATACCGATAACCTCGATATTCTTCTCTTCCTCGTCCTTTTCGGGATATTCCTGAGGATCGTAATCGAACATATACTTGCGCTCGGGCTCGGGCTCGGGAGTAAATCCGACACCGAATTGGCTGCTTTCGGCCTCCGCCGCCTTTACCTCGGCTGTCTCTGCATTAACGGCTGCCTCCTTTTCGGCGCGGGGAGCATTGTCGTTCCTGTGCTTCGGCTTGCCGTAGTGTCTGCCGTGTCTGCCTTTTCCCTTGTGGTGATGATAACGGTTGTTGCCGCCGTTATTATCGTGCTTTTGTATATTTTCGCGTTTTTCGTTGTTTTCCATTTAAAACTCCTTAAATCTATCTTGATGCCGCGCTCAGAAGGTCTATCGAGAGCTTTGATGCCGCGACGGTGATATTTGCGTTATTCTCAAGCGACATGATACAAACGGTTGCCGCCTCGCCCATTCTCGCAAGGGCGCGCTTGGTTGAGTTGGAGATCAAAAACTCAAGCTCGCTGTCGGTGGGTATCGCCATCGGTTGATCGTTATACTTGGTTTTTTGCGCCTCGCAAACAAGGTTGATAAACTCATCGAGCAGAGCATGAAGCTGCTCGCGCTTGAATTTGGTGTTGATAAGCATCGATGAAAGGTCGTAGCTCTTTTTTGAAAGCGCAAGCTCAAGCATTTTACCGGCTTTCGAGCGAAGATTCTGATTCTCTTTTGAAAAATATTTTTCCGCCTCGCCCAAATTCCCGTTGGCGCTCGACAGCGCAAACGCGATCTCGGTCCTTTTTGCTCTGGGGTATTTTTCAAGAAGATGCTGTTCTATCTCGGCATCTCTCATTCCGTCAAGATGTATTCTCTGCCCGCGTGAAAGCACGGTCGGCAAAAGCGAGGCACGGCTCTCGGTAAGCAGGAACACCGCAACGCTCTCGGGCGGCTCCTCAAAAAGCTTTAACAGCGCATTTTGAGAATCGGCTCTCAGCTTGCCTGCGTTGCAGACGATAAATATCTGCTTGTCCGAATCGTTGGGCTTTAACGTAGAGCGTCTTATAATCTCGCGCACGTCGGATATAGTGCCTGTCTTTTCCTGTCCGATAATAAATATATCGGGGTGATCGTTTGACAGCGCTTTTTTGCAGCTTGCGCAGCAGCCGCAGGGCTTGTTCGGCTCGGTGCACAGCATGGCACGCGCACATTCAAGCGCAAAATCAAGCTTGCCTATGCCCCTCGCTCCGTCAACGATATATGCATGCGAGCAAACGCCGCTTTTGGCTTTTGCAAAAAACAGGCGCAATTCATCGCTGTTATACACCGTCAACCCTCCAAACCGCTATTGCTTATTATAACTCATTATTTATAATACCACAAAAAAATCGGATTGAAAAGAGCTTTTGGGAAAAATAATTTGACAAATCGTTAAAAAAGAGATAAACTTAATTGTTAAAACCAATTTAAGAATCGTTATTATAAATATTCGGCTTATTTACGGAGGTATTAAAATGAGTATAATCGTCGGAATCGACGTCGGCGGAAGCACCACAAAGATCGTGGGATTTGACGGCGATAAGCTTCTCACTCCCGAGCTTGTCAAGGCGGACGATCCTATTGCCTCGGTCTACGGCGGGTTCGGAAAGCTTACAAGCGACAACAATATCTCGCTCGATAAAATAGACAAAATAATGGTCACCGGTGTCGGCTCGTCCTATCTCGGCGATAATATATACGGAATACCCACCTGCCACGTTAACGAATTTCTTGCAAACGGCAGAGGCGGTCTGTATTTAAGCGGCAACGATGAGGCGATCATCGTAAGCATGGGCACCGGCACTGCGTTTGTTTATGCAAACGGCAAAACAAGGGAGTATATCCACCTTGGCGGTACGGGAGTCGGCGGCGGTACGCTGGTAGGGCTTGCGGGCAAGCTTATCGGCGTTCACTCGGTACAAAACGTGGCTAACCTCGCACTTGATGGCGATCTGAAAAATATCGACCTTATGATATCCGATATTACCGAAACCGACATCAGCCCCACCCTTTCCAACAACGCAACCGCATCTAATTTCGGCAAGGTGAGCGATCTTGCCTCCCGCGAGGATATTGCGCTGGGATTGGTAAATATGGTATACGAAACCGTTGCGATGCTTGCCATCTTCTCTGCAAGAATGAAAAACATCAAGGATATCATCCTTATCGGCAACCTTGCCATACTTCCGCAGGCGAAGACGATATTCGACAAGCTTGAAAACATGTTCGGAGTTAATATCATCATCCCCGAAAACGCCGCATACGGCACGGTTATCGGCGCGGCGCTTGAGGGAATAAAATAAAGAGGATCTTATGGCTGAAAACAGATGGAATAAAAAAATATTTGCGATGCTTCTTGCCGAGGCAAGAGGGGTGCGCTCGTGGCGTCAGTTTGCCGCCGATTGCGACATAAGCTACGTCCAGATGCGCAAGCTTGCGCTCGGAACGCAGGAGAATCCCCCGCGCCCCAAGCTGATACGCAAGGTTGCATCACACGCATTCGGCGAGATCGATTTGGAGGATCTGATGTTCGCTGCAGGCATCCACACGGCCGATACCGCGCCCCGCGATGCCGATCACGAGGAAACTCCTATCGAAAAATACCGAGCACTTCCCTACAAGGAACGCAAAATGGTAGACAGGTTTATTGAATTTTTGCTGGAAGACGTAAAAAAAGAGGGTTAAAAGAAGAGTAATAGCGCAATAAGTAACACGAATATATCGTTTTCGCCGTCGGAATCGAGCAGCAAAAGCAGACCGATGCCGATAAGTATAAGGTCGTCTATGCGCAGATCGCGCAGAAAATCGAGCCGAAGCCCCTTTCCCCTGTCCTGCGGCACGGCATCCGATTCATTTCGCCCCTCGGGCTTGCGGTAAGAATATTCGCTGTCATCGTCTCTGCGGAGCGACTCGTTATATTCGCGTTCGTAATTATATAGCTGACCGTCGCTTTTTATCCCTCCGAAATCTCGGCTGTACATACTCCACCTCCTTTATTTGCGAAAGCCCTTTAATGCTCCTGCAAGTGCAAGCGCTCTTGTTATCGCATCGATACGGTCGCGCTTTTCCTCGCGCAGCAACGGCTTTAACGAGGTGAGAAGCAATAATCGCGGATCGGGACTTGTATTTATTCCCTGAAAGAGCGTCGGAACCGAATCGCCGTTGCGCTCTGCGTTTCCCTCGGGTTGTTTTTTGTTTTCTGCGGGAACGGGCTCTGTATCGGCCGTGCTCGGCATTGTTTTTCCGAGTCCCGATGCAATAGCGGTTATTTTTGACATCGCCTCGGGATCCGAGAGCACCTGCATCAGCTTTTCGGAAAAATCGTTATCCAAGGTCAACACCCCGTTTTTTCAGCATTTCCATTATCTCGGCGCTTTTTTCGTCACCTGCCGAATCGATAAGTTCCTTTGCCTCGTCGGGTGTCATTTTTGCGATCCTGCGCTTTAAAACGTCGGGGTTTGATAACAGGACCTCGGTTTTCATTTTGTTTGCTCCCGCCGCCTCGGCTATGGCGCGCGCGACAGCGACAAAGCTCTCGTTATCCATCGAAAGCATTTTCTCCATTTGATTGGGATCGAAATTCATATAATTGTCCTCCGTTAAAATATATTGATTGGATGTGTTTTGTTTTGTATATCTGCAAGCCGGAAAGAAGTGTTTTTCAGACACGTGTATTGCTGTTCACCTGCGTTTTTGTTACGCTTTTGCTCTTTTTTGTTTCCACCGTTGTGAAAAGCTATTCGGCATTTATCGAGTTTTGCGGCTTTGCCGCTTTAATGCTTTCGATACTTCTTGTGGTAAGATATCCGCTGACCGAGTTTGAATACGCGGTGGACGAAACCGGCTTTGCCGTCACCAAGATAATCGGCAACCGACGTCAGACGGTATGCAACCTCGCGCTTGATACCGCAATAGCGCTTTATGACAAGCAGACCTATAAAAATCTTCCGAGAGAAGAAAAGGCAATAATAAAATACTCGCTCAATCAGAATATGGTGGCAAAAAGCTACGTTTTTGTATGTATTTTCAACGGCAAGCGTACCATGGTGGAGTTTGAGCCGAACGAGGAGTTTGTAAGCATCGTGCGGAAGGCGATCGACAACGCAAACAAATACGGAAACGAAAACGAGGATTAGTTTTTCATTACATTGTATGCAAAATCGCCCAAAGGGTTGCAATTTATAAAAAAATAAATATAATAATGTGTTGAACATTAAAAGCAACACAATTACAGAGGTAAATTCTAATGTATGACGTTACGATAATCGGCGGCGGTGTTTGCGGCGCGGCTATTGCAATGTATCTTTCAAGGTACGATATAAAATGCTGTCTGCTTGAAAAGGATAACGATATTGCAATAGGCACGACGAGAGCCAACAGCGGTATAGTTCACGCCGGCTACGATCCCGAGCCCGATACTCTTATGGCACGTCTTAACGTGCGCGGTTGCGAGCTTATCGAGGATCTTGCAAAGGCGATGAACATCCCCTACAAAAAATGCGGCTCTATGGTAATCTCCTTTGATCAGAAGGACGAGGCACATCTTACCGAGCTTTACGAGCGCGGTATCGCAAACGGCGTTCGCGGTATGGAGCTTTTGAGCAGGGATGCATTGCTCGAGCGCGAGCCCAATCTTTCTCCCGAGGTAACCGGAGCTCTTTACGCACCCTCGGCGGGTATTGTCAACCCCTGGCGTCTTTGTATCGCCATGGCGGAGACCGCGGCAAAAAACGGTGTCGAGATCGTGCTCGACAGCGAGGTCACCGCTATCGAAAAGGTCAACGGCTCGTTTACCGTTACCGCAGGCGGAAAGCAATATGACACACGCTACATCATCAACGCGGCGGGACTTTATTCGGATAAGATCGCCGAGCTTGTGGGCGCAAAAGATTTTGAGATACGTGCCTCCAAGGGACAGTATTTCCTGCTTGACAAAACGACAAGCTGGCTTGTAAACTCGGTCATATTCCAATGCCCCACCGAAAAAGGAAAGGGCGTGCTTGTTTCTCCCACGGCTGACGGCAACATCATAGTCGGTCCCAATGCCGAGAGCAACAACGAGCGTGACGACGTTTCCACCACCCGCGACGGTCTTGATTTCGTCGCGCAGGAGGCGGCAAAAACCACCAAACTTATCGATTACCGTGAAAATATACGTTCGTTTGCAGGTCTCCGCGCAAACTCCGACAAGCCCGATTTTATTATCGGTGAATCTGCACTTTGCAGACATTTTATCAACGTTGCGGGCATTAAATCCCCCGGTCTTTCCTCGGCACCCGCTATCGGCGAATATGTTGTCGAGATACTTGAGGATTGCGGAATGATAATGTCCAAAAAGCCCGAGTGGAGCTATGCCGATGCTCATATCTGCTTTGCCGAGCTTTCCAACGAGGAAAAGGCGGAAATTTGCAAAAAGAACCCCAAATACGGCAACGTTATCTGCCGTTGCAATCTTGTTACCGAGGGCGAAATTCTTGATTCGCTCGATTCTTCGTATATCAAGCCGAGAACGCTCGACGGCATCAAGCGCCGTACCGGCACGGGTATGGGCAGATGTCAGGGCGGCTTCTGCGGCGTAAGAATACACGAAATTCTTTGCAAGTATTACGGTGTCGATCCCGAAAGCGTGCTTTGGGACAAGGACGGCTCCAACATCGTAGCGGGAAAGGTCGGTGAATAATATGACCAGACACGACATAGTTGTCATCGGCGCAGGCCCCGCGGGTATGGCGGCGGCTCTTGCCGCATACGAATCGGGTGTTAAGGACATCCTTTTGCTCGAGCGCGATTGCGAGGCGGGCGGCATACTCAATCAGTGCATCCACAACGGCTTCGGTCTTCACCGCTTCGGTGAGGAATTAAGCGGTCCCGAATATGCGGGCAAATATATCGATATGCTCAAGGACACCTCGGTCAAGCTTCAGCTCGGCACGACGGTTCTTAACATCGAAAACAAGATAGTTTCCGCCGTTTCCGAGGCAAACGGCTTTGAGCAGATCGAGGCAAAGGCGATCATTCTCGCCATGGGCTGCCGCGAAAGAAACAGAGGTCCCATATCCGTCCCCGGCGACAGAGGAAAGGGCGTTTTCACCGCAGGTGCGGCTCAGAGATATCTTAACATCGAGGGATATCTTGTCGGCAAGAAAATAGTTATTCTCGGCTCGGGCGATATCGGTCTTATTATGGCAAGAAGAATGACGCTTGAGGGCGCAAAGGTGCTTGCGGTTGCCGAGATCATGCCGTTTACCAACGGTCTCTCGCGTAACGTGGCGCAATGTCTTGAGGATTTTGATATTCCTCTTTATCTCTCGCACACCGTTACCAACGTAATCGGCAAAAACGCGCTTGAGGGTATCGTTATCTCTCAGGTCGATGAAAATATGAAGCCCATCCCCGGCACCGAAAAGCGATTTGACTGCGACACGCTTCTCCTTTCGGTAGGTCTTGTTCCCGAAAACGAGCTTACCCGTACCGCAGGCATCGAGCTTGATGCGCGCACCAAGGGTGCGACTGTCGGTGAGGATATGCAGACGAGCGAAAGCGGCGTATTTGCGTGCGGCAACGTGCTTCACGTTCACGATCTTGTTGACTACGTTTCGGCAGAGAGCGAGCGTGCCGGCAAGAGCGCGGCAAAATACGTGCTCGGCGAAACGGTTGGCAGTAACGACACTGTTTCGGTGTTTAACGGAATGAATATTTCCTACACCGTTCCTCAGAGGATCAACCGCGAAAACGTTGAAAAATCGGTAGATATCTTCTTCCGCGTACGCAAGAAGATCCGTATGGGAGAGATCCGTGTTGAATCCGAGGGCGAAAAGATCGCATCGTTCAAGCGCGAGTTTCTTGCACCCGCCGAAATGGAAAAGATCACTATACCCAAAGTCCTGCTTGACAAGGCACAGGTCAATATCACCGTAACCGCTATCGAGATCGAGGAGGTAGCAGAATGAAGGAAATGATTTGTATCGTCTGCCCTCGCGGATGTCATCTTTCGGTTGACGAGCAGACACTTGAGGTAAAAAACAACTCCTGTCCCCGCGGTACCGAATACGGCAAAAACGAGGTCACCTCTCCGATGCGCACCATTACCGGCTCGGTCAGCATAAGAGGCGGTATCCACCGCAAGCTTGCTGTGCGCACCGACAAGGCGATCCCCAAGGAAATGATGTTTGACGTTATGGACGTGCTTCACAGCTGCATCGTTTATTCCCCCGTTAAGCGCGGTCAGGTGCTTATTCAGAACGTGTGCAATACCGGTGCCAACATAATATCTTCGAGAGATATGTAGCGGCTTCTGGCGGTGAGGGTTTACCACCGTATTCGAAAGATATACACATGAATAGAAAAATCCGTTGGAAACGTCCAACGGATTTTTTGTCTAATTATTCTTTATATAGTTCACGTTTTTTTATACTGTTGACAAGTTCAACTGCCGTTTGCATACTTAATGTCTTTCCGTTAAACCCGCCTGCAATCCTATTCAAAGTGTATTGATCATCGAATGCTGCAACAAGTTGTTCTTCTTGTTCATGTATATTCTTGTTTGTTCTTTTTTTATAAAAAATCCTAGTTGTATCTAATGCACCAAAAGAATCTATAGATAACACCGATGTTTCGACCGTTCCAAATATTAGTCTATCAAACGATTTTTTTGCCGACCAATGTTGCAAAATTCGCCTTTTTATATCTAACGCCTGTCCTATATAAACCTGCTTATATTCATCTAAAACCAATATGTAGAACCCGACTGTCCCATCAACTTCATTTAAATCTTCTATCTGTTTGAATTTGTTTTCTGACACAAAATTTTTTAATGTTTTATCAAAGTCAAGAAAATCCAACTTGCTGAAATATGCCATATTATAATCATAATTCAGCATACAGTCTTCATACTGTGCTTGTACCCATTCATCACTATAGTGTTCAAAATCAGCATATGTAGAATTTGGTATCCTCCAACCATCATACTTCACCCTATCTTTTAACCATTCAGTATGGCTCTTTCTACATTTATTCGTAGGCGTACAATAGTTTTCTCGTGTTAATTTACTACGTTCAGATACTTTGATTAAAACCCCAAAATGAAATTGACGATTGTTCTCATATTCTCCAAAATCAAAATACTTTTTACAATCCACACACTGATACCGCTGTAGACCGTTATGATTTCCACTTTTTCGAACATGCGCAGAATTGCAAAACTGACAATTCACACTCATATCACTCACCAATACTTTTAATTAGTTACGTCGTAATAACCCATACTCGAGGGGGTGAAATAAATATCGCGATTTCCCTCGTAGGTATTCAACTTTATCAAATCAAAGCCGTCGTAATGATACTCTCTGCTGCCGTCGGGAAATTCGGTTACCTCGATTTTTTTTGCCTCGACGTCTGCCTCGGCAGATGCTATAAGGTCGGAAATCGTCAAGTCGCCGTCGTTAAACGCCATCTCGAGCATCTTCGAATCTCCGTTGATCTCTGCCATCATCATACCGCCGACAACGTAAACTACCTGCTCATCGGTATAATAAATATACTCGATCCTTTCGGTGCCGTCGGAGGTGTATGCCAACCCATATTTGTTGCCGCTCGCACAAGAAACGAGCATCAAAATGCATAGCAGGATGCTAATAAACGCAATTTTTTTACTCATTTTCTTCCTCTTTCTTGGTCTCGCCGTTTAATTTGAGCTCGGCAAACTGCTCACGCGTGATAAGAATATTACGCTTTTTGGTTGCGGCATCGAACTCGCCGATAAAGCCGCGGCGCTCCATTTTATCGATAATTCTTGCCGCGCGCGCATAGCCGAGCGACAAACGGCGCTGAAGCAGCGAGGTCGAAACGGTACCCGAATCGATAGCAACCTCGACGGCATCCATAAACATAGGATCCATTTTCTCGTTGCCGTCGTCCGCCTCCGTTTCCATAGCGGCTGCCTTTTTGCCCTTCATACCGCAGAGCTTTGCCTCGTGCTCGATAAGCTTAATAATAGATTCGTCGTACTGTGCGTGCGCCGCTTCCTTGATAAACTGCGTAACCGCCTTGACCTCGGTTTTGTCGTCAACAAAGGTACCCTGTACACGCAACGGCTTTAGCGCACCGACGGGATAGAACAGCATATCGCCTCTGCCGAGCAGTTTTTCGGCACCCGCCTGATCGATAATGGTACGCGAGTCGATCTGCGAGGTGGTCGTGAGCGCAATACGCGAGGGGATATTTGCCTTGATAAGACCTGTGATAACGTCTACCGACGGACGCTGTGTACCTATAACAAGGTGCATGCCCGCGGCACGTGCCTTTTGTGCAAGGCGGCAGACCGATGTTTCCACATCGTCGGGTGCGGTCATCATAAGATCGGCAAACTCATCGATAAATATAACTATCTGCGGCATCAGCTGGCGCTCGGGATCGCCCTCGACCGCAAGGTTGTAGCCGGCAAGATCACGTGCGCCGACCTCCTGAATAAGCTGATAGCGCTTTTCCATCTCGGTGCATGCCCAATTGAGCGTGCCCGCCGCGTTCTTGGGATCGTTGATAACCGGAACAAGAAGATGCGGAATGTCTTTGAAATCGGCAAACTCAACCGATTTGGGATCGATAAGTATAAGCTTTACGTCGTTGGGGTGATTGCGGTAAAGCAACGATATGATAAGCGAATTGATGCACACCGATTTACCCTGACCTGTTGCGCCCGCAACCAAAAGGTGAGGCATTTTTGCGATATCAAGATAAACGGGGTTGCCCGCAACGTCCTCACCGAGAGCGGCAAACAAACGGCTCTTATGCTCACGGAAGGTGGGATTTTCTATAAGACGGCGCAGACGCACGGTGGAGGTGTTCTTGTTGGGCACCTCGATACCGACAGCCGCTTTTCCGGGAATACTCTCAATACGTATCGACGATGCGGCAAGGTGGAGCGCGATATCCTCCGAAAGATTGGAGATCGCCTTTACCTTAACGCCCGTCTCGGGACGGAGCTCATATCGTGTTACGGTAGGACCGTAGGTGGTATCTATTACCTTTGCCTTTACGTTAAAGCTGGCAAGTATCTCCTCGAGCCGACGGCTTGTCCTTGCGATATCCGCGGGGGTGGGACGGGAATTGCCATTATCGTCGGATTTTAAAAGCGATACGTCGGGGAACACGTAAGGAGTGTCCTCGATAGGAGTAAGACAAAGCTCCTCATCGTCCTCGTCCTCCTCGATTATCTCGGGGATGGTCGCGGGGGTTTCCTCCTGCTCGGGCTCTGCCATAGGCAGATCCGATTCGGGCTCGGTGCCGATCGCCTCGGCAACGAATTTATCTGCCGATTCGTTAATGACCTCGCTCGGCTCCTCGGCAGGATCGTCGGCAAGCTCAAAGCCATTGTCTGCAATAACAGGATCGTCGGGAAGCTCGTTGACCGGTGCTGCGGCAACGGGGGTTTCGCGCTTTTTGCGCTTGGGAACCGGCTCGGGCTCGTATTCCTCCTCTTCCTCATCCTCCGCCTCACGCGCCTCTCTCGCGCGCTCTGCGGAATCGCGGAAATAATTGATTATAGCCATGACCGTATCCTTTGGGGTTGCTCCGCAAAGAAGAACGGTACAGATAAATATACCCAATATCGCAAGCACCATCGAGGCAACCGCGCCGATGGTCTTGATAAACAGCAAGGCGATCGAGCCGCTTATAAGTCCCGCACTCTCAAGAACGATACCCTTTTGATAAAGATCACGCACCGCCATCTCATCGCCGCCCGCGACAGCGACCTGAACGACAAGCGATACAAAAACGAATTCGAGAAAATACAGCAGATATTTTATCCCCGCAACATTATTCGCGTGGTCTCTGCCCCAAAGGATATCAATGAGCAGCACAAGAAACGGAACGACGTAATACATCGGACCGAAAAGTCCCTTTAAAAAGCTCGCAACAGCGCCTCCGAGCCAACCGTTATTGAAAAAATCAAAAAATGTCAGGATTATATAAAACGCAACAAAGCCGACTATCCAGCGAATTATCTCGCTTTTATCGACCTTTATCTGCTTTTGCTTTGAAGAACCGCTTGACTTCTTTGATTTTGTCTTTGTCTGTGTTTTTTTCTTCTTTTCAGCCACGTGTTTTCTCCTTATTTTATAACGATATCCGCGATTATTGCGGTTGCGCCGATTACCATACAGTAAACCGCAAAAAAGGTTAAGCTCTTATTTTTTGTAAGATACTGCAAAAGCTTTATGGCAAAGAATCCGACCACCGATGCGGTAACCGCGCCGACGATAATCGGAATAAGCATATCCTCACCCATGCCCTCGTCGATAAGATCGGGCAGCTCCGAAACGCCTGCGCCGAGTATGGCGGGGATCGACATCAAAAACGAAAACCTGACCGCCTCCTCGCGCGTGTATCCGTATATTCTGCCGCCGGTTATCGTACTGCCCGAGCGGGATATACCGGGGAGTATGCCGAGCATCGCCTGCATCAAGCCCACTGCGAGAGGGCGCAAAAAGCCGCCGTTTTCGGAATAATATCTGCCGCCTGCCATACGGTCGCTGATAATAAGCATACCACCGTTTATCAAGAGAAGTATGCCTATCGCCCAGCTTATGCCGCTTAATGCCTCGACCGCCTCGTCAAGCCCCAAAAGCTTGATGGGAACAAGCGGAAGCGTTGCAACGCAAAGCGCGAGAAACAACCTTTCGCCGCCGTCAAGACCTTCTCTCAGCTTACCGGTGAACAGTTTTTTGCAAAGCGAGAGCACCGATCTTACGAGCATTATCACGTCTTTTCTGAATACGATGCAGACCGACACCAACGTTGCCAAATGAAGCGCTATGTTAAAAGCGAAGCTCGATACCTCTTGGGTGCCGAAAAAATTTTGGGCAAGAGCAAGGTGTCCCGAGCTCGATATAGGCAAAAACTCGGCTATTCCCTGTATGATACCGTATATTATCGCCTCTAAAATACCCATATCTCGCGCTCCCTTTACTAATTTATAACAATATATTACGTATTATAGCTCTATATTCGCAAATTGTCAAGCGAGTAGATTGACAAACCGAATATATTGGTGTATAATTATCGGTACGAATGAATTATTTTTTCTTTTAAGGAGATGGGGCTTTGTCTTCCGCATTCAGAAATTTCTTCATCACCTTTGCAGTATGCTTATTGGTGTTTGGCTTTATAGGACTTCAATACGTTTACCCCTGGCTTTCGGGGATAGTTAATTTTGACGATATGGGCAATACGTCGGAAAATGTCGATTCCTCGACCGACGACACAAGCAGCAAGACCGACGATAACAAGGTTATCGTCAACAACAGCGATTTCGATGAAAACGGCGACGTTTTTACCGCAGTCATTATGTGTGTGGATTCTAACGGACGGGCATTAAACAGCGTGTTTATCGATTCCAACGCAAAATCAAAGCGTTTTATCTACTGTCCTATCGCTTCTTCGGTCAGAATCACCAACGAGATAGGCGTTCCCGTGCCCGTGGGCGATCTGTTCAGCACGCTCTCGCCTGCCGCCGTTTGCCAGACGGTCAGCTCGATGACCGGCATTGAGACAAAGTATTGTCTTAAGTTTGACCGCAGCGATATCAGATATCTCGCAACACAGATCCCCGGCGCAAGCTTTGTTTTGAACGAGGATATCATAATCATCAACCCCGAATACGAGGATTTTATTCCGGTTGACGGCGAGTATCCCGAGGATTATTACATAACCATTTCCAACGTTGACGGCAGGGTTTTGCTTAACGAAAAGATAAACGGCAAATCCAAGCTCGATTGGCTTTTGGAATACAATCCCAACGCCGACGGACGTGAGTACACCGCGCTGTATTCGCAGATCGCAAAATCGCTTATACGCCAGTTCTTCGAGAACGAGGATGCATTAAAGAGCACCACGGTGATGTCGGGCGTTATCGGACACTGCGAGACAAATCTCACTCTCGATGCCGCAAGCGGACATCTTGAAACGATATTCTCCTACAACGATTTTCAAAAGCACGAGACCACCTTCCCCTCCAACTGGGAAACGGCGGTATCCAAGCTCAGAGATCTCGACGGAAGCTATAACAGATAACAGGTGACGTTATGAAAAAGAATTATTCTCCCGCAACAAAGTGTATACACTCGGGCTACGAGCCCGAAAACGGTGCGCCTCTCGCACTTCCGATATATCAGAGCACAACATATTCCTATAGCTCTCCTACCGACATCGGCAAGCTTTTCGATCTTACCGCAGACGGACATATGTACTCGCGTATTTCCAACCCGACTATTGCCTGCGTTGAGGAAAAGATAGCCGACCTTGAGGGCGGTATCGGCGCGCTCTGCACAAGCTCGGGACAGGCGGCAAGCTTTTTGGCTGTTGCGAACATTGCATCGGCAGGCGACCATATTCTTGTTTCCTCCAAGATCTACGGCGGAACCACCAATCTTTTCAACGTTACCATAAAGCGCTTCGGTATCGATTGCACGTTTTTCGATCAGGACATATCCGACGAGGAGATCGAGGCACTTATACAGCCCAACACCAAGCTCATTTTTGGTGAAACAATTGCAAACCCCGCGCTTTCGGTATTTGATATCGAGAGGATAGCAAGGGTGGCGCACAAGGCGGGTATTCCTCTTATTGTTGACAACACCTTTGCAACCGGCGTGCTCTGCCGCCCGATCGATTTCGGTGCCGATATCGTAGTGCTTTCCACCACCAAATATATGGACGGTCATGCAGTACAGCTCGGCGGCTGTGTTGTTGACAGCGGTAATTTTGATTGGACACAGAACGACAAATTCCAAGGTCTTTGCACCCCCGATGAATCCTATCACGGAATCGTTTATACCGAATCGTTCGGCAAGCTTGCGTATATAACCAAAATGCGGGTTCAGCTTATGCGCGATTTCGGCGTTTATCCTCCTGCAATTGCCGGCTTTTTGCTCGATCTCGGCATGCAGACGCTCGACGTACGTCTTAAGCGCCATTGTGAAAACGCACTTGCCGTTGCAAAATTCCTTGAGGAAAGCGGCTATGCCGAATACGTAAATTATGCAGGTCTTGAGAGCAACAAGTATTACGCCCTCGCTCAGAAGTATCTTAAGGGCGGCTGCTGCGGCGTAGTTTCGTTCTGCATCAAGGGCGGACGCGAAAAGGCAGAAAGGTTTATGAACTCGCTTTCGCTGTTTGTAAACGCGGTTCACGTTGCGACCGTTCATTCCTGCGTGCTCCATCCCGCAAGCTCCACACACAGACAGTTAAGCGACGAAATGCTTGTACAGGCGGGTATTGATGCCGGATTGATACGCATTTCGGTAGGTATCGAGGACATAAACGATATTCTTGACGACCTTAAGACAGCTTTTTCAAAAACTTTTGATTAAAGTGTCGAATATCCTATTGAAATTTAAATTAAAGTGTGATATCATTACACTTACTAAATACGGAGGTGTTTATTATGGCATATTCTATCAATAGCGAAGCTTGCATCGGTTGCGGCACCTGCGAGGCAGAATGCCCCGTCAGCGCTATCAGCGTTGCTGATGACGGCAAGTACGTAATCGACCCTGAACTCTGTCTTGACTGCGGCGCATGCGCAGGCGTTTGCCCTGTTGATGCTCCCCAGGCATAATCAACTCAGTTTGAATTAAGGGCCGAGTCCCGATAATGCGTTCATAGGGCACGCCCCTATGGGCGCATTGTTGTTTTACTTTAAAAGTTCGACAAAAAAAGCAACGAAAAATCGATTTGCGCGGTATTATTTATGGATAAAATACACATAAACAAAATAAATGCCGATATTATGCTGAAAGAGCCGTCGGGCGGGATACGTTTCGGCACCGATGCGCTTTTGCTCGCCGATTTTGCAGGCGGCATCCGCAAAGGAAAATGTATCGATCTCGGTACCGGCTCGGGCGTTATACCGATGCTTATGCTTGCATCGGGCTGCAGGGCGGATTTTGTAGGTCTTGAGCTCCAGCCCGAATATGCAAAGACTGCAAGCGAAAATGCAGAAATCAACGGTTTTTCGGACAGATTTGCTGTAATTTGCGGCAACGCAGACGACCATAAAACGCTTTTCGAAAGCGGTGCATACGATTACGTTGTGACAAATCCGCCGTATATGCGTGCCGATTGCGGTGCGGATAACGAATCTCTTTCGCTTAATATCGCCCGCCGCGAGATATCGGGCGGAATAGAATCGTTTTGCAAAGCGGCATCGTGGTGCTTGAAAAGCGGCGGGGGCTTTTTTGCGGTGTACCGCCCCGATCGTCTTGCACATATCATTTGCGCCATGCGTGAAAATCGCATTGAACCCAAGCGCCTGCGCGCCGTGGTTCCGTCTGTCGGCAAAAAGCCCTCACTGATACTTATCGAGGGACGGAAGGACGGCAACGAGGGGCTTGTATACGAAAATGATCTTATTATATACAAAGACAGCACCCACAAAGAACAAACAGAGGAAATGAAAAAAATTTACGAGAGGTTTTAACGTGAGAAGAGCTATCGCGGTAATTTTAACAGCCGTGCTTTTGCTTACCGCCGTTATCGCGGCGGCGGGTGTTCTTTTTGCGCCCTTTTCACCGTTTAAACGCGCCGACGAGCTGAGAGAATCGGCGCTTATCTCTGCGTTGCAAAGCGAGGCATCAAGCCCGCAGGATCCGCTGCCCCCTCTCGGAAACGAAAACAGATATATAGTAAAATTCAAGAGTGATGCTTCGCTTAACGTCATCGAAAACGCGCTTGAGGATACCGATTACCGCCTTCTTGCCGAAAGCGAGCACCGTCTTTTTGCGCTGGAGACCGATGATATCGCGCTCCTTAACAGCGATATCGTGGAGTATTACGAGCCCGATCTTATCCGCGACACGCTTGCGCTGACCGACGATGCCGTTTCGCCGCGATATTACGAATCGCTGGGGATCGATTCGGCTTGGGACATAACACGCGGCAGCAGCAGCGTTATCGTTGCGGTGCTTGATACCGGTGTGGAAAGAAGCCACGAGGATCTTGAAAACGCAAATATTCTTGCAGGTTATGATGCCGTAGCGCGAGTAAGCGGGGTTTATGAGGACTCGGCAGGTCACGGAACGGGGGTTATCGGCATTATTGCCGCTACCGCCGACAACAAAAAGGGTATCGCGGGTGTTGCCCACGGCGTGACAGTGCTTCCCGTAAAGGTTACGGCAAGCAGTACCTCTATCTACTCCTCCGATCTTATTTCGGGCATACGCTTTGCCGCCGATGCCGGCGCAAAGATAATAAATATGTCGGTCGGCGGATATTCCTCCTCCTATGCCGAGCAGGATGCGGTCAACTATGCCGTTTCCAAGGGATGTATTCTTATTTCGGCGGCAGGAAACGGCGGCAACCGCCCCTATGCCGACCAAAAAAGCTATCCCGCCTCCTACGACGGAGTTATTTCGGTTGCCTCCTGCAACGCAAACGGCGAGCGGAGTGCTTTTTCGCAATATAACGACAGCGTTGACGTTGCGGCGATAGGCGAAAATATCACAATGCCCTTTTACGAAAACGGCGAATCGGTATATCGCACCGATTCGGGTACAAGCTATTCCTGCGCGATCGTCAGCGGTATAGCCGCGCTTGCCGCCTCGCATATCGACGGCGGCGTGCGGTTCGGCTCTGCCGAGTTTTTGGCGCTTATTGCGGAATATTGCGGTCAGAGCAAAACAAACGAGCTCGGGCACGGTGTTATAAACGCATATCCCACAGTTGCAAACGTTAATCTGCCGATAGTGACCGGAATTTACAATAACGGCGTTTATTCCGAGAGCGTGCACGCCGGCTTCAACCGCGGCACAGCCACCCTCAACGGCGAGGATTTTATCGACGGCGACGCAATAATCAAAAACGGAAAGCACACCTTTGCCGTTACCGACGGCGATTATACAAAAACAATCGTTTTCCGTCTCAACTACACTCCCCTTTCCTATTCGTTTAAGGAATTCGCATCGTTTTCTTATTTTGAATTTGACCGCGGATATGCCCGTCTTGACGGATTCCCCTATGAATCGGGAACCCATATTACAGCATCGGGCAGGCATATATTCCGCCTGACAGACGGCGACGAGAGTATAGAAAAAGAGATATATCTGCAGTATTCGCTGCCCAAGGTATACGGCATCGAAAACGGAAGGACGTATAGCCATCCCGTAAACATCCGTGTGATAGGCGACGGGAGCGCAACGCTTGACGGCAAGAAAATATACGGTGAGGCAACGGTTGCCTCTAACGGAAGACATACTCTCGAAATAACAAACGGCTTCGGTACGGTTTCCGAAAAATACGAGTTTGAGATCAACATAGCGGGATCCGACTTTGTAAAGAACGATTACGCCATGGCGGTATCTGCGGTTGACGAAACGAACCGATTTATATGCATCTACGGCGAATCGTTAGTCGGTGCAAGGATATATGATATCGAATCGCCCGAAAGATTTGCTCATTTTATCGCAATCGGCAATATTTACGGGCACGCATTTACCGATAACGAGCTGCTTCTTTTCGGCGAGAACGGTATAACCGCAGTAAGCAGGCAGAACGCTCTCTCGCCCGAAAATGCGGTGATACGCACCCTGAATCCCGACGGAATGGAGTATTTTGCATATTACGGCGGAAGCATTTATTCCTTCGGCAACGGGCGTATGTATACGATCGATCCCGAAAGCAGCGAGATTTACGAGCTTTACGAGCTCGGATTTGACTGTCAGACTGCCGTATCCGACGGCGACGCGCTTTATATTATCTCGGCTGACGGAGCCGTATATAGCTATCGCGGTGCTTTACCCGAGGCGGTACCGGGCATAAACGTAAAGGATTTGACCTGCCGTATAGGCGGCGGATATATTGCCGCAGGCAACCGACTTTACGATATCGCAAGCGGCGCTCTTGTGCTTGAGTTTGCCGCAGAAAATGCGGTTAAGATTTCAAACGGCTTGCTGTTTACCGAGCGCTGTATTATAGACATCGCATCGGGAAAAGAGATCGGCGTGTTTGAATTTGAGTTATCGGACATCGTGCAGGGCGAAAACGGTGTTTATCTGTTCGGCAGAGACACCTATTACGGCTTTGTGCAGAGCGGCAAGGAGGGCGTTTTTGCATACGGTGCGGCGGTGCCCACCGAAAGCGTGTTTACCGATGCCTCCGATGTAAACGTTTACCGCAAAACGTTGTATTATGATATAAACGAGAAGCTTTTATCTGCCTGTGCACAAGGCAACGGCATATTTACAATATTTGAAAACCGCCATTATCTCTACGGCTTTTCCGCAGAAAGCTATGAGCAACGCTATGCCGTTCCGCTTAAATACAAGCCGAGCGGAGTGTTTGCGCTCGACGGATATATAGCGGTAACCTTTGAAAACATCCCGCAGATCTATATCGCAAGCGGCGATGATATTGAAAACGGAGCTTATATCGGGCTTGACTCGGTGTGTGATTCGGTGTTCGGAGCAAACGGACGTATTTATGCCTGCGCGGGCGGAAGATTGATACACTTTCTCCCCGACGGAAGCGGAATGACGTTGACCGAGCTCCGTGCAGAAAAGGGTATCGGCAACCGAGAATCGATCTTTCTGCTTGACGGCACACGACTGTCGCTTTACGGCGCAAATCTTAATCTGCTTGCCTCGATATCCGTCAAAAACGGTGATTTGGCTTGCGGAAACGCTGTCTCTGTCGGAAATACGGTTTATTTGCCCGATCTGTCGGGCGAGCTGTTGCGAACCGACGGAAAGGTCGTCGCTATGCGCGGCAACACGGTCGTGACCGACAGGCAGGTATACGATCTGTTATCGGCGGAAATCATCGGCATCAACGGAACCGAATCGGCGGTTGCGGCGGTGATCAACGACAGCAATATGCTTTTCACGTTCGGGAACGGTATGATCTCTGTATGCTCGTTCGGCGACGGACGTGAAATAACCGAGATCCCCGACATAAGCGGTATCGAGGAAAACGGCATATATCTCGATTCGGTAACGATAAATTACGAATCGGGTGTCGGTTATCTCGACGGTAAGGAGCTTGCATCGGGAGATTCGGCAAGCGGTGCGGGAAGACATATTTTCGAGCTGGTGCTCCCATGCGGACGAAATATAGAGATCGGCTTTTCTATCGAGGCGAATATAGAACGCATTGAATTTCTTATCCCCGAGCGCGTTATGTCGGTAGGCGAAAAGCTGACTCTGCGCGTTCGTTATCTCCCCGACGGCGCAAGCTCGGTACCTGTTAGCTTTTATTGCGATTCCGACGGAATTTCGGTAAGCGAAAACGGCGAGATCACCGCGTTTGAGGTCGGTGAATATACGGTAACCGCAACGGCAAATACCGATTACGGCAGTTTCTCGGCGGAATGTCTCATTACCGTCTGCGACGATCTTATAGTATTTTCCGAGGAGAGCGAGTTTTTTGTTGACCGCGACGGCGGATATATTCTTAACATCCCGCCCGATACGTCGGTAGCCAAGCTGACAGGCGATATCGTATCCAACGGCGAAATCGTTGTGACCGACAAAAACGGATCACTCGTTACCGAAACGGTAAGAACCGGCGACAAGGTGATGCTTTACAGCGCGGACGGGATCACCGATTCGCTTATTGCTGTCGTTGTCGGCGACACCGACGGCGACGGCTATATCACCGCCTACGATCTTTATACGTTAGAGCGTATTTTACGCGGTGAGGAGTATGAAAACGAGTATACTCTCGCCGCCGACGTAAACAAAAACGGTATCGTTGCCGACAACGATTACCGCGATCTTAAAAATATGCTTCTTTATATCGTCGATGCCCGTCTGGGCACTCCTCCCAACGGTCTTTTCGGGCTGGCGACGGTACAAACCCCGAGCCGTGTCGAGAGCGGAAGCATTATCGACGTTGTTATATGCATAAGCGGCGGAAAGTACACCCGCGCGGTTTCGGGACTGCTCAGCTTCAGCGAGGGACTTGAGTTTATAGAGGGTGTCTCTACCGGATGGCAGACCGACTACCGAGAGCTTGATAACAGAGTCAGCTTTTATTCCTTCGGCAACGACGGCGATATTTGCGGAAAGGCGTTTAAAACGCTTATAACTCTCCGTTTCCGCGTAACCGCCGAATCGGGTAGCACGGTATCGTTTTGGTCCGAAGGTCTTATCTGCGCCTCCGAGCAGGAATGTACGGTGATGCGGCTTGAATCGTCGGAGCTGTTCGTATACGAGCCACGCGAGGGCGATTTTCTGATAGAGATAGGCAACGCCTATGATTTCTCGTTTAAAAAGGACAAGCTCGAGTACGATGTGACCATTCCCTACAACAGCGCGCTTGCCGATATTTCGGTAGTTAAGCCGAGCGGTGCGGCGGTTGCGGTATCCTCGCCCGTGATTTCCGATTCGGGAATCGGAGCTGTAACAGTAACGCTTACCGAAAGCGACGGAAAGATCACCGTATATACTATTAACGTCAAGCGCGAGGCAGAGCCGAGGTTCGACACCAACTGCCGTCTCTCCACCCTTGAAATAGAGGGTTTTCGGCTTACTCCGTCGTTTGATCCCGACGTGCTCTCTTACAGCATAACGGTTCCCTTTGACACCGAAAAAATAAGCGTTTACTGTGCCGCACAAAACCCGACCGCAAGGGTAATAGTAGGCGACACGACACTTTACGGTGACGAAACGAACGTGGTTATCACAGTCGGCTCGCCCGACGGTGAAACGCTTAAATACGTTATACGTGTGATCCGCCTGCCCGCAGACGAAAGCACGGCTTCGGACGGCAACGTTGTCGAGGAGCCGAACAACGTCTCCCGCCGAACGTTAATAATTATCATCGTGGGCATAGTTGCGGCGGCGCTTATTGTTCCGGTTTATCTCAAATTCGCAAAGCACGATGAGGAAATAAAGCAAAGCGAAGATATTGAGCAAAACGAGGATATTGAGCAAAGCGAGGACGACAAAACAGAATAAAAAATGACCGTTGATTCGCATAATCAACGGTCAGAGCGAAGACAAATGGTCTATTTACGCCCTTGAAAGAAAATAATATAAGAACAACAGAGCTTCACTATTACTTTGAAGCTCTGTTTCTTTTCATAAGGAATATTATTTTTTATTGTATTTTCAAGGGCTTTGACAAAAAACTACGACTGCTGTACTCTTGTACAGCGACGCTCGTTTTTTGCCAAAAATATCCTCATTTCTCTCACTCTGCTCAGTTTGCAGACAAAGTCTGCAAACTGACCGTTGATTCGCATAATCAACGGTCTTTTTTGTGCATTTATTATTCTGCAAAAATAATAGGTTGGGTGCGCTTTAACGGCTCGGGCAGAGCGCAATCGCGGTAGCCGAGAATACAGTTTCCTATACCGATATATTCATCGGGGATACCGTATTCACGTGCGATAGCACGTCCCTCCTCCGACTCAAACACCTCTTTGGCGCGGTGTATCCAGCAGGAATCTATACCGAGCGAAAAAGCCGCGTTCATCATATTTGTCATCGCGCAGGCACCGTCCTCGACACAGGTGATACGGGTTCGGTCGGCAAAGACGACAATGACCGTGCTTGCACCGTAAAAGGGATCGATGTCGCTGCCCATAACGCCCGCGTTAAGCTTTGACAGCGTATCGCGGAGAGATTTGTTTGTAACCACAAGGAAAAGCGTATCGCGGCTGTTACGTCCGGTAGGAGCGTAAAGCCCTGCCTTTAATATCTGCTTGATATCCTCCCTGCTGACCGGCTTATCGATAAATCCGCGTATACTGCGGCGTGTGGTAAGAGTTTTGATCGTTTCGTTCATATCAGCCCTCGAGTGCTTGGAGCAACACCTTTTCTGCCTCGCGGTAATCGTCGTAGGAGGTGCTCATAACCTTGTTGATATCCCAATTTGCATAAAGCTTTGCGATCTCCTTTTCACGCAGAACAAGGTCGTATGCTTTATTGACCGCATCGGTAAGACCGCGCTTTTCCGCCTCGCGCAGAAGCACGAAATACTGTATACCGCGCTTTAACGCCTTCCAGCGCAGAGTAAGAATGGGGTTGCCGTTAGCGCCGGGGTAAACAAAATTAAGGTCACCCGTGGGGAAAATGCTGTAACGGATATCGTCTCTGGGATGGTCGGTCCAAACGGTGTAGTTCCAGCGCAAAAAGCCGTCCATTTTTGCATACGCCGCGAGAATACCGATATAATAGCTCTCTACAAGCTCGCTGCGGATAAAGTTGTTGGGGATATCCGGACCGCAGCATACGTAATAGATAAAGCGCTTATCGGGCATCTCGGATTTGAATCTCATCAACGCCTCGTATTCGTTAAACATCGGTGAGATATACGGTGCGAAATCGTAGATATCCTTGCCGAACTCGTTTACAAACTCGGCGTGGTTGATAGCGGTCTTGTATTTAAAGCTCGGTGCAACCGATTTGATATGCTCGAGACTTGCGCGGTATTTATCAACGTCGGCGGGCTCGTCGGCGGCAATACGCACGCGGTCAAGCTGACCTGTTACGGTAAAATAATTCTCGAGCATTTTTATATAGGTGTCAAGCTCCTTTGCGGTGCGGAGATAGTCGTAAGCGCCGTCCTTTTCGTCATAAACGCGGATATGGATTCCGTCGGGATAATCGGGCGCGGTCTGATCGTCGGGGCGCTCCTTGTTAACCCATACGTTAACAAGACCGAACACCGAGATACATTCCTTTACACCGTATTTTGCACAGAGATCGATATATCTTTGCATTATTGTGTAATCGCAAACGATAGTACCGTCTGTCTTACGTGTGACGGGGATCATAGAGTACTCATAAAGATTCGATTCGTATCTCTGCTCGTTCTGGCAGCCCTGACCGTTCCACGCGGTTTCGGAGGCGATGACGGTAACCGATTTTACACCGAGATCGCCCAAGGATTTGCAATATTTATCGAGGATATCAAAATGCTCATCGCTCCAAAGCGCAACCTCGTACTGACGTGCGACGTTGGAGGGGTGCATCCAAAGATCAAGGTGGAAGCCGTTATCCTCGTTATCGGGGAATACGTAATTATAGACCTCGACGTTTACCTCGACCTCGCCCACAAGCGTCTCGCGCGAGTAACGGAAGTTCTCGTATATCTTAAGCTTGCCCTTGTAGGATCCCTTTTCGGTCCCTGCGGGGATCTTCATCTCACAATAGACCGAAAGAGCATCGTCGTCATCGCACTCGACAACGCTGCCGGTAAGAAGCGAATCGGCACGGCGGAATGCATCGTCGCAAAGGTGGAGCCCGATGTGATTCAATCTGTTTTCAAAGGGCATCTCTGCAACAACACGGAGGTTTTTGCGCTTTTCGTGCTGAGAAAACCAGGGCTGTGCAGAAACGTTTAACGCAAAACGCTCGTCAGCGGTGATGATAAGCTGAAAAGCGGCTGTGTCGTTCTTGCCCGCAACGAGATTTATCGATTTGGGCATCTCATCAATTATTTTAGGGTTGGCCTTTGCCCTGTCGCCCCAGATAAGCTTGTAGCTTTCGGGCATTACTCCGTATTTAACGTTCATTTTATACTCCTTCAACTTTATGCATTTTTAAGATAGGGGTTGTTTCTTCTTTCCTCGGAAAGCGTGGTCGGTGCATCGTGTCCGGGGAATATTTCGTAATCGCCGGGGAGGTTGCGCAGTGCGCGCAGCGAGCGCATAAGCTCCTGCTCGTTTCCGCCGAGATCGGTTCTGCCGATACTGTTTTTAAACAGCGTGTCGCCGGTGAACATCATACCGTCGAACACATAGCAGACACTTCCCTTTGTATGGCCGGGAGTGGGGATAACATAAAAATCAAATCCCGCTATCGAATACTCGCCCTCTTTTAAAAAGGTGTGCTCCGCCGGCTCAAAGGGACGGGGATCGTAGGGTATGACCGCGCTGAACATATCACGCTCGGTAAGCATGTGTGCATCGTTCTCATGGATGGCAACGGGTATGCTGATGCCGCGGAGATCGCCCACGGCAAGAATGTGATCAAAATGTCCGTGAGTGAGCAAAATAAGGCGGCAGACCGCATCCGCGCGGTGAAGCGCATCCTGAATCACGGTCAGATCGGCGCCGGGATCGATGACCACCGCATCACGCGAGTCGGGCGACTTTATAATATAGCAGTTAGTGTTAAGCATACCTACCGGCACTCTTATCACTTTCATATCCTTCATACAGTTTCATCCCTTTCTGACTTATTCCTATAAATTATACACTTTTTCAACCCAAATGTAAATAGCGAAAAATGCAATTCGCAACAATTTTACCGATATGTCGCTCTATCGGCACGCAAACGCGCCAAAATGACTTTATTGTTGAAAAAAACATTGACTTTGCTTAATTATATGTTAAAATGATTGTGTATACAATTTCACGGATGACCGAGGACGGATATGTCGAAAATCCCTCTGCTCGTCGTGGTGGGACCTACCGCATCGGGCAAAAGCGCATACGCAATAAAAAAAGCCATCGAATCGGGCGGCGAGATAATAAGCGGCGATTCGATGCAGATATACAAGGGTATGGATATCGGCACCGCAAAGCCGAGCTTTGATGAAATGTGCGGTGTTCGGCATCATCTTATCGACGTTTGCGATATCACCGAGCAGTTTTCTGCCGCGCGGTTTGTCGAAATGGCATCGAAGGCGATAGAGGATATCGTTTCCCGCAACAAATTGCCGATAATTGCGGGCGGAACGGGGCTGTATATCGATACTCTTATCTCCGGCACACAGCTTTCCGCCACCGAGGACGATCCGATACTGCGCGAGAGCTTATTTAAAGAGGCGGAGGAAAACGGTGCCGAGGCGTTGCACGCAAAGCTCGCACAGGTCGATCCCGAATCGGCGGATGCAATACATCCGAACAACGTTAAAAGAGTGGCACGAGCACTTGAAATATACTACAAAACAGGGTTGACAAAGACCGAGCTGGATATAAAAAGCCGTCAAAGCGAGAGTATATATGAGCCGCACACGGTTTACATTGTGCCAAGCGAGCGCGAAACCATTTACGAGCGCATAAACAGGCGGGTCAACGTTATGTTTGAAAGCGGTCTGGTTGACGAGGTCAAGCTGCTTTATCAAAAAGGACTGCGCGATACTCCGACCGCATCCCAGGCGATAGGATACAAGGAGTTCTATCCCTATTTTGACGGCGAATGCGGACTTGATGAGGTTAAAGAGGCAATTTGTCTTGATACAAGACGCTATGCAAAGCGGCAGCTGACCTGGTTTAACAAAAAAGGCGCCGACGAAATAATACACATATAAAATCACGCAGAGAGGAGGAAAAGAAATGAGCGAAAACAAAATGATTCCGACAGACAAAAGCAAAACAGCGGTCGCGGTAAAGCGGATCAAGCCGCAGACAAGCAAAAAAGAGATGATCTTGCGTATGCTGAAGCGTTTTTTTGCTCAGTTCGGTACGGCAATAATCGCGGTTTCGATAGTCGCCTACGTATTCCTCCAGCTTATGCTTAACGTAAGCGTGAATCTCGATTGCGAGACCGCAACCTATGCAAGCATTACCGACCGAGCCGAGTTGGAGGCATTTTTGTTTAGGGATGAGCTTGTTGTTCCCGCAAGCTCGGCAGGCACAAACTGCTGTCTTGCCGAGGACGGCGAGAAGGTAAGATACGGCGAGAGCATTGTTGTCACCTACTCGGATCCCAAGGATGTTGCAACACAGGCGAGAATAAGCGAGATCGACAAGAGGATAGATATCCTCGAGCGCTCGAGTCTTTCTACCGGCGCATCGACTACAGATATCACGATAATCGACAAGGAGATCGACAAGCTTGCGCTTGAGATGCTCCGCGAGGTCGATGACAACGATTACGACAAGGTCATACGTCAAAAGGAGGAGCTTTTGATACTGCTCAACCGACGTCAGTCGCTTATTCAGTACGAAAGCTTTGCGACCGAGCTTGCCTCGCTTCATCAGGAGCGCGAGGCGCTTTTGGAACAGCTTACCGGCGCAAGCTACGTTACCGAATCTCCCCAAAGCGGATATTTTTACTCGACGGTTGACGGATACGAGGAATTTTTTACCATAGACCGACTTAAAAATCTTACCGCGCAGGAATTTGAAACGCTCGGAAACACCTCCCCCGACAGCAGTATCGTTGAGGGCTCGGTGGGCAAGATCGTAAAAACATCGACCTGGTACATCGCCGTTGCGCTCGACAAGCGTACCGCCGAGACCTTCCGCGACGGAAGCAGCTATCCGATAACCTTTCAGTATTCCAACAACGCAGAGCTTAATATGAAGCTCGAGCGCCGCATTACCCGTACCGACAAGGACGTGACGGTTTTGGTGTTTTCCACAAAGCAAATGCCCGAGGGCTTTGATTACTCCCGCAGACAGACGGTAGAGCTTTCGACAGACACCCACGAGGGTATCCGTGTGAGCAACAGCGCAATAAGAATGAAGGACGGCGTGACCGGCGTTTATGCTGTTGTCGGCTCGAAAATTGTGTTTAAAAAGGCAACCGTGCTCTATAACTACGGCAGCTACAGTGTTTGCGCAATACCGACAAACCCCGCATACCCCGAGAAGCGCGATCCCTCGTACAGCTCAAAGACCGAGCTTTCTCTGCACGACTCGGTGGTTATCGACGGCGACGAGATATACGACGGAATGAGGTTGAAGTGATGAATACAAACCAACAGATTTCCGAAAACATAGCAAAAATAAAATCCGAGCTGAACGGACGGGCGCGATTGCTTGCCGCAACAAAGACTATCCCGCCCGAAACGATAAATTTTGCGATCTCACAGGGCATTGATCTTATCGGAGAAAATCGGGTAAACGAGCTTTTGGAAAAATACGAATATATTGACAGAAGCAAGGCAGAAATTCACTTTATCGGCGCCTTGCAAACCAACAAGGTGAAATATATTATCGATAAAGTGGATATGATACAATCGGTAGATCGCGAGAGCCTTGCGCTTGAGATCGAGCGCCAGGCGGCAAAGCACGGAATAACAATGCCGATCCTTGCCGAGATAAACATCGGAAACGAAGAATCGAAATCGGGTGTTTCTCCCGAAAAAGCGTTGGAGTTTTGCCGATTTTTAGGTTCGCTTCCCCACCTTTCGCTCCGCGGCGTGATGGCAATTCCGCCAAAATGCGATAAAAATCGAAACAATCGCGAATATTTTTGCGAAATGAAGAAAATATTTGTTGACATATCGCACCAAAATGTAGATAATAGTATTATGGAAATACTGTCGCTTGGAATGAGCGACGATTACCTTGATGCCGTGGATTGCGGCTCCACGATGGTCCGTGTGGGGAGCGGCATTTTCGGCAAAAGGATTTACCCCTTGCAGGGTGACACAAAGGAAATAAAATAAATTAACATATTTTTTAGGAGGCACATTATGGGACTTATGAACCGCTTAGGCGATCTCTTCAAGGGTGAAGAGGAATACGAAGTAGAAGAAGAATACGAAGGATACGACGAGGAAGAAGAACCCGTTGCGGCGCCCGCTCCTGCGGCTGCACCCAAGGCAGCTCCCGTTTCCAGACCCACCGGCGGCATTTCCTCCGGCGCGGCATTGGAAATGAAGGTCGTTAAACCCGAAAGATTTGAT
>JAZSDL010000040.1:0-104061 GCA_045531135.1 Eubacteriales bacterium | reverse complement strand
GTAAGCTTGCTAAGATCAGTGAGGAGATTTTTGACGGTATCGACAGAGATGCTGTTGACCTTGTTGATAACTATGACGGCACAATGACCGAGCCGGTTGTATTGCCAACGAGCTTTCCTAACGTTTTGGTTTCACCGAATGCCGGAATTGCAGTTGGTATGGCAAGCGAGATTTGCTCTTTTAATCTAAAAGAGGTTTGCGAGGTTTGCTCCGCCTATTTGCGTAACGAAAATATTACTACCGATGAGATAATGGATATTCTCAAGGGACCTGACTTTTCCACGGGCGGATTGCTGATATATGATCGTGATAAGATACGCGAGGTATATGAAACCGGCAAGGGCTCTATTAAGGTACGCGCAAAATATATTTACGATAAAGCTGAAAACCGTATTGAAGTTTTGCAGATTCCCTATACCACCACTCTCGGAAAGATCCGCGAGGGGATAATTCAGCTTGTTAAAGAAGGAAAGATCAAGGATATTTCCGATGTCCGAGATGAAATAGACATTAACGGTTTTAAAATGGCTATTGATCTCAAGCGTGGTGTTGATCCCGATAAGCTTATGCAAAAGCTTTTTAAGATGACAAAGCTTGAGGATGATTTTAAGTGTAATTTTAATATTCTTGTCGGTGGTGTTCCTCAGACAATGGGTATCAAGCAGATACTTGAGGAATGGTGTGCTTTCAGAGTTGAGTGTCTTCGCAGAACGTTTGTGTTTGATCTTGGAAAAAAGAGCGATAAACTTCACCTTTTGTTCGGTTTGAGATCTATTCTGCTTGATATTGATAAGGCAATTGCTATTATACGCGGAACCGAAAACGAAAAAGACGTTATTCCCAACCTTATGAACGGTTTTTCAATTGACGAGATTCAGGCGGAATACGTAGCGGATATTAAGCTTAGAAATCTTAATAAACAGTATATTCTTAAACGAATTGAGGAAATAGAGCAGCTTGAAAAGGATATTGAGGATCTTAAGATACTTATTTCAAGTGAGCGAAGAATTAAAACACGTATTATCAAGCAGCTTTCCGAGATATCAGAAAAGTACGGTATACCCAGAAAGACTTATATTATTGATAAAAATGAGGTTTCGTTTGAAGTTCCTGTTGAAGAGGTTGCAGATTATCCCTGTGAAGCATTCTTAAGCGTTGAGGGGTATTTCAAAAAGTGCACTCTTGCATCGCTTCGCGGTAATGACGTTCAAAAATTCAAAGAAAACGACTCTTTGCGCACTCGGTTTGAAACGAATAACGTTGATGAGGTACTGTTCTTTACTTCCGAGGCACAGGTTTACAAATCGCGCCTTAATGATTTTGAGGATTCAAAGGCAAGTGCTTTGGGCGAATATGTTGCGGGTAAGCTAAAGTTCAATGAGAATGAACGTGTGATTTCTGCGATTTGTTTGCGCAAATATGATGGCAGAGCAATTATTTTCTTTGAAAACGGTAAAGCTGTTTCGATTCCGTTGGAATCATATGCGACCAAAACGAACCGTAAAAAGCTTACAAATGCGTTTTTCGGAGGCAGTCCTGCGGTCGGTGTGTTCCTTGCAACAGGCAAGACAGAGTTTCTTGTCAGATCGGATGACGACAGAGCTTTGCTTATTAAGGAAAGTCAAATTCTGGAGAAATCCACAAAGACTTCTTGCGGAAGCACTTTGTTTACGCTTAAGAAGGGTAGAAAAATCGTTTCTGTTGTTCCTTATGAGCGCGAGAAGCAGATGCTGTTAAAGGAATCGAGGTACAGAAAGAGCAAGCTCCCTGCTTCGGGTGTGATTTTTGAGGATATAGATCCCGAAATAACGCAACAGACACTTCTTGATTGACAATTAGATCAATAAATGTTATAATACAATGGTTTGGAGGTGAAGCAATGAAGAACTTGCGTAAATTTTTCAGAGATTTTTCATATGAGCTTATCGGGCTCGGAATTTTTGCACTTGTTGCAGTTTTACTGATATTTGTGTATGAACTCGCCGGGTTCATTGCTATCGCCGGAGCATTTGTTTATGCTGTGGTATTGGTTATTTTATATAATACCGGAAAGAACCGTATTAAAGCGGATGCAGATGGCGGCAGCTTTTCTGCATTGATATCAGGGCTTATGGAGAAGATCGACTCACCTGTAATGGTGGTTAATGAATCCAATAAGATCGTTTGGTGCAATGATGAGTTCTATTCTATTGTAGAAAATGCCGATAGACATATGAGCTCGGGTGCGGGAAAATTATTTGAGGGACGGCTTTCCTTTTCTAATTTATCTACCGCATATGAGGAGTTTACAGATTTTATATCTATTGAAATCGACAGCTCTTTTTACGAGGTTCGCGTTTTTGCGTTGGAATACGGCAAGCAAAAGCTTTTTGCAGGCGTTTGGTATAGCCGAGATAACGAAAAACGTCTTACCAAGCAGCTCGAGGATAGTTCGGTCAGAGTTGCTTACATTGTTATTGATAACTCCAATGAGGTTTCGCAGGAAATACAGGAAAACCGTCGTTTCGGATCCGCAACGGTCAATAAATTATTGACCGATTGGGCAAACGAATTTGATGCTATACTTACCGAATATGATCGTGATAAATATGTTATGTATTTTGAAAACCGTTATTTGAACGTAATGGTTGACAGACGTTTTGACATACTCGATAAGGTTGTTGAATCCTCTTTGGGCGAATCGGCTGTTCCTATTACCGTATCTATCGGTGTATCATTGGGAAGCGGAACCTTGAACGAAAAGCGTGAATCGGCACAGGCGGCATTACGCTCGGCGCTTCAGCGCGGCGGTGCGCTTGCGGTTGTTCGCACCGAAAACGGTGAGGATAGCTACGGCGGCAGAACCAAGGCGGTTCAAAGACAAACAAAGATACGCTCTCGTTTGTGCAAGGATCTTCTTTGCGAACAGATACCGATGTGTTCAAACGTTATTATAATGGGACACTTGCGTCCCGATTTCGACTCGATTGCTTCGAATATCGGTATAGCCAAGCTTGTACAGTCTTTTGGAAAAGAGTATTGTATAGTCGCAGATAAGAATGATCGCGCTATCTCTAAGATCATTGATTCCGTTTCCGAATTTGAGGAATATGATACTGTATTTGTTGATGCGGTTTATGCGCAGGAGGTTTTGTCGCCTGATACATTGGTCATAATTACCGATGCTTCAAACCCCGATCTGTTCATGGCTCGGGGCGTGTATGAAAATGCCAGCAAGGTTGTAGTTATTGATCACCATGCGATAAAAGCGCCTTTGGGAGACCAGGTTCTTCAACCCTCGAATATTGATCCGACGGCTTCAAGCGCTTCGGAGCTTGTGTGCGAAATTCTCGAATTAGCTCTTTCGCCCAATGCTTTGCGTCCCGAAGAGGCACAGGTATTGCTTGCGGGCATTTTATTGGACACACAATTCTTTTCGCGCGATACGGGTACAAGAACTTATTCCGCCTGCAGTTTTCTTAAGAATGCGGGCGCAGAGGCGGGCAAGGCAAAGAATCTGTTTAAGTCGGACATGACTCAGTTTAAGAGAATTAACCGTATTGAACAGAATATGGAGGTATATCGCGAAAGATTTGCTATATCGGCATATAACGAAAATAATGATCCCGAAAATAAGGTTACCGCATCAAAAGCTGCTGACCGGATGGTTGAAATTGATGGTATTTCGGCTTCGTTTGTTTTATACTCGCTTGATAATGGCATAAATCTTTCTGCACGCAGCGACGGTAGTATTAATGTAATCAATATTGCAAAAATACTCGGCGGCGGCGGCCATTTTCAGTCAGCAGGTGCCCTTATCCGCGAATTTGACGAACAGGGCTTTGGCAATGTTGTTTATGATATTGAAAAAGCAGAAGTTATTTTAAAACAAGCTATCGACAGTTATGTCGGTGAAGTGAAAGAAGGATAAAGATGAAAGTTATTTTATTGGAAGACGTAAAAGGTCAAGGGAAAAAAGGCGACCTTATTAATACATCCGATGGTTATGCAAGGAATTTTCTTTTTCCTCGCAAGCTTGCTAAGCCCGCAGATGCAGGATCTATCAAAGAGATAGAGTCCAAGCGTGAAAGCGAAGCGTTCCATTTTGCCGAGGAAAAGAAAAAAGCCGAGGAATTGAAGTCGTTTCTTGCAGACAAGCAAATTGTTTTTAAAACAACCGGCGGTGCAGACGGCAGACTTTACGGTGCTGTTACAACTAAGGATATCAGCGAAAAGATCGAAAAGGATCTTGGATTAAAGATCGATAAACGCAATATTTCGATATCCGATACCATTAAAACAGCAGGTGTTTATCCTGTGAAAATTAAGTTATTCCAAGGAATATCCGCTGAAATTAAATTGGTGGTTGAAGCATAACATAAATGAGGTTGCAGTATGGCTGAATTTGACAGCATCAGAAAAATGCCTTTTTCGCTGGAAGCAGAACAGGCAATATTGGGAACTGTAATCGTGGATTCCGAAAAATTTGTTGACGTTGCGACACTTAAGGATGAGGATTTTTATCTTGATCAACACAAACAGATTTTTGCGGCAATGCGTGATATGTTCAATAAAAACAGAGTCATCGATCCGGTGACTCTTATTGACACGCTTACTCAAATGGGCACATATACCGAGGGCGATGCCGCAAAATATATTAAATTGCTTGTTGATCTCGCCTCTGATGCTGCGAATATTGAGGAATATTCCAAAATTGTCAGAGATAAAGCGATGCTGAGATCGCTTATTGATGCATCGCGCGACATATCCGATCTTGCATTCAGCGAAAAGGGTGAGGTTGCCGATGCTGTGAATTTTGCTGAGCAACGCATTTACTCTATTTCTCAGGATAAGTACCAAGACGGTTTTGATCGCATTCGTGATGTTATCGTTGAGCATTATAAAACGCTTAAGTTGTTAAAAGATAATCCCGAGGCGTTGGCCGGTACTCCTACAAGATTTGATACTCTTGACAGGGTTCTGATCGGCATGGGCAAGGGTGACTTGATCGTTGTTGGCGGACGTCCCGGTATGGGTAAAACCAGCTTTTGTATGAACGTTGCTACAAATGTCGCCAAAACCACCGATAAAAACATAGCTGTTTTCTCGCTTGAGATGTCTTCGGAACAGTTGGTTTCTAGAATGTTGAGCAGTGAGGCACTTATTGACAGCGCTAATATGAGAACAGGCAAGTTGTCGGATGACGATTGGAGACATCTTGCAGAGGCATCAAGCGTTCTGTCTAATACAAACATATATATTGACCCTAATCCGAACACGACACCCACGGCTATGAAATCCAAGCTACGCCGTTTGGATAATCTCGGATTGGTTATTATCGACTATTTACAGTTGATGAATCCCGACGTTCCTACCGATAACAGAGTTTTGGACGTAGCGAATATCACACGCGCCATTAAGCTTATGGCTAAGGAATTCGAAATACCTATTATTTTGTGTTCACAGTTGGCGAGAGCATCCGAAAACAGAAAGGATCGTCAGCCGATGCTTGCCGATCTTCGAGATTCCGGTGCAATCGAGCAGGACGCTGATATAGTTCTGTTTATTTATCGCAGCGATTACTATGAACGTAAGGATGGCGAAGCACCCGAAAACAACGAAAATTCCGATTATATTCTTGCAGAATGTAACGTTGCAAAGAACCGTCACGGAAGCACAGGTGTTGTTAAGCTTGCATGGGTAGGCAAATACTATAAATTTATGAGCATTGAGGACAATATTGCCCATGAGTCAGCCGAAAACTGATTTTATTAGAAAACTAAACGGATATTTTGATTCTTTGCCTTTTTCGGTTGAAGGAACTACGCTTTGCGTAGGACTTTCGGGCGGTGCGGATTCGGTATCTTTGCTTCTTGGTTTGATCGAAATTAAGGAAAATTGCGGTTTTTCGGTTGTTGCTTGCCACTTTAATCATATGATACGCGGTGATGAAGCTGATCGAGATGAATTATTTTGCCAACAATTATGCAAACAACTCGGTGTAAAGATTTTTTGCGGACGCGATGATGTACCATTGTACGCAAATTTGCATAAAATCGGTATTGAACAAGCGGCTCGAGAATGCAGATATGCTTTTTTTGAAAGAATTTTACAAAAGCGATCGGTAGATTTTTGTGTAACTGCACATAATAAAAACGATGATGCCGAGACATTGCTTTTTAATTTAATTAGAGGTTCGGGTTCAAACGGAGCTTCCTCGATTTCGCCTTACAGTGACGGCATACTTAGGCCATTGTTAAAAATCGATAGGGAAGAGATCGAATTGTTTTTAAAAGACCGTCAGCAGGATTATGTTACTGACAGTACAAATCTATCAACCGATTACACAAGGAATTTTATAAGAAATAATATTCTTCCCGAGCTGAAAAAAATCAATCCTTCTGTTATCGAATCTCTATCGAGATATGCCGATTCGTGCAGAATGGATCGCGATTATTTTGACAATATTGTTGAACAATGTTATTATTCTGATCTTACATTGTCAGATCGTGCAATACGCACACGAGTGATTATGAAGAAGTTTTTTGATTTTGCAAAAATTCGCCTTAATCATGAACTTGTTTGCAATATTGATGAAGCATTGTTTAAGAAACAACGGATATGCATTCCGATTTTTTCGGATTATGAGGCGATTATCAATAACGGCACAGTTAACTTTGTTAACCGTGCTGATGTGATTTCGGGTGAGTACGATGCACAAACGTTAAAAGATGGCAATAACGAGATTTTCGGCAACCGTGTGACAATAATAGTATCTTCTCAGCAAGAAGAAAAGAATATTAACAAATTATACACGACTACTTATTTATCATCTGATAAAATCATGGGTGGTTTGTATGTACGCAACCGTCGTGCCGGAGATAAGATTTTTATCAACGGCATGCATAAGTGTCTGAAGAAGCTTTTTATCGAAAAGAAAATACCAAAAGAATACAGAGATACTATTCCTATTATATTTGACGATGCGGGAATAATATATGTACCTTTTGTTGGCGTATCCGACAGGGTATACGATAAAAATGCAACCAATAAACTATACATTTCCGGTATATTTAATACTTTTGACATAGAAAGGTGGAGTAACGCCTATGAAAAACAAGGGTAACGGAAAAATAATTCTGTTTTATATAATTTTCATTGCGGCAATTATCATTATTTTTAACGCGTTGTATACAGGCAATAACGATCAGGAAGAAATTGAGTACAGCAAAGTTATCAATATGTTCCAAAATGAAGAGGTAAAACGGTATTATGTTGATAATTCCGGTATACTGTTTCTTTCAAAAAGCGAAGATGGCGGTGATGGTGAGGAGATTGACACATCTACCTTTGAGTATTATCACAATCTCGCTGATATCGAACAGTTCAGATCCGATCTCGGTGAACTGATTTTTGAGCAAACCGCAAGTGGAATACTTCTCGAATATGATTATCAAGCACCTGAAATAATGCCTTGGTGGGCGGCATATCTTCCTTACTTTATCGTAATTGTGATTTTGATTGTCGTCTTCTGGTTTTTTGTCTCACGCACTTCCAAAAACGGAAGCGGCGGAGGCGGAATGGGTCTCGGCAAGATGAATTCCTTTAGCAAAGCACGCACCAAACTCGGCAGTGACGAAAAGAAAAAGGTAATGTTTACCGATGTTGCGGGTGCCGATGAGGAGAAGGAAGAGCTGCAGGAGGTTGTTGAATTCTTACGTAATCCCGATAAGTTTTCCAAGCTCGGCGCAAAGATTCCGAGAGGTGTTTTGCTGATCGGTTCTCCCGGTACGGGAAAAACGCTTCTTGCAAAAGCTGTTGCCGGCGAAAGCGGTGTTCCGTTTTATTCCATTTCGGGCTCTGACTTTGTGGAAATGTACGTTGGTGTCGGCGCTTCGCGAGTAAGAGATCTGTTTGAGACTGCGAAGAAAACAGCCCCTTGTATTATCTTTATTGATGAGATTGATGCTGTCGGTCGTCACAGAGGTGCAGGCCTTGGCGGTGGTCATGACGAACGCGAGCAAACACTTAACCAATTATTAGTTGAGATGGATGGATTCGGAGTTAATGACGGTGTTATCGTCATCGCTGCTACAAACCGTCCCGATATACTTGACCCTGCTTTGCTCCGTCCCGGCAGATTTGATAGACAGATTACCGTTAATCTCCCCGACATCAAGGGCAGAGAAGAGATATTAAAGGTTCACTCAAAGGGAAAACCCTTGGGCAGCGATGTAGATCTTGCCACTATCGCAAAATCCACATCGGGCTTTAGCGGTGCCGATCTTGCAAATCTTTTAAATGAAGCGGCGCTTTTAGCTGCACGTAAGAAAAAAGCTATCATCAACACCGAAGATATTGAAGAAGCGACCATTAAGGTAATTGTAGGTCCTCAAAAGAAATCCAAGATCATTTCTGCTGAGGAAAAGCTTAAAACCGCATATCACGAAGCGGGTCATGCTATCGTCACACGACAGATCGGCGGTCAGGATCCTGTTCATCAGATATCTATTATTCCCAGCGGCAGAGCGCTCGGATATACGCTTTCGCTTCCCGAGAATGAAAGAACGAGCGTATATAAGAAAGGTCTTTTGGACGATATCTGTGTTCTTCTTGCAGGTCGTGCTGCCGAAAAGATAATGTGCGATGATATCTCGGGCGGTGCTTCTAACGATATGGAACGTGCAACATCGATCGCGCGCCAGATGATAACGAAGCTCGGCATGAGCGATGTTCTCGGTCCGGTTGTTTATTCTGCTGAGAATAATGAGGTATTCCTCGGAAAAGACTTTGGTACCACAAAGAACTATTCTGAAAAGGTTGCTGTTCAAATCGACGAAGAAGTCTATAAGTTTGTAAGCTCTGGCTATGAGCGCGCAATCAAGATTCTTGAAGAAAACAAGGATATTATGATCTTTATTGCCGAATATCTTGTGAAGCATGAGATTATGGATGCCGAACAGTTTGAGCTTTGCTTTAAGGACGGTGTTACCGAGGAAATGCTTGATGAGGTTGACGCGCGTAAAAAGAAAGCGAATCAGATAGAAGACGATAATCGTCGTGAGGAACTGAAAAAACAAGAAAATAGCGATAAAGATAAACAATCATTCGTGTCGAGTAGTGATGACGACGATAAAAGCGATTTGTTTTCCGATGATATCGTTAATCATTAATTATTAAAAATAACTCTGTCACGTATTTTTCTGTGACAGAGTGTTTTTATGTATAAGTGATATTTAAATTGGCAATTATCAATGTATATTATACGGAGGTAATTGTTATGGAACAAAAATTCACTATTACGCGGAGAACGGTTACGATTGCATCTGTTTCTGCAATTTTAATAACTACTCTGATACTTGCGGCGGTTTCGTTTACAATAAGGCGTTTACCCGACGATGAGAGCGTTGCCGAGGAGATAAGCGGCTCCTCAGCATATGTATCGGAGAAACCTATAATAGAAATTTCTGAATCTATCTCCGAATCATCCGTAGCTTCAGATGCATTTGCGGATGTAGAAACATCGTTAATAGTTAATGCAGGCACATTATCTGACGAATCGGAAGATATTTTTGTTCATGGATGGATTATAAACGAGTATGGCTATACCTATGTTTATGACGGTTGCGGATACGAGCAGTTTAATTATAAATCAGCAGCTATGCAACGTTATGTTAACAGTATCGATACGTTTTCGGGAGCCCTATCAGATGAGATACGATTGTTTAATATTATTGTCCCCGTGAGTTCAACGTTTGCAGATATCCCGCGCGAAATCTATATAGAGGACAGTTTTTACAATCAATCACAATCGTCTTTTGTGGCGACGGTTTCGTCAAAAAACGATGAACGGATTTTTGATATTGATATTATAAGTAAATTAGAAGAACAGTATGATAACGGAGAGAAGGTATTTTTCAGAACGGACAAAAACTGGACTTCTTTAGGTGCATATACCGCTTATCGAGAATATTGCAAATCAGCAGAAGTTGATTCGTATTCTTTAGACAGCTTTCAAATGGTCGAGGTTGGCGACTATTTGGGCTCGTTTTATAATGCTACGCGAGAAGAATCTATGGAAGCGGCACCGGATAGTTTTGTTTGCTATGCAACGTTGCCGAGCGTGAAAACATCATTAACGTTATTTGAATCAGGCAGGATTTACAGCGATTATAAGTTGTGTAACAATAAAGTTGGTATTAATAATGCTTACGAAATATATTTCGGTAGATCGGCTTCAAGATATGAGGTTTCGACTAATGTAGACGGAGATGCACTGCTTATTGTCGGTGATAGCAGTTCTTATGCATTGGTGCCTTTCTTGGCATCGCATTATGGGATAATTGATGTTATTGATCCGAGAACGACCGACGAGACACTTGAACAGATTGTTTCCAAAAGGGAATACAGCGATTGTATTATGATGTGTTATTCGACGAACGCTGTCAACGGCGATTATATACCTTCATTAAACAAATTCATTGGAGTTAATAGGAATGAATAAAACAGTATTGGGTGGTTTTGTTTCTGTAAAAAGCGTTATCGAAGCAAATAGCCGAACCATCTACAAGATTTATATTGAAAAACAACGTTATGATAACGTTATGAAATCCAATCTTCGTATTCCCGAGCAACGTCAGTATTCAGCACTCATTAACAGCGGTGCAGAATACACCTTTGTCTCCGAGGAGGAGTTTGACTCAATAATGCCAAATTCAAATGCCGGGGGCATTGCCGCAGAGGTAGGACCTCGCGTTTTTACGCCGTTTGATGATATTTTGAATATCAATAACGGTTACATAGCCATATTGGACGGTATTGAGGATCCTTTTAATTTTGCATATGCTTTAAGATCACTCTATGCATCTGGTGTAGATGCTGTGGTTTTGCTCGAACGAAATTTTTTCACTGCAAGTGATACTGTAATACGTTCATCGGCAGGTGCATCTGAGCTTATTAAGGCATGTACTGTTGATGATTTATCAGACGCATGCAAAGAGTTATCGAGCAGGGGGTATACGATCGTATCTACGGCAAAAACATCTAAAGCTAAGGATTTATACAGGTGTAGGTTTTCTCGTCCTTTGTGTGTCGTTTACGGCGGCGAAAAACGCGGCATCAGCAAAGAAATACTTGAAATGTCTGATTTATGTGTTAAAATTAAGTATCCGCGCGATTGTCATTACTCTTTGCCTGCATGCAGTGCTATTTCTGTTATTACATTTGAATGTGCGCGAAAGCTTGATGCCGTTCAACGTTGAACGATCACATCAGGCACATCGCCTATAATTAACGTTTCTGCGATGACTATTTCGTTTTCCAGTTCAAAACAACATTGGTGAAACGGATACATACATATTATTTCGGTTGTGAATACAATTTTTATTCTGTGGAGCGTTTGATTTATACCGCTCGAAAGTAATTCGTTGTTGTATTTGTAGGTGGTCGCTCCTGCGGGTAATATATCAAATTGGATTTTTGCGCCCTTTCCCGATAAAACACGTAATCCAATGAGATTTCCAATAGGGATTCCGTAATTACATATTTCTGTTTCAAGAATATTTTGTATTTTTGATGCAAATTCAAGTGCAATCCCGTTAATAAGAGATGTGTTAACGTATATATATGATATATCTTTATTTTCGTCTTTGATTATAGTTGATATTTCATCATATTCCAATCCGATCGTGTTTAATTTATCGCAGAGAGTTTTGTTAACGATAAGAGAAATATTGCCCTTTACTTTCGTTTTTGAATATGCATCGCACGCTGCAGGATATTCCTTGAGCATTTGGGCGCTGACCGAGCAAAAAATGATCAGTATTGCTATTACAATAAGTATTATCTTTCGTGTCATTTATATGGCCGCCGTTATAATTTGGTGAGGTTGGTATGAAAATCAAATCTTCATATTCGGATATTTTAAAGGGCATCTGTATATTTTTCGGAGCTTTGATATACGCAGTCGGCATGAACTTTTTTGTCGTACCTTCCGGACTCTATACAAGCGGTATTTTGGGTTTTGCTCAAATTATAAGAACCGTTCTTGAGGATTATTTCGGTTTTGTTTTTCCTTTTGATATTTCCGGTGTAATTTCATTTGGATTGAATATTCCGTTAATGATTTTTGCATATAAAGCAGTTGGGAAGGGCTTTATTTTAAGAACCTTGTTTTGCATTGCTGTTCAAACCGTACTGTTGTCATTGATTCCGATACGCTTGGTTATAGACGATGCGCTTACTGCGTGTATTGTCGGAGGTATTATCAGCGGTGTCGGTATCGGTCTTTCGCTCAGAAACGGTGGTTCAAGCGGCGGTGTGGATATAATCGGCATGTACTACGCAAAGAAAAGTACGTACAGCGTCGGTAAAATCAGCATGATCATAAACGTGTTTGTATATGCTTGTGCTTTTTTAATCATAAAAGATATTCAAAGGATTATATATACTTTAATATATGCGGCAATCAGTACTATTGCACTTGATAGGATGCATATTCAAAATATAAACAGCGAAGTTATTGTTATTTCAAAGCACAAGAATGCCGAGATCCAGGATGCGATCATGAGCAAAATGTATCGCGGGGTTTCTTATTGGGAGGGTTATGGCGCATACACCGGCGAGAGTAACCGAGTATTGTATATTATTGTTTCACAATACGAAATAACACAATTAAAGCGAATTGTCCGAAACATTGATCCCAATGCATTTATTGCGATAAAAAACGGCATTGAAATCAATGGTAATTTTCAAAAGAGGTTGTAGGTGCAAGCATGAACATTTTTACTGTTTTAGCGTATGGAATCGGGCTTTCGATGGATGCCTTTGCGGTTTCGATTTGTAAAGGTACTGCTTTGGTAAAAGCAAGGACGGTTGATGCATTAAAGGTTGGGCTTTACTTTGGTGTTTTCCAAGGATTAATGCCGTTGATTGGTTATTTTCTTGCCAACTCGTTTAGCTCGTACATAGAGGAATATGATCATTGGATAGCTTTCGGATTACTTTTGTTTATAGGAGCAAAAATGGTTTATGAGAGCTCTCATCCCGAATGCGACAAGGATGACAACAAGGCACTCTCGTTCGGTAATATGATCGTTATGTCTGTTGCAACCAGCGTTGATGCTCTTGCTGTCGGTATTGCTTTCTCTTGTGACGGGATGGGCATACATAGCGACGGTTTTATTATGGGTATTATTTCATCTTGTATCATTATATGTTGCACTACACTTATTTTATCTGCATTAGGTGTTAAGCTCGGAAAATTTCTTGAATGTAAAATCAAAAAAGGCGCAGAGATTACGGGAGGAATCGTACTAATACTGTTAGGCGTTAAGATACTAATCGAGCATCTTACCGGGTTTTCAATATTGGGTATTTAAATTAAGATAAGGAGAACGTATGAAAAAAATCATTTATTTAACAACAATCGTGCTTTTGACAGCTGCAGTAATTTTTTCGTTTGTGCTCGATTCTGCTGCAACGGAATTGGAAGAACAATTACAAACGTCGGTCGGCGAAGCAAATTCTGATTCCGAATTCGAGCTGCAAATAACCGCACCCGAGTCTTATCAGGCGGGTGATGTATTTGAAATCGTAGTATCGGTTAAGAATATTACTGCCGAAAGCGGTATTGATTTTATCGATTTTGAATTTCATTATGATCCTACCAACATTGTAATTACAAATGATATCGATGAAGGCGATATGGGATCTCTCGTTTGTTTTGACAGTGAAACGCTTGGCGGCGAATGGATGAACTTTTCGTCCGCTAACAGTAACTATGATGATCTTACACCCGACGACATCAGAGGCGGTGCTCAGGCAGTACCCGCTAACGACGGTTTGGTGAAGGCATCTGCGTTGACTACCACATTGTATTCCGATGCTGTATTTGATGACGATGCATTGTATTTTACTTTTAGCTTTGAAGCAAAAGCCGATGCGTCCGGTGATATCGGAATTTATATACCAAACAGCTCGGTCAAAGCAGGCGCCAATACCTCGGACAGTATCGTTAGTTTTCCGGGCAACGGAAGTTATGCAATAATACTTTATGACGATACTCCAATGGATGATTCCTCCGATACTTCAGATGATAGCTCCGTGGATACCTCGAGCGAATCTTCTTCCGAGGATTATTCTGACGATTCTTCAAGTGACACCTCGAGCGATGCATCGAGTGATACTTCATCGGATGTTTCTGAAGACATATCATTTGATCCCGAAACTGTTGAAGAAATGGAGAGTGCAGTTGGAGAGAAATTTGATAATTCTGAATTTGATATCATTATCAATGCTCCCCAAAAGTACCGTCCCGGCGAAGATGTTGAGGTTGAAGTAAGCATAAGAAATATTTCGACACAATACGGATTGGATTACTTTAAATTTGATTTTTATTACGACGAAACAAAAATGTTTCTTACTAACGACCTTGATGAAAGCGATTATGCTAATCTTGTTTGCATAGATTTGTCTGATTTGGGAAAATCGTGGGAAAATTTCACTATTGTAAGCAGCAATTACAAGGATCTCACACCCGATGATCTGCGCGGCGGTGTTCAGGCGGTTCCTACAAACGATGGATTAATACAGGCATCAGTATTTACCACTAATTTATATACAAGCTCTGTAAAAGCGGATGATGCAATTAAGTTCACATTTAACTTTAAGATTAATGATGATGCAAACGGCGATATCTGCTTGTATATTCCTCACTCAAGTGTGAAAGGCGCTTTGAATGTTACTGATGGACTTGAGTATCATATTGGTAATGCCGGGTATTATATAATGGTTGAAAATACCGAACCCGAGCCCCCGCACGAATGTGTAGGCGTGGGCGAATGGTTGTATGATGAAACTAATCACTGGAAAGTGTGTGAATGCGGCAAAATTGTTCATTCCGCCGAGCACGTAGGTGAGGGCGAATGGCAACACGACGAAGCTAACCACTGGAAAATGTGCGAGTGTGGAGAAACAGTTGATACCGCGACGCATGTTGGTGTCGGCGAATGGTTGCATGATGAAAAAAATCACTGGAAGTTGTGTGAATGTGGCGAAATTGTTAATTCCACCGAGCACGTAGGTGAGGGTGAATGGCAACACGACGAAGCTAATCACTGGAAAGTGTGCGAATGCGGAGAAAAGGCTAATATCGAGGAGCACGATGAAGGGGAATGGGAGGTTGTTTCAGAACCTCAAATTGAAGTGCCCGGAGAACAGGAACTTAAGTGTACAGCGTGTGGTTATTTGATCGATACAGACATTATTGATCCTCTTCCTAAGCCCGAGAATCCTACCTTTGAGCATATGGACTTTATGATAAAGCTTAGCGAGGATTCAACACATTATATTATTGTTGAATATATCGGTTCTTCTATAGAAATTACTATTCCCGATGAATTCGATGGGGTTCCCATAACCACGATTAACAGCGATGCTTTCAACGACTGTGACTTTATCGTCGGTATAGCTATTCCTGAATCTGTTTCTGTAATTCCCGAAAATGTTTTTTCAGATTGCACTTCTTTATCAAAGATTTATGCTTTCGCCGATGAACAGGGTTCGGAATGGGCTCAGAATTGGCTTGGCGATTGTAGTGCCGTGATTATCTGGGGGTATGATTGCTTTGATGCACAGGCAGAGCTTGATGAAATCATATCTGTTTACAACGGTTTGGAAGAAAGCGAATACGGAGATTACGAATTGGAGGTAATTGCATCCGCTTTTGAAATCGCAAAAGAATTTTCGCCCGAAGCCAATACGATTTTTGAATATGTCAGATTGCTTGATTCGTTAGAATTCGTTTTTGTTGACAATCCTAAATTGAAGGATTTCGGTGATATTAATTCGGACGGTTTTATAGACGGAATAGATTATCTTTTGGCTAAACGTATTTGCTTCTTTACGTTTGACGCAGACAGAAATCAGATAGCCCGCGCAAATATGGACCGCAACGAAACCATTGACAACACCGACTATATGCTTATAAAACGCATTTCTTTCGGTACCTATGTAATGGTATAAAACGTAAAAACAGCAGTACAAACATTTTGTACTGCTGTTTTATATTATACTTCAGTCCGTCCTTCGATTGCTTTCATAAGTGTTACTGAGTCAGCGTACTCGAGCGTTGCACCTACGGGTAAACCATAGGCAAGTCGAGTGACTTTGATACCGAACGGCTTTATCAAACGTCCGAGATACATTGCGGTCGCCTCGCCCTCTACACTTGGGTTTGTTGCGATTATGATTTCATTGATTTCGGGCGTCAGGCGTGATAACAATTCTTTGATTTTTAGCTGCTCGGGGCCGATTCCGTCCACAGGTGAAATAACACCGTGCAATACGTGGTATTTTCCTGTATATTCGTGTGTTTCCTCGATTGCCTCGAGTGCTTTATTGTCCTCGACAACAATAATAGTGCTGTTTTCGCGCCTTGTATCCGAACAAACCGCACATACGCTATCTTCGGAATAAGATTGGCATACCGAGCACAAATGTATGCTGCTCTTTGCCTCAATGATTGATTCGGCAAAGACCTTTACATCCTCCTCGCTCATTTCAATAATGCGGTATGCAAGGCGAGATGCACTCTTTCTGCCGATGCCGGGCAGGGAAGCGAAACTGTTGATAAGCTTTTCGAGTGAGGGTGTCATCGATGCCTCCGATTAAAACATACCGTTCATTCCGGGGATATTGCCAGTGATTTTCGACATTTCTTCGGAATTGGTATCTTCGACACGCTTTATCGCCTCGTTTACTGCCGCAACAAGTATGTCCTCAAGCGTTTCTTTATCATCTGGATCAATAATTTCGGGCTCGATACTAATACCTAAAATTTCTTTCTTGCCGTTGATCTTTACATTAACAACGCCGCCGCCTGCGGTAATTTCGTATTCCTTTTCTTCGAGTTCAGCTTGCTTTGCGGCCATATCCTCCTGCATTTTTTGTGCTTGGCGCATGAGCGAATTCATATCAGAGGGGGCACCGCCCATACCTTTGGGAAGTCTAACTTTCATAATTAATCTCCTTATGACAATTAAAGCTCGTCAAGAAACGAAACCTGACCGCTATTAACGTCTTGTTTAGTGTATTTTTCGTAAATAATATTAATCTTTTTTCCTAATACCGATACAAAAGCATCGTTAAGCGACATACCGCCGTCTGACTCGAACATTTGAATCGCAAGGTCTTCGGCACAGACGGTTACATTATCGCCCTGTAGATATATTTGTGATTGCTGAACAAAAGGCAACAACAAGGGGTTTGAAGATAAAAACTCATATACGTCCGAAATATTTGGAAAAGGGATACGTTCTGAATCGGAATCGGGATTCTTTGCCGATTCCTTTTCAATTGTTTCGCTTTTCGAGGGTTTCTCGATAGGTTCCGACGTAGGAGCTTTGGCGTAAAATCCACCGGTTGCCGACAGTACGGAAATCTTCTTTTCGAGCTCGGAAATACGTGCAACAAGTGCTTTTGGGGAATCCGAAACGGTCTTATCGCACATTTTTATTACCGCCATCTCAAGAACTATCCTCTTGTTCATTGCGTAGCGGGATATTCTGCCCTGAGTTTCTTCTAACACAGAACTTATATAAAACAACTGTTCAAGAGTCAGTTCCTCGGAAACGGATGCATATTCGGGTTTAATTCTGCCCGATTTACCGAACTTTAGAAGCTGTTTATCTATTATGATATCACGAACGGCAATAGTTAGGTCATCCAAAAAGACCGAGATGTCCTTGGATGAGCGATGAACCTCTGCGATTATATCAATTGCATCGGGTACGTTTTTCTGAGATATTGCGCGAAGCAGGGAATATATGGTTTCATCGCCTGCGAGCCCCAAGGAATTTCTGATCGACTCTTTTGTAAGTGCTTTGTCGCTTCCGTTTGAGCATGCCTCTAACAGAGACAGTGCATCACGCATAGAACCGTCGGCAAGCTGAGCCAAAAGCTCGGATGCACCCTCTGCAAGCACGATGCCTTCTCGGTCGGCAACATACTCTATACGCTTTTTGACCGCATCTGCATCTATGCGTGAAAAATCAAAACGTATACAACGCGATATTATAGTAGGCGGAAGCTCGTTGATCTCGGTTGTGGCCAAAACAAAAACAACGTATTCGGGAGGTTCTTCAAGTGTTTTCAACAATGCATTAAATGCGCTGTCGGTCAACATATGAACCTCGTCGATAATATATACACGTTTTTTTAGAACCGAAGGAGGGTATACGACCTCATCACGAAGATCACGAACGTTATCAACGCGGTTATTACTTGCTGCATCTATTTCGAGAACATCGGTTGCAATTCCAGAATCGATCGATTTACAGGAAGCGCATTCGTTACAAGGGTTGCCGTTGATAGGGTTTTCACAGTTTACGGCCTTTGCAAGAATCTTTGCGGATGATGTTTTTCCTGTCCCTCGTGTGCCGCAAAATAGATATGCGTGTGAAACTCTGTTTGCCGCACATTGTTTTTTCAGAATAGAAGTAATATGTTCTTGCCCGCTGATCTCATCAAATACACGCGGACGCCATTTTCTGTAAAGCGAAAGATACAAAATATTACCTCCAAAATCAATTTATGAGATACAAAATATGACCATACACCCATGTCGAACAATATTTCCGCCCGGAAACCGAATCCGTCTCTCAAGACAGGCACCCTTACGGCACATCCGTAGATCTGCTTAATGCTGCTTGGTTCCCCACCTGACATAATTCACAGGTACGAATTGCGTAAGGACCCGCCTCTCAACAAGTCGTTTTCGGCGCAACGACACAAACATTGCCCTTGATGGGCGATCACCCCCACTATAGCGGATTGTGGGTACAAGGCACCGCTAACTCCCCGGTCAGTATGGCCATATTTTGTATCTCATCCTCTTGATTATATCACAACATATATCGATTTTCAAGAGCTTTTTAAATAATGTTTGTTGTGTTTTGGATTGACAATTTAATTATAATGGTTTATAATAAATCGTTAAGGAGGCGATAATATGGCAACTTCGTTCTTTAAGTTTTTCTTATCAAAGGAAAAAGAGAAATTATGGCTTAATTCAATGGGAGAGAAGGGATATAAGCTTGTCGGTTTAAATGACTCCAAGTATCTTTTCGAGCTTTCCGACGAGCATACATATTCGTATTCTATTGAGCATATGGGATGCTCTCCGCGGAGTGAAAATGCCGTTGAATATTTTGATTCTTTGAAGGTGGACGGGATTGTCCCTGTGCTTTCCTCTGGTTATTGGGTCTATTTCGTGAAAGAAGACGGCGTTATTAACACGACTTCCCAAGCATATAAAAAGAATTCGATGTGCTATTTTTGGCGCGCATTGTATCTGCTTTTCTTTGGAATGTGCGGATCGATTGTGTGCGGTTATCATGCTTTTGCGATTAATTTTCTGTCCAAGTCGGGTTACGAGGGTAAAGGCTTTATAGACAAAACCTATCAGATGTCTACAAAAACAGATATTCTTCACAAGGTGCTTAACCTGTTAAGAAAGTCAGTCAACTTTTTGTATGAATTTCTTAATAAGTATTTTAAGCTATGGACAAAAGAGTTTGGAAACAGTGATGCGGTAGCGGTTATTTCTATTGTTGCGCCGATAACGGTAATTTTGTTGATATTTGGCGCGATTCAACTTGAAAAATATATTTCGTACAGAAAATTATCAAAATCTGCTGCTAAATCACTCAAAAGCGAAACATGTGCCGAGGTTATAGAAGATGGAGAGTAAAAAATACAGTATAAAGCTTTCTGAGGTTGCATCAACTTACAATCTTGAGCAATTATACGTTCCGGATAACTATAATGATATATTGGTTTACCGTTCCGACTTGAGCCGTCCCGGTTTGCCTTTGGCGGGATTCTTTTCGGACTTTGAAAACGAGCGAATACAGCTTATCGGCAACATGGAGTATAACTATCTGCTTTCGCTTTCATCCGATCAACGCAAGGAATCGTTAAAAAGGTTCTTTTCATATGCTGTTAAAGCTGTTATTGTAACGAATTCTCTTGAGGTTATCCCCGAATTGCTGGAAGAAGCAAGAAACTCAAAAACGCCCTTATTCCAGAGCTCTCTTGCAACCTCGGCTTTAATGGCTGCGGTTACATCCGGATTAAGCGTTTCGCTAGCCGAGCGCATTACACAACACGGTGTTTTGGTTGAGGTTTACGGCGAAGGTGTGCTTATTCTTGGCGATAGCGGTATAGGTAAAAGTGAAACTGCTATCGAACTCGTTAAGCGTGGTCACCGTTTAATTGCTGATGATGCTGTTGAGATTAAAAAGGTATCTGCTATTACATTGGTTGGCAGTGCGCCTGAATTGATCAGACACTACATAGAACTACGCGGCATCGGTATTGTTGACGTAAGAAGAATATTCGGCATGGGATCTGTAAAAGATTCCGAGAAAATTGATCTCATAATCAATTTCGAAAATTGGGTTCAAGGAAAGCAGTATGATCGTTTTGGACTCGACTCCGAAATGACTGATATTCTCGGAATAAAGATACCATCGATTACCGTGCCCGTTAAACCCGGACGAAATCTTGCGGTTATTATCGAGATTGCGGCCATGAACCACAGGCAGAAAAAAATGGGTTATAACACAGCCGAGGAGTTTGAAAAAAGACTTCTTGAGCAGCATGAATCTAATTAGATTTTAGGAGAAAAAACAATGTATTACCTTGGAATTGATCTTGGCGGTATGTCGATAAAGGCCGGCGTTTGCGACGTTCTTGGGAACATTTTATACAAAGATACATGTGTGACCGTTCGCGACGATGACGGTGACCGTATAATTAAAGATATGGCTGAGCTTTGTTTGCGTGTTATTGCGGCTGCAGGGCTTAAGGTTTCGGATATCGAATATGCCGGCATTGCTTCTCCGGGTAGCGCAGACAGCGAAAAAGGAGTTATAATTTACGCGTCAACTCTTCCTTTTTTGAATTATCCGATCGCCGCAAAGCTATCCGAGCTGACCGGTATTAAAAAGATCTATATAGACAATGATGCAAATGCTGCGGCTAAGGGCGAAGCGACCTATGGTGCCGCAAAGGGTTATAAAAACTCGTTGTTTATTACTATCGGAACAGGTGTCGGTGGCGGTATTATTATCGACGGCAAGGTTTACAGCGGTTTTAATTATTCGGGTGCCGAGCTTGGTCACATCGTCATTGTTAAGGATGGTGAGGAGTGTTCTTGCGGACGTCGCGGATGTCTTGAATCTTATGCATCGGCAACCGCTTTGATCAAGCAGACAAAAATGAAAATGATCGACCACCCCGAAAGCTTGCTTTGGGATGTCTGTAACAATGATATTAATAAAGTTAACGGCAAAACCGTTTTCGATGCGATGGAAAAAGGCGACAAGAACGCTTGCGAGGTATATGACAAATATATCGAATACGTCGCATGCGGCATAACTAATTTTATTAACATATTCCAACCCGAAGTTTTAAGCATCGGCGGAGGAATTTCCAAACAGGGCGATAAGCTTATTAAACCGATTTGCGATATTGTTGAAAAGGAACAGTATTCTCGTTTTTGTGACAAAAAAACTATTATTAAGGTTGCGGAATTAGGGAATGATGCAGGTATAATAGGCGCTGCATCGCTTGGTAAGTAACGGAGCAAATAATGAATCTGATTTTAGAAAACGAAACACACCTTTATAATACAATTGCTTTAAGAGGGATCGTCATTTTCCCCGGTAGCTCTGCGAGCTTTGAGATTGCGCGAAAAATCTCGATCAATGCGTTAAAGAACGCCGAGTTTTTAGATGAGCCGCTGTTTTTGGTTCCGCAGGAGGATCCCGCTGTCAGCGAACCAACCTCTAACGATTTGATGAAAACCGGCGTTATTGCGCGTATTGAGCATACAAATCGTTTAAAGGATGGCTCTATACAGGTTATAGTTAAAGGAATACGTCGCGCCGAAAGAGGCGAGACCTATATCAGTGACGAAGTTATAAAGTGCGAGATTCTTGAATATAAACGCAGAAGAAGCACAACTTTTACTCAAGAGAAAATTGCGACAAAAGAGCTTTTGGAGATTTTTTCGGAATATCTTAATTATATACCCAAGCCATCCGACGAGATTATTAATGCGGTTAATGAGATGCATGATTCATCTCATATTGCCGATTTTCTTGCGAGCAGATTTATTGTGAATTTTGATGAACGAAAAATGCTGCTGGAGGAATATGATACCGTAAGGCGTATTAAAAAGCTTTGCAGTATTTTTGAAAAGGATATCGAAATTTATAATTTGGATAATAATATCCAACAAAAAGTGCGTCATACGCTTCAAAAACAGCAGCGTGAATTGTATTTGCGAGAGCAGATCCGAGCTATTAAGAGCGAGCTGGGTGAGGATGTTACTGTCGATGATAACGAGGATAGCGATGAGTATTATCTAAAAATCAAATCTGCAACTCTTCCCGCCGAGGTCGAGGAAAAGCTTTTATCCGAGAACTCAAAGCTTCTCAAGATGCCGTTTGGTACACCCGAAGCAACGGTTATACGGAACTATATAGAAACCTGTCTTGAATTACCTTGGGGAAAGAAAAGTAAGGATAGGGTAGATATTGTTTCTGCTAAAAAGATATTGGATAAGGATCACGACGGAATCAATAAAGTAAAAGAAAGAATACTTGAGTTTCTTTCGGTTAAGCAATTAAAGCCCGATCTAAAAGGGCAGATATTATGCTTTGTCGGACCTCCGGGTGTCGGAAAAACATCTATTGCGAAGTCTATCGCTCGTGCGACAAACCGTGAATTTGTACGGATTTCCTTGGGCGGTATTCGTGATGAAGCTGAAATACGCGGACATAGAAAGACTTACATCGGATCTATGCCCGGCAGGGTTGTAAATGCATTAAAGCTTGCCGGCACTTCTAATCCCGTTATACTTTTCGATGAGCTTGATAAGCTTACCAAGGATGCGCACGGTGATCCGACCAGCGCGATGCTTGAGGTTCTCGACGTCGAACAAAACAGCTCGTTCCGCGACAACTTTTTGGAAATACCCGTTGATCTTTCGGAATGCTTGTTTATTGCCACTGCAAACACTGTTGAAACTATACCTGCACCGTTGCTCGACCGCCTTGAAGTAATAAATATGGACAGCTATTCTGATAGCGAAAAGCGCGCTATTGCCAAGCACCATTTGATTCCTAAGCAATTAAAGCAGCACGGACTTAAAGCATCCCAATGCAAATTTTCCGACGCTGCTGTTGATGTGCTTATATCATCATACACGCGCGAAAACGGTGTTAGAAACTTAGAACGCGAGATCGCATCACTCTGTCGCAAGAGTGCTAAACGTATCGTAGAGGGCGAATCTAAGGTTAATATAACCGCAGATGCGGTTCACTTGATGCTCGGGCCTGCAAAATATATTCCCGATCACGTTTACGACCGTGACGAGGTCGGAATAGTAAACGGTCTTGCTTGGACGTATCTCGGAGGAGATATGTTAAGGATCGAATGCAGCTCAATGAAGGGAAGCGGAAAGCTTGAGCTGACAGGCCATTTGGGTGACGTTATGAAAGAAAGCGCGCGTGCCGCTGTTAGTTATATCCGCAAACATTGCGATGAACTTGGAGTTTCCGAAAGCTTTTACACTGATTGCGATATACATATTCACGTTCCCGAAGGGGCTATTCCGAAGGACGGTCCGTCTGCGGGCATTACCATCGCTACCGCTTTGGTCAGTGAGCTTACGGACAGAAGCGTAAAGCGTGATGTTTGTATGACCGGAGAGATAACTCTTACGGGCAGGGTTCTTCAGATTGGCGGTTTAAAAGAGAAATCGATGGCGGCTTATAAATGTGGGGCAAAGACAGTTATTATTCCCAAAGAAAATATATCCGATGTTTCACAATTTGATTCGGAGGTTAAAGATGCATTGCAGTTCATTCCGGTTAGCCATATTTCCGAGGTTTTTGCAATTGCATTAAATTGATTATTATGGAAATGTCTTTTGGTGGAGTAAATCTCCATAAAACCGATCTTAAAATGACTGCCGGATTGCCTTGGCAATTGATCAAGGGCGGAGTGCCGCAAATCGCTTTTGTTGGAAGATCTAACGTTGGCAAAAGCTCATTGATTAATTCTCTTCTTGGCAGAAAAAAGCTCGCCAGAGTTTCTTCTGAACCCGGTAAAACAATTACCGTTAATTACTATGAGGTTGATAATAAGCTTTGTTTGGTTGACCTTCCGGGATACGGATTTGCCAGAAGAGCCAAAAGCGATATAAGTAAATGGTCGTCGCTTACTGAGCATTATTTTGTTGATAATCCCTCTTTGAAATATGTATTGCAACTGATTGATATACGAGTCGGTATAACGGAAGACGACAAAATGATGCTTGGATACCTTGATCATTTTGAACTGCCGTATATGGTAGTTGCAACAAAATGTGACAAACTCAATAAAACACAACTAAACGAAGCGTGTTCCAAGCTACTCTCCGGCGGTGTTTTGCGCAGTAACACAGAAGTTTTACTGTATTCTTCGGTTAAAGGCACCGGCAGAGACATGCTTTGGAACAAAATCCTCGAAATGTCTATTGGAGGAGACGAATGATTCATAAAAATTTATCTGTTCTTGATAACGGACACCTTGCCTTTTCCGGCGTAGATGTTGTAGAAATGGCAAAAAAATACGGAACACCGTTATATCTTATCGATGAAAAAAGGATAAGAGAAAACTGTCGTACTTATAAAAAAGTTGTTGAAAAGTATTTTAGCTCAGACAGTCTTCCGCTTTATGCAAGCAAGGCGCTATGCTACAGAGATATATACAGAATTATCAATAACGAAGGTCTTGGTATCGACGTTGTATCCGGCGGTGAGTTGTTTACAGCATTGAGCGTTGGTTTTCCCGCAGAAAAAGTATATTTCCACGGAAATAATAAAACAGAGGATGAGATTAAATTTGCGTTAGATAACAAAGTCGGTTGCTTTGTTGTCGATAACCTTGAGGAACTTCAATATTTGAATTGCGAAGCGGCAAAAAGAGGGGTTAAGCAAAATATATTACTTCGACTTTCTCCCGGAATCGACCCGCACACTCATCGCGCCGTTGTGACCGGAAACGTTGATTCGAAATTCGGCACCGCGATCGAGACGGGGCAAGCGATGGAGATTGTTAAAATAGCCAACGAGTGCGAAAGTATCAATCTTGAGGGAATACATTGTCATATCGGCAGCCAGATTTTTGATGAATATCCTTTTACTGATGCCGCAAGGATCATGTTGGACTTCGCTTTGCAGGTCAAGAATGAACTTGGTCTTGTTTTCAAAAAGGTTAATCTCGGGGGAGGCATTGGCGTTCGTTACGTAGAAAATGATCCCGAATGTGATATCGATGCTATTATGTGCAAAATTAAAAACGAGCTAGATAAGCTCGTTTCGGAAAGAGGCCTTGAAAAGCCCATATTCCTTTTTGAGATGGGCAGATATATTTGCGCGGATGCAGGCATGTCTCTTTATACCGTTGGGTCGGTAAAAGAAATCAAGGGCTACAAGAGCTATGTTTGTGTTGACGGCGGCATGTTTGACAATCCGAGATATGCGCTATACGGCTCTAAATACAGCTTCTACAATGCAAACTTTGCAAACCGTGAGTTTGATTACACTGCTACTGTTGCAGGGCGTTGCTGTGAGAGCGGAGATGTTTTAAGCGATGAAATACCATTACAGAAATTTTCTCGTGGTGATATACTTGCTACCGCTGTAACAGGTGCTTATAATTATTCTATGGCTTCAAATTACAACCGAATGCCGAAATCGGCGATGGTTTCTGTGTGCGACGGAAGCGAACGGCTCGTTGTAAAACGTCAGTCATATGAAGATCTGATAGCTAACGAGCTTTAAAAGAGAGATAAAAAGCGCGGCTTCTTTGCTGTGACGGTCAATCCGTCGAGGTACCCGAGAAGCGCGCTTTTTTTGCACCCTGTAAACGTAAGGGAATAAGCGCACAATGCCTGTGATTTATAGCCGTTATCACGGTCTTTTTTGTTGACAGCGTACTTGCCGTCACCCAAAAGAGGATGACCTATATGAGCAAAGCTTGCGCGGATTTGATGAGTTCTACCTGTAATCAGTTCAACTTCAAGTAAAGAAAGCTCTTTATTCTTGGAGACCGAAACTGTGTTGTATTTTGTAACGGCTTTTTTGGAATCGCGTGATTCTCTATCTTTAACAAAAACCATATTCTTATCAGCGTTTTTTTGAAGATAAACGTTGATTTCGCCTTTTTTAGGGGACAATATTCCGTGAACAGCGGCAAGATATATTTTGCGTATATGTCGTTCCTTGATAATCTCATTCATTTCACGTAACGCTTGTGCATTTTTTGCCGCGATTACCAGACCCTCGGTGTTCCTATCGATTCTGTTGCATAGGGCGGGGGCAAAGCTGTTTTCCAATTTGGGAGAATATTCACCCTTGTTAATAAGGTACGCAGAGATTCTATCAATTAAGGTGTCGCCGTCTTCTTGCGAATCGGAATGGACCAGCAAGCCGGATTCCTTGTCTGCTATGATGATGTTTTCGTCTTCGTATGCAATATCGACCGCGGCAGTTACTTTGAAGTTTTTTGGAGCATTTTCTGTAAAAAAATCGTCAGGAGCAAAAATCAAAATTTTGTCATTTTCACAAAGTATTTGATTCTCATGAACGCGCTTGCGATTTACCGTGATCTTCTTTTTTCTGATCAATTTATACATCATCGAACAGGGGAGACTTTTATATTTCTTTGTAAGAAACTTATCTATACGTTGACCTGCATCGTTTTTGCCGACAATAACCTCTTGCATATAATCCCTCATCTATTCAGCCGTTATCGAAGGATAACGGCTTTTGTGATTTAATATATCAATTAATTATATCATGAAGATAAAAAATATTCAACATTTTTATTAAAACCCAAAAATTCAATTTGTGCAACATGCTATTTTTATTACGTCAAAAAGATTTATAAAACGACATCGAACATAACACAAAACTATATATTGGACACGCAACGAGGGCTCGACACCAAATACTGAGTCGGTTCGCATGGTAGACATAACATTGTTGACATAATTATGATGCATAATCTACAATTTATAAAAAGTTTGCGAAAAGACCTTGCAAAAAGGTGAGGTTTGTATTATTATATCTAATGTACCACATTAAAACGTGAGGGACATAATATGTCACATTATAAACATCTGTTATTTATCGGCGGCGGCAATATCGCAGGTGCAGTTGCTTGCGGTCTTGTTTCTTCCAAAAACGTCCCGGCTGAATATGTTACGGTTTATGATATAGATTCTGCCAAGTTTGGAAAGTTCAATGCGCTTGGTATAAATACCACATCGGAGCTCTCTGATGCTGTTGTTTCCGCTGAGATCATTTTTCTTGCTGTAAAGCCCGCTGTTGTTAAGCACGTTATGAAGCAGCTTGCGGATATTGACGGCGTTTTAGATCGTGTTGTAATCGTGTCTTTTGCTGCATCTGTGCCGATTTCACATATTATAGGTTCGGCAGACAGAGAAGTAGCGGTGATACGGACCATGCCGAGCACGCCCATACTTGTCGGTGAGGGTGTTATCGCCGTTACAAAGAACGATGCTGTTTCTTCCAAGGATTTTGAGTTTTTTTGCAGATTGATGTCTTCTATTGCGTACGTTACCGTGATTGATGAAGAACTTATGAATCCGATCATTTCGGTACACGGGTCTTCGCCCGCGTATGTTTATTTGTTTGTAAAGTCAATGTTAATTGCCGCAGAAAAGCAGGGGATTGATCCTGATGCTGCATTGCCCCTTATTTTGAAAACTATCAAGGGGTCTGTTACTATGATCGAAAAGAGTAACGATTCAATCGATACTCTTATTAATAACGTTGCATCTCCTAACGGCACCACATTGGCGGCTCTCAATTCTTTTTACTCTGACGGTTTTGCCGATGTTGTTGACCGTGCCATGGATGCATGCACAAAGCGTGCTAACGAAATCAGCAAGGAACTGTAATATTTTTTGCTTGTCCGCATAATTTTTAATAGGTGATTTTTATGAATGCGGATAAAATTTCTAACGCGCTTACCGTTATTGCTCCCATAAAGAACAAAAAAATCAATTCCGAGGATTTATTTAATAATCTATATTCACGTTTGACAAAACGTTTTATTCTTAATCGGCGTTTGTATTTTTTGTCTTTTCTTTGTGCTCTTATTTGTGTGTTTTTGGGTGCCTGCGCCTTTTACAAAGAACCTTTTTATTGTTGGAATTTACTAAATCGTATTTTTGACGAAGAAGCTCCCGTGATATTTGTTTCGCTTTTGTTTGTTTGCTTTTTCCTTTCTTTTTCGTTGTTAGGCAAAGCTGTTTCTTATATTGTTGTTGGGTTATCATCATCGATTATAGGAATGATGATTGGTTGTTTAACGATATATGGTTTTATATATAAATCGGTCGTATGTTATTTTGCAGCTGTTGTTTTTTTGTTGATTATTGAACTGTTTGCAACCGGATGTTATACCTTTGTCGATGCATTTAGCAATGGTTTAAAAAACGGTTTCAATTTTAATGGCTTATTTTTACAGTGCGGCTGTATTTGCGTGTATATTTATATTTTGTATATTTTATTTACTTATTTGATTAATAATTTTATGATAGGATAGTTAAAATGATTGGTTGTGAAACTCTCACATCACAACTGAATAGTTATTTGTCTTACTTGAAGGATGTAAAAAAGTCTTCGGATAATACATTGCAGGCATATAAGCGTGATCTTCAAAAGTTTCTTGATTATGCTTCTGAATCATCTATTACAGATTTTACAGGCGTTACAACTGATTCAATTGCCGATTTTAAGGTATATCTTTCTTCCAAAGGACTTTCTTCGTCTTCTGTCAGCCGTACCTTATCATCGTTGCGCAGTTTATTCCAATTCTTCGTTTCAAACGGTGAGATAGAGGTTAATCCTGCGAAATTAGTCCATAACGATAAGGTTGAAAAGAGGGAATTGATGGTTTTGACTTCCAAAGAAGTCGAATCTTTGCTTTCCCAGCCGGATGTAAATGATTTCAAGGGAATGCGTGATAAAGCCATGCTCGAAATACTTTATGCTACAGGCATTAAGGTTTCGGAGCTTATCAGTTTGAATTTGGATGATGTTAACACCCAGCTTAATTTTGTTCGTTGCGGCAGTGATGATAAAGAACGATTTATACCGATATATCCGATTGCGGTAAAAGCAATATCTGTTTATCTCGAAAAAGCTCGCAAGATGTTTGTTGCAGATCCGCGCGAAAAATCGCTATTTGTTAACGTTACCGGCGATAGAATGACACGACAGGGCTTTTGGAAGATATTAAAGACTTATTCCCAATCTGCCGGCATAAAAAAGACGATTACTCCTCACACTTTACGGCATTCATTTGCCGCACATCTTTTGGAAAACGGCGCGGATATTCACGATATTCAGGTTATTCTCGGGCATTCTGACATTGCCTCCACACAGCGATATGCTCAGTTCCTTAAGGATAAAATGAAAAACAGCTACATAAAATTCCACCCGCGTGCATGAGGATATAGATGAGCAAGATATACGATTTCTTTTCCGGTTCTAACAAGCCAGGGAAGGGGGTTACAAAAAAACAGGTCGAATTTGACAAAAAGCTCGGTTTTGGGTTTTTCTTTCGGCTTTTGAAAATGAGATTAGGGAAGTTTTCTGCTACAAATCTCATATTCGCACTATGTAATATATTTTTCTTTGTTGCCTTGCTTGGATTATCCGGCTTGCTCGACGATGCGGTTCCGACAGCCACAAATCCTTTATATGCGCAAATCAGCGCGGCATCGAAGAATGATACCAGTCCTGTTATAGCGTCGCTTTACGGCATTTACGGTGTCTCTGTGAACTGGAGAGTTGTATCAGCTGCATCGAGTATGCTAATGAAGTCGATTTTAGTATTGATTTTCACTTTCGGTATTTCTACCATTGGTATGGTGTATAACATAAGAAACGTTTGTACAGGCGATTATGTTGATACCTGGCACGATTTCTTTTATGCGATAAAACGTAATATTAAGCAGGGAATTGTCATCGGTGTGATGGATTCATTGCTTATATGCTTATTGGTTTACGATATTATTGCATACGGTATACAATCCGATGAATTTATTTTCCTTGTACTGTATTACGCATCGATTGTTTTTGCCATTGTGTATTACATGATGAGATTCTACATTTATCTTCAGCTCGTTACATGTGAAATGTCGATCGGCAAAATGATAAAAAATGCTTTTCTGTTATCAATGCTCGGTATCAAGAGGAATTTTGCCGGATTGTTAGGTGCCGGAATTTTTGTTTTTGCATTGTTCTACGCATATATACTTTTACCGCAGTTTACGGTAATTCTTTTATCGATGTTTGTTTTTTCGTTCCTGACATATATCGGAGTGTACTGCGCATATCCGATTATAAAAAAGTACGTTATTGATCCTTATTACGAAGAGCATCCTGATGAACAGCCCGACGATCCATGGGCTACCGATGAAACCGTATTTGTTGACAGAGGATAATTTTAATAAAATAGCTCGGCAGGGCATATTGCCGAGCTATTTTTGACTTTAGTTGATTTTATACTATATTGTATAAAATGCAAATTTTATACAATATAGGGAAGCGGATATGTAAAAAGACCTTGCTTTGCAAGGTCTTTTTTAATCGTTATTAAGCATAAATAAATCCGAGACGTTCTCGTTATCTATTGTATTTAATTCGGTTATTGGCAGTATTCCGCCGTAATCATACATTGGCCTACTTGTCAATGAAAAAACATCTACATGATGATTGTTACAAAATCTACGTATATCATTTCCGTATATGTATCTATTCAGATCGCCGGTAAACGCTATTGTATCGGGTGAGATTTTTCCTGCACAGCCGCCTATTAAACCGTGACTGTGACTACGCAATCCTATATCGTTACTGTCTTTAATAGTGAGCACATCAAAACCGTGTTTTCTGAGAATCTTACCGATGAATTGATCGCTTGTGATAACAGCGTTTTCATTAACAATAACCGTACAGCATTTTGTATAGTTTTGTGGTACGAATATAATTAATTTTTCATCATATTCGGCGTATGCTTTTATGAGATGATCAGCGCTTTTTCCGCATACCAATGCATGTCGTAATCTGAAGTTATTAAAAGGACAATCGTATGGATATAAATCTCCTAATTCAACCTCTGACTCTCTAACTAAGCCCATAGGAAGTCCTTTTGGTAGATATCCGGGATCATTCTCGCAAACCCACATGCCTTTACGGAAATTATTAATTAATAAATCCGGATGGTACGCCAGCTCCGAGCTGATATTCTTGGACCTTCCGAGCTTATATGGCTTGATCATCATTGACTTGAGCTCGTTGATGATATCATCAGGCATAATACCGGATACAAATGCGCGTATTACTCTATTTTTGGGTAAAAACGGCTCGCAAAATTTTTCTTTTAACATCTCAAAAAACCAAATATGAATAAAATGTGAACTGTCAGTCGATGAGCTTTAGTAAATCAAATACGCCGCGCAAACCGATAAATTCGACACCATCAATATTTTCAACTGATTTTATAGATCGATACGGCAACGCAATACGTTTAAAACCAAGTCGAACTGCCTCGTTTATACGTTGTCCGGTATTTGAAACGGATCTGCACTCCCCTGCCAATCCGATCTCGCCAAAAACGATAAGATCATCGGGAATGGGTTGATTTTTATATGTTGAAATCATAGCCATCGCGCACGCTGCATCACACGCCGGCTCGACGAGTCGCATTCCTGCAGCTACATTAACATATACATCCTGTGAAGAAAACTTCATCCCGAGGCGTTTTTCAAGCACTGCAAGCAACAACGCGGTTCTGTTGTAATCTATACCGGATGACATACGTCTCGGTGATGGATAAACGGTTGGCGTAACTAAGCATTGAACCTCGGCTATCAAAGGTCGGCTTCCTTCAACAACGCATACCGGACAGCTTCCCGGAACACCCTTTGGCCGTTGCGACAGCAACATTTCGGACGGTTTTTCAATTTCGGTCAAACCGCTCTCGCACATTTCAAAAACGCCTATTTCGTTAGTAGAACCATATCTGTTCTTTTCGGCACGTACTATTCGGTAAGCATGTTGTTTGTCTCCTTCGAAATACAAAACGGCATCGACCATATGCTCAAGCACCTTGGGACCTGCAATTGCACCCTCTTTGTTTACGTGACCGACCAACAGCATAGAAACACCGTCTTCTTTAGCTTTGCTGATCAATCTTAATGCACATTGGCGAACCTGAGTGACACTACCTTGGGATGACGGAAAATTATCGTCATACATAGTTTGAATAGAGTCTATAATGACAACCTCGGGCGAAATTGCGTTGATTTCCGAGATGATTTTATCGATATTGTTTTCACTTAAAATATACACCTCGTCATTATCTACGCCGAGGCGACGGCAACGAATCTTTATCTGCGCAGATGATTCCTCGCCCGTAACATATAAAACATTTCCGTGATCACCGAGCTTTGTACATATTTGAAGCAGAAGGGTAGACTTCCCTATTCCCGGCTCACCCGAAAGCAGAACGACCGAACCTGCGACAATACCGCCCCCGAGCACTCTATCAAATTCAGAAATGCCTGTGCTGACACGTTCCTTTTCCAAAAACGAAATATCCCTAATCCGCAAAGCACGAGGGTTTTCGGCAACAACATTGTTATTAGGTCGTGATTTTTTTGTTTTCGGTGCAGAAGAAGCTAATTCCTCGCGCTCGGTAAAACTATTCCACTCGGAGCATTGAGGACATCTTCCATACCATTTTGATGCAATATATCCGCAGCTTTCGCAAATGAATTCTGTTTTCATTGGTTATTCTCCGTAAATTCAGCTATTGCGCAAAAAATCCCGAAAGCAATAGCTGTTTGATACTCATTATCAGACAAATTCATCAATTCATCGGGATTAGATAGAAATCCACATTCTATCAAAATCGCTGGAATATCCATATGCTCGAGTAAGTATATAGTATCATTTCCGGATTTTACAGTACGTTTGTTATATGTCTGAAGATATCGGGAATTACTTTGGACCAGTTCGGCCAAAGGTTTACTTAACTCGTTGTTATCTGAATAAAAGGTTTGAAACCCCTTGCAGCTCTCGGACGGAAATTTATTCATGTGAATACTTATAAAAATACCATCCTGATATCTCTCGGCAATTTTCGCCCTGTTGCGCAAATCGTAAAACTTTTTTTGCTTTTCTTGACCGTTTTTATAAAGTAATACATCCTCGGTACGTGTTAATACCACGTTATACCCAAAGGAAGTCATTATTTCATTAAGCTTTGTTGCGACAGAAAGATTAATTTCTTTTTCTAAAACGCCATCTACAACCGCGCCCGGATCTTCACCACCGTGTCCGGCATCAATGATGAATGTATAGTTTCTTAAAGCGGTGGTTGCTGTTAAGCGACTTCTGCGGAACCCTTGATATCCAACCGAAGTAAACATTGAAGCCACAACATAAAACAACAACACGAAAACCATTATCAGAGCAAGAATATACACACTTTTGCGCGCATCCTTGAATACGTTTCTATCCATATTAACCTCACAAATATAATTCATAGGATTATATGAATAGAAAAAAGTATATATTACTTTTTGGGTTTTCTTTCGAGCGGCCCGTCAAACGGCGGTTTTACGTTCATACCAAGCATACCGCGCAGTGTCTTATCCTTACAACCGACGGCATAACCGAGAGCGCTTGAAATAATTGCAGGTAAAAGCGAAACAATTATATAACCAACGATCCCGATATAATCTACAACAAGTTCGTAAAGGCAAAGAAAACTCCCCTGTAAGAAATAAAACAACAGCATAGGTATTGGTGTTTGATCCTGTCCCTGAGGTGTAGCCACCACAACTAAGATAGCCGCAATTGCTACCATAAAAACTGGAATATAACCGCAAAGTGCGATCTTAAACCCTTTTAAAACATCGGGCTTTCCGCCCTCTGCTCGAAGCTGTATTCCCTCTTTTACTGCAAAAAAGAAGGAATCATCGTAATGCATAAAGCACATAAAACCGATAGTAAACGCGCTTGCGATCAAAGCAACCGAATTTTTTTCAAGTGTTAATACAGCAAGGCCTATCATAATACCCAACAATGACATCACTAAATGTGTCATCATGAATTTAACAATTATGCTGCTGTTTTCTTTGAAAAATCGAATCATTATTTCTTGCCTCTTTTAATATTAACCACTAACACTACACACGCAATAACGGCTATCGCGCCGATGCCGCAAAGCAACCAAACAACCCATCCGGAGTTGCCCGCATCACTACCGTTAGCGGTGTCGGAGGTCACATTATTTTCGATATCGGGCATAGAAACCTTGCCCGATGGATTTTGAACGGAAATCGAAGCATTAGCATCGGAGGAAGTATTAACTGTATCTGAGCTCTCGTCGGGAATATAGACAGATTCGCTTTCGGGTACGGTTACGTCCGAAATTTCAATTTCGGGACTTTGGGGTTCGTCAAAATCTATATCGATTTTAGCCGTGTTTCCTGAAGCTTTTATAATAGTTGCTTCGCCGTCTTTAATGAGTTCCGTGCTGATATTATAATATTCCAACTCAACAGTAGTATCGGTTTGATTAAGAACCTTGAATTCAAGATATAATCCAAGTTCGTTATCTTCTTTACAGCCGATTCCCAACGGAATTGTAAAGGCAGACCAATGAAACTTTTCATCCTCGCCAATATAAAACAGCCCTTCAACCATTTCATTATCAACATATTGCTCCCAATCTTTTGGGAAAATAGTTCTGTGTTCAACCAATTTAAGAATATTTTGATCGTAATTGATGCAGTAATCCGCTAAAATAATACCTTCCTCAAGCTTAATATCAACAAATTTACCTGTGATCTTAATAGTTTCGTTGTCATACTCATAGTCAACAACAAGCGAAACATCAACATTGCTCTCAGCATTAACAGTCAAGGGTATCATTAAGAGTATCGCGGTTATAATAACGCAAGCTAGTTTTTTCATTTCTTTTCCCTCTTATCTTTCTTAGATTTTTGTATTTTGATTAACATAGCAACCACTACCGAAACAATGATCGCGGCACATACGCAAATATATATCACCTTGATAATATTGTTCTTTTGAAAGTGAAATGTCTGTTTTGATTTTAACAAACACAACACATTAACAACAATAGTTGCGTTGTTTGTAAGAACGAAATTTGAAGTAGATGATATATATGTGTGTGCAGAGCCGTTGTCCACGCTACACACAGTGGTATCACCAACATTAAGATTCCCGATAATAAAACAAGACAGCATTAAAACTAATATCACTGCACTTGTTATGATTGTTGCCCTTTTCATAATTAATTCTCCTGATAATATTACAGATATTATATATTTTTTTATTTACGATGTCAAGCATTTGCGCTTTTTCGTCATATTAACTAATCGAAAACGGTTGAAAATTTACGAAAAAGTATTATAATGTTAATGTACAATTAATATGAAAGGCAGTTAATTTATAATGAATAACATTAAACGTTCATTGGCGCTTTTGCTTGTTATGTGTTTTATGCTCACTTGCATTTGCGCTTGCGGCGAGAGCGCGGATAACTCTGCTGTATCCGGCTCTGAAACTTCTGTAATCAGCGGCAGTACGAATGACAATTCATCAGCAGAATCGAGCACGTCATCCTCGGAAGAAGAAACATCCTCCGAAGAAAGTGAAATCCCGCAAGATACGGTTGTAAGCTTTCTTGCATGTCCCGACAATATTATACACCCCTCGGTCTTTTACGATGCGCTTGAACGTGCGGCCAGAAATGACGGTGTGACAGCAGATTATTCCGATCTTCATAACGCTAAATACGACTTCCCTTATATCTATGAGAACGTAGCGGATGCTATAAAAAATGCAGACATAGCTTATATCAACCAAGAAACACTAATAGGCGGTACGAGCGGACGAATTATCGGTTATCCTTGTTTTAATTCTCCCAAACCCGTTGCCGACACTGTAATTGATCTTGGCTTTGATGTTGTAAATGTTGCACACAACCATATGCTCGACTCTGGCGATACTAGATATCTCGAGAACTGTAATAACGTGTTTGAAGAAAAGGGTGTTGAAGTTATCGGATATTATCCCGACGAAGTATCTACCGAAAACATAACCGTTATAGAACGTGAAGGAATAAAGGTTGCTTTTCTTTCGTACACATACGGCACGAACGGTATCCCGCTCCCTAAAAACAGTAAATTTGTTATTCCTTTGTTCACCGAATCTCTTGTAAAAAAACAGGTTGCTGCTGCAAAACAGGTAGCGGACGTTATTATCGTTTCCTGCCACTGGGGTTACGAAGATACGTTTGGTGTTAATGCAGAGCAAAAGAAATATGCAAAATTGATGTGCGACCTCGGTGTTGACGTAGTTCTGGGTATGCACCCACACGTTATTCAGCCGATGGAATGGATGACATCCGAAAGCGGTCATAAATCTTTGGTTGTATATTCGCTCGGCAATTTTGTTTCAGGTATGGTTGGCGGTATGAATATGCTCGCAGGTATGCTTTCGCTCGATATCGTAAAGGATGTTGAAACCGGCGAGATCACTATAGAAAATCCCTTGTTTATCCCTACTGTAACGCACTACGAAAAGAAAGGCAGTGTTGCATCGAACGACACCGGATACCGAAACTTTAAGATTTGTTATCTTGCAGATTACACCGAAGAACAGGCAGCAACTCACGGCGTATGTGTTTATGAGTTAGGACACGGAACAACGTTGGTTAACGGTAAATTTTCTAAGAAAACACTTGTAGATACGCTTGTAAAATATATCCCCAAGGAATTTTTACCCGAAGAATTTAAGCAATAAAACAATAAAAATCAACGGCAGTTGCTTTAAACTGCCGTTGATTTTTTATAATAAAGAATTCAAACGATCGATCGTTTCCGTATCGGTTTCTTTGAAAACCGAAAAAGGAAAATCAATTTTCATATCATCATATTTAACTTTGCATAGTTTTTTAAACGGAAGAAGCTCAACCTTATCAACACATTGATAAGCGCGTACGATATCACTCAGACGTTTAATATTTGTCTCGTTGTCGTTCAAGGTTGGGATTATCACCTGTCTCACTGTGGTCGGTATATTTTTTGCATCGAGATATTTTAGAAATTGTAACGGAGATTCTAACGAGCAACCGACGTATTTTTTGTATTGTTCATCGTCGGTGTATTTGATATCCAATAACACACGGTCGGTATGCTTTAACAATTCAAATACATTCTCATTTAAAATACTTCCGGATGTATCAAGGCAGGTATTAATACCGTTTTCGTGGGATAACTTAAATACAGAGCTGACAAATTCGGGTTGTAAAAGCGGTTCACCGCCGGATACGGTAATACCGCCTGCATCGCCAAAATACTCTTTGTATCGTACAGCTTTGTTTACTATATCCTCGGTATAAAATTCAATTCCGCCCAAAAGATCCCATGTGTCCGGATTTTGACAGCATCCGCAACGAAGATTGCACCCTTGTGTAAATACAACGAATCGCACACCGGGACCGTCAACAGTACCGAGTGATTGAATCGAGTGAACTTTACCTTTTATCGACCCACTCATACACACTCATGGAAGGTTCTGCTGATAACCTCGCGTTGCTGCTCACGTGATAGCTTACAGAAGTTGACAGCATAGCCGGAAACCCGTATTGTTAGGTTCGGATATTCTTCGGGATTTTCGTATGCCTTTAAAAGTGTTTCCCGATTCATTACATTTACGTTAATATGGTGTGCATTCTTACTGAAATAACCATCAAGAATAGAAACAAGATTGGAAATCCGCTCCTCGCCATCTCGTCCGAGCGCCTCGGGAGTTATTGAGAAGGTGTTGGAAATACCGTCACGGCAGTCATCGTAACTGATTTTTGCAACCGAGTTAAGCGATGCGAGTGCGCCGTTTTCCTCACGATTGTGCATGGGGTTGGCGCCGGGAGCAAAGGGCTCCTTGGCGGCTCTGCCGTCAGGTGTTGCACCGGTGTTTTTGCCATAGGCGACATTAGAGGTTATGGTAAGGACAGAGAGCGTATGCTCAGCATTGCGATATGCGGGTGTTTTTCTAAGCTCGGTTATAAACTTATGTGCCATATCTTTTGCGATAAGGTCAACTCTGTCGTCATCATTTCCGTATTTGGGGAAAACGCCGACAGTTTCAAACTCGGAAACATAACCGTTCTCGTTTTTGATCGGGCGGACAGATGAAAATTTGATCGCACTCAGCGAATCGGCAACGACCGAAAGCCCCGCGATACCAAATGCCATAAATCTGCCAACCTCGGTATCATGCAAAGCCATTTGAGTTTTCTCGTAGGCATACTTATCGTGCATATAATGAATAATGTTCATTGTATTCACGTATAATCGGCTCAACCAAGAGATATAAATGTCATATCTCTGCATTACTTCATCATAATTAAGCTTATCGGTATCCATAACAGACATCTGAGGACCGATATGTATGCCGCTGTCAACGTCATATCCTCCGTTAATTGCGATCAAAAGCAACTTTGCAAGATTACAACGCGCACCGAAAAATTGCATCTGCTTGCCAACCTTCATTGCCGACACACAGCAGGCGATTGCATAATCGTCGCCATATATCGGACGCATTAGATCGTCGTTTTCGTACTGAATCGAATCGGTATCGGCAGAAACCTTTGCACAGAAGCGTTTGAAATAGCTTGGGAGCGATTTTGACCAGAGAATCGTAAGATTGGGTTCAGGAGAGGAACCAAGCGTATAAAGCGTATTTAGCATACGGTAGCTTGTTTTGGTGACGAGCGTTCTGCCGTCCTCGCCCATACCTCCTACTGCCTCGGTTATCCACATCGGATCGCCGCCAAAAAGCTCGTTGTATTCGGGTGTGCGAAGATGACGTGCGGCACGAAGCTTGATAACGAAATCATCCATAAGCTCCTGCGCGCCCTCTTCGGAAAGTAAACCGTTAGCGATATCGCGTTCAAAGTAAATATCAAAGAAAGTGCTTACTCTGCCGAGTGACATAGCTGCCCCATTTTGCTCTTTAATTGCTCCGAGATATGCAAAATAAGTCCATTGGATCGCTTCCCGTGCATTAGAAGCGGGTTGGCTTATATCATATCCGTACATTGATGCCATTTCTTTGAGATATCCCAAAAAAGCGATCTGTTGATATAATTCTTCATCCAAACGTACGGTATCTGCATCAAAAATACGGTTGGCAAGATCAGCTTTGTCTTTCTTCTTTTCTTCTATGAGACGATCAACACCGTAAAGGGCAACTCTGCGGTAATCACCAATTATCCTGCCTCTGCCATATGCATCGGGCAAACCGGTAATAACATGGCTCTTTCTTGCGGCGCGCATTTCGTCGGTATAAGCGCGGAACACACCATCGTTATGGGTAGTTCTGAACTTAAATTCCTCTTCGATCTTACTGCTTAGTTTATAACCGTACGCCTCGCACGCCTGCTTTGCCATACGCATACCGCCAAAGGGGTTTACTCCCCTCTTCAACGGACGGTTTGTCTGGAGACCGACAATTATTTCATTCTCTTGATCGATATATCCCGGTGAATAACTTGTGAGGGATGAAACAGTACCCGTATCTATATCCAAAACACCGCCGTATTGGCGTTCGAGCGCAAAAAGCGATTGAAGCTTACTCATTACGGTTTTTGTACGCTGTGTAGCTCCGCAAAGAAACTCGGAATCACCCAAATATTCCTTATAGTTTTGCTGAATAAAATCACGCACGTTGATTTCGTTGTTCCATAAACCGTTTTTAAAACCGTTCCAATTGTTATGTTCCATATCATTACCTCACAAATAAAAACAAACAGGCAAACCAGCTTTTACACTGATTTGCCCAGACGGTCGGCAATATACTTTTACATTCCCTTGCGGTGATCCGCAAAATCCGTCAGTTATGTAAAAGCTCTATTCGTATTATACATACAATATATTGATTTGTCAACAAAAGATACAACAATTATTTGAAATTATCTATTATTTTTGATTTTATTCAATGAATCCTCTTTTACAACTGCTCTTAAATTCTTTGTCCATTCCGACCACTCGCAATTCTCTTCGCCATAGATAAGATTTTCCTTAAATTCCAAAGGCAACCAGGTTTTGATATTTGCTTCGTTATGCGAAATCACCGCTTCGAGGTTATCTAACGATTTAAATAATTTCGCCTCGGGAGTTGTTTGATCCTCGATTTCTTGAAACAGTACCGAAAGCTCGCAAAAATGCTCTTGCGGGAGAGTGCTTATAAGCTCAGATAAAGCATCATTTTCTTTATCAATATCCGTCTCGGTCTTATAAAATGAAGGTATATCGCCTGTTATCGCCTCACCGAAATCGTGCACAAGACACATTTTAATTACCTTTTCGATATTAATCTCAGGGTATTCATCGGAGCATAGCATTGCCATTACCGCCAATCGCCACGAGTGTTCCGCTACACTCTCCCGACGTCCCGTAGATGTCCAGGAATGTCGAGTATTGCATTTGAGTTTTTCAATCTTACCAAGGAAATCAATAAATTCTCTATGTTTCATACAATACGTACCTTTCTTAATCAACAAATTGCAAAAAACTCTTTTGACAGATAAGCAAAAGAGTTTTTTACATGGCCCGCCCTAAGGGATTTGAACCCCCGACCTACGGAATCGGAATCCGTTGCTCTATCCAGCTGAGCTAAGAGCGGTTTTTCTTTTTATATGAAAAAACAAAATACAAAAGCCAAAATAATAAAGAAATTACAGAAAAAATTATTGTGAATATCAGCGTCACAAAGCCATCGGTGACACTTCTACCATTGACAACAGAAAAAATTATTTCGTAAAATAGTGTGCCTAATACAGCGGGAACAAAGCATACTGTTGCATCCCATAAAATATATATACCGATATGAGACACTCGAAACTTTATTATTTGTACCAAGGACAGCCAAAACGGTATACAATACAAGCACATTATCGGAACAACAGACACCAAAATGTATACAAAGCCGTCCTCAATTGTCAATAGGTGTGATAACAATGCATAAATAGGGGCAAGCAATATCGAAGACACGGCCTTTAATATAAGGATTTGCTTTGAATACAGTTTATCCATTGTTCTCGTCATGCCTAATAGTAGAGCGCTTTATCTTTCCGCTGATTGTTTTGGGAAGCTCGTCAACAAACTCGACTATACGGGGGTACTTATAGGGAGCGGTTACCCTCTTTACGTGGTTCTGTATCTCCTTTTTGAGCTCATCGCTCGCAATATACCCTTTTGTGAGAACGATAGTCGCTTTAACGACCTGACCGCGTACAGGATCAGGAGCGGCTGTTACTGCACACTCGAGAACCGAGGGGTGTGTCATCAATGCGCTTTCGACCTCAAAAGGTCCGATGCGGTAACCGGAGCATTTAATCACATCGTCGTTTCTTCCTACAAACCAATAATATCCTTCTGCATCCCGCCAAGCTGTATCACCGGTATTATATGAATCGTTAACAAATGCTTTGGCATTGGCCGCATCATCCTCCTGATATCCTTGGAACAGGCCGGCGGGATAATGTTTTGACAGATTTTTGACAACTATCGAACCAACAATACCGTCCTCGCATGAATTACCGTTTTCATCTACAATGTCGATATCAAAATCGGGCGACGGCTTTCCTGTGGAACCGGGTTTTATGGGCACGCCGTCAAAATTAGCAAGTATGACCGGAGTTTCAGTCTGCCCAAAGCCCTCGGTGAGTGTGAGCCCAGTAAGCTCCTTGAACTTATAAAAGACCTCGGGGTTTAACGGTTCTCCCGCTATGCAACAATGCTTTATGGAAGAAAAATCGTATTTGCTTATATCCTCTTTGATAAGGAAGCGGAAAATCGTAGGAGGTGCACAGAAGGTGGTAATCTTTATCTCCTGTATAAGCTCAAGTGTATTCTTTGCATTGAATTTTTCGTTATCATATGCAACGATTACAGCTCCGCATATCCATTGACCGTATATCTTTCCCCAAGCAAACTTTGCCCAACCGGAATCTGACATGGTTAAGTGAAGCTTTCCCTCTTGGACATGTTGCCAATATTTTGCAGTGAGAATATGACCGATAGGATATGCGAAATTGTGAAGTATCATTTTGGGCATTCCCGTGGTGCCCGATGAAAAATACAAAAGCATCGGATCGGTGATCTCATTAGGTATACGCTCGAGATCCTCGCTGAAATTTATATAGGTATTTCGAAAATCTATATACTGTTCGTTAATATTATCACCGACAACACAAACGGTTTCGAGAGTAAGACAATCCGTTTTTGCCTCGCTAATCGCTTTTAAGATACACTCATCATCAACAGCAACTATAAGCTTTACTTTTGCCGCATTGCAACGATAAACAATGTCCTTAGTGGTAAGCTGATATGTGGCGGGAATACAAACCGCGCCGATTTTACAAAGTGCGAGTATACATATCCACGCCTCGACACGCTGTTTAAGCATAAGCATTACACGCGTGCCTTTGGTAATTCCCTTTGAAACAAAGAAATTAGCAGCTTTGTTGGAGAGTATGCGAAGCTCCTCAAAGGTATACATTCTACGCGCGCCGTCATCATTACAATACAATAAAGCCGGCTTATTAACGTCCTGCAGAGCCCATGCATCGATTATATCATAAGCAAAATTGAAGCCATCGGGAATATCAACTTTATAATTCTGTTTAAAATCTTCATAAGAATCGAATTCGATTCTGGGCAGAAATTTGTTTAACATAATTTCACCAATTTATTCTTCGATCACGCGAATCATTTTCATTTTTTGGTCGATAAAAGGTTTATCATTCGCAAACGTTCTTACAGATGCTATCTCATCGACCACATCCATACCCTCGGTTACTTTACCGAAAGCCGCATATTGTCCGTCAAGAAATTCACAATCAGCATGGCAGATAAAGAACTGGCTTCCTGCGCTGTCGAAATCAGCCGCGCGAGCCATCGAAATAACACCGCGTTTGTGCGAAATGTTATTTTCAACGCCGTTTGCTCTAAATTCGCCCTTGATACAATAACCCGGACCGCCGATGCCGATACCGTTGGGATCGCCGCCTTGAATCATAAAACCGGAGATCACACGATGAAATATTAAACCATCATAAAAATTCTTATTAGCGAGCTTAACAAAATTTTCTACGGTGATCGGCGCGATATTATGATACAACTCGAGCTTTATCACACCGCCGTTTTCCATTTCAATCTCACAAAATACAGTATCCTTCATCTTAGAACCTCCAAGTCGATTATTGAGAAAAAGCCGAACACTGTTACAGTGTTCGGCTTTTGGTGATCCATCGGAGAATCGAACTCCGGACACCATGATTAAAAGTCATGTGCTCTACCGGCTGAGCTAATGGATCGTCTGCAACCGCAGAATAGAATACCACAAACAGATGCCTTATGTCAATAGCTAAATCAAAAAAATATCCACAATAAACAAACTATTTGAATTTGTATTTATAGTAAGATGCATCAATAAAATCTAAAGTTGGCGATTACTCTTCCAAGCACAGTCACATCGCGCGCAAAAATCGGCTGCATAGTATGATTTGCAGGTTGAAGACGTATTTTGCCATTGTCACGATAAAAGCGTTTGACAGTTGCTTCATCTTCGATCATAGCAACAACGATTTCTCCGTCATCGGCATATTGTCTGCTTTCTACAACGACAATATCACCGTCCAAAATGCCAGCTTCAATCATACTTTCGCCCATAACGCGAAGTGCAAACAAATTTGCTTTGCCACGCGCCATCGTTGACGGAAAATCAACATATCCGTCATAATTCTCAACAGCAAGAATGGGCTGGCCGGCAGTCACTCGACCGAGTATAGGAACCCTTTTCATTTTCGAAGACTCGCTGCTTGAATTGCCTTCTATGATCAACGCTCTGCTTTTGCCCGACGGTTTTCTGATAAACCCCTTCGCCTCGAGTCTTCTTAAATACTCATGCACAGATGACGTGGATTTTATGCCGACGGCGGCACAGATGTCTCTCACGGAGGGAGCATATCCGTTATTTTCGAGGCAATCGTTTATATAATCATAAATATCTTTTTCTTTTTGAGTAAGATCAATCATATTAAACACACTCCGATGTTTTTTGTTGCTTTACACCGTAAAGGAATAATTCTCTTGCTCGCTCGTGTTGTTCGGATAGATACAAATACCCAAACAAACATTCCAGACCTGTTGCACGCCGATATTCGACAGCATCCGCACTCTTGGAGTGATGGGTGTTTCTTGCATTTCTGCCGGATTTGTAAAAATATATCTCGGTATCGCTAAGTATAGGTTGAATCAACCCGATTATCCTGCTCTGAGAAACTGCGGTTATTATCTCTTTTATACTTACATTCAGTTTAGAAACAACACAATCGCCATCGCCTACGATATACTCTCTCGCAAGTGTCTCATAATAAGAGTCTCCGAGATATGCAAGCACCAACGGGCTGTAATTTCTTTTTATAAATTCTAAGCTTTTTTCCATTTGACACCTTGACGGGTATCCTCAAGTATTATTCCCTTTTCAAGCAATTCATTTCTGATAGCGTCTGCGAGTGCAAAATCCCTTGCTTTTTTTGCCTCAGCGCGTTTTGCAATCATTTCTTCAATGTACGCCACATCGCTGTCGTCGTCATCTTTGCCAAAGCCAAGCAGTTCACAAAGCGGAATATAAATTTCTTCGACCGCCTTGATGTATTCAGAAGATGCGCCGGACGAAATAACGGTATTGATATCACGAGTCATTTCAAACAGGAAACCTATTGCATCAGCGGTATTGAGGTCGTCGTCCATTGCTTCGACAAAGCTGATTTTTTTGGCATTTAATAACTCGATGCTTGTTTTTTCGCGGTCGGTGAGCTCGCCGGTTGCGTTTTTAGCTGCAAACTCTATATTACCCAAGCAATTATCAATACGTTCAACCGCAGCAGTTGCTTGCGAGAGTATATCATCGCTGTAATTGATCGGGCTTCTGTAATGCGAGGACAAAAGGAAGAACCTAACTGCTTTGTATCCGTATTTGCCGGCTGCATCACGAACAAGGAAAAAGTTACCTGCTGACTTACTCATTTTTTTGTTGTCTACGTTAATATGTCCGTTATGCAACCAGAACTTTGCCAATTGACACCCCGTAGCACATTCACTTTGAGCAATTTCATTCTCGTGGTGCGGGAATATAAGATCCACACCGCCGCCATGTATATCAATTTCGTTGCCCAAAAACCTATTTACCATCGCCGAACATTCAATATGCCAGCCGGGACGTCCCTCGCCCCACGGTGAAGTCCAAGATATCTCCCCTTCTTCTTTTTTGCCCTTCCAAAGTGCAAAATCAAATGGATGCTTCTTGATTTCGCTGACATCTATTCGCGCACCTGCTTCGAGTTCGTCCATATTATGATGCGACAATTTACCGTATTCGGCATAGCTTTGAGAATCGAAATACACGTCATTGCCCGAAACATATGCATGCCCTTTGTCAATGAGCTGTTGAACGATCTCGATGATCTTATCAATGTTTTCGGTTGCACGTGGATGAATGGTAGCATCATGAACACCGAGTCCGTGGGCATCGGTAAAATACTCCCCGATATATTTATCGGCAATCTCGGGAACGGTGCAACCGTTCTCTTTAGCAGCTCGGATGAGTTTATCGTCTACATCCGTAAAATTCTGTACGAAAGTAACTTTATTTCCGCGATACTCCAGATATCTGCGTAGCATATCGAAAACCACAAAGCATCGTGCATTGCCGATGTGAAAATAATTGTAAACGGTAGGTCCGCATACATACATTCTCACTTCGTTATTCTTGGGGACAAAATCTTCTTTTTGTCTTGTTAGTGTATTAAATAGTTTCATCATTTCACCTACTTGTTTGTATCAATAAATTTCCAATATGACTTAATATAATTGATGCCCGAAATAACCGTAAAGAAGAGCATTGCAACAGTTGAGATCAATGTGAGCCATCCCCTAAAAAACGGAAAAATTACCGGTTCGAGTATGACAGCCGAAACAGCAACGATCTGGGTGACGGTCTTGATTTTGCCCAAGCTGCTCGCTGCGATAACTGCACCGCTGGATTTAACGACAACAAGCCGCATTGACGTGACCGCGAGTTCTCTGAATACAACGACAATCGCACTCCAAAAAAACAAATTACGTAACATATCGGAGGAGATATACGTATAAAATCCAACCGCCCTGTAATCAAAGATATAGTCAGAAAAACAAATCGCAAACATGGAACCGATTATCAAAAACTTATCGGCTAAAGGATCCATAAATTTTCCGAAATCGGTTATCAAATTGCGAGAACGCGCAAGATATCCGTCAAGAAAATCTGTAAAGGATGCCGTGATAAACAATGCGGCCGAGAGAATTCGGCTTATATTTGGATTGTAAAAGAAATTATACGTTAGAAACAATACGAAAAAAGGAATTGCGAGTATTCTCCCTAATGTAAGTTTGTTTGGAAGATTCATTATTATCTCCTGATTATAGAATCACGTAATAGGCAGAACCTAAGCTTATAACAACCTTTTGAATCAACAAATCTTACCGAACAGGTCATAATCCAGTACTTCGGTGATTTTGACGTTCACAAACTCGCCCTCTTTTAATCGTTTGGGTGCAGTGAAATAAATCTTCCCGTCAATTTCGGGCGCATCCGCATAGGAACGTCCGAAGAAGCACTCCGAAACAGGATCGTAACCCTCGCAAATAACCTTCATCTTGGTTGAAACAAACTTTTCGTTGAAGTAATTATGTATACGGTTTTGATCGCTCATAATAGCATCGCAACGCTTTTTCTTTGTGTTGCTCGAAATCTGTTTGAGCATATCATATGCAGGAGTACCTTCCTCACGCGAGTACTCAAATGCGCCCAAACGCTCGAATTTGACTTCCTTGATGAAAGTGCGGAGTTCGTTAAATTGCTTTTCGGTTTCCCCGGGAAATCCGACAATAACAGTGCTTCTTATAACAATACCGGGAACCTCGTCGCGAAGCTTTTTGATAATACTCTTAATACTTTCCGAGGTGTCCCTGCGGTTCATATTTTTAAGTATTTCGTCGTTGATATGCTGAATAGGCATATCGATGTACTTAACTAATTTCTCGTTGTTTTTGAATTCGTTGATCAGACCGTCGGTTATTCTGTCCGGATAGCAATACAACACTCTGATCCATTCAATGCCTTCAATTTCGGAAAGTGCAGAAATCAAGCTATCCAAAGCATATGTACCATATATATCCTCACCGTAACGTGTTGTATCCTGCGCCACAAGACATATTTCCTTGATGCCCATGGAAGCAAGATTTTCAACCTCATCAATAATCTCGGTCATATTTCTGCTTCTGAATTTACCGCGAATATCGGGTATTACACAATAAGTGCAGCGGTTATCGCAACCTTCCGCAATCTGTACGTATGCAAAATACTCGGGTGTAGTAATAATACGTTCTCCGCCGAGAGACTGTTCATCAACACTTTTAAAGCTACTAAATGTACCGCCGTTATATGCCACCTCTACAGCTTCACATATATCATCAAGGGATCCTGTGCCGAGGATGCAGTTTACCTCGGGAAGTTCTTTTAAAAATTCCTCTTTATATCTCTGAGGTAAACAGCCGGTGACAACTATGCCCTTGAGAGAACGGTTTTTCTTTAACCAAGCAATATCAAGTATATTATCGATGGCCTCGTTCTTAGCACTTTCGATAAAAGCACACGTGTTGATTACGATAACGTCGGCCTCGATATCCTCGGCAACAATTTCCATTCCGCCGTTAACCAAATTTGCAAGCATTACCTCGGTGTTTATAAGATTTTTGGGACAACCGAGCGAAACAAAACCTACTTTGATTGGCATAATATATCACTCACTTTCAAAATTTCTTAAAATCTCTCCAACCTCTGTGCCGGAAAAACCGGCGCGCAACGCGCCTGAATATACCTTTTGACGGTATTTTATATCATTGAGCTTGGACACATCGTATTTTTTCTTTATAAATTCGTAAATACGCTCCGTCTGATCGCAATTCTCGTACCTTTCGAGTGCGATTTCTATATTTTCACGAGAAATACCGCGCTTGAAAAGCTCGTTGCGAATACGTTGCAAGCCCATATTCTTAAATTCATAAAAGGTTTCGGCATATCGTTCTGCCAAACGCGCATCATCCACGTATCCGCGTTCGACAAATAGCTCTGCCACATCGGCAGAAAGCTCCTTATCAAACTTGCGGCACAATTTATCGCGCAATTGCTTTTGCGAAAGATCGCCGTACGAAAGATAATCAAACGCCTTTTTGATACAAGCCAATCGCAAAACAGCTTGCTCCAACATATCGACAACATCATCATCGACATTATCATCTTCTGCAATATTCAGATTTTCAAGATCGTGTACGGTTATTCTGTAACTGATATTGTTACATACCACAACAGCTTCGTTGCTGTTGTCGTCACGATAGATCGCATTGATTCTGTACATTATTCTTCGCCGAATAAATCGTCGTCACTTTCGGAATCGGGAATAATATCCTGTGCTCCGTTGCCGGTATAATGAGCAAGTATTTTTTCCGAAAGCTCTTCCGCAAGTGCAACATCTTCCTCGAGAAGCATTCTTACCTTATCCTTGCCCTGTCCGAGCTTCTCACCGTTATACGAAAGCCAAGAACCGCTCTTATCAATAATACCGCAGTTAATACCGAGCTCGATAATTTCGCTTTCCTTGGATATGCCCCTGCCGTAGATTATATCAAATTCAGCGGTACGGAAAGGAGGAGCAACCTTGTTCTTAACGACCTTGCATTTAACGTGGTTGCCGATAATATCGCTGCCGTTCTTCAACTGCTCGGATTTGCGCACGTCGAGACGAACAGATGCATAGAACTTGAGTGCACGTCCGCCGGTGGTGGTCTCAGGATTACCGTAAACAACGCCAACCTTTTCGCGCAGCTGATTTATGAAGATAACAATACAGCTCGATTTTGCAATAGCGCCAGAGAGCTTACGCAACGCCTGTGACATAAGACGAGCGTGCAAGCCGACATGAGAATCACCCATATCTCCGTCGATTTCGTTCTTCGGTACAAGTGCCGCAACAGAGTCAACCACAACCGCCTCGACTGCACCTGAACGAACCAATGCCTCTGTAATCTCGAGTGCTTGTTCACCGTAGTCGGGCTGGGAAACCAACAGCGAATCGGTATCGACACCCAAAGCACGTGCATAAACAGGATCAAGAGCGTGCTCGGCATCGATAAACGCCGCTTCTCCGCCCTGTTTCTGAACCTCAGCGATTATGTGTAGGGCGAGAGTTGTCTTACCCGAAGATTCCGGACCGAAAATTTCGATAATTCTTCCTTTGGGAACGCCGCCGATGCCCAAAGCAACGTCGAGAGAAAGCGAACCGGTAGAAACGCTTTTTACCTCCATACCCGCATTTTCACCCAAACGCATTATCGAACCCTTGCCGCATTGTTTTTCGATCTGCGCAAGTGCGGTTTCAAGTGCTAATTTTTTGCTGTCGATCTTATTGTCTTTGGTTGCCATAATTTAACCTCCGTTTAGAACTTATGTTCTATGTTATGATATCACATAGCAAATTCTTTGTCAATCAATAAATTTATGTAAAAGCATATGTTTATAAACTTTATACAAAAACTGTCATTTTTCTTAAAAAATTAGTTCTTATTTGTGAAATAAGTCAATATACAAAAAACATTTTTTTATGTAAAATATTGTTGCCTTAAAAAAATTGTGTGTCGAAAAGGAGTGCTATCATGGCTCAAAATCAAAATCACGGTAAAATGGGTCTTATCGTTCTCAAAAGCTGCAAGAACCTCGGTACCGAAGTTGACCAGTTTATCCGTCAGTTAAGAAATGAAGATGACAGCGAAAGCTACATCATTCCTATTGAAGAAGTACGTTTCAGTAACGGCGAAGGAAAAATCAAGATCTGTGACTCTGTAAGAGGCAGAGATATTTATATACTTTGCGACATAGGCAACTACAGCTGTACCTATGATCTTTTTGGCTACACCAACCACATGAGCCCCGATGATCACTTCCGCGACATCAAGCGTGTTCTTTCAGCCATCGGCGGTAAAGCAAGCCGCGTAACCGTGCTTATGCCTCTCCTCTACTCTTCGCGTCAACATAAGAGAAAAGGCAGAGAATCTCTTGACTGCGCTCAGGCGCTCGAGGAGCTTCAGAATCTCGGCGTCGATTGCATTTTGACGTTCGATGCACACGATTCGACAATATATAACGCGATTCCCGCAACATCTTTTGAAAATATCTATCCTACATATTCGATGCTCAAACGCTTTATTCAAAACGAAGGCGACGACATATTTAAGGACAATATGACTGTCATCAGCCCCGATACAGGAGCTATGGACAGAGCTATTTACTATGCAAACGTTCTTGGTCTTGATGTCGGTATGTTCTATAAGAGAAGAGACCATTCCAGAATAGTAAACGGCAAAAACCCCATTGTTCAGCATGAATATATAGGCGGACCTCTTGAGGGCAAGCGCGTACTTATTATCGATGATATGATCGCTTCCGGCGAGTCTGTAATTGATGTTATTAATGAGATTCAGAAGCAAAACGTAAGCGACGTATACGCCGCAGTTTCGTTTGCATTCTTCACCAGCGGTCTTGAAAAGTTTGATAAGCTTTACGAGGAAGGCAAGCTCAAAAAGCTTTATTCTACCAACCTGACCTATGCACCCGAGGAGCTTCTTAAGCGTCCCTGGTTTGTACAGGTTGATATGTCAAAGTTTATTGCGAAGATACTTTGCACGCTCAATAATGATGAATCTATTTCGCCGTTACTTGACAGTGCGGCTCGAATCCGTCGTTTATTAAAACGTTATAACCAGCAGAAAGACGGTGAATAATTAATTAAAACCACAAAATACTTGACAAACAGCATTTTGTGTGATATGCTAATATAGTATGAAAACTTCAAGTTTTCTCCTTACTCGGTGCTAAACCGAGTCAAAGTCCAGAAGGAGGTGTAGATTGATGAACAAGTACGAAACAATTTTTGTTGTAAACAGCTCTCTCGGCGAAGAATCTGTCAACGCAATCGTTGAAAAGTTCACTTCGCTCATCGCTGCCAATGCAGAAGTCGAAAAGACTGATGTTTGGGGCAACAGAAGATTAGCGTACCCCATCGAAGATTTGACAGAAGGTTATTATGTTCTTGTTAAATTCGCATCCTCGCCCGATTTCCCGAGCGAGCTTGGCAGAATTTACAACATTACCGACGGCATTCTTCGTTCGCTCATCGTCAAGTGCGAACAGTGACGATTTCATCCGCTGAAAAGTGAGGTAGTAAAATGGCATTTAACAGAGTAATTCTTGTCGGCAATTTAGTTGCTGATCCTGAATTGAAAACTACTCCCAACGGCATATCCGTAACCAGATTCCGCATTGCCGTCAACAGAAGATTCACTCGTGCCGGCGAACAGCCCCAGACTGACTTCTTTGATATTACGGCATGGAGACAAACCGCAGAGTTTGTTTCCCGCTTCTTCACCAAAGGCAGACCTATTCTTATATCTGGCACTTTGCAAAACCGCAATTGGACCGATAACAACAACGTAAAGCACTACAGTGTAGAAATTGTTGCCGATGAGGTTACCTTTGTTGATCGCAAGACCGAAGGAATGCCCGGACAGCCCCCGATGCCTTCGGCACCTACTTACAGCACACCCTCGGCAGATTCGGGTTTTGAGGATCTTTCCGCAGACGACGAATTGCCCTTCTAATATTTTTCAAGGAGGAACATCATGGACAACGAACAGATTGTAGCAACCGAAGAAACTGTTGCACCTGTTGCTGAACAGGCAGAAGTTAGAGAAAACAGAGAGCCCCGCGAGCAGCGTGATGCAAGAGCTTCTTTCCGCAATAAGAGAAGAAAGAAAGTTTGCGCTTACTGTGCAGACAAGGTTGATTATATCGATTATAAGGATACCTTGCGCATGAAGAAGAATCTTTCCGAGCGCTACAAGATTCTCCCCCGCAGAGTAACCGGTACCTGTGCTCGTCACCAGAGACAGCTTACCATTGCGGTTAAGAGAGCAAGACACTTGGCTCTTATTCCCTATATCACCGACTAATTAAAAATGATATAGTTACGCGGGCAACCATTCGGTATGCCCGCGTTTTTTAGAGGTTTTTATGTTTGAATACATCAAATCTTTTTTACTTGCCGAAGGCATTGACCGTGTCGGAATAGTTCCGTTAAACGAATGTGAAATTATCAACGAACGAATTTTGCCGAAGGATGTCAACTGTGCGATCATATTCTGTATCCCCTATCGAACTTCCAAAAAAACATCAGATGATGGTTTTTCGGAATATGCAAGAATTTATGATTATCACAAATTTTCGTCATCATTATATAATAAACTATCAAATGCTTTCCCTGATGCACATGGGTTTTGCGATCATTCACCGATTAACGAAAAACTTGCCGCGGCAAAATGCGGTTTGGGCGTAATAGGAAGAAACTCGCTTTTTATCGACAGCGTATACGGCAGTTATGTTTTTCTCGGTTCTATATTAATATCAGAGAAAATAGAGTACAGGCATTCCGACATTTTAAAGTGTATAGATTGCGGCAAATGCATAGATGCGTGTCCGAACAATGCGATATCCGAAATCGGCATTATCCGAAGCTTGTGTTTATCTGCGATCTCGCAAAAGAAGAACAAGACTTATGAAGAAAAGGATATTTTGAAAGAACACCACATTGCCTGGGGATGTGATATATGTCAAACCGTTTGTCCGTATAACGATAAAGAATTATCACCTGTTCCCTATTTTAAAGCATCGCGTGTTGAGCATATCGATATTGATTTTATCAATTCGTTGTCAGATGATGAATTTTTAAAATACGCTTTTTCTTATAAAGGAAGAAAAATTGTTATTGATAATATAAATCTTCTCACTTGACTACCTGTAAACCGAATGATATAATATACTAAAATCATATATGGAGCATAAATATGAACGTCAATGAACAAATCAAGCAGATTGCGCAAAGAATTAAATACCTACGCGATGCGTTGGACATGACAGAAGCGGAAGTTGCAAAGGCAATAAATATTCCCGTTGAAGAATATCTCGCATATGAAAACGGCGAAAAGGATATACCGATAAGTGTAATTTATTCCACAGCCGCCGCAATGGGAGTCGATGCCACAGAGTTAATTCTCGGTGAAGCACCCAGAATGGCAGAGTATTGTGTAACCAGAAAAAATGCCGGCGTTATGATCGAGCGTTATCCGGGTTATTCATTCGAGGCGCTTGCACATAATTTCATCGGACGCGATAAAGAACCGATGATCGTCACGCTCTCTTCCTCCGATAAGCGTTCACCTTTGGTGTCTCACTCAGGTCAGGAATTCAACTATGTACTCGAGGGTAAAATCGGCGTTACTGTCGGACAACAGACATTTATTCTTTCGCAGGGTGATTCGATATACTTTTTGCCTACGATACCGCACGGACAATTTGCAATTGACGGTGTGGCAAAATTCTTAACAATAATAGACAAAGAAAATGGCTGATTTCAAAAAGAAAAAGCAATACGGTCAGAACTTTCTGACAAATTCCGCGATACCCAGAAGAATCGCGGAAGAAAGCGGCATTACACACGATGACGGTGTTATTGAAATTGGTCCCGGATTCGGTATACTGACACGAGAGTTAAGTAAAATTGCATACAAGGTTGTCGCAATAGAGATTGATACCGAACTGATGGATATTCTTCCCGAAAAGCTCAAGGAGTGCGAAAATGTCAAAATCATCAATGCCGACATACTCAAAACCGACGTTTGTTCTTTGATAAAAGAGGAATTCCCGAACCGCGATGTATGTGTCTGTGCGAATCTCCCCTATTATATCACTACAGATATCGTTATGAGCTTATTGGAGGGCAATCACGGCTTTAAAACAATAACCGTTATGGTACAAAAGGAAGTGGCAGAACGTTTTTGCGCTAAAGCCGGTAGCGACGGTTACGGCGCAATAACAGCGTCTATCGGTTACTATGCATCTGTCAAACGGCTTTTTACGGTGAAAGCGGGTTCGTTCGATCCGAAGCCGAAGGTCGATAGCGCGGTTATACGATTTGATGTTTATGACAAACCGCCTGTATCTCCAATTGACAAAAAAATCTTCTTTGACGTTATCAAAGCCGCTTTCTCTCAAAGACGAAAAACATTAGCCAACTCGCTCAATTCATATTTCGGAAGTTTTCTTTCAAAAGAACAAATATGCGAGATCATTAAAAGCATAGGTTTAAAAGAAACTGTCCGAGGTGAAGAATTGGACATCAATATTTATGCTGAAATTTCTGATATGATTTATAAAATCAAAAACGGAGCTTGACGCTCCGTTTTTTAATTATAATCAATTCTTGCGCGTTTGATTTTCACCGCTTTATTCCAGATAAAGAAAGCCAGAATAATAGCAATTAAAACCGCGCATATGATATATACCGTGTTATTAGAACTGTCTTCGGTAATTTCGGCACCGAGTGATGTCCATTTATCCGCCATATACCCTTTTGTTTCATCGGGGAGATTTATAAAATCGTCGGTGGGTACCATTTGTGCAGCTTCATAAAGAATATAGAATGCATCGGGATGCAGTTCGGATAGAAACTCTCTATACTCATCATTTTCAACTACTGCGGTGTTGGGAGATGCATAATACATATATTCAGCATTTGCTCTAGCAATTTCCGGATCCATAAGGAAGTTGATGTACAGTTCGGCAGCTTCTTTATTGGGCGAATCCTTTAATACGCACACAGCATCAATAAATTGATTGGTACCCTCCTCGGGATAATAAAAAGCAAGATCCTCATTATTGCCGTACATTGTAAAGAAGTCGCCTGCATAATAAGGCGCAACGGCGGCCTCGCCGCTCTCCATCTTGTTGAACACCTCATCCATTACATATGTCTGAAGGATATTCTTTTGTTCAACCAAAGCAGAATATGCTTTATCCCACGAGCTAAAATCGGTGCTGTTAATATCCAACCCCAAATAGAACTGCGCAATAGCAAACGCATCACGCGAGTTATTGAAATTCAATATTTTGCCCTTATACTTCTCGTCCCACATGAGTGACCAGCTTGTTGGCTCACCCTCGACCATAGTCGTGTTATAAATCACACCGACCATACCGACGTTATAAGGAACGCTGTATTTGTTCTCGGGATCATAGGAAGTGTTCTTATACTTCTCGTCAATATACTTATAGTTGGGTATATTGTTAAAATCAAGCTCTGCAAGACGGTCCTCGGCAATAAGGCGTCCGACCATATAGTCAGACGGTATTATCACGTCATAATCGGCACCGCCGCCGGCCAATTTAGCATACAAGCTTTCGTTTGAATCGTAATTGTCATATACAATTCTGATTCCGGTGAGTTTTTCAAACTCCTCATTTACGTTTATTGAGCCCTCGGAGCCGTCGGAAATGTAATATCCCCAGTTATATACACTCAGCTCAACACCCTCGAATTTTGAATAATCAAACTGAGTGGTAGTCTCGGCATACTCGATATCACTTGCATCATCTTCATATGAGCATCCTGTTAAGGATATTCCCACAAATAACAACGCAAGCACTACAGAATAAAATCTTTTCAATTTTATATCTTCCTTTTGGATTTTTCTTTGGTCTTATCATTTTTATCACGACCGACAAAATTAATAAGAACTAACAAAACGAGGACGGCAACAACTATGATCGTATTTGCCGCATAGAGCGTGGGTCTAACACCCTTCTTTACTGCCGAGTAAATATAAATAGGCAGAGTCTCAAAGCCGGTACCCTTAACGAAATAACTGATAACAAAGTCGTCAAGAGAAAGAGTAAAAGCCATAAGCATACCCGAAAGCACCCCCGGCAGTATACACGGAAGTTCGACCTTTAAAAAGGACATCATCGGAGTACAACCAAGATCCATAGCGGCTTCCGGAAGGTGCTTGTCCATTTGCTTGATTTTAGGCAGGATGGACAGAATCACGTAAGGCAAACTGAACGTGATATGTGCAATCAACATTGTCCAGAAATTAAGTGACGAGGACAATCCGATCAATGTACCTGCAAAGACGAACAAAAGCATCATAGAAACGCCGGTGACAATATCGGGGTTCATCATGGGAATATTTGTTACAGAAAGCAACGTGGATCTGAGATATTTGCTTCTCATACGGCTGATACCGACAGCTGCTGCAGTACCGAGAACACCTGAAATTGCCGCAGTTGTAACCGCAAGAATCAAGGTATTTTTAAAAGCATCGATAACCTTTGAGTTGTTGAACGCCTCTTTATAAAACCTCAACGAAAAACCCGAAAACTCACTTAAGCTGTTGCTTGAGTTAAAGGAAAAAATTATCATTACGATAACCGGAGCGTACAACAGGATGAAGATAAGGCAAATATAGATTTTTGACAATAATTTCAAAGTATCATTCCTCCGCCTTCTTCATCATCCGAGAACTTGTTAACGACAAATATCGAGAACATAATAATTATCATTAACACAAAAGAAATAGCACTTCCGAAATTCCAATTTTCGCTGTAAAGGAATGAATCCTCGATAACTTCGCCGATAAGACGGTTGTCGGTTCCCCCAAGCTTTTTGGATATATAGAATGTACTGATAGCAGGCACAAACACCATCGTTATGCCAGAGACGATACCGCTCTTTGACAACGGCAGAATAACCTTTGTGATAACAGAAAACTTATTACAGCCAAGATCTTGCGCGGCTTCTATCAAGCTCTTATCAAGCTTGGAAATGACAGTATGAATAGGCAAAACCATAAACGGTAAGTAGTTATATACCATACCGAGTATAACCGCAAATGGTGTGTTGATCATATGAATTGGCCCTTCGATCAAACCCAATGAAGATAAGGCGGTATTTATAACACCGGTGTCTTCAATAAGATTGCCCAAAGAGTAGGTTCTTATAACAAGGTTTGTCCACATCGGGAGCATGGTGAGCATTATGGCAAACTTCTGCGTATGGGGTTTGGTTTGAGAAATAAAATACGCAAGAGGAAATGCAACAACCAAACATACAACGGTTGAAATAAATGCATATGCAATTGAACGGCCGAAAATAGATAAATACTCTTTTTCGACGAGTTTCGCAATATTAACCGTTGAAAAACAGCCGTCGCCGTCGGTAAAAGTATAAAAAGCAACCATTATCAACGGAATTACTATAAACAAAACCGACCAAACGGTATAGGGGGCGGCGACAAACCTCTGTAGTAAAGAAGTTCGTTTATTATTCATTTTCTTCCTCAATATTTTCAGAGAGCTTTTCGAGCTCATCACTGTAAGAGCTATAGTCACCGAACACGCCGGAATACTCACTCTTTTTCATAATGTGGATAGCATCGGGATCAATATACAAACCGATATCGGAACCGACCGGCTCAAAATCAGTTGTCTGTATCATCCATTTAAAGCCGTTTATATCAACAATAATCTCAAAATGCACACCTTTGAAGGTGACGCTTGTTACGGTGCCGGACAGCATCCCTTTTTCAACCGGAACAACATCAACATCCTCAGGTCTGATTACAACATCAACCGGTTCGATAATCTCGAATCCCTTATCTAAACAGTCAAACGTCTTACCTGCAAATGACACCTTGAAATCTTGAAGCATAATACCGTCAATAATATTACTCTCGCCGATAAAATCTGCTACAAAAGCATTTTCGGGCTCATTATAGATATCCAACGGTGAACCGATCTGTTGGATCTTACCATTATCCATAACGACTACGGTATCGGACATCGACAGCGCTTCTTCCTGATCGTGTGTTACGTATATAAAGGTGATTCCGAGACGTTGCTGAATATTCTTTAATTCAATTTGCATATCTTTGCGAAGCTTAAGATCAAGAGCTCCCAACGGCTCGTCAAGCAAAAGCACACGGGGTTTAACTGCCAATGCACGAGCGATAGAAACACGCTGCTGCTGTCCGCCGCTAAGAGAATTTATATCACGCTTTCCAAAACCCTTGAGGTTTACAAGCTCGAGCATTTCATTTACGGTTTTCTTGATTTCTGCTTCCGGCTTTTTTTGAACCCGAAGTCCGAATGCAACGTTCTCAAAAACGTTCAGATGAGGAAACAATGCATATTTTTGAAATATGGTGTTGATCTGACGTTCATATGCGGGGACATCATTGATACGTTTCCCCTCGAATAAAACATCGCCGCTATCCGGCCTTACAAAACCGCCGAGAATACGTAAGGTTGTCGTTTTGCCGCATCCCGAAGGACCGAGCAAGGTGACAAACTCCTTCTCGTTAATATCCAGACTTAAATTGTTGAGAATCTGATCGTCATCAAATTTGACGGAAATGTTCTGAAGACGCAGAAATGCGCCGTGTGCAATTTCGTTCAATTTTCTGCTCCGAATAATAAAATATGATACCTCATATCAATGATTAGTATCATATTTGATAATACAAGTATTTTCTTATTTTGTCAATATTTAATGTGTTAATTTCTTAAAATATTTTTTACAATTCGAGGTGCATAAAAATTGATTACCGCAAAGAAGCATTTAAACAGCATTTTTAAAGGAATTTTTATAGGCGCAGGTGCACTTATACCCGGTGTCAGTGGCGGAACCGCAGCCATATTATGCGGTGAATTCGAGAACATACTGTATTCGACCGCAAACATATTTATAAATTTCAAAAAAGCTATAAGATATCTATTCCCTATTGCTATTGGCGTTATTCTCGGTGTTATAACGTTATCATATACAATATCAGATTTTTGCGTACACTTTCCGCTATTTTCAAAAATACTGTTTTGTATAATATCATTAATAAGCGTTTTTGTGTTTTTTTACACAAAAGTGAAATCAAAATTCACAACGCGCAGGACGATAAGCATATTAATGGGCGTAATCATTGCTATTGTTTTTTCTTATATCCTCGAACGTACTAACTTGAATTGTTACGAATTTAACGGCGTGGCTCTTTTCTTCATAGGTGTTCCGTTATCGCTAGCATTGGTTTTGCCGGCATTAAGCTTTTCGTATATGCTTTTATTCTTTGGATTGTATGATAAGACAATCCAAGCGATTCACAACATAGATATCTTTTACCTTTTCCCTCTTGCAGCGGGCGTAGTTATCGGTTCATTGATATTTTCAAAATTGTTACTTTCTATTCTAAAAAAACATTCCGGCGAAGCTTATTCATTTGTGTTTGGCTTTACAATTTTTTCGGTTATTGATTTGTTGGCACGATAAAATCAAACAAATATTAACAAATTGTTAACCATCTTTACCTTGGCACATGCTATTATATAAAAAGAAAATTATTGGAGATGTAAAAATGATAACAAAGAATCTTGTTAAATCGCTCGAAGAAATCGGCTTTACCTATTCCGAGAATTCAATCGCGGAAAAAAGCCATGCTTATGCCGTATACGGCGGTTATCTTGTAAGCGTATATGAAGCTTCGGGCAAAAAAGTCGCATATTTTAATTTCAAGTTCCCTGAAAGCGACGAAAACGATCTCAAAAAATACAATATGTCCGAATCCTTTTCCACACATATGGATGAGTATTCGGTTATCGATTATTCTTTATCCGAGGACGGCTTAAGAGTAGTTTGCTCCGGCAATATCGCTGTATTTTTAAAGTTGATCGATCTCTGCATTTCAATGCTCATCGATAACGAAATCAGAGGTGTTGAATACTGTTCCGTGTGCGGAAACAAATTCGGTTCAAGAAAGCCCAAAAAGGTCACTTGCGGAAAAGATAACCATATTATGTGCGAGCATTGTGCTTTGGATGCGGTAGAATCAGTTAAAAACCGCGTCGAAGACACCGAAACCGATTCACGCAAGAACAATACCCTGCTTGCCGTACTTTGCTCTGTCGTGTTTTCAATCGTTGGTGCAACGATATACTTTGCAGTATATTATTGGCTTTCTCCCTCGATGAGCGAATCGGGATTTAACGAGGTTAGATATATTTTCTGCGCTTTGGGTTTTGTGGTATCAATGCTCGCATATTTCGGATACCGCATATTCAGCAAGAAAGCAAACGCAGCCGCCTACATTACTGTAGCTGTAAACTCTTTAATATTTACCGCGATCGGACAGTATATAGGCATTGTGTTTGAGTTTATTGCCAAAAACAGTTTCGATACATCCGTACTTTCCAACAAGCATTTTTGGCTGGTTCACTTAAGAAACACCATCCCTGCCGACGTATCGGATCTATTTATTGATTACTCCGCAATTTTCTGGAAATTATTGGTTATAAGCTTAACATTTGCCGCAGTCGGTGCCGCAATTTTTCTACTGACATTGCATGATAATGCAAACAAAAAGGTAGAAACGGTTGAGATCGAAACTATTACGATCAAATAATTCTAATGGCGGGGAATCCCGCCATTTTGAATTTAAGAAGTTTTTAAGTAATATGTGTTTAATTTTACTTAATAATACTTGGAGGAATAATCGTGAACGTTCTTATTGTTGAAGATGAAATCCGTCTTGCTGACAGCATATGCGAAATCATACGCTCTCAAAAATACAGTTGTGATGCCGTTTATAACGGCGAGGATGGATTTATATATGCCAGCTCGGGAATTTATGATGTAATTGTGCTCGACTTAATGTTACCCAAAATGAACGGATTTGAAGTAATTAAAAAGCTTCGCAGTTCAAATATAAGCACACCGATCATTTTATTAACTGCGCGCGACGAAGTCTCCGACAAGGTTAAAGGACTGGATTACGGAGCCGACGATTATATGACAAAGCCGTTTTCAAAGGATGAATTTCTGGCTCGCATTAGGGCACTCTCTCGCCGAACCGGCGAAGTGATAATCGACGAAATCAAATACGGAGATCTCACTCTCGATCTTCAAAGCTATGTGCTATCTTCCAATGACAAATTAATACGAATCGGACATAAGGAATTTGAAATTCTCAAGCTTATGCTCTCTAATCCAACACAAATATTCTCAAAGGATGAAATTATATCAAAGGTTTGGGGCTATTTATCCGATGCGGAGGACAACAACGTTGAGGTATATATATCTTTTGTAAGAAAAAAGCTCGCGTTTTTAGGATCACGAGTAAATATAGTTACTGTGAGAAAAATCGGATACCATCTTAATTTTGAAAAGGAATAATACATTGATCAGAAAACTCAAAATCAAATTCATACTTACAAATATGCTTTTGATATCTATCGTTTTATGCTTTTCTTTTTCTTTGATGTACTTTAACACAGCAAGAGAAATCGAATCAAAAAGCATAGAAGCAATGAGGGATATTGCGCGCTCAAAGCCCAATAATCTCGATGGGCTTTTCGGAAACAACGACAAAAAGAGCAAATATCCAAATTACTCTGCATATATACTTGATATCGATAGCCGAAACAACAGCTGTTATATCGACGGTTTTGGCGACACCGACAACCTTACCGAAGAGAATGTTAATTATATAAATGAGCTGATACGCGCCGTTAGATCGATGGACGAGCAGGAAGGTGTTTTGAAAAAGTACAATATGCGATATTACTACGAGGAAAATCCTTTTGGAGTAAGGATCGTGTTGCTTGATAAACAATATGAGGATGAAAACTTACGCCAATTCCTGTTATCATTGATTATAGGCGGAGGAATAGCAATTTTAGCGATATTTCTAATATCTCTTATAATCGCAAACATTGTTGTAAAGCCAGTTGAAAAATCAATAAAACAGCAAAAGCAGCTGATATCGGACGTTTCTCACGAATTAAAAACACCTTTGACTGTCATATCAACAAATACCGATCTTGTACTCTCGCACAATGATTCTACCGTAGAGCAAGAAAGCAAATGGTTGGGATATATCAAGGACGAATCGACACGAATGACCGACCTTATAAATACCATGCTGTACCTCGCAAAATCGGACGAATCAAAAATCAAACCAAAGCTATCGACAGTTAATATCAGTAATCTTTGCTATGAGATCGCACTGCCGTTTGAAACGATATGCTTCGAAAAAGGGAAATCCTTTGAAATACACATTGAAAATGAACTGTTTGCAAAATGTGATGAAGTAAGCATAAAGCAATTACTTGCCATACTACTTGACAATGCAGTAAAATATTCCGATGAAAACGGGCGTATCGAGTTGAACTTATCTTCAAAAGGCGATAAGACCCATCTGTCTGTATTCAATACCGGCGTCCCTATCCCAAAGGAATCAATACCGCTTTTGTTTGAACGCTTTTACCGTGTTGACGAGGCACGTTCGAGAGAATGCGGAGGCAGTGGTTTAGGGTTATCGATAGCGCGAACGATAATCGAAAACAACGATGCCTCGATATCGATCTCGAGCAACGAGCAACACGGCACGGTATTTACCTGTATATTAAAATCCGACAAAAAGAAAATTCAGGAAGATTAATAATTAAATTACATTTCGTTAACTAAAAGAACAATAAGAAGAGAATTCAAGACCTCCGAAACGGGAACACTTAAGGTGTATCGATTCGGAGGTCTTGTATGTATAATAAAGTTGAAATCTGCGGAGTAAACACTTCAAAACTGAAAACACTTAGCGAAGAAGAAAAAAGCGAGCTGTTAAGGCGGAGTAAAAATGGAGATAAATGTGCACGCGAAGCACTAATTAACGGAAATTTGAGATTGGTGTTAAGCGTTATTCAATCATTTAAGAACCGTAACGAAAATCTTGATGATTTGTTTCAAGTCGGGTGTATCGGTCTGATAAAGGCAATTGATAACTTTGATTCTTCACTGGATGTGAAATTTTCAACCTACGCAGTGCCGATGATAATCGGAGAGTTGAGGCGTTATTTAAGAGACTACAACACTATCAGAGTTCCGCGCTCCTTAAGAGATATTGCGTACAGAGCGTTAAAAGCAAAAGAAGCTCTATCGGCAAAAAATTCAACCGAACCAACAGTTGAACTGATAGCAAAAGAAATGAACGAGGATGTTAAGCTTGTGTCTCGTGCATTGGATGCAATACTTGAGCCGATATCATTGTACGATCCAATATATTCGGATAACGGAGATTCGTTATACGTACTTGACCAAATAAGCGACGATAATTCCAACGATGAGATCTGGTTAGATAATATCGCCATTAAAAATGCAATCGAACAGCTTGGAGACCGAGAAAGAAAAATACTGTTAATGCGGTTTTATCGCGGAAAAACACAAACAGAGGTTTCGGATGAAATCGGAATTTCTCAGGCGCAGGTTAGCCGTCTTGAGAAAAATGCTCTTGATAAAATTAAAAAGCTTATGACATGACCAGTATTTAAAAAGACACTCGAGCGATCGTGTGTCTTTTTAATATGATTGAATTTGTTTAATCAATTGAAAACTTAAATGTGTTGTTAATTCCAAATGCACCGAATGTTTTAACTGCCATCCGATACATAGCCCTTGCATGTATTCTATCGTGCCACAGAAACCTGCGTATAACTTTACGAAGCGACCAAAGTTCATCATAGCTACCTACAACGATTGTATTATCCAAGAAGCCATGTATTAGCTCCAAACGATCAAAGCCCCTTTTTCGGCAATCAAATATCGTGCCATCATTGTCTATAGGCACATTGATTTCCGCAAAGTAATAGGAGTTCACATTTTTTGTGTGATCATACATTTCCTGAGCAGTCCTTGGTGTAGCCCCGTAAAATGTCTTTCTATGTGGCAAACAGCTTTCGTGCTTATTGGGAATAGAGGAATACAAGTCATAAAAGTCTCTTGCGGACTTCAAAACAAGTGACTTGAGTTTTTCATATTCCTCAATGGAAAGTGGCATTCTCTCAGAATCAAACAAAACGTCGGAATCCGCATCAGCGATTTGTAAATTGCTTGATTTTTCTTGGATGATTTCAACATCAGTTTCGGATGCACATTTATGACCACACCACAAAGAATATAATTCTATCTCATCACTCATTTTTGACATTGCGGATTCCAAGCTATTTCCTCTCGTGTATGCTCCAACATAATCAACGGAATACAACAAGGTGTCATTACCATTATGCTCCCATACACATTTCATAGGTGCCCTCCGTCAAATTCAAGTTTGCGCATTGATTATACTAAAATGCTGTGTTAATAACAAAAATAAAGAAATAGCACGATGGTAAAACCATCGTGCTATTATGGTCTGAGTGACAAGACTTGAACTTGCGGCCTCTACCACCCCAAGGTAGCGCGCTACCAAACTGCGCCACACCCAGATGTTGTCTTTCCTTACAACAAGCGAAATTATAGCACAATACAATTGACTTGTCAACCCTTTTTTAAAAACAATTTTATAAATTTGTTTTGTTGACAACGATTGATACAAATGATATAATTTCAACAGTAAAACACGGAGCAGAATCGATGGATAATAATTTAAAAGAGCAAATACTGGATTTAAAAATCAAGTTCAACCGCGCGAGATTCAACTTGATGTTTATGGTAGTTTTAACAATAATAAATATATATTTAATACTGGCGAACGGTAGTTTCCAAATGCCGTTTTCCTGTTCGATAGCGACCTTCAGCGTTGCATTTCAAATGGAAAGCATAGCTCAAGAAGGAATCCAAGGGCCACCTTTGTTGGGCTTGATTTTAGCGGCTATTTTACTTATTGCGCTTTTGATATGTTATTTCAAATCAAAAACAAACGTAATATTTTTAGTCGCAACGATCGGAATCATTGTTATTGATACATTTGCGTTGATGATTATATCGTTATTTACAGGTGCAATTTCAACGATAAGCTTTTTTCTTGATTTGGTATTCCATTTATTATCTGTATATTATCTCGTTAAGGGCATAAAAGCATATAAACAGTTAGGTACATTTAAAGAATCAGTTCAAACGCACGAATCCGATAACAACGAATGTGATACACCAAACATTGAGTATGATCAACCGCTTTGCAAATATATTGACAACGGTGCGGAAAGCTTACTGTCGGGCAGTTATAATGGTCTAAACGTATTTGTTGTCAGGAATTGCGGTGTTTCCGAGTTGGTTGTAAACGGATATGTATGCGACCGTCTCGAAAGCGCAATGCTTTTTGAATACGAACTGACCGCTATTGTAAATGAAATTTGCTTTATTTTTCAATACAGCAAGGATATTGAATCAGAAACAATGTTTTTATATGCCGATGATATTCTGCTTGACTGCAAAAGAATTATATAAGAATAAAAACTCTGTGATTTTTAAACCACAGAGTTTTTTTATTATGCCATTTTTTCCTGTTTGACCTTTTTATCAATTACATGGCGCGAAGCAAGCTCTTTAAGAACGTCATCGACCGAAATATCCATATCAGCCATCAAAACAAGAGCATGATAAACCAAATCGGCAAGCTCATATATCGTCTCAGCTTTATCATCCGCCTTGCCGGCGATTATAACCTCGGTAGATTCCTCTCCGACCTTTTTCAGAATCTTGTCTCTTCCCTTTTCAAAGAGATAAGTAGTGTACGATCCCTCTTTTTTATCGATCTTTCTGCCATTTATAAGCTCCATAAGTCCCTCTACGGTGAACGGAGCGGCATTTTCGACAATAGTATTAAAGAAACAGCTTTCGTTGCCTGTATGGCAAGCAGGACCGGCAGGAATTACACTTACCAAAAGAGTATCCATATCGCAGTCCGTAGCAATAGATACAAGCTTTTGAACGTTACCGGATGTTTCGCCCTTGCGCCAAAGCTCATTGCGAGAACGCGAAAAGAAACAAGTGCGTTCTTCTTTTAGTGTTATTTCAAGACTTTCTCGATTCATATATGCAAGCATCAAAACCTTGCCTGTGCGAGAATCGGTGACTATTGCCGGAATCAGTCCTTTTTCATTATACTTAAGTTCATTGATACTGATCATTTTATTTACCTATCCTTACATTTATACCGTTATCTTTAAGTTCTTTTTTTAGATCTGATATTTTAATGTCTCCGTAATGGAAGACAGATGCGGCCAAACCTGCATCTACATCGGGAACCTGCTTGAACAGATCTATAAAATGCTGCACCGTACCGGCGCCTCCCGAAGCGATAACAGGAACCTTAACAGCATCGCACACAAGCTGAAGCAATTCGATATCAAAACCGTTACGAACACCGTCGGTATCGATAGAATTTACCACAAGCTCGCCTGCACCCGAGTCAACACCGTTTTTAAGCCAGCTGATTGCTTCTATACCTGTGTTTTCACGTCCGCCGTTAGCAAACACACGAAATACTCCGTCTACCCTCTTAATGTCGGCAGAAAGCACCACACATTGACTGCCGAATTTCTTTGCGCCCTCATAAATCAACGAAGGATTGCGAATAGCACCCGAATTAACACTGACCTTGTCGGCGCCGCTTTCCAAGACACGTGTAAAATCATCAACGGTATTTATACCGCCACCAACAGTAAGCGGAATGAAAACATTGGAAGCCGTTTCGCGCAGAATATCTGAAAATAACTTTCTTTCCTCAAAAGAAGCGGTAATATCATAAAAAACAAGCTCGTCCGCACCGCACGCGCTATACTCCGCAGCAAGCTTAATGGGCGAATCTACATCATTAAGTCCGAGAAAATTCTTGCCCTTAACTACCCTACCGTTGCGAACGTCAAGACAAGGAATGATACGTTTTGTTATCATACGCCCTCCCCGACTTTGATTGCCTGTACAAGGTCGATATTTCCGTTATATATTGCTTTTCCGAGTATTGCACCGTAAGCTCCGCATTCGCGTAGTTCACGAACATCATCAATTGTTGTTACACCGCCGGATGCAATAAGATTAAGATCATATTTGGCGAGTATTTCCTTATATAACGCCACATTTGTGCCGAGAAGCGCACCGTCCTTGGAAATATCGGTACAAATAATAGTTTTGATTCCCAAAGAAAGCATCTCACCGATAAAATCAAGCGTAGGAATTCCACTTTGCTCAAGCCATCCGCTTATAGAAACAATACCATCACGAGCATCAACGCCAACAGCGATTTTATCTCCGAATTCTTTGATCGCTTCTTTTAAAAACGATTTATCTGATACAGCAGAGGTTCCGAGTATTACTCTGTCGGCACCTATGTTTATATATTTTTCAACCGTACCGATATTTCGGACCCCTCCGCCTATTTCACAAGGAACGCCAACAGTTGTAATAACCGATTTAACAGTCTCAAAATTCGACGATTCGCCTGCACGGGCGCCCTCCAGGTCAACCAAATGTATATAACTTGCGCCCTTATCTTTAAAGCTTTGCGCAATTTCGCAAGGCGTACCGTAAACCGTCATTTGTGCATAGTCGCCCTTAAAAAGACGAACTGCCTTTTTTTCAAATATATCAATTGCCGGTAAAATCTGCATATTATCACCTAAATTTCACAAAAAGACTTTAAAATCATCAAGCCGGCATCGCCGCTCTTTTCGGGATGATACTGAGCTCCCATAACGGTACCTTTTTGAACCGATGCAGTGAGCAGCGAACCGTATTCGGTGCGCGCAGTAATGAACTCATCGGGACAGTCCGCATGATAGGAATGAACAAAATAAACGAATTCCCCATCGGGTGTATATTTGTATATGTCACCTTTGTTCTCCGAAAACTGCAACGAATTCCATCCGATTTGAGGTATCTTGTTACCCATCGCAATCGGTTTAATGGAAACGACCTTTCCCGGAATTAGCGCAAGTCCCTCATGAACACCGAATTCGAGCCCCTGCTCAAACAAAAGCTGCATACCAAGGCAGATGCCCATTAAAGGCGTTCCTTCCCCTGCGGCGCGTTTTACGACCGTATCGAGACCGCTTGTTTTCAGTGCAAGCGCGGCATCACCAAAAGCGCCGACGCCCGGAAGTATCAATCTGTCACATCTTGCAATGGATTTTTCATCAGAAACCTTTTCGGCAGATATACCCAGATACTTTAATGAAGAAACCAGCGAAAAAAGATTGCCGACACCGTAATCGATTATCCCTACCATCAGAGCACTCCCTTTGTAGAAGGTATTATGCCCTCTTTTCTGGGATCAAAGGAAGTTGCCTCGTCCATAGTTCTTGCAAACGATTTAAAGCAGCCCTCGATAATGTGATGAGTATTTCTACCCGCGAGCTTTTTAATATGAAGTGTAAGCTTTGAATTTCTGACAAAAGCAAGGAAAAATTCACTTACAAGCTCGGTATCAAAATTACCGACACGCTTTGCAGGCACATCCAAGTCTAACGAAAGATGCGGTCTGCCCGAAATATCAACTGCGGTAAGAATCAAGGATTCGTCCATCGGGATAGTTTTATCGGCATATCGCTTAATACCCTTCATATCGCCCAACGCCTTTGCAAAAGCCAAGCCGAGACAAATGCCCACATCCTCTACTGTGTGGTGAGCATCAACCTCTAAATCGCCTTTGCATTCAACAACAAGATCAAACATACCGTGCGAGGCAAAGAGTGTAAGCATATGATCAAAAAATCCGACACCCGTGTTGATCTCACTCGCACCTGTTCCATCGAGGTTGATTTTAAGATAAATATCGGTTTCTTTTGTTTTTCTGTTAATTTCGGCTATTCTCATATATTACCTCCAACAATTTCCTTAAGCGCCTCAACAACCGCTTTCATTTGCTCGGAAGTTCCGATGGAAATTCTTAAGTATTCTTCTATTCGAGCTTTATCAAAACGTCTTATAAGTATTTTTCGGTCCCTTAATTCTTTGGCAATCAGCTTTCCCGATATCGAATTATGCTTCGCAAAAACGAAATTCGCATAAGACGGAATTACGGTAAAGCCGAGTTTTTTAAGTTCGTCAGAAAATACATCACGAGTCTTACATATCTCATTAATACAACTCGTATAATAATCATTGTTATCAAGAACGCAAGCGCCGGCGGCTTGTGTTAAACAATTTACATTATACGGATTAATTGAAAATTTCACTTTTTCAATATCCTCAATGATATCAGGTGACGAAATTATATAGCCAAGGCGTGCACCTGCCATACCACGCGATTTCGAAAAGGTACCGACTATTACCAAATTATCAAATTCGTGAAGAAGATCGACACAGCTCTGTCCCGAAAAAGCAGAATATGCCTCGTCTATAACAACTATATTATCGGGATTATTTTTAAGTATCTCGGCAATTTGAGCGTTATCGAGTTTTTTGCCTGTCGGCGCATTCGGATTCGCAATAAAAATAGTCTTCCCAACACCGAAATAATCGGTGTGCTTTATGCCAAGTGATTCGTCAAGCGGAATAATATGCTTTTCGATTCCGCATAAATCGGCATATACGGAATAAAATCCGTACGTTATATCGGCAAAAGCGGCACCGCATTTTTCGCCGCAAAAGGCAAGAAAGCATAGGTACAATGCATCATCAGATCCATTTGTAAAAACAACGTTATTTCCGACGTATCCAAACACCGTTTTGAATCTATCTTTTAACGTTTTGCAGGTAAGATCGGAATATAGATTCATTGAAACCACCGCAGTAAAAACTGCGTTTGAAACCTCAGCGGCGGGAGGATACGGAAATTCGTTGGTATTTAATTTAATGAACTCGCCCGGTTTTGGTTGTTCTCCGGGAATATACGCCTTTAAAGAAGAAAGGCGTTCATCCAAAAAACGACTCATCTTAAAGCTCCTTACGAACCAAAGCACTTCTTGCGTGTGCATCCAAGCCCTCGCGATTAGCAAACATTGCAATCTTGTCGGCATCGGCAATCAACGCTTCACGCGGATAATAAGTATATTCAATAGTTTTGATAAAATCATCTACAGACAAAGCGCTTGCAAAACGCGCAGTTCCGCTGGTAGGAAGCACGTGGTTGGTTCCCGAAAAATAGTCTCCAACTGCCTCAGGGCAGCTGCTTCCCAAGAAAACAGATCCGGCATTACGCACTTTTTCAAAAAGCACAAATGCATTTTCGGTATTGATCTCAAGATGTTCGGGAGCGAGACGATTGGACAGTTCTATCGCCTCATCAAGAGTATCGGTGATAATAATTTTTCCGTTATTATCAATCGAAACACGCGCTATGTCTTTTCTCGGAAGTGCTTCGAGCTGAATTTCTATTTCTTTTGCGGTTGATGCCGCAAGCGACTCGGAATCGGTAATCAAAACGGCTGATGCATTTTTATCGTGCTCAGCTTGCGAAAGCATATCGGCTGCAGCGGCTTTCGGATCACATTTTTCATCCGCGACGATAAGAATCTCGCTCGGACCTGCGATCATATCAATATCCACAATACCGTACACCTGACGTTTTGCTTCTGCAACGAATGCATTTCCCGGACCGACTATTTTATCAACCTTGGGAACCGATTCGGTGCCGTATGCCAAAGCCGCAATCGCTTGTGCTCCGCCAATACAGAAAACCCTATCAACGCCGGCAACATAAGCTGCCGCAAGAATATCATCGCGTATCGTTCCGTTCGCAGAAGGCGGGGTTGTCATAATAATCTCGTCAACGCCCGCTATTTTAGCAGGAATACAATTCATTAAAACAGACGACGGATATGCCGCCGTGCCGCCGGGCACATAAAGCGCTACGCGCTCTAAAGGAAGTACACGCCTGCCTATCTTTACGCCGTTGTTTCTGTTAATTTCGTACCCGTCTCTTTTCTGCGCCAGGTGGTACTCACGTATGTTAGATGCCGCCTCATCGAGAACCGCTTTGAAATCATCATCGGTGCGATCATATGCTTTTTGCAATTCACAGCTGTATATTTCAAACGAATCGACATCTACTTTATCAAACCTTTTGCTGTATTCCCTCAGGGCGCTGTCACCGTTTGCGCGTACATTTGATATGATTTCGGCAACAATCTCGGAAACATCTACCGTAGCGGTAGATCTGTCAAATATTTCTTTTTCGTTATAACTCTTTAATATTTTAATCATTTTGAATTCTCCGAAATATATCGAACCGTATATTCAAGAAGCTTATTAATGCTGTCGGATTTGAATTTATAAGCTGATTTGTTGGCAACAAGACGAGCGCTTATATCGCAAATGGTCTCGTATACCACCAAACCGTTTTCGCGCAATGTGGCGCCTGTCTCTACAATATCAACAATTACATCACTTAAATCAAGCAAAGGCGCGATCTCAATTGAACCGTTAAGCTTAATTATATCGATATCGCGCGATTGCTTTGAATAGTGATTCCACGCAATGTTAGAAAACTTTGTCGCAACTCTTATCGTGCGGTCTGTGGGAATACGCATTCCTTTTTTGCCGGCAACTGCCATTTGACATTTGCCGAAACCAAGATCACAAAGCTCATATATATCGGGAGAATATTCTAAAAGGATATCCTTACCGACCACGCCGATATCTGCCGCGCCGCGTTCAACGTATATAGCCACATCGGAGGGCTTTGCCCAAAAATATCTTACTTTGTTCTCGGGATTTTCAAAAATAAGTTTTCTGCCGCCGTCAAGCATTTCGGGACATCCGTAACCGATCGATTCGAGTAAAGAATATACCTTTTCGCCCAAACGTCCCTTGGGGAGTGCTATATTAATATAATCATTCATTTTTCATACTCCCGTCGGAATTCATAATAACTTTTTCTCTATACTTAATTTCCATTTGAGGTTCGAAGGATAGCGCAATGCATTTTTGTCCAGACGCGACATAATCTGCCTCTGCTTTTAAAACAAGGGTAGGATCACATTTATCGGAATACAAAAGAAATACATCGCAATCGTATTCGTTCTGCCTGTAACTGTAATCATCAAGCAGATCCGTTGATACGGCAAAGCCCACAGCCGAGGTATTAAGACCGAACCGTTTTACTAAATTGTCATATCTGCCGCCCGAAAGAACACTTTTCGGCACACCGTTAATAAACCCTTGGAAAACAATCCCGTTGTAATAATTCATATCATTCATTACAGAAAAATCAAGCAAGATTTTTTCCGAAAGTCCAAACGAATCGAGTATTCCGGAAAGTTCAACCAACTCGGTATAGCTCGTTCGAGAACCTTCTCCGCAAATAAGGCACTCGCTATTTTTAATAACCGAGCTTAATTTTCCCGATACTTCAATAAGTCCGCACAGTTTAGAAACGGCATCGTAATTTACAGATAACTTTTTGCAAAGCTCAAGAAGACCGTGAAGGTTCTTTTCGGCAATGTATTTGGAAAGTTGTTCACGCGCAACCTCATCCACATTCGCATAATCAAGAATTTCGGATACAAATCCCATGTGAGAAACGGCAATTCTGTAATCTTCACCCGCTTGTTCAAGACTGTTGGCTGCAAGAATAAGTGTTTCCGCCAAAGCGCGAGTATCGATCATTCCGAAATACTCAAGTCCGACCTGTGTTGTTTCTTTGATTTCGCCTGCCTCGGAATCAGCTATATATACATTCTCGCAATAATACAGCTTCGCGGGTAATTCATCTGTACGAACATTTTTCACAATCGAGAGTGTAATATCCGGCTTTAACGCAAGCAAACGGCCTTTGGGATCAGTGACCGTAACTATATTACCATTTCTCAAAAAAGATTTATTTTCAAGATAAAGATCATACTTTTCAAACTTACTCATCTTGAATTTTTTATAGCCGTATGCATCGTAAAGACGTCTTAAACCAAGAGTGTATTCCTCGTCGCGTCTCAATATGGCGTTATTTGAACTCATTTTCTTCACCTATATTCGTTATTTGCATTAATTATAACACAGCGACACGCTTTAGTCAAGTAAATGATTAAAGTTTTTTGCATAATATGCAATTTTCTCGTGATTTTTTATTATACAAAAAGCACAAAAGAAAACAACCAACTAATTATATACATTTTAATTGTTTTGTCAATCAATTCTTCGGTTTTTAAACAGATATGTTGACATAAATTTAAAAACGCGGTATTATTAAATAAAACCACTATTGAGGTGATACCATGAACGAACGTGAAATTACTGAAATAAGACGAAGAATACGTCCCGAAAAGAACAACATTGGTCGCATTCGCGGCTGCTATGTAAATGAAAATAAATCTATCATTTCCGAATTTGATCAAAATCTATTAATGATATCGAGTGATGAAGCCGAAGAAATACTTTCGCTTTTAAGAAAAACTTTATCCGGCACATTGGGACGGAATTTATTAAATATATCTTTTTCAAATCAACAGGTTCTCGAAGGAAATGAGCATAAGCTTTTATCCATATTACGTCAATCTGCTCTTTCTGACGATGATGCCATAAATGAGTTGTACACCAAAATCGTACAGAGCACCGATATTGACAGCAGTTACTTTATTCTTCTCGCAAACGATAAATACGATGTTTTCACATACGACTCGGAAGGCGAAAAAAGCGACTCTACCGAAGTGTTTTCATATATCATTTGTGCCATTTGTCCGATAAAAAATTCAAAGCCGTCACTCAGATATAATTTGAAAGAATCGCGTTTTAAGAACATCGTTCGCGACACAGTAGTTTCGTCCCCGGAAATCGGTTTTATGTTTCCCTCATTTGATAATCGAACGGCTAATATATATTCAGCTACGTTTTATACTCGTGATGTTTCGTTATCGCACGGTGATTTTATCGATGCAATTTTTAAATCGGATATTCCTATTCCTGCCGCGGAGCAAACAACAAGCATCGCAGAAATACTCAATAATACCATAGCAGACGATTGCGATCTTGAGTTAATACAATCTGTCCAAGCCCAATTAATCGAGTTGACCGAAGATCACAAGGCGAGCAAAGAGGATGATCCTCTTGAATTATCTGCCAAGGATATGACGACGCTATTACGTTTCGGAGGGGTTAAAGAAGATTCAATAACGGCTTTTACCGAAAGGTTAGAAGAAGATTTCGGAACTACAGTTTCTCTTCCACCCGCAAATGTAATGGATATTAAAAAATTCGAAATCAAAACACCCGAGGTCACCGTAAAGGTCAACCCCGAATACAGCGAATTTGTACAAACACGTATCATAGACGGAACGAAATATCTTCTTATCCGCGCAGATGCTGACGTCGAGGTAAACGGCATAAAAATCAACATCAATTAATTAGTTTATATGACAATTTTCAAAAACTTTTTTGCTCCGTTCGGGAAATTTGAACCATGCGGTATGTTTACATTCAGTCATATTTTATCCGCATCGGTTTGTACGTTAACTGTTGCGATTTTATTAATATTACGCTATAAAAAGATTTTTAAATGGGGCAACAAGTTAATCATCAGGTGTTCTTCTATAACCTTAACATTGCTTGAAATCATCAAAATTTTACATAGCTTTTACTACGGAGATATATATTTAGATGCGTGGTTTCCGCTTTCTTATTGCGGGCTGTTCATTTTCGCGCTTTGGATGTCGGGATTCGGCAATCGGGAATTGGAAACAATCGGAAATGCGTTTATTGCATATGGTTGCCCGTTTGCGGGATTAGCATTTTTAATATTTCCGACCACTTCATTGATGAACTTTCCAATTTGGCACTATTTTTCACTATATAGCTTGTTCTTCCATTCACTAATGATTTTCGTAGGTGTTTCCGTTCTTTTAGAAGAAAAAAAGTTATCCGGCAGCATTTATTTGCGCTATGTATTATTTGTCGTATCATTTGCTATTCCCGCTATAATAATCAACACCGTTTACAATTCCAACTTGATGAACCTCCGCGAACCGTATAACATTCCTATTAATTCCATCCAAGAACTCTATACCTCTTCAAGTTTTCTATACACCTTATGTGTAATCATCAGTTATTGGTTAATACCATTTATCGTCGCATTGTTCGGTAAAAGGTTAAAAAACACCAATTAATGACGTAAAACGCACCTTTGGCATTAACAAGGTGCGTTTTTTATGCCGAAAAATGATATTTTATTACGTATTCTATTGATTTTGATATGTTATTATGATATAAATAATTATGTGTAGATATATAAAAATTTTTTAACATATCTCATATGACACCATAAAGGGGTGAATGCGGTATGACAAGTGAACAGCTTGCGTGGCTCATACGACGGCACGGTATTGAGATGACACACATTTCGGGTGGAAGTCACATCGGGGCTATACTTTCTGTTGCCGACATTATGGCAGTACTATATTCCGACATTTTAAAATTCGATATTAAAGATCCAAAATGGGATCAGCGCGATCGATTCATTTTAAGCAAGGGACATGCAGGTGCAGCAGTTTACGCCGCACTCGCCGAGACAGGTTTTTTTGATGTGGATGAGCTCAAAACACATTATCAAAACGGAAGCCGACTTTCAGGACATGTCTCTCACCACCTGCCCGGTATTGATTTTTCCACCGGTTCTTTGGGCCATGGTCTCTCTGCGGCTGCCGGAATGGCAATTGCTGCTATGCAGGACAAAAAAACACATCGAATATTTGCAGTCTTAGGCGACGGCGAATGCAACGAGGGTTCTGTTTGGGAAGCGGCTCAATTCTCTGCTCATTTTAAACTCGACAACCTCATTGCTATTGTTGATAATAATCGTATGCAGAGTTTGGATTTTTGCGATAACACTTTAAACTCAGGTGCTCTTTCTGAAAAATGGAAAGCTTTTGGATGGAACGTATTTGTTATCAACGGACACGATCATGACGAGCTTCGTAATGCGTTATCCGGCAAACCAAACGGCCGCCCCACTGTTATAATCGCACAAACCGTAAAAGGCAAAGGCGTTTCTTTTATGGAAATGGATATTCTTTGGCATTATCGTTTTCCCCATAACGGTTGGGAGTACGATTGTGCTGTCAATGAACTTCACCGTTCTAAACCGATGGGTGTTGTTGATATATACACACCCAATGGCATAGAGAATCCGTGTCAACCGGATGATAATGAAATCGAATGTGATGTACATCACACTCTGTCCGAAACCTATTTTCCGACATGGCAAAAGCGCGAGGTTTAATTTTATGAGAGATACGTTTGTAAAAACGCTCATTGAACTTGCAAAAGAAGATAAAAATATCGAATTGATAACCGGCGACCTCGGTTTTGGTGTTTTAAAACCCTTTTGGGAGACATTGCCCGACCAATTTATCAACGCAGGAATTGCCGAACAAAACATGACGTCGCTTGCTGCAGGAATGGCATTGGAGGGCAAAACTGTATTTACATATTCAATCGGCAATTTCCCTACCTTGCGTTGCATTGAACAAATACGAAATGATTGCGCTTATCACAATGCCAACGTTAAAATCGTGTGTATTGGCGGTGGATTCGTATACGGTTCTTTAGGAATGAGTCATCAGGCGACAGAAGATCTTGCCATCATGCGCGCTTTGCCCGATGTATCGGTTTTTGCGCCAGGTGACATATATGAAACGATTGCGATTACGAAAGCCATTACCGAATATAAAGGAACCTGCTATCTAAGGTTAGGGCGTGGAGGCGAAAGAGCTATTCACAACGGTCCGTTAACTGATTACGAGATTGGCAAAGCCATAAAAATCCATAACGGTAAGCGTATCGCAATATTTTCAACCGGTGCGATTTTTGATGAGGTGCTTATTGCTTACAATCAACTTCACGAACTCGGCATTGAACCGGCTGTGTATACCTTCCCTACCGTCAAACCCATTGACACTGAAACGATTACTAATATCGCTTCCGAATTCGATTTAATTGTAACCTGCGAGGAGCACAATATCATTGGTGGTTTCGGCAGCGCTGTATCCGAAGTTCTCTGCGAGTTTGATGCACATCCCAGATTACTTAAAATTGGAGTCCCTGACAAATATTGCACTTTTGTAGGCGACCAAAAATTCCTACGCAAGCAATTTGGATTAGATGGAATTAGCATAGCAAATAATATTGCGAGATTTATAAAATGAAGATTCTTATTCTTGCCAATCACTATAACACATTGAGAATTTTTCGCCGAGAATTGATTAAGACGATATCGGATATGGGACACGAAATTGTCATTTCGATTCCGACATGTGACTATGAAAACAAAATGATTTTAGAATCTTACGGTTCTAAAGTCGTTTTCACCGACTTCGAAAGACGCGGAATGAACCCCTTAAAAGACATTAATCTTTTATACGAATACCGTCGTTTAATAAAATCCGAAAAACCCGACAAGGTTATTACATACACCATAAAATGCAATATCTACGGCGGCTTTGCATGTAAACATTCCAAAATTCCCTATTACACAAATATAACGGGGCTGGGTTCCGCTTTTCAGCGAAACAACATCACTCAAAAACTCGTTTCTGTTCTTTATAAGCGTGCTCTCAAAAAGGCAGCGAGGATTTTTTTTGAAAACGTCGGCAATCGAGACACACTTGTTGTGAATGGTGTTATTTCATTGGACCGTTCCGTTGTATTGAATGGAGCAGGTGTGAATCTACAGGAATTTCAACCATCTCCGTATCCCGATAATGACGTATTACGCTTTTTATTCGTCGGCAGAATCATGCGCGAAAAAGGTGTAGATGAGTATTTTGAAGCTATAAAACGAATCAAATCCGAATACTCCAATATCGAATTTGATTTTATCGGCTGGTATGAAGAAGATTACGAGCAAATTGTCAAAGATATGCAGAACAAGGGCATAATCAATTTTCACGGTTTCCAAGCTGATGTCAAACCTTTTATTGTAAGATCACATTGTGTTGTTCTCCCTTCGTGGCACGAAGGCATGTCAAACACTCTGCTTGAATCGGCAGCCATGTGCAGACCTTTGATAACCACTAATATTCATGGGTGTAAGGAAGCGGTTATTGATGGCGTAACAGGAATTCTTTCGAATGCAAAGGATGCTGATAGCTTATACACTGCGATTAAGCAATTTATTGGTATTGATCATAACACCCGTGCTCAAATGGGCGTTGACGGAAGAAAACACATGGAGTCGAAATTCGACAAAAATGAAATAATCTGTCAAACAATAGCAGAAATTTTCGATTAATTATTTCAGGAGCGTAGAACTATGATAAAGCTAATGTTACTCCTCGGAGCATGTATGATATTAGCGTATTGTTCTCAAAACGGCATATTGGTAGTTCCGCTCACGCAGAAACGAAAGCTTGATATACCCTATGTACTAATAATAATTGTTTTAAGCTTATTTGTGGGTCTGAGAACAAATTATAACGACACATATCTGTACATAAAAACATTTCAAAGCGCGCCAAGTGTCAGTGTTTATTTAGAAAATAGTTTTGATTTGTTCGATAACCCTCTATTTAATCTGTTTCAATCATTTTTCAGGCACCATATTTCAGACAATTTTCATTTATATTTCGTCATTATTGCACTGTATACCACCTGGGGATTCGTACGGTGCATGCGAAAGCACTCTGAGAACTTTGTTTTCAGCATATTTCTGTTTTTTGCGATCGGCATGCTTACGTTTTCATTAGCCGCGATGAAACAGTGTTTGGCTATGGCAACACTTATGTTTGCCATTGACTTTTTAATCAAAGGCAAGCCGTTTCGATATATACTGTTGGTTCTGTTCGCTTCTCTGTTCCACACTTTCGCCTTGGTTTTTATCGTATTACCGTTGTTTGTAAATAAACCCTGGACCATCACTACATTCCTTGCAATTTTGGGCGTTGTAACTATCCTTTTCACATTCAGAACAAGCATCTCTGCGTTTATGAACATATCGGATAGTTCAGGAGACTTAATAGATTCTGATGCGGTTTTCAACACGGTTGGAATCAACCCATTTCGATTGGCCGTGTATTCCGTCCCTTCTATTCTTTTGATTTTGTTTCAAGGTGTTTTGAATGACGAATATACAAGGACTACGTCTCTTTTTGCTAATATGTCCATCATCAGTTTTTTGATTATGTCCCTTGGTTTGATTAGCGGCGCAAATATGTTTGGAAGAGCTGCAATTTACTTTAATTTTGGCATGATAACAATTTTACCTTGGATAATCAAACGCATTTTTGACGAAAAATCCTTTAATGTCGCTTGCATGATGACGGGCGTTTGCTACTTTGCATTTTTCATTTACAGTATATTGGGCTTTTCTGCTGAGTATCGATCAATAGGAATTGGCGAGTTTATCTATTCTTTATTATAACAGGAGTTGCGTTCCATGTCGGTGTTTAATCCAAAAATCAGCGTAATAATCCCTGTTTTTAATGTCGAAAACTATATTCGCCAATGTATAAACAGCGTTTTAAATCAAAGCTACAAGAATATCGAAATTATCCTTGTTGATGACGGTTCAAATGATAATTCGCCTGGTATTTGCGATGAGTATTCAGTAAATTTCCCCGATATCATTAAAGTTATTCACAAATCAAACGGAGGTCTGTCCGATGCACGCAATGCCGGCATTGCATGCGCCACCGGTGATTACGTTGCATTTTTAGATGGTGATGATTATTGGGATTGCTGCGATGCGCTTTCTGCGTTAGTTCACCGTTTATCTGTTTTTCCAACGGACGTTTTGAACTTTTCGTACAAAAAACACTTCGACGCTGACGGAACAACCGAAATTTATTTTAAAACAATGTCATCAATGCCACTATCCCTTGACACGAAACAGCAACAATTGCATTTTTTGTTTGATAATAATCTATACATTGCCTCTGCTTGCAATAAGCTTATACGACGAACACTGTTGAATGACACCCTTTTGTTTGAGCGTGGTGTATATTCTGAAGATATCGAGTGGTGTGCCATGCTGTTATCGAAAGCCGAGTCATTTGACTTTATTGCCGAAGAATTTTATTCATATCGTCAAAGAAGTAATTCAATATCTCATACCGTTAATGACAAAAAGTGTGGCGATCTTTGCAAACATATTTTAGAATGCATGTCTATGATTTCGGATGCACCTGATACTGAAAAGGGCTTTCTTTCTATTTATTCCGCATATCAATTCGGAACATTTTTTGTTGTCCAAGCGCTCGCCGAGAACTTTCAAGAAGAATGTATCAATAAATTAAACGCCCATGCCAAAATATTGAAGCATCACAACAAAAACAAAAAGATTATAGTCCTTCGGATATTATGCCTGATGTTAGGATATAAAAACACCTGCAGGTTAATTCGACTTCTATACACGCCACGGAGAAAGTAACAATGGTTCCGATAACCGTATTCACCCCCTCGTACAATCGTGCAGTTTTATTAAATAGATGCTTCGAAAGCATGAAACGACAAACATCAAAGAGCTTCATATGGATGATTATAGACGACGGTTCAACTGACGGAACATACGAGATAGTATCCAAATGGATTCGCGAAACTGATGATTTTGAGATTCGATATTATTACAAGAAAAATGGTGGGTTACACACAGCGTACAATGAGGCAATAGCTCATATAGAAACCGAGCTTTGCGTTTGCATTGACTCGGATGACTTTATGCCCGATGATGCTATTGAAACAATATTAAATTTTTGGGCAAAATACGGTTCCGAACAATATGCGGGAATAGTAGGTCTCGATTATACTTTGGAAGGAAATGTTATCGGTGATAAACTGCCCGATCAACAATCTGTTAATCTAATTGATTTATTGATAGGAAAATACAGCATTATCAACGGTGATCGCACTAATGTGATTCGATCGGATTTATATAAACGCTTTGCTCCAATGACGGTTTTTGATGGAGAAAAGAATTTCAATCCGCACTATATGCACCTTCAAATAAGCAAAGAATATGATTTTTTGGTTTTAAATGAGAATTTGAGGTTTGTCGAATATCAAGCTACGGGAATGTCAAATTCTATGCTTAAGCAATACAAAAACAGTCCTAATAGCTTTGCTGAGATTAGAAAGTTATATTTGAGTTTTGAGAACACCTCAATCAACTTCAGATTCAAGCACTCGGTTCACCTTGTTTCAAGCTTGATTTTATCCGGCAAACTGCACAAGCTGTATGAATTCACTTCTCACAGATTCCTTGCATTAGTATCAACGCCATTCGGCATTTTACTCGCTTTATATATTAAACTAAAAGCATAAGAGCTACATTATGATTAAAGTTTTGTTTTTAATACACGATCTATCCGTCGGCGGTGCCGAAAAGGTGTTGGTCAATCTTGTCAATAATATGGACAAAGGTAAATTCGATATCACCGTAATGTCCTTGTTCGACGTAGGCGTCAATAAGCAATTTTTAAATACCGACATCAAATACAAAAGTTGTTTCAAACGACTGATCCCCGGAAACTCGCATTATATGAAGTTGCTCTCGCCTAAAAGATTATACAAATGGCTTATCAAAGACGATTACGATATTGTAGTTTCGTATCTCGAAGGTCCGACAGCCAGAATCGTCGGCGGCGCGCCGGATGGGGTTAAGGTTGTTTCTTGGGTACACTGTACATTCAAAGACGAATTTGAATTGCAGATGTCATTTAGAAACATCAAAGAATGTAAACTATGCTACGAAAGAGCTGACTTGATGGTTTTTGTATCAGAAGGAGTTAAAAAAGCTTTTTTACAGTTATGCCCAACTAGTAATAATGTTGTATTATATAACACAAATGACACGAATATCATAATCGAAAAGTCATTTGAAGTCAACAATGTTGATTTTCCACGGAAAAGTTTCAATATTTGTTCAATGGGCAAATTGGTCCCATCTAAGGGATTCCAACGGCTGATTAAGATTCACAAAAAATTAATCGATAATGGTTATGATGTCCATTTACACATTTTGGGAATAGGCGAATTTGAAGAAAATCTAAAACAGATGTGTTTCGAAAATCTAATTGCTGACAGAGTTGCTTTTTGGGGATATCAAACAAATCCGTACAAGTTTGTTGCAAAGTGTGATCTGTACGTCTGTGCCAGCTATGCTGAAGGTTTCTCGACCGCAGCCACCGAGGCGCTTATCGTCGGAACACCGGTATGCACCGTGGACGTTTCTGGGATGAAGGAAATGCTTGGTGAAAACAATGAATATGGCATTGTTACTGATAATGACGATGAATGCTTATATCTTGCGATCAAAAAACTGATTGACGATCCGGAATTGCATTCACACTACAAAAAGATGGCGGCCGATAGAGGAAAAATTTTCAGTACCGAACGTACCGTTTCTGCTGTCGAAAAAATGTTAACCGATTTATACAATATAGAGGACAGATGAACATTATTAAAGAATTCATTTATCGATTGCGCGGCGAATACACGACCGAAAAGCTTATAAAAATGGGAATGAAGGTAGGAAAGAATTTTGGCCGATTGAATGGGGTTATTCTCGATCCTTCGCATTGTTGGCTGATAGAGATTGGCGATAATGTTACTATTGCTCCGCGTGTGCATATTCTGTGCCACGATGCAAGCACAAAGCAATTTCTGGGATATACAAAAATAGGCAGAGTTAATATTGGCAATAATGTGTTTATCGGTGCCGAGAGTGTGATTTTACCAGGTGTTAATATTGGAAATAACGTTATTATCGGCGCTAACTGCACTGTCACGCACGATATACCCGATAATTCTGTCGCTGTCGGTTCTCCCGCACGCGTTTTGTGTTCGTTGGATGACTATCTGACCAAAGAAAAAGAACGTATGATGATCTCCGTATGCTACGAAGATGCTTATACTCTGCGCAAGAATGTTTCGTTAGAAAAACGCTTAAAACAGAAACGTGAATTAGATGGAATAATAGGATATATTGACTGATGAATGATATTTTGATTTCTGTTGTTGTTCCTGCATATAACATAGAATCATATCTTCCGAGATGCCTTGATTCTATCCTTGCGCAAACACACCATAATTTGCAAATTATTGTTGTAAACGACGGTTCTACCGACGGCACAGGCAGAGTGATCGATAGTTATGCCGCAAGGGATGACCGTATTGTCCCGATACACAAAGAAAACGGCGGTGTTTCGAGTGCAAGAATTGCAGGAATTAATATTGCAAACGGAACTTACATCGGATTCGTTGATGGGGATGACTATATCGAGCCCAACATGTACGAACACCTGTTAGATAATTCGATAAAATATGATGCCGACATTTCTCATTGCGGTTATAAGATGGTCTTCCCCGATGGGCATGAAGATTTATACTACGGAACCAACCGCATTGTTGAGCAAACCAACGAGCAAGGATTGTATGATTTATTAAGCGGAGAATTTGTTGAGCCCGGTCTGTGGAACAAGTTATACAAAAAAGATATCATTAACTTTAACGATTCCTTGATATGGGATTCTGATATCAAAATAAACGAAGATTTACTTTTAAACTATATTATTTTCAAAAAAGCCAAAAAAGCCATATTTGAAGATCGAACATTCTACCATTACATGCTTAGAAAGGGATCTGCAGCGACATCCAAAACCCAACGTCATAAGATCACCGATCCTATGAAAGTCTTTTCTTTGATTTGTAATGACACGAAAAACAATCAGTTTCTATTCCCTGTTATCTATACAAGATATATAAACCTTCTTATTAACACAGTTATTCAAACCGCGTGGCCAGATGAAGCGCGTTATGCAAAGCTTGAATTAAAAAAACAAATCGCTGATGATGAGTTTACGACAAATTGTAAATCGCCCAAGATCAAGTGCATGGCGATTCTAGCGGCGAATATAACCTGGTTGTATAGAATCATTAGAATATTTTACGAAAAAATCACCGGGGTCTCCAAAAAATATGATGTTTAGATGATTATATTATGGATTTGATTAGTATCATAGTTCCCATTTATAAAGTTGAAGAATATCTTGATAAGTGCATTGAAAGCATTGTAAACCAAACATACACAAATCTCGAGATCATTCTTGTTGACGATGGCTCGCCTGATAATTGCCCTTTGATGTGCGATGAATGGGCAAAGAAAGATTCTAGAATTAAAGTTATTCATAAAACAAACGGTGGCTTATCCGATGCTCGCAACGCCGGTTTATCTGTCGCAACGGGATCATATATCGGTTTTATTGATAGCGATGATTGGATTCGAAGCGATATGTATGAGTTGTTGTTGTCGAATTTGATTAATAACAATTGCGATATTTCTGTTTGTGGAATACAATGTGTTTCTGAAAACGAAACTTTTATTAATACTTTAACACCAAATGGATTCCATATACTAGATGCCGATCAAGCGATGCTTTCGATAATTAATGAAGACTTATTAAAACAGCCGGTTTGGTACAAGCTATATAGGAGAGCCACAATAGAAGGCATCAAGTTTCCGATCGGCAAATGTCATGAGGATGTATTTTGGAGTTACAAGGCCATCGGAAATGCATCGCGTGTATGTGTTTGTGACGACCTCTGTTATTTTTATCGCCAAAGAAATGATAGCATAATGGGAAAGTCTTTTTCTATTAAACACTACGATTCCCTAGAAGCTAAAATACAACGAGTTGAATATATAACGAAACATTTTCCGAGTATGTCTGACAATGCCAAAATACAGCTTTGGTTTTCATGTATATATGCAGCTCAAATGACATTGCGTTATCTAAACAAATCACACCTGAAGCAATTGTCGATCTACATAGAACAAGCGCAAACTTTATGTCAGCCACATCGTTGGAAGCGAATGATCAACTTCAAGCAGTGGGTTTGGGTAAAATTGTCACAAATTACTTTTATCCCAACATGCAGGTTGAGGAACCTATTAAAAATCGGTTTATAAGAAATAACCCTTCTATATAGATTCTTTTTAATTCATAGTCTTAAAAACACATAAAACCACACAGGATTCGTTATGAACATAAAAGAAAGCAAGCCGTATTGTATATTAAGAAGTACATATTACGCAATAAAGAATTGGGATAAAACACGAGATGATTGGAAACTCTATCGAGAAATCCGACCTTTTAGAAATATTCACATAGGAAAGCCTTGTGTTATTGTCGGAAACGGTCCGAGTTTAAAAGTAGAAGACCTGACCAAATTATATGAGTTGGGCATCCACACTTTCGCATGCAATCGTATACACATGATTTTTCCGCAAACCCCGTGGAGACCTAGCTATTATTTTATGTCTGACGAAAAATTAATAAGTCAATATGATGACAATGTTCCGGATATAACTCCTGACCGTCGCTTCTTCCCCAAACAACATCGCGATAAGATTCGAAACGGAAAATTCTATAACACTTTACCGTTCGATTATGAAGTTGACAGCAAATTCAGTACAGATGCAGCAAAAGGTATATACCCTGCGGGCAGTGTGACTACTGAAATGCTTCAATTTGCGTATTATATGGGTTTTTCAGAAATCTATCTGATCGGTGTCGATTTTAACTATTCAATAACACAATCTTTAGATAACAAAACATATTCATATCAAGGAGAAAGCAATTATTTCATTCCTGGTTATTTAAAGCCGGGCGAGGTTGCCGATATGCCGAATTTCAAGGCAAATCTGTTAAGCTTTCATGCCGCAAAAGAGACAATAGAAGGACAAGGCAAAATAATCATGAATGCCACCAGAGGCGGAAAACTTGAGGTTTTTGATCGAGTTAATCTTGATGATCTGTTTGCAAAGTGGAGTTGAATATTTAGCTACCACTTCAATCAAATTCGCTTAACTCAATATTTTTTCTGATCGATCACTTATACGCCATATATTTTCAACAAGAATATTTAGAAATCCTAAAACATTTTAAGGGAACTTAGCAATATGAGTCAATTTCACACACATATAACTTCTAAATACAAGCTTTTTTCATTAAATTTAAAAGAAGTTTGGCGGTACAGAGATTTAATTTTTTTGTTTACAAAACGTAGTTTTACGGTTACATATAAACAAACGATTTTAGGACCTGCCTGGATTTTCTTGAATCCTTTAATCAGTAGCTTAATATATGCGTTTGTGTTTGGCGGAATTGCAGGAATCGGAACCGATGGTGTCCCCACTATTTTGTTTTATTTAACCAGCAATGCAATTTGGACATTTTTTGCTACATGTGTCAATAATAACGCTACAACGTTTACATCAAATGCAGCGGTGTTTGGCAAGGTATATTTCCCCCGTTTAACTACGCCGATCTCTAATGTTCTATCATCTGTAATTCAATTTTTAATACAGATGATCTTAGTTATGGGATTTATGGTATACTTTCTTATAATCGGAGAAGTGTCTCCCAATTGGATCGCTTGGCTTGCCATACCTTTTGAAATTTTACATTTAGGATTATTCGGTCTCGGGGTAGGTATTATAATTTCCAGCTTAACAACAAAATACCGCGACCTTACCGTTTTAGTCACCTTTGGAGTTCAGCTTTGGATGTACATCACTCCGATCGTTTACCCGCTCAGTCAGCTCGGTGACGGTTTGATGAAGACAGCCCTTATGATCAATCCGGTTACCGCACCTGTGGAAGTTATACGTTATGCGGTTTTAGGACAAGGAACAATAATGCCCCTGTATCTGGCGATTTCGTGGGCCTTGACCATTGTCGTTGTTGTTTTTGGAATAATGATTTTCAACAAAGTAGAAAAAACCTTTATGGATACAGTCTGAGGTACACCAATGAGTGCGATTAATGATAAACGCGAGGTTGCTATAAAGCTCACCGGCGTAAAAAAACAATACAAACTCGGTCAAATCGGCGGCGGCACCTTAACCGCCGATCTACAAAGCTGGTGGGCACGTATACGAGGTAAGGAAGACCCAAACAGCAAAATAGGTCAAGAGCAACGTCTTATCGGGCAAACATTCATGGCTTTAAACGGCATTGATTTGACCGTGTATAAAGGAGAAGCATTGGGCATAATTGGCGGCAACGGTGCCGGCAAAAGTACAATGCTGAAGCTTTTGAGCCGTGTCACAGCACCTACAGAAGGCGAAATTGATATCTATGGCCGCATCGCTTCTATGCTTGAAGTCGGCACCGGATTCAACGGCGAGCTTACCGGACGCGAAAACGTTTACATGAACGGTGCGATTCTTGGCATGACCAAAGCCGAAATCGATGCGAAGATGGAAGATATAATCGAGTTTTCCGAGGTGCGTGAATTCATTGACACGCCTGTCAAACGTTATTCCTCCGGTATGTATGTCAAGCTTGCGTTCTCGGTTGCAGCTCACCTTGACTCTGAAATTATGATCATGGATGAGGTTCTAGCTGTTGGCGATATCAATTTCCAACAAAAATGCCTAAAGAAAATGCGCGATGCAGCAAAACAAGAAGGTCGTACAGTACTTTATGTTTCTCACAATATGAGCACAATTCAACAGCTTTGTGATCGTTGCATTGTTATGGATCAAGGAAAGATCATTTTCGCAGGCTCGACCGAAGAATCTATCGCGATATATTCACGCGCAAAACAGCAGGAGTGCAAATTATATTACGACCATTCTAATAGTCCAAGATCGGGTGTGGTTTCTGATAAATTACATATCAATTCGATACAACTCAAGGAAAATGTGTTAAATGAAACTGACAAGTTGGCATTTTCCTTGAATTTCAATTGTTCCAATGATAAACTAAATTTCAATATAAGAATTATTATTTCCAATTCTATCAATGTTATCGGAACAACTTTTTCCGATATTCTCACAGCAAGATCAGGAGACAATAATTTTTCATTTATGTTTGATACATCAGTTTTAAGTCCTAATGATTATGTCGCAGACATCGTACTATCAGAAATTAATGACGATGTAATGATACGTCATGATTCAGTAAACGAAGCTTTTGCATTTACCGTTGAAGAAATATCTGCGCACTATAATTTAAGATGGAGTAATCGATTTTGGGGCAATTGTAGACTTCCTGGACTTGTTGTGTGCGACGATAATTAATATTCCAAAATAATATTTAGTCTATGGATTTATTATTTCGTGCATTGAACTCTAAAACAACTTCATCAAATAACGGAGCAACCAATGATTCCTAGAGCGAGTATTATCATACCAGTTTACAATGCAGAAAACACTCTTCGCCATTGTGTAGAATCACTTGTTTTCGGTAAAGAACAAAACATTGAGATTATTTTATGCGAAGATTGTTCGCAAGATAATAGCTGGAATTTATGCTGCGAGCTCGCGAACAATTACGAAAACATAAAATGTGTTCGTAATAGCAAAAATAGCGGTGTTTCCTTCACTCGCAATGTTGGCCTTTCGGAAGCTTCAGGCCAATATATTCTATTTGTTGATAGCGACGATTGGGCTTCGGAAGATTATGTGAAAGATTTAATAGATTTGGCTCTGAGTTTTAATGATTCTCTGCCAATGTGCTCATATCAATTTATCGATAAAATCAATAATACCGAATACAACTATCAATGGCGTAATGCTTTTGATTCCGCTGTAGTAATTCCAAGTGCAAATTTCTTCAAAATACTCGACAAAAACTTACTTAAACAGCTTTGGAATAAAATATTTCGCCATGATTTAATAGAAAAGTATCATATCCGTTTTGATGTTAATCAAAACATGGGCGAGGATTTTCAGTTTGTTCTTGATTATATCGAACTGGCAGAGATCAGAACTTGTGTTGTTTATAACAAACCATTGTATTATTATATACGTTGGCACAAAAACTCATTAATGCAAGATTTCGGGTTTACTGATCAACAATATGAGTTTGCACGTATTGAACAGCTATCGAAAATCTGCGGTAATACATCCGAAAAACACATTATAGAAAGAATAGAACGCATCAAAAACAGTTACGTTTACCATATAGTTAGAAACAAAACGCATTCCAAGCAGGAAAAGCTCGATACAATCGAGAGAATTATGCACGACGGAAGGCCTCGCGTACATTATCGAAAACAACGCATTCTACAAGCAAAAGAGATGATTGCTAAAATCTTTCAAATGACTAAATGTTAAATAACACATTCTATCAAAATTAAATCTTCACTAACACCTAAGTTACAGAAAGATAAATCCCTAACTATGTTTAATTGGTTTTATCGTTTACCCTTATCATACGTAACAATATTCATGTTAGCTTTTATCACATTATATAGTATAGCGCATCATCGGTTTTCATTAAAGCGATACGGGTTAAACACAGCATGCGCCAAATGGTTTCGCATATTTAATTTTTTAACATTAATAGTATCGATATATATCATTTTATCTTTTACAGTTTTAATGCGGGATTCTTATGTTGACAAGCTAGTGATACGACCTTTTTATTCGTTCAGTGTTGCAAAAATTCAGCCAGAGATTTACAGATCGATGCTTATGAACGTGGCTCTATTCGTTCCGTTTGGAGCATCATTATCAGTTTTGTGGAATGAGAGAATACCTGCGTTATGGCGCATCGTGTTAACTTCCCTGCTCGGATGCGTTTTAAGCTTCGCAATAGAGTCCATACAGTATGTTTACAAATTGGGGGAGGCATGGACCGATGATGTCATTTGTAACGTTTTGGGGGCTTTTCTGGGCTCGTTATCGATTGTGATATGGAAATTATACTATCTTATTAACAATAAATTTTATTAAAAATCTTAAATGCCGAGTATCGAGTATGTCACGATATCTCGGCATTGATTTATTATAAAAATTTTATTAAAAGCCGCCTAACTTTTTTGTAATGAAAAAGACTATATAAGTGAAAGCATTGTTCAATAGCTTGGAGACAATAATGAAAAAACAAGAATTGCTGAAATTTATTGACAGCGAACTTTTGGAAAAGTTATTCGGATTTTGTTACACAAGAACAAATGACAGCTATGAGGCAGAGGAGCTGTGCTCGGACATAATCTTTTCGATAATCAAGGCATCAAGAACCGATGGAGATATCAGCAATGTATACCCGTTCATTTGGAAAATTGCGCATAATGTGTACGCAGATTTTTCTGAAAAACGAAGAAAAAATGCCGATACTCTCTACGATGGGGATCCAAATGAGTTATTAATGCGGGTTCCAACTGAGGATACGGTTGACGATAGCTATGAATTACTAACCAAAGTATATCAACGTATAGCTTTCCTCACAAAAGCATATCGTGACGTAATGGTTATGTTTTACATAGACGGTTTAACCGTTAAAGAAATTGCCAAGCTTCAAAGCACTTCTGAAGTTGCGGTTCGCCAACGATTATTTTCAGCAAGGAAAAAAATCAAAAGCGAGGTAGAAGAAATGAATGATAATAACAAACCGATTGCATTAGATGATATAAATTTCATAATATGGGGCACAGGTAGTCCCGGTTGGGGCGACCCGAGAAATGGATTTTGCCGTAAATTTTCTACACACATCGTTTGGCTTTGCCGTAACAAGCCAATGAGCGCTTCTGAAATCGCAAAGGAATTAAACGTACCGACTGTATACGTTGAAGAAGAGCTTGAGATTCTCGCGATGGGATCAAACGGTGAATACGGTTTGCTGAGACGTTTAGAAAACGGTAAGTATGCAATTAATTTCGTTTTATTGGAAAAGGATGTTTTCGAAAAGGCAAACGAATTGTATACTCAACATTTGCCTAAAATCTGTGATACTATTATAAAATATATCGAGACACATAAGGAAGAATATCTGTCTTATCCCTATCTAAACAAAAAAGTAGATATGAACCTTATTATGTGGCAACAGATACAAAGTATTTCCTATTCATTTTCCAATAATGTAGAACGTGTATTGAGAGATAAACATTTTAATTCCTATGGCAATATCGAGCGTCCGTTCAGCGTATTCGGATACGTTGATAACGGTAAATATTACGGAGGCGGATGCGATGGAATCAGCGCGGAAAATATATGCGGTTATACGGCTGTTCATATCGATAACATTTATATTACACGTATAAAGAAACACTTTCATTGTGGACATAACATATCAAAAGATCCGCAGCTTCAGCTTGCCATTAAAGCAATTAAAGGTCTTGCGGTAAGCGACTTGTCTGATAAAGATAAAGAGCACGCCGCAAAAGCAATAGAAAGCGGATATTTATATCGCGAAGACGATAAATTATACACAAAAATACTTGTATCTTCGGTAGACAATCTCGATGTATACAAAATCAGCAAAGGATTACGCGAAGGATATTTTGAAGCAGAGGCAGAATCGTTAGCAGCAAAGATAGCCGAGCTTATTAAGAAATCGATACCTGAATATCTTTACAGCGAGTGGGAACTTGCAAACAGTCTTGCAAATATGCCTATACTTGATGCCGTAGTTGAATACCTGATCGAGAAGGGCGTTATGACTGCACCTGAAGACGGGATCGGTGCCGAGGGTTGCTGGATGTTTGTTGAAGAATAATGATATGAAAAAGGATGCACAATTAGGGTCGTACCCTAAAGGACAGTTTTCAGAAATACGGTATATCTCGAAAGAGGCATACCGTGTTTTTGCATATGTGGACACAAATGCAGTGCTTGTCAGGAAAATTGACAGTCCATAGCTGAACAAACGAAAAGGCTCCCTTGTGTAAAGGGAGCTGGCGCCGAAGGCGGCTGAGGGATTGTTTTAACAAAAACTATTCTTTTACAATCCCTCCGTCACGCTAACGCGTGCCACCTCCCTTTACACATGGGAACCTTTTTTCTTTCCCCGATGGTATTTCTGTTAAAGTGGCAATCATGTGTAGCCACGTTTGCTATGCTTGATAAAGAATAGCCCTTTTTATTCAACCCCCGTTTGATTTTGTCAATACTACCTCCATTGAAATCAACTGCCATTTGTGGTATACTATATACAACGAAAGCAGCTTTCAAATATTTCAAAGGAGAAAACTTATGAGTATTGAAATGATAGGAAAACAAATCGCATCTTTGCGTAAGGAAAAAGGAATCAAGCAAGAAGAACTTGCGAAATACGTTGGTGTAAGCACCCAGGCTGTTTCCAAGTGGGAGAACGGTGGTGTTCCAGATACTGAACTTTTGCCTAAAATTGCGGACTTCTTTTCTGTTTCGGTAGATTCTTTGTTTGGACGAAATATTACAGATTACAATGATCTTCGGTCGGCATTGATTAAAAAAATATGCGATACTCCACGTGATGAACGCTTCAAACTTGTTTTCAATTATTGTTGGGATATGGAAAGGGCACTTATGCCAAGCGGACATACGATAGAAGACAGTAGCATTGAAGATTATGAAAAAGAAATTAGTACAGATGCACAGCATTATTCTTCAATAATGCAAAACGATGGCTTTACCCGAATGGGAATTGCTAATCGTTCACAATATTTTTTGATAGTTCCCGATCCTAAAAGCACGGACAAAGCATATTTTAACGGGATTGATTATCCCTCTTTTTTCAAAGATATTTCCGATAACGATTTTTGGAATGCTTGTGTCTATCTGAACAAACGCGATTATAAAAAAGCATTTACTACTGCACTATTTACAAATAAATTAGGTATCAATGATGAAAAAGCAGGAGATATATTAAGCAAACTAAAAAAATACAAAATGGTATACTCCACACAAATTGAAATGGATGATGAAATACAAACGGTGCATCATTTTAATCCTACTCCCTCATTTATTGCTTTACTAATTTTTGCACGAGAGGTTATTGAAAAACCTGAAATATTTTCATTCTACAGCGGAGGTAGAGAAACCCCCTATTTTGAATAATTGTGTGCATGGATTTCTATAGATAAATTTCTGTATTTGTTGTCTTTAATTGAGTCAGTACTTGCAAAGAAGAAAGGACGAAGAACCTTAACAGTTCTTCGTCCTTTTTTATGTTGGTAGGTAACGTATTCTATTGAATTTCAAAAATTGTCCTTAAGGGTACAAAGCATTTGCGCATCCTTTTTTATGAAAGAATACCCGTAGTTATATAAACTACGGGTACGATCGTTTTTATGCGCAGAGCTTAACATCCCCAAAGGTTTTCGGGATATTCACCGGCATCGATCTTAGAATTAAGGAACTTCTGGAATTCGGGCTTATCGGTACTATATGTTACGCCCATCCATTTTGCGCCGGTATGTATAACCTTGCAATCGAATGCATTTGCCTTGACACCCTCATCAATAACGTTAGGGATATAATACTCCTCTTTGATAAGATCGGTGTTGGGATTGCGAAGGAAATTTGCAAATCCGGTTTCAACATACTGGAAAATATCAGGAGTGAAGCCCCAGAAATTCATCGAAACAGGTGAATTCTCATCGATATCAGCCCACTCGCCATTGTCGGTTTCGTACTTTGTAACACCGTCAACACGCATGATCTTCTTGATTTCACGTATATTCTTAATAAGTCCGTTTTCAGTTACGCAAACACCGCGAGCAACGTGACCGTTATCAGAGAGCGTGTTTGCGAGCGTATATCCGGGCATAGCGAACATTTTTGAATTGACCTCGCTAAGACACTTATACATATTTTCAAACGTTTCTCTGCCATAAAAATCATCTGCGTTGAAAATAATAAACTTATCATCAACTATGTTACGGCAAGCACGCAAAGCATGTGCAGTTCCCCACGGCTTTGTTCTGTCTGCGGGGCAAGAAAATCCATCGGGAAGATCAAGCGAGTTTTGGAACGCATACTCGATCTTAACGTCACCCTTTATACGTGCGCCGATAGTTTCCTCGAACGCCTCAAGATTCTCTTCCTTGATGATAAAAACAATTTTATCAAATCCGGCACGAATGCTATCATATACCGAATAATCAATAATGAATTCGCCATGTCTACCGACAGGATCGATCTGTTTTAAACCGCCATAGCGACTGCCAAGACCTGCTGCAAGAATAACTGCTGTCATAATAACTCCTTTTTCGGTGTTAACCGATCATTTCTTTTGTTATTGTGAGTTTCTTTATACTGTCGTCAGAAGGAATGTCATACATATACTTAGTCATAATTCCTTCGGTTACGGCGCGTAATCCTCTGGCGCCGCTTTGTAGCTTATATGCTTTTTCAGCTATCGCCTCGATAGCACCGTCCTCAAACACGAGCTCGACATTATCGTATGCAAACAGCTTTTGATACTGTTTTATCAATGCATTTTTGGGTTCTTTCAGGATACGGACCAGTGCATCCTTGTCAAGCGGCTCGAGTGTTGCGATAACGGGAATTCTGCCCACAAGCTCGGGGATAAGACCGTATTTAACGATATCCTGCTGTGTAACCTTTTTAAGATCCATTCCCTTCTTGCGTTCCTCGCTTGTAAGAGCGGGCGAATTATAGCCAACTGTTTGATGTCCCAAACGAGTGCCTACAATATCGCGCAGTCCGTCAAAAGCACCGCCGCAAATAAAGAGTATATTTGACGTATTGATCTGTATAAACTCCTGATTCGGATGCTTTCTGCCGCCTTGCGGAGGTACGTTGGAGACCGTGCCTTCCACAATTTTTAATAATGCCTGCTGGACACCCTCGCCCGAAACGTCACGGGTTATCGACCGATTCTCGCTCTTGCGAGATATCTTATCGATTTCATCGATATAAATAATACCGCGTTCGGCTTTTTTTACGTCAAAATCTGCCGCTTGAAGAAGACGAACAAGTATATTCTCAACATCCTCTCCGACATATCCTGCCTCGGTAAGTGTCGTTGCATCGGCTATAGCAAAGGGAACGTCCAACATACGCGCAAGCGTTTGAGCAAGTAACGTTTTTCCAACACCGGTAGGTCCCAGAAGGAGAACGTTACATTTACTGAGTTCAACCTCATCGTTGGCATTATCGGACTTGGAATTACCCGTACTCTTTTCGGAAAGAGCATTTATCCGCTTATAGTGGTTATAAATTGCTACCGAAAGAGTAATTTTAGCTTCATCCTGACCAATAACATATTTATCAAGCTCAGCTTTGATATCATGCGGCTTAGGAAGCTTTAAAATCGAATTTTCTTCCTCCTTGACCGTTTCTGCCTCGACTTGTGTTGCGTTATACTCATCGGATATTTCCAAGCAAAGAGTGATACACTCATCGCAAAAGTCAATACGGTTACCCTCAATCGAAAGCGTTGTTGTATGCGAAGCGGGACGTCCGCAAAATCCACAAATTGATCTTTTATCTGCCATTAAAATTAAACCCTTTTCTCGAGCACTTGATCAATAATTCCGTATTCCTTAGCTGTTAACGCGTCCATATAATTGTTTCGGTCGGTATCCTGTTCAATGACCGAAACATCCTTGCCGGTAGCACCGGCAAGAAGCTCGTTTAACATCTTACGAATTCGTTCCATCTCTGCCGCCTCAATTTCAAGATTTGTAGTTTGATCCTGAAAATGTCCGTTGATAAGCGGCTGATGTATCATAATTTTTGAATGAGGGAGAGCAATTCGTCTTCCTTTTTCTCCGCAAGCAAGCAACACTGCTGCCATACTTGCACACATACCGATACATATCGTGCTGACAGGGCATTTAATGTAATTCATCGTGTCATATATAGCCATACCCGCACTGATAGAGCCGCCGGGAGAATTGATGTACAAGGAAATCTCCTTGTTGGGATCCTGGCTCTCAAGATACAAAAGCTGTGCTACAACAAGCGAAGCGACGGTATCATTGATCGGCTCACCGATAAACACGATTCTGTCGTTAAGCAAACGGGAGAAAATATCATACGAGCGTTCCCCCCTCGTGGTTTGCTCGACAACTACCGGTACCAAAGACATAATTGTTCAACCTTTCGATTATTTAGTGGTGATAACAGCATTTTCCTTTACAAGATCGACTGCCTTGCGAAGAACGATATCCTCGGAAATGCCGGATTCGGGAATGCTTGCTTTAACGGTTTCAATATCTACATTATAGCCGGAAGCAATCTTTTTATATTCAGCTTCAATATCCTTCTTGAGCGCCTTGATCTTTTCGGTCTTAACGATCTTGGAAAGCGCCAATCTGGTCTTAACCTGCTTTTCGGCATCTGCCTTGAAGTTTTCACGAAGCTGCTCCATAGTCATACCGGTGTACTGGAAGTACATATCAAGACTACCGCCCTGAGACTGCAAACGGTATTCGTAATCACGGATGTAGCCGTCAATTTCCTGCTCGATCATGCATGCAGGAATCTCGGTCTCGGTATTAGCCAACAAAGCATCCAAAAGTGCGGTTTCAAGTTTGTTTTCGGCAGTCTTTTCCTTACGTTCAACAATTTTTGCTTTAACGTCTGCCTTATATTCGTCAACAGTATTGAACTCGGAAACGTCTTTTACAAACTCATCATCAAGTACAGGGAGTTCTTTGACTTTGATCTCGTGAAGCTTGATCTTGAATACAACTGCTTTGCCTGCAAGATTCTCTGCACCGTAATCCTCGGGGAAGGTTACGTTGATATCAAATTCCTCACCAACGGAGTGACCGATGATCTGCTCCTCAAAGCCGGGTATAAAGCTGCCGCTTCCGATACCAAGAGGATATTTTTCGCCCTTGCCGCCATCAAAAGCAACACCGTCAAGAAAGCCCTCGAAATCAATAACTGCCTGATCGCCATCCTGCGCGGGACGATCCTCAACAGTAAGCATACGCGAATTACGCTCACGGGTAGCATCGATTTCCTTCATGATGTCTTCATCGGTAACATCAACCGTTTCCTTTTCGACCTCAAGTCCCTTGTAAGCCGAAATCTCAACAGACGGCTTAGTCCAAACGGCCGCCTTTAATTTAACACCTTTATCATCAATAGAAACAACATCAAGTTCGGGACGGCTTACAACATCAAGCTTAGTAGAGGTAAGTGCGTTTTCGTAAGCTTCGGGAAGAAGGTTATCAAGTGCCTCATCATAAAATACGGTAGGTCCGTAAAGCTTTTCGATAATGTGCTTGGGTGCCTTACCCTTGCGGAAGCCGGGAACATTCATTTTAGAAACGTTTTTACGATAAACCTTTGTTATCTCGGCATCAAACGCTTCCTTTTCAATGAGAAATTCAAACTCATACTTATTCTTTTCAATCTCTTTTGCTTTGATAGATGCCATTGCGGATCCTCCAAAATACACATATTATTACATCTATTCATTTTAACAAAAAATCCCTAAAAGTCAAGAGTTTTTAAGGATTTCTATCGCTTTTTAAATCTTTTGTTACCTTTTTTGAAATTATATTGTTTTACGGTTGATTTTTTAAGCAAATTCATATATAATATTTGCAGAAAGGAGGCGGTATTATGCCCGAAAACAACAAAAATGCTTTTGAAAGCTCTGTTGATGCGTTTTCTTTTGAAAATATAAAAGGCAATCCTGACGAAGATAAACAAAAGCTGTTACCATCACTTTTGCTTCGTTCGTTTATGATAGCTATATGCATATGCCTGTTTGGATATGCTGTATTTATGATCGCATCTAGTGCGGTTGAATCAAATGCTACAAATGATTTTTACGACAGCATCCGTGCAGATACAAACTCATCCGCTGTTAAACCGTCACCTTCATTACTCGAGCCGGCTTCGCTGCCGACCATGAAAGAAATGCTTAATGCCGACGGCGAAGTTAAGAATTACGTTTTGGGTGATGATCCTATTCAGGACCCGCAAAGAAGAAGCTCGATGTTTCGTAATTTTGTCAACAAATCCGCTCAGTATCCCGATATGTATGCCTGGATATATGTTAATCATACCAAAATCGATTATCCCGTTATGAAGGGATTGTATACCAACTACTATATGGATCACGACATTAACGGAAACGTAAATGCAAACGGATGTATCACTGCTGATTCGGCGCTGTCCGACGTATATACCGAGAACCCAAATAACGTTCTTTACGGACATTGTATGAAAAACGGTATGATGTTCAGAACCTTAAAGACGTTCATGGAGAGCGCAAACCGAAATACACTTGCAAAGGATATGTGCATTGAAATATATACCAAAGACGGTTTATATATTTACAAGGTATTAAGCGGATACCGAAACGACGATGATTCTTATACGCAAACCGATTTTGAAAGCCCCGAGGAATACAAAGCATTTTTAGACAAAGCTGTTTCCAGAAACGAGTTGCGGGTTTCATACGGTTATTCCGCCGAATCACAAATCGTTACCTTGATCACCTGCGCAAACGTTACCTCGAACGAGGATGAGAGATATGTTCTTCACGGAGTTTTAACATCTTTTATTCCCGCAAATCAGCTATAAATCAAAGCGTACGCCTGTAGTTAAAACAGACGTACGCTTTTCAATTACAACGCTTTTAAAACCGAATAGGTTTTATTTTTTATCAGCTCATATGCATGCTCTATACAATATTCAACATCATATTTATCTGAAACAAGAGAATGACACTCGGTTGCACCTATATCATAGAGCGATTCATACCCCGCAGAAAGACCGCCGGATATAACTATAGATCTAACATCCTGTTTCTTAGCGGACGTAAGCACAACGCTGACAAGCTTTCCGTATGCGGTTTGCGCATCGGAATTTCCCTCGCCGGTAATAAGCAAGTCGGAACTTGAAAGTGCATCCGAAAAAGCGCGTGACTCAACCAGCAGCGAAGCTCCGCTGAGATACGTTCCGCCCAAAATCGATAGTATTGCCGCACCTACACCGCCCGCTGCACCAGAGCCGGCAAGATCGGGATCTATTCCCAACGCTTTTGAAAAAGACAAAGCCGCAGAATCAAGGTATTTTACCTCTTCCTCACTTGCGCCTTTTTGTCTCGAAAATATCTCTGCCGCGCCATTCTCTCCGCAAAGCGGATTGGTAACGTCACATGCCGCAATAATTTTAACACCAGACAGATCGACCATATTGCTTTTATCAATGCGTGCGATCTGACCAAGAGAGGTAGGTCTCGGAATCAACGAATGGCCGTCCTCGGTAAGAAAGCTGATACCCATTGCGTGAAGCATACCGATACCGCAATCGTTGGTCGCAGAGCCGCCCAAACCGATAATTATTGTTTTTGCACCGAGCTTAAGAGCTTCGCAAATCAATTCGCCCGTACCGTACGTAGTTGATTTTAAGATATTGCGCTTATCATTCGGCACAAGCGGCAATCCGGATGCGGATGCGAGCTCAACAAACGCAGTTTGAGTTTCTTCGTTGTAGACAAACTCTGCAAGACCGAGATCACCCAACGGAAACATAACTTCCCTTTTGTGCACAGTGCCGCCGTAAATATTCCTCATACAATCGCAAAATCCCTCACCGCCATCGGACGAGGGAAATTGCAAAACATCAATACTATCTGAATAACTCTTTATACCCTCGATCATAGCCGCGCAAACCTCTTTGGAAGTAAGGCAGCCCTTATAGGAATCGGGGGCTAACAAAACACGCATTTATGCCCAGAACATTCCTTTCGGTGCAGGTTCTTTCATAATGCATTGTTTGAGGAATTCAACGGCTTTTTCAAGACCTTCTTTTGATGTCATAAGAGAGTCCTCGTGCTCTATCGAAAGGATATCGTCATATCCAACGAGACGAAGATTGCTTATCATATCGCGCCAATACTGCATATCATTACCGTAGCCAACGGCGCGGAAGATCCACGAACGATTGATCTCATCACCGTAATGCTTGGTATCAAGCACGCCGTTCACGGCGGTGTTGAGTTGATCGATTTTAGTATCTTTTGCGTGGAAATGGTATATCGCGTTGCCCAACTTGCGAATAGCGGCAACGGGATCAATACCCTGCCATATCAAATGAGACGGATCAAAATTAGCTCCGATTATATCGCCCACCGCATCACGAAGGCGGAGCAACGTTTCGGGGTTATAAACGCAGAAACCGGGGTGCATCTCAAAACAGATCTTTTCGATTCCGTGTGCGGCACAGAATGCAGCTTCTTCTTTCCAATATGGAATCAAAACGTCATTCCATTGGTATTCCAGCACCGCAAGGTAATCCTCGGGCCACGGACAAGTAACCCAGTTAGGATACTTTGAATTCTCGGAATCGCCGGGACAACCCGAAAAACCGATAATCTTCTTGATGCCGAGCTTTTCAGCAAAAAGAACGGCGTTTCTCCAATCAGATCTGAACTTTTCGGCTATCGCCTTATCAGGATGAACGGGATTTCCGTGACAGCCAAATGCGTTGATTTTCAAGCCATACTTCTCAAAAGTCGATTTGAATTCTTCAAGCTTTTTACTATCAGACAACAGAATCTCGGGATCGCAATGCGCTTTTCCGGGATATCCGCCCGCACCAACCTCAAGTTCTTCTATTCCGATTGATTTAAGATAAGCAAGTGCCTCGTCGAGCGATCTATCGCCCAACAAAACGGTAATGACACCTAATTTCATTATGAATACCTCTTATTTGTTAAAATAGTAAGGTTCGCCCGTTTTTGCAGAAGTATAAATACCCTCAAGAATACAACTTACCGCATATGCCTGTTCAGGTGTTACAAACGGCTCGGTATCCTCGCGGATAGATTTAAGCCACAAGCGCGCCTCGCGATCAGCAGGACTTTCAATACCGGTGCCGTCATAGAAATCTACGCCGCCTGCACCCAAACCGGGCTTAAGAACGTATGTTTTTCCGTTACGTATACCATTAATACGAACACCATCAAGCATATCGGCGCCGCCATCGGTACCGCAGAGCGTAGTGATCGCCTCACGGGGATCAAGAATATTAAGAGCCCAGCTGGATTCGAGAATGATAGTAGCACCGTTTTCCATTACGATAAATCCAAATGCCGAATCCTCGACGGTAAGCTCGCCCTCTTTCCAATCGCCCCATGCGTTACCGGTGGGGAATTTATTTCCGAGCTTATGATAGGTAGTACCTACACAGTACTTGGGTTTATAGTTATTCATGCACCACATAGTCAAGTCGAGTGCATGGGTACCGATATCGATAAGAGGACCGCCGCCCTGCTCGTACTCATTCATAAATACGCCCCACGTAGGAACCGCGCGTCGTCTGATGGCAGTCGCCTTTGCGTAATAGATATCGCCGAAGGTGCCTTGATCCGCTTCTGCTTTAACATACAATGAATCTGGACGATGACGGTTTTGATAACCGATAGTAAGCTTTTTACCGGTGCGTTTTGCCGCATCGAGCATCTTTTTCGCCTCGGTGGAATTAATAGCCATGGGCTTTTCGCACATTACGTGCTTGCCTGCTTCCAACGCATCAACCGTGATAAAGCTGTGGGAGCGATTGGGAGTAAGCACGTGAACAATATCTACCGATTTATCGGCAAGAACCTCTTTATAATCGGTAGTAACCTTAGCATCGGGCGTGCCGTATTTTTTCGCAGCAGACTCTGCTCTTTCCTGAATCAAGTCACAAAACCAAACCATTTCGGCATCGGGTTGCGCCTTAAGTGCAGGAAGATGCTTGCCGGTCGCTATACCGCCGCAACCGATAATACCAATTCTGAATTTCTCAGCCATTTTCATTTACTCGTCATCAAACAGACGATTCCTCCATTTTTAATCTCTGTAATATGTGTAATAAGCCATTACTGTTCGTTCTTTTTGCTGTACCTTATCAAACCCTGTCAGTGTAGCACCGTCAAGCGACATGAATTCCCACGCAAGCAATTCATCCGCTTTGCATACAAACAATGTCTTTCCGCCGCTTACAACCGAAAAGTCGCCCTCGTACAAGCTTAATACCCCACCTTTGCCGATCACGTAATCGCCTTTTACGGGATCGCGCTCGAGCACATACTTTAATGCTCTTCCATCAAGCTTTTGACACATATACAACCTGAACTCGGGGCTGTTTGTATCTTTAGGCGGTTTGTTTTTCCGTTTGAAGCCGAACATCAATTTTCGTCCTCGTCTTCCTCGGTTTCGGCGATAATATATTCAGGACGACGTTTTGTTTCCATATATGTCTTAGAGAGATACTGCCCAAGCACGCCTATACAGAAAAGCTGAAGACCGCTAATGAATAGTAAAATAATTATCGTGGAAGCCCAACCGCCGACCGAAGAAAACGGTTCTATAATTTTCCGAATAATGATTATCAAGCTACCGATTATTGAGAACAAAAACATCAATATACCGGCGAAAGAGCTGATTGCGAGCGGTGCTGTAGAAAAAGCAACAATACAATCGAGAGAATAGCGGAACAAGCTCCAAAAAGACCATTTCGTCTTGCCGGCAACACGCTCTACGTTATCGTAAGTGATCCACTCGGTTTGAAATCCAACCCACTCAAATATGCCTTTTGAAAAACGATTGTACTCACTAAGTGACAGCACGGCATCAACCATTCTGCGAGTCATAATACGATAATCACGTGCAGAAGGTACCAACTTGACATCGGATATTTTGTTAACAATGCCGTAAAAGCAATTTGCAAAGAAGCTTCTTATAGGAGGTTCTCCCTTTCGATCGCCGCGGCGAGTAGCAACACAATCGCACTTTTTTTCATTAAGAATATCCATCATACGAGGCAACAGCGAGGGGGGATCTTGTAAATCAGCATCCATAATCACCGAAAAATCGCCCTTTGCAGCACGAAGACCTGCAAGCATACCTGCCTCTTTTCCGAAATTCCTGGAAAAAGAAATGTATCTTGTTTTTGAATCAACCGAAGCTCTGTCACGAACAATTTGCAACGTGTTATCTCTTGAGCCATCGTTAATATAAATCGCCTCGAAATCATAATCGGGCATATCAGAGGCAACCTTATCCAATTCATCAAAAAAATACGGAAGTGCCTCTGCTTCATTATAACACGGAACAATCACACTTATCAATTTTTTATTCATATTTACTGTCAACAAACGTTTTCCTTCCGCTATTTTTATATGTTTATAACATAAAAATACCATATATGACCACGCTTGTCAATAACAAAACGCTTTTTTAAGCAGTAAGTTGACTATTAATTTCTTATATGGTAAAATCTATTGGATTCAAAACCAAAATCTTTTCGGAGGTACTGAAAATGTCCGATTATTCAAGCTTGACCACGGAGGGTTTTAACCCCAAAACAACCGACATTGACAAAATGAGCGCAATCGAAATAGCGCGCACTATCAACGCTGAGGATAAAACCATCGCCTATGCCGTTGAAAAAGCTTTGCCTGAGATTGCAAAAGCTATTGAAATTATTGCCGATTCGTTAAAAGCAGGCGGGCATATTTATTATTGCGGCGCGGGTACATCCGGACGTTTGGGGGTGCTTGATGCATCGGAATGTCTACCTACCTTTGGTGTAAGCGAAGAAACGATAGTCGGTCTTATGGCAGGCGGATACGAGGCACTTTATTCATCAAAAGAATTGGCTGAAGACGATTTTGAAAGCATAGTTTCTCAAATGAAGCTACGCAATTTCAATCCAAAAGATGTTCTTATTGCAATCAGCGCAAGCGGAAGCGCCAACTGTGTTAAAGGCGCGATAAACTATGCAAAAGAGTGCGGTGCCGTAACTTTGTGCGTTTCATGTAACCCAAACAGCGATCTTGTGCCTATGTCAGATCTTCCGATCATTGCGGAGGTAGGGCCTGAGGTTATTAACGGAAGTACACGAATGAAAGCAGGCACCGCTCAAAAAATGATATTGAATATGTTATCTACCGGCGCGATGATTCGTTTCGGAAGAGTCAGAGGTAATTATATGGCATATATGGTTCCCTCCAATAAAAAATTAGTAGAGCGAGCGATACGTATGATCTGTCAAAAGACAGGATGCACCAAAGAACGAGCTGTTACAGAATTGGAAAAAGCAAATAATTGTATTGCAGATGCTATGGATGCAATTGAAAGAAAATAAAAATCGGGCTTCCGCTTTGTTGTGCCCCATTTTGTACGGACAGCACAAAAAGAACCCCTATGGTGAATATTTAGTTTTAAGCAACATACTGACTTCGTTTTTCAAGCGGAGTCAGTTTTGTTTTGGTTTGAATACGCTCGTTGTTGTAGAAAGGAATGTACTCGCCTATGAGGAGGCGATCCTCCTCATAGGTTTTCAGCTTCACGCGGTGGATGCACTCGGTTTTGAGAATTGAGAAGAAATTTTCCGCCATAGCATTGTCGTAAGGGTTACCTTTACTTGACATCGACGGCGTTATGTTGTAAGATTGTGTTAGC